>NZ_JBVJYZ010000002.1:0-485241 GCF_055600045.1 Streptomyces sp. NPDC038280
TCGGTGATGCCCATGGCGTACGCCACGATAGAACCGGCCGCCGAACCACGGCCCGGGCCGACCGCGATGCCCTGCTTCTTGGCCCACATGATGAAGTCGGCGACGACGAGGAAGTACCCCGGGAACCCCATCTGGATGATGACGTCCATCTCGTACTCGGCCTGCTTCTGCCGGTCCTCGGGGACGCCGCCGGGGAAGCGGCGCTCCATGCCCCGGCGCACCTCCTCCTGGAACCAGGTGACCTCGGTGTAGCCCGCGGGGATGTCGAACTTCGGCATCAGGTTCCTCGCGACGAACATGCCGTCGGTCGAGACCTGCTCGGCTACCAGAAGGGTGTTGCGGCACCCCTCCTGCCAGGCGTCCGAGGAGTCGATGGCGTACATCTCGTCCGTGGACTTCAGGTAGTAGCCGGTGCCGTCGAACCGGAAGCGGTCCGGGTCGGAGAGGTTCTTGCCGGTCTGGATGCACAGCAGGGCGTCGTGCGCGGTCGCCTCGTGCGCGTAGGTGTAGTGCGAGTCATTGGTGACGAGCGGCGGGATGCCGAGCTTCTTGCCGATCTCCAGGAGCCCGTCGCGGACGCGGCGCTCGATCTCGATGCCGTGGTCCATCAGCTCCAGGAAGTAGCGCCCCTCCCCGAAGATGTCCTTGTAGTCGGAGGCCGCCTGCACGGCCTCGTCGAACTGGCCCAGGCGCAGCCGGGTCTGGACCTCGCCGGAGGGGCAGCCGGTGGAGGCGATGAGCCCCTCGGACCACTGGGAGATCGTCTCCTTGTCCATCCGGGGCCACTTCTGCAGCCAGCCCTCGGCGTACGCGTCCGAGGAGAGCCGGAAGAGGTTGTGCAGCCCCTTCTCGTTGGCCGCCCAGATGGTCTTGTGGGTGTAACCACCCGAGCCGGAGACGTCGTCGCGCTTCTGGTGCGGCTGTCCCCATTGGATCTTCCGCTTGTTCCGGCGGGACTCAGGGGCGACATAGGCCTCGATGCCGATGATCGGCGTCACCCCCGCCTTCTTCGCCGAGTGGAAGAAGTCGTACGCGCCGTGCAGGTTGCCGTGGTCGGACATGGCGATGTGCGTCATGCCCATCTCATTGCAGGCGTTGAACATGTCCTTGAGCCGCGCGGCACCGTCCAGCAGGGAGTACTGGGTGTGGACGTGAAGGTGCGTGAAGGGCGGCTTGGTCACGGTGCGAGGCCTCCGGAAACAGTGGGCGACAGTCTGGGGGGACAGCGTGGAAGTCTACGTCGCCCCACTGACAGACGCCGGGCACTCGCGAGTACCTTCGTCCGTTGGAGAGGGACGCGCACCCGTCCCGTTCGGTCATGTACAGCTTGCACCAGGAGGCACCCAGCGATGTCGGTCCACCAGCCCACGGCCGGCGAGCGCGGCGAGGAGATCCTCGCCGTCTTCGACACCGCCTTCGGGCAGCTCCTGGCCGCCGACCCGGCGGCGTTCCGGGTGAAGTTCCGGAAGATGGCCGCCTCGGCCTTCGCCTTCTACCGGGGTACGGCCTGCCTCTTCTACAACGACCTGGAGCGGGAGCGGCACGGCGGCCCGTACCTGGACGAGCGCACCGGCCGGGTCTGGATCCACGGCGATCTGCACGCCGAGAACTTCGGCACGTACATGGACGCCAACGGCCGGCTGATCTTCAACGTCAATGACTTCGACGAGGCGTACGTCGGTCCGTTCACCTGGGACCTCAAGCGGCTGTCCGCCTCGCTGGCGCTCATCGGCTACACCAAGGCGCTCAGCGACGACCAGATCACCGAGCTGGTGCGGATCTACGCCGCCGCCTACCGCGAGCGCATCCACTCGCTGGCGACCGGCGCCAAGAACGACGAGGTGCCGCCCTTCACGCTGGACACCGCCGAGGGGCCGCTCCTCGACGCACTCCGCGACGCCCGCTCGCTGACCCGGTTCGGGCTCCTCGACTCGATGACCGAGATCCGGGACTTCGAACGCCGGTTCTCCTCCGGCGGCGGCTCGATCGAGCTGGACGCGGCGACCCGCTACAAGATCCTGGCGGCCTTCGACGGCTATCTGGAGACGCTGCCGGAATCCTCCCTGACCCGCCCCGACTCGTACCGTGTGAAGGACGTCGTCGGGCGTCGCGGCATCGGCATCGGCTCGGCCGGCCTCCCCTCGTACAACATCCTTCTGGAGGGCAACAGCGACGCCCTGGAGAACGATGTCGTGATCTACATGAAGCAGGCCCAGACCCCGGCGGTGTCGCGCCATGTGACGGACGCGGCGGTTCGGGAGTACTTCCAGCACGAGGGCCACCGCACGGTGATCTCGCAGCGCGCTCTCCAAGCGCACGCCGACCCGTGGCTGGGCTGGACCGAGCTGGACGGCTCCGGCCAGCTGGTCGCCGAGGTCTCGCCGTACGCGGTGGACCTGGACTGGTCCGACGTCGACGACCCGGAGGAGATCGCGGCGACCGTCGCCGACCTCGGCCGCGCGACGGCCACGATGCACGCGGCGGCGGACGACGAGAGCGGCCACTCGCTGGTGCCGTTCTCCACCGAGCGGGCCATCGACGCGGCGATCGCCGCCGACGAGGACGGCTTCGGGGACCTGCTGGTGGACTTCGCGCACAGCTACGGCGCCCGGGCGCGCGCGGATCACCAGATCTTCGTGGACCTGTTCCGCAACGGGCGGATCCCGGGGCTGTAGCCGTGCCGAGCGGCGGGTTTCTCAGGGTTTCCTCAGGATTCTCTTAAGGACCCCTTACCGCCGGACATGGCACACTCTCGCCGATGGACATATCAGGGACGCGGCTCAGGGGGCTGCGGGCGGCGCTCTTCACGGCAGTGGTCGTGACGCTGTCCGCCGCCTCCCATGTGCTGCTGTCCCGGGTCCCGCTGCCGCTCTTGACGGTGGCGCTCGTGGCGGCCGGTGTCTTCGCCGTGGCGTACGGCCTGGCCGGCCGTGAGCGCGGCTTCTGGCCCATCGCGGGGCTGCTCGTCCCGCTGGAGCTCGCGGCCGACACCGTGTTCACCACCGGCCAACACGTCTGTTACGGCCCGGCCGGCGGCCCCGTGGCGGGTTCGCTGCGGTCCGTCGGCGTCGACGTGCTGTGCGGCGGCGGTGTCGGCGCCCCGCTGCCCGGCGTGGTCGCGCCCGACAGCGGCGCGGCGGCCCTGCTCAGCTCCCCGGACCCGGCGCTGCCCTGGCTGCTGCTGGCCGCCCACGTCTCCGTCGGCCTGGTCGCCACGGCCTGGCTGCGGCGCGGGGAGACGGCGCTCGTCCGGCTCGCCGGCGCCGTGGCCGCCTTCGCCTTCCGGCCCCTGTCGCTGGTGGCTGCCCTGTCCGGCGCGCCCCGCCCGGCCGTACGGCGTGGTGGGCGGCCGGTGGACCGGCCTCGCCCGTCCCGTACCCGCTTCCTCGTGCACTCCGTGGGACGCCGAGGACCTCCCCGCACCGGGTTCGTCCTCGCCTGAGCACCGCGGTCCGCCACGCACCCGCGGTCCGCCCTTCCTCTTCTCTCTTTTTCACGTCCACGGAGAACACGATCATGAGTGCACGCAACAGCCACGCCAACAAGGCCGCCGCCCGCGAGCGGCTGCGCGCCGAGCGCGAGCGCCAGGCCAAGAAGGACAGGACCCGCCGGCAGATCATCGTCGGGGCGTCGATCGTCGGTGTCCTCGCCGTCGCCGGCGGCATCGGCTACGCCGTGACGCAGGCCAACAAGCCGGGCCACTGGGAAGCCGCCAAGAAGCAGACCGGCGTCACCGCGCCGAAGAACACCTCGGGCACCAACGGGACCACCGTCGTCATCGGCAAGCCGACGGCCAAGAAGACGCTGGAGCTGTACGAGGACTCGCGCTGCCCGATCTGCGCGACCTTCGAGCAGGCGGTCGGCGAAACGGTGAAGAGGGACGTCGACGCCGGCAAGTACAAGATCAAGTACATCGGCGCCACCTTCATCGACAACGCCGGCCAGGGTGAGGGCTCGAAGAACGCCCTCTCCGCGCTGGGCGCCGCGCTCAATGTCAGCCCCGACGCCTTCCTCCAGTACAAGGCCGCGCTGTACTCCGCGAAGTTCCACCCGGAGGAGAGCCAGGACAAGTTCGCCAAGGACTCCTACCTGCTGGAGGTGGCCGACTCGGTCGCCGCGCTCAAGGGCAACGCGGAGTTCAGGAAGAACGTCGAGGACGGGACCTTCGACGCCTGGGCCATGAAGATGTCGGCCGCCTTCGACGACAGCGGCGTGACCGGCACGCCGACGCTGAAGATGGACGGCAAGACGATCACCGCGGAGGGCGCCCAGAACGCGCCCATGACGGTGGAGCAGTACAACGCCGCGATCGCCAAGGCCCTCAAGGGCTGAGGCCCTTCGGGGCGATCCTGGGGGACGAGCGGGGTACATGGGGCACCTCTCTCGGCCGACGGGCAGGCGAACTTCCGGTTTTCGCCTGCCCGTTCGGCTTACCCATGAGTAATCTGACTGCCCGTGACCAGTCGACACATACCCCACATACGCCCTGCTCACGAGGGCCTCGGCAGCAGACCCAGCCGCCGTACGGTCGTGAAGGCCGCTGCCGCCACCGCCGTCGCGGCCCCCGTCCTGGCGGCCGCCGCCTCCCCCGCCGTCGCCGGCACCACGGCGCCGGCCTTCCTCCACGGCGTCGCCTCCGGTGACCCGCTCCCCGACGGCGTCCTGCTGTGGACGCGCGTCACCCCGTCCGCCGACGCCGTGCCCGGCTCGGGCAAGGGCCCGGACACCGACGTGACCTGGGAGGTCGCCGAGGACAAGGGCTTCACCCGGATCACCGCCCGGGGGACCGCCACCGCGACGGCGTCCTCGGACCACACGGTCAAGGCCGACGTCAGGGGCCTGAGCCAGGCGACCACCTACTACTACCGCTTCTCGGCCGGCGGAACGCTCTCGCCGGTGGGCCGCACCCGCACCACCCCGGCCGTCGACGCCACCACGCCCGGTGTCCGCTTCGGCGTGGTCTCCTGCGCCAACTGGGAGTCGGGCCACTTCTCCGCCTACCGCCACCTCGCCGCCCGCGCCGACCTCGACGCGGTCATCCATCTCGGCGACTACATCTACGAGTACGCGACCGGCGGCTACCCGGCCGAGAAGTACGTCGTACGACAGCACGAGCCGAAGCACGAGATCGTCTCGCTCGCCGACTACCGCACCCGGCACGGCCACTACAAGACGGACGCCGATCTGCGGGCGCTGCACGCCGCCCATCCGGTCATCGCGATCTGGGACGACCACGAGTTCGCCAACGACGCCTGGTCGGGCGGCGCGGAGAACCACACGCCGGGCACCGAGGGCGAGTGGGCGTCGCGTGCGGCGGCCGCGAAGCAGGCGTACTTCGAGTGGATGCCGGTCCGCGCCTCCACCGAGGGCACGGTCTACCGTCGGCTGCGCTTCGGCAGACTGGCCGATCTGCATCTGCTGGATCTGCGCACCTTCCGTTCGCAGCAGGCCTCGGTGGGCAGCGGAAAGGTCGACGACCCGGAGCGCACGCTCACCGGCCGGGCGCAGCTGGACTGGCTGAAGGCCGGGCTCTCCTCCTCGGACTCGGCCTGGAAGCTGGTCGGCACCTCGGTGATGATCTCGCCGGTCGCCTTCGGGTCCGTGCCGGCCCATCTGCTCGGGCCGATCGGCGAGTTGCTGGGGCTGCCCAAGGAGGGCCTGGCGGTCAATGTCGACCAGTGGGACGGCTACACCGACGACCGCAGGGAGCTGCTGGCGCACCTCACCGGACAGGGGATCCGGAACACCGTCTTCCTGACCGGCGACATCCATATGGCCTGGGCCAATGACGTACCGGTGAAGGCGGCGACGTATCCGCTGTCCCCGTCGGCGGCCACCGAGTTCGTGGTGACGTCGGTGACCTCGGACAACCTCGACGACATCCTGCATGTCGCGCCGGGGACCGTCTCGCTGGTCGCGGCCACCGCGGTGAAGGCCGCCAACCGTCATGTGAAGTGGCTGGACATGGACCATCACGGGTACGGCGTACTCGATGTCACGGCGGCCCAGGCGCAGATGGACTACTACACACTCTCGGACAAGGCGAAGCCGGACGCCACGGCGGCATGGATCCGCTCTTATCGGACGCTGAGTGGAACGCAGAAGGTCGAGCGGGTGTACCGCCCGGTGAACTGACGGGTCGACAGAGGCGATTTTCAGCCAGTTGATCTTCTATTAACAGGAGATCACATCACTACGGCGGGTGGCGTGTTCGAGCGATCGAATCCGGACACACCACCCGCCTCGGTAGCTGGTTTCGTTACGTGCAGATCTCAAACTCCGGAACGGGCAAGAGAATTTCTTCCGGATGTCCCTATTCCCCCCATGATTGATTGGGCCTGATCGTTCCTCATCAAGATCTGTCATGGCCCCGTAATGTCCCCGCGGTGGCGAGGAAAGCCCTCCCACAAACCCCCCGCGAGGAGTCACCATGCGTGCTCTTGCCCGAATTTCACCGCGTATGACACGTCGCATACTCGGTACGGCAGCCCTGGCCGGATCCCTGGCGCTGGCCCCGCTCTCCGCCCCCACCGGAGTAGCGGCCGCCTCGGCCCCGACCACCGCTGCCGCCACGGGCACCACCTCCGACGAGTGCGCCGAGGGCACGGGCGCGAGCGCCACGGCCCGTGAGTCCCGCCCCTCGGGCGGCGCCCACGTCAACGAGCCCAACGAGGTCACCGAGGCCAAGGCCAAGGCCATGGACGCGGACCTGAAGAAGAGACTCGACGCGGCCCGCGCCAAGGGCCGCCTCAGCGGCAACGCGCTCGACGCGGCCACCGTCACGAGCATCCCGGTCTACTTCCACGTCATCCACAGCGGTACGACCGGCAAGCTCAGCGCCACCGCCGTCAACAACCAGATGGCGGTTCTCAACGCGGCCTACGCCGGCCAGGGCACCGGCAACGTCAACTCCAACTTCCAGTTCACGCTGGCCGCGACGGACTACACCGACAACGCCTCCTGGTACAACCTGACCTCGGGCTCGACCGCCGAGAAGCAGATGAAGTCGACCCTGCGCAAGGGCGGCGCCGGCGCGCTGAACTTCTACACGGCCAACCTCGGCGGCGGGCTGCTCGGCTGGGCGACCTTCCCGTCGTCGTACGCCTCCAACCCGTCCCAGGACGGTGTGGTCGTCCTCGACACCTCACTGCCCGGCGGTTCCGCCGCGAACTACAACGAGGGCGACACGGCCACCCACGAGGTCGGCCACTGGATGGGGCTCTACCACACCTTCCAGGGCGGCTGCAATGGAAACGGGGACTACGTCTCCGACACGCCGGCCGAGAAGAGCGCCGCGTACCAGTGCCCGACCGGCCGTGACACCTGCGCCTCCAAGGCCGGTGTGGACCCGATCCACAACTTCATGGACTACACGTACGACGCCTGCATGTACCAGTTCACCACGGGCCAGGTGACGCGCATGAACGACAGCTGGACCGCCTACCGCGCGGGCTGACCCTCCCGGAGGGCCACCACGCTAGAGGCTCTCCAGGAACGCCAGCGCGATCGTCCAGGTCTGCTCGGCCGCGGCCTTGTCGTAGTCGGGCAGATCGGGATCGGTGTAGAGGTGCCCGGCGCCCGGATAGCGGTACACCTCGGTGTCCGCGCCGGCCCTCTGCATCCGCAGGTACCAGGCGGTCAGCCAGTCGTGCGACTCGAACGGGTCGGGGTCGGCGACGTGCAACTGGACCGGCAGCTCGTCGACCGAGGCGTTCTCGGCGAGGTCGGACGTGCCGTGCAGCAACAGAAGTCCACGCGCCTTGTCGTCGCCCAGCGCGAGCGTCTGCGCGACGGACGCGCCGAGCGAGAAGCCGGCGTAGACGAGACCGCGCTCCGAGTAGGGCGCGGCGGCCATGATGGCCCTCTTCAGCAGCTCTTCCTTGCCGATCCGCTCCCTGAGCTCCAGACCCTCCTCGATCGTCTCGGCGGTTTGACCGTCGAAGAGGTCGGGCACGTGCACGTGGTGCCCGGCCTCGCGCAGCCGTTCGGCTGCCGCGTGCACGGCCGGGCGCAGACCGTAGACCGAATGGAAGAGCATGATGTCCATACCGGTCATCCTGCCATTGAGCGACGGAGACATGGATAACGTGCTGCGCCCGTTGACCGTCTTCGGTGGCTCGGTCCTGCTCACGCTCACGGTCGGCTGGCTCGTCGACCTGATGCTGCGCCGAGTCGCCGCCAAGCATCACGACACACCCCTGTGGGAGCTGCTGCGCCGCTGCCGGGTGCCCCTCCAGGTGGTCCTGCTGACCGGCCTGCTCCGGGGACTGTTCCGGCAGAGCGACTGGCGGGTGATCGAGGAGCACGAGACCGGTATCGGCCGGTTCCTCACCCTGATACTGATCGGCGCCGGCGCCTGGCTGGTGACCCGTATCGTCGCCGCCGTCGTCGAGTCCACCTACGCCCGGTACGCGTCCACCACCCGCGACGCCGCCCGGGTCCGCCGGGTCCGTACCCAGGTCACCCTGATCATGCGGATCGTGACCGCCGTGGTCGCCGTGGTCGCCGTCGCCGCCATGCTGCTGACCTTCCCGGACTTCCGCACCATCGGCACGTCGATGCTGGCCTCCGCGGGCATCATCGGCATCGTCGCCGGTGTGGCCGCGCAGTCCACGCTCGGCAATCTCTTCGCCGGCTTCCAGATCGCCTTCGGCGACATGGTGCGCATAGGCGACACCGTGGTCGTGGACGGCGAGTGGGGCGTGGTGGAGGAGGTCACGCTCACCTTCCTCGCCGTACGGACATGGGACGAGCGCCGGATCACGATGCCGGTGTCGTACTTCACCAGCAAGCCCTTCGAGAACTGGTCGCGCGGCGGAGCCCAGATGACCGGGACGGTCTTCTTCCACCTCGACCACTCCGCGCCCCTGCCCGAGATGCGCGACAAGCTCAAGGACATCCTCGCGGACTGCGCGGCGTGGGACGGCCGCGACTGGAGCCTCGCGGTGACCGACACGACGCCCACCACCCTGCAGGTACGGGCCGTGGTCACCGCGAAGGACGCGGACGACGTCTGGACGGTGCGGTGCACCGTACGCGAGCAGATGGTCGCCTGGCTCCACGAGATCCACCCGTACGCGCTGCCCAGGGTCGCGACGGCGCAGGCCGCGCTGGTGCCCCGGCGCGGCGGCGCGGGACCCGACATGCGGGCGCCCCGGCCCTCGGAGATCCACAGCAACAACGCCGACGCCTATGTGGACGCCGCCGCGAAGGAGAACGGGGAGCCACCGCGCACCGGCCGGGGCTGACTCCGGGCCTCAGCGCAGGCTGCGTACGTCCAGCTGCCGCAGCACCCGGTCGACGACCTCCGGGTCGGCGCCGGGCTCGCTGCGCGCCGAGAGCACCTCGTGGCGGGCGGCCGACATCATCTCGCGCTGGATGCGCTGCACGGCCTTGAACCGTTCGCCGCGCTGGGCGAGGGCCGCCCGCCGCTCCTCGTCCAGCATGTCCGGGCTGATCCGCGCCCCGATGTCGAAGGCGCCGCGGAGCAGACGCTCCTGCACCTCCTCGGGAAGTTCCTCGACCTCCTCGATCTCCTTGAGCCGGCGCTTGGCGGCCTTGGCGGCGCGGATCGCGAGGTCGCGCTCCAGTTCCCGCTCGGCGTCCGTGTCGGCGCGCACGCCGAGCTTCCTCACCAGCCACGGCAGGGTGAGGCCCTGGACGACCAGGGTTGTCATGATCACGCAGAAGGCGATGAAGACCATCTCGTCGCGCCCCGGGAACGGCTCACCCGTGTCCGTACGGAGGGGAATGGCGAGGGCGAGCGCCACCGAGGCCACGCCCCGCATCCCCGACCACCACATCACGACGGTCTCCCGCCAGGTCGTGGGGATCTCCTCGTCGTAGTCCCGGCGCTTGTGCAGCTTCTTGGCGGCCCATGTCGCGGGCAGCAGCCACAGCAGCCGTACGCCGATCACGACGGCGACGATCACCGCTCCCCAGCCGAACATCTCCAGCTCCCGGCCGTCCGCCAGCCCGAAGACATGGTGCAGTTCCAGCCCGATGAGACCGAAGGCGATGCCGGTCACGAGCGTGTCGACGATCTGCCAGAAGGTCTGCCCGGCGAGCCGTCCCATCACGTCGTCGGCGTCAAGGGCGTGCTCGGCGAGGAAGAGCGCGGTGACCAGCACGGCCAGCACGCCGGAGCCCAGCAGCTCCTCGGCGAGGACATAGCTGACGAAGGGGACGAGGAGCGTCAGGCCGGTCTGCAGGGTGGCGTCGTCGAGCAGCCCCATCAGTTTGTTGGTGATCCAGCCCAGGGCGAGTCCCACGACGACGGCGACGACGGCGGACAGGACGAGCTCACCGACCGCGCGGGGCCAGGAGAACGTCCCACTGACGGCGGCCGCGATCGCCACGTGGTACAGCACGATGGCGGTGACGTCGTTGAACAGCCCCTCGCCCTCCAGGATCGACACGAGCCTGCGGGGCAGTCCGAGCGACCCGGCGACGGCGGTGGCGGCGACCGGGTCGGGCGGCGCGACGAGCGCCCCGAGCGCGACGGCGGCGGCGAGGGGCAGCACCGGGACGAGCGCGTTGGCGACGGCGGCGACGGCGGCCGTCGTGACGAAGACCAGCGCCACGGCGAGCAGGAAGATGGGGCGCATGTTGGCGGCGAACTGCCGCCAGGAGGTGCGCTGCACGGTGGCGTAGAGCAGCGGCGGCAGCACCAGCGGGAGGATCAGCTCCGGCGGGATGTCGACGTTCGGCACGAAGGGCAGGAACGCGAGGACGACACCGGCGACCGTCATGAGCACCGGCGCGGGCAGCCCGAGCCGGTCACCGAGGGGTACGGTCAGCAGGGCGCCGAGCAACAGCACGAACAGCAGCGCCAGTTGATCCACGGGGAAGCCCTCCGGCCCTTCGGCACGTCGATGATCAGGGCCTCAACCCTGCCACGCGCCTTCCCGTATCCCCATGAATCACCCCTGCGACGCCGGTCACGCCGATCACACTCCGCACACCGACAGGGCCTAAAGGGGCCGGCGCATCGCGCGGTGCGCGATGCCCGCGTCGAAGAACTCGGGACCGTACGCCTCGTACCCCAGCCGCTCGTAGAAGCCGAGCGCCTGCGTCTGCGCGTGCAGGTCGACCGCCGTCAGACCGCGCTCCCGCGCCGCGCCCTCGATCGCCCGGACCAGTGCCACGCCGACTCCGAGGCCGCGCGCCGCCTTCGAGACGGCGAGCCGGCCGAGCGAGCCCACGCCCTCGTCGCCGCCCGTCTTGCCGGCCGCGTCGGCGCCGCGCAGCAGGCGCCCGGTCCCCAGCGGCAGCCCGTCCTCACGCACCGCGAGGACGTGCACGGCCGTCGCGTCGTACGCGTCGTACTCGAGCTCGCTCGGCACCCCCTGTTCGACCACGAACACGTCCCTGCGGACGGCGAAGCAGGCCTCCCGGTCGGCCGGGTCCACGGCTTCCCGCACGACGAAGGACGCGGGGGAGGGCGAGGGCGAGGGCGAGGGCGTCGACGCCGTGCTCACTGGCTCTCCGCCGCGATCTTCTCCAGCGCACTCTGCAGGTCGGCCGGGTAGCCGCTCTCGTACTCCACCCACTGACCGTCCGACGGGTGCTCGAAGCCCAGCCGCACGGCGTGCAGCCACTGCCGGGTCAGCCCCAGGCGCTTGGCCATCGTCGGGTCGGCGCCGTACGTCAGGTCGCCGACACAGGGGTGCCGGTGCGCGGACATGTGCACCCGGATCTGGTGCGTGCGGCCCGTCTCCAGCTTGATGTCGAGCAGCGACGCCGCCCGGAACGCCTCGATCAGGTCGTAGTGGGTCACCGACGGCTTGCCCTCCGCCGTCACGGCCCACTTGTAGTCGTGGTTCGGGTGCCGCCCGATCGGCGCGTCGATCGTGCCGCTCATGGGGTCCGGGTGGCCCTGCACCAGCGCGTGGTAGCGCTTGTCGACGACCCGCTCCTTGAACTGCGCCTTGAGCAGCGTGTACGCGCGCTCGGACTTGGCGACGACCATCAGGCCGGACGTGCCGACGTCGAGCCGGTGCACGATGCCCTGGCGCTCGGCCGCTCCCGAGGTCGAGATGCGGTACCCGGCCGCCGCGAGGCCGCCGATCACCGTCGTCCCGGTCCAGCCGGGGCTGGGGTGCGCGGCCACGCCGACCGGCTTCACGATCACGACGATGTCGTCGTCGTCGTGGACGATCTCCATGCCCTCGACGGGCTCGGCCACGATCTGCACCGGCGCGGCCGCGCCGGGCATCTCCACCTCGAGCCAGGCGCCGCCGCTCACGCGCTCGGACTTGCCGACCACCGAGCCGTCGACCTGGACCTTCCCGGAGGCGGCCAGCTCGGCCGCCTTCGTACGGGAGAACCCGAACATACGGGCGATGGCGGCGTCGACGCGCTCGCCCTCCAGGCCATCGGGAACGGGCAGGGTTCTGATCTCGGGACTCGTACTCACCCGTCGAGTATGCCGGACGCCACCGACACGTCAGTCCTTGTGGACGGTTCCGTCGGGGTCGAGACCCTTGAAGGAAAGGATCACGATCAGGAAGCCGCCGCACACGATCGCCGAGTCCGCGAGGTTGAAGACGGCGAAGTGGGCGGGGGCGATGAAGTCGACGACCGCGCCCTCGAAGACGCCCGGGGCGCGGAAGATCCGGTCGGTGAGATTGCCCAGCGCGCCACCGAGGAGCAGTCCGAGCGCGATGGCCCACGGCAGGCTGTACAGCTTCCGTGCCAGCCGGGCGATCACGATGATCACGGACGCCGCGATCACCGTGAAGATCACGGTGAAGGCCTCGCCGAACCCGAAGGCCGCGCCCGGGTTGCGGATCGCCGCGAGCTTCAGCAGATCACCGATGAGCTCGATCGGCTCGTGGTGCTCCAGCTTGGCCACCACGATCATCTTGCTGACCAGGTCCAAGAGATAGGCGACGGTCGCCACGGCGAAGAGCACGGCGATCCGGCGCCTGCCCTTCGGGCGCTCGGCCGGCGCCGCGGCCTCGTCGGCTCCTGCTGAATCCGGCGTACCGATGACGCTCTCCGCCTCTGCCACGTGAGTCCCTCAACCTAGGTGCCTGACTGTGCACGAGGGTACGGCACACCTGTACGGACCGGGCCCGACCCGGGACCTCTCAACCCCGCCTCTCCTGCTTCTGCTTGTCCTCGACGCAGAGAGTGGCCCTCGGGAAGGCCTGCATCCTGGCCTTGCCAATCGGCTTCCCGCAGATCTCGCACAGTCCGTACGTACCCGCTTCGAGCCGCTGGAGCGCGTGCTCGGTCTGCTCCAGCATCTCGCGGGCGTTGGCGGCCAGCGCGATCTCGTGCTCGCGCGTGATGTTCTTGGCACCGGTGTCGGCCTGGTCGTCGCCCGCGCCGTCCCCGGAGTCCCGCATGAGGCCCGTCAGCGCGGCCTCGGACGCGGCGATCTCGTTGCTGAGCCTGGTCGCCTCGCTCTCCAGCTCGGCCCTCGCCTCGGCGACCTCCTCGGGGGTCCATGGCTCCTCGCCCGGGCGTACGGCGAGCTCTCCGGCAGCCCGGGCCGGCGGCACGGCACTCGCGGCCGCACCCCCCTCGGCGTCGAGGTCGGCCGTCGTGGTCACGTCCACGGTCTTCTTCGCTGCCACCGTGCTGGCTCCCGTCTGCTCCACGGCCGCAGGCGCGGCCTTCTCGGCGGTCTTACTGGCGGCGGACTTCTTGGCCGCGGACTTCTTCGTTGGAGATTTCTTCGCTGGGGATTTCTTCGCTGGCGTCTTCTTGGGCGTGGACTCGGTCGGCGCGGTGGTCCCGGCCTGCTCGGCCGGCTCCCCGTCGGACGGGCCCTTCTTCGCCGAGGCGGCGCTCTTCTTGGCGGTCTTCTTGGCGGTCTTCTTGGCGGCGGTCTTCTCGGTCGTGACCTTCGCGGAGGCCTTCTTCTCGGCGGTCTTCTTCTCGGCGGACTTGGCGGGCGCCTTCGCCGTGATCTTCTTCGCGGCGCCCTTCTTCGCCACCGCCTTCTTCACGGCCTTCTTCACGGCCTTCGCCGTGGCCTTCTTCCCCGCGGCCTTCTTCCCCTCGGTCTCCTCCGCAGTCTTCCCCGGGTGCGACGGAGACGTCGGAGGCGACTTCCCGGCCGGGGGCGGCGCCCCCGGCCCGCCGGCCGCGTCGGCAGCGTCCGCGCTCCCGGTGGCCTTCCGGGCCACCGCGCGCTTCGTGGAGGTGGTCTTCTTCGCGACGCGCTCCCGCGCCACCGACGTCTTCTTCGGAGCCGCGGACTTCTTCGCGGCGGCCTTCTTCGCGACCGTGCTCTTCTTGCCGGTCACGTCCTTGGCCGTCGCGCCCGCCGCGGTCGACCCGGCGGGCGTCCTCTTTTCGGCGACCTTCTTCGCGGCGGTCTTCTTCGCCACCATGTCGCGGCCCCTTCACATTTTGTGATCTTGCTCGCGCATCGTGCTGGGACGATAAATCGACCCCAGCCCCGCGGCAACGGGGCACGCCGCCGGTCGGGGCCCGCCCCTGCCCCAGGCAGGCGAGCCTGCATCCGTTGTGCCCAGCTCCCCGCCCTGTAATCCGCCCCACCGGCCCCCGGGAGCCCGCCCTCACCCGTATGACCATTCGGGTCACGCCGGGACCCGGGGACGCCCCGCCGAAACGCGGTCGGCCGACCCCCGCCCGGGCCCGTACACTGGGCCCAGCGAAAGGCTTGGATGGGGACGAGTAGCGTCGTACGCAGCCATGAGCGACCCGGGGACGGTGAGAGCCCGGGGGCGAGCCCGATGTGAAGCATCACCCCGGAGCCGCCGGAAGAACGCCACGGGACGCCCCCGCGGCAAGTAGACCCGGCATCGCGCCCCAATGAGGGGGCTCGGGGCCATGCGCCCGGGGCCAAGGAGGGTGGTACCGCGGGAGCCGCGCAGCACGGCGCTCTCGTCCCTCCGGACGGAACGAGAAGCATCCGCCGGAGGAAGATCGATGACGTACCGCCAGGTGCCCGCCCAGGTCGACCTGCCCGCGCTCGAGCACGCCGTGCTCGATTTCTGGCGCGAGAGCAAGGTCTTCGCCAAGAGCCTCGAGCAGTCCGAGGGCCGCCCCGAGTGGGTGTTCTACGAAGGGCCGCCGACCGCCAACGGCATGCCCGGCGCGCACCACATCGAGGCCCGCGTCTTCAAGGACGTCTTCCCGCGCTTCCGGACCATGCGGGGCTACCACGTGGCCCGCAAGGCCGGCTGGGACTGCCACGGCCTGCCCGTGGAGCTCGCCGTCGAGAAGGAGCTCGGCTTCGCCGGCAAGAAGGACATCGAGGCGTACGGCATCGCCGAGTTCAACGACAAGTGCCGCGAGTCGGTGACCCGGCACACCGACGCGTTCGCCGAGCTCACGACCCGTATGGGCTACTGGGTCGACCTCGACGACGCGTACCGGACGATGGACCCCTCGTACATCGAGTCCGTGTGGTGGTCCCTGAAGGAGATCTTCAACAAGGGCCTGCTCGTCCAGGACCACCGCGTCGCCCCCTGGTGCCCCCGCTGCGGCACCGGCCTGTCGGACCACGAGCTGGCGCAGGGCTACGAGACGGTCGTCGACCCGTCGGTCTTCGTCCGCTTCCCGCTGACCTCGGGCCCGCTGGCGGGCGAGGCCGCGCTGCTGGTCTGGACGACGACCCCCTGGACCCTGGTCTCCAACACCGCCGTGGCGGCCCACCCCGAGGTCACCTACGTCGTCGCCACGAACGGCGAGGAGAAGCTCGTCGTCGCGCAGCCGCTGCTGGAGAAGGCGCTGGGCGAGGGCTGGGAGGCCACCGGCCAGCCGTTCACGGGCGCCGAGATGGAGCGCTGGACGTACGAACGCCCCTTCTCGCTCGTCGAGTTCCCGGCCCCGGCCCACTACGTCGTCAACGCCGACTACGTGACCACCGAGGACGGTACGGGTCTGGTCCACCAGTCCCCCGCCTTCGGTGAGGACGACCTCAAGGTCTGCCGCGCGTACGGCCTGCCCGTGGTGAACCCGGTCCGCCCCGACGGCACCTTCGAGGAGGACGTGCCGATGGTCGGCGGCGTCTTCTTCAAGAAGGCGGACGAGAAGCTGACCGCGGACCTGGACGCCCGGGGCCTGCTCTTCAAGCACATCCCGTACGAGCACAGCTACCCGCACTGCTGGCGCTGCCACACGGCGCTGCTCTACTACGCGCAGCCGTCCTGGTACATCCGGACGACCGCGGTGAAGGACCGGCTCCTCGAGGAGAACGAGAACACCAACTGGTTCCCGGACTCGGTCAAGCACGGCCGCTTCGGCGACTGGCTGAACAACAACATCGACTGGGCGCTCTCCCGCAACCGCTACTGGGGCACGCCGCTGCCGATCTGGCGCTGTGAGGAGAACCACCTCACCTGCGTCGGCTCGCGCGCCGAGCTGACGGAGCTGACGGGCGAGGACCAGTCGTCGCTGGACCCGCACCGCCCGTACATCGACGACGTGACCTTCCCGTGCCCGACGTGCCAGGAGACGGCGACGCGCGTTCCGGAGGTCATCGACGCCTGGTACGACTCGGGCTCGATGCCGTTCGCCCAGTGGGGCTACCCGTACAAGAACAAGGAGCTGTTCGAGAGCCGGTACCCGGCGCAGTTCATCTCCGAGGCGATCGACCAGACGCGTGGGTGGTTCTACACGCTGATGGCGGTCGGGACGCTCGTCTTCGACAAGTCGTCGTACGAGAACGTGGTCTGCCTGGGCCACATCCTCGCCGAGGACGGTCGCAAGATGTCCAAGCACCTGGGGAACATCCTGCAGCCGATCCCGCTCATGGACCAGCACGGCGCGGACGCCGTGCGGTGGTTCATGGCGGCGGGCGGCTCGCCCTGGGCGGCGCGGCGCGTGGGCCACGGCACCATCCAGGAAGTGGTCCGCAAGACGCTCCTCACGTACTGGAACACGGTGGCGTTCCAGGCCCTGTACGCCCGTACGGCGGGCTGGTCCCCGTCGGAGGCGGACCCGGCGCCGGCGGACCGGCCCGTGCTGGACCGCTGGCTGCTGAGCGAGCTGCACGCGCTGGTGGACCAGGTGACGCAGGCGCTGGAGGGGTACGACACCCAGCGGGCCGGCAAGCTGCTGTCGGCGTTCGTCGACGACCTGTCGAACTGGTACGTGCGGCGCTCGCGCCGCCGGTTCTGGCAGGGCGACAAGGCGGCGCTGCGGACGCTGCACGAGGTGATCGAGACGGTGACCCGTCTGATGGCCCCGCTGACGCCGTTCATCACGGAGCGGGTCTGGCAGGACCTGGTGGTGCCGGTGACGCCGGGCGCCCCGGAGTCGGTCCACCTCTCCACCTGGCCGGCGGCCGATCTGGACGCCATCGACCCGGCCCTCTCGTCCCAGATGGCGCTGGTACGCCGTCTGGTGGAGCTGGGCAGGGCGACGCGTGCGGAGTCGGGCGTGAAGACGCGCCAGCCGCTCTCCAGGGCCCTGGTGGCGGCGGCGGGCTTCGAGTCCCTCTCCACCGAGCTCCACGCACAGATCACGGAGGAGCTGAACGTCTCCTCGCTGGCGTCGCTGTCGGAGGTGGGCGGCTCGCTGGTCGACACGACGGCGAAGGCGAACTTCCGGGCGCTGGGCAAGCGCTTCGGCAAGGGCGTGCAGGACGTCGCGAAGGCGGTCGCCGCGGCGGACGCGGCGGCGCTCTCCCTGGCGCTGCGCTCCGGGACCGCGACGGTGTCGGTGAACGGCGAGGAGGTGACCCTCTCTCCCGAGGAGGTCATCATCACCGAGACCCCGCGCGAGGGCTGGTCCGTCGCCTCGGACTCGGGCGCGACGGTGGCCCTCGACCTGGAGATCACCCCGGAGCTCCGGAAGGCGGGCCTGGCGCGTGACGCGATCCGCCTGATCCAGGAGGCCCGCAAGAACAGCGGCCTGGACGTCGCGGACCGCATCGCCCTGCGCTGGTCGTCCGACTCCCCGGAAACGACGGAGGCCCTGACGGCCCACGCGGCCCTGATCGCGGACGAGGTCCTCTCCACGGACTACGCCACCGGCCCGGCCGACTCCACCTACGGTCCCGCCTTCACGGACGAGTCCCTGTCCCTGACGTTCCACCTCCGCAAGGCGTAACGCCCTCCTGAAAGGCCCGGCCCCGAGGGGGGCCGGGCCTTTTCGCTTCCTCCCACCCCGCCCCTTCCCAAAACACCACCGAGCCCGGCGCCTGCGGAGGGCCCGGAGAGCGGTCCTGGGCGCGGAGGGCCTCGGCGGGCGCGAGGCCGTAGCTCAGCCGTAGGACCAACGGCACGCAAGCCAGCACCCTCGGCAGGGCTGGGCCACCGACGCGGCGTGAGGGCACGCCCCCCGCGGGGTCTGGCCCGCGCCGGCTTGGCCCGGTCCTCGGGCCCTTGGACGTACCCGGCCAGGTGCGGGCGTATGTGGCTGTCCACCGGGGCCGACCGGGCAGAGCCCAGTCTCGGTCAGAGAGCGAGCCGGGGACCAGCCGCCCCAAGCGCCACCCCCGTGACCGGGTGCCCCCCGCGCCCGCCCGGCGAAGTCCCCACCCCGCAGGTCCGGGCGGAGCCCGGTTTCGGGAAGGGGCGGGGAGGGGGAAAGGCCCGCCGCAGGCGCCCCCGCACCCCGTCCGCCCCCACCCGCGAAAAGGGCCGGGCCCGGGACATGTGTCCCGGGCCCGGCCCTCAGCCTGCCGACGGCTACGCGCTCACCGCGCGCCCCGCCCCCGTCAGTTGTCGTCCTCGTCGATCAGGAATCCCCGCATCGGCGACGGTGCCTGCTGCATCGGCTGCGGCGCCTGCGGCCTCACCGGTGCCATCGGCTGGGTCATCGCCGGCGACATCTGCTGCTGGTTCCCGTACGAGGGGCCACCCATCGACGGGCCTCCGCCCATCGTCTGGTTGCCGCCGTACGACGGCGCGCTCGCACCGGCCGACGCCATGGACGGCGACGGCGGCAGCGACGCGGTCGCCGGCGTCCGCGGCGGGGCCAGCGAGTCGTCGGCCTGGGTCTCCAGCTGACGCAGCTGGCTCTCCAGGTACGACTTCAGACGCGTGCGGTACTCGCGCTCGAAGCCCCGCAGGTCCTCGACCTTGCGCTCCAGCGTGGCGCGGGCGGACTCCAGGGAGCCCATCGCGACGCGGTGCTTCTCCTGCGCGTCCCGCTCCAGCGCGTCCGCCTTGGCGCGGGCGTCCCGCTCCAGGCCCTCGGCGCGCGAGCGCGCCTCGCCGACGATCTTGTTCGCCTCGGAGCGGGCCTCGGCGATCGCCTGGTCGGCGGTCTGCTGGGCCAGCGAGAGGACACGCGCGGCGCTGTCGCCACCGGGGCCCTGACCGGGCTGCTGCATCTGCTGCATCTGCTGCTGCTGCTGCATCTGCGGCGCGTGGCCCATCTGGCCACCCATCGTGCCGCCCATGGGTCCGCCCATCGGGCCACCCATCGGACCGCCCTGCATGGGGCCGGGGCCGTGCGGGCCCTGCGGGCCGCCCTGCATCGGGCCGGGGCCGTGACCGGGACCGGCCGGCAGCTGCGGAGCACCGGACGGCAGCTGCGGCGGACCCATCTGCGGGGGCTGCTGCTGGACCGGCGGTCCGGATATGGCGGCGGGTACGGGGGCGCCCGGACCGACGGGACGGTCCTGCTGCTCGGGCGGCTTGCGCATACCCTGCTGCTGGTTCTGCGCGGCGGCACGGGTCGCGGCGGCCAGCTTGGCGCGCAGGTCCTCGTTCTCGCGGAGCAGGCGGGTCAGTTCGGCTTCGACCTCGTCGAGGAAGGCATCGACCTCGTCCTCGTCATAGCCTTCTCGGAGGCGGACGGTCGTGAACTGCTTGTTCCGCACGTCCTCGGGGCTCAGCGGCATCTCTTCTTCACCTCTACGTAGTCGTCGGCAGTCGGCAAGACCGTATCGTCCACATTCACCTCGCGAAGCCGCTCACGATGGAGATCAGGATGTAGACGATGATCATCAGAACGAAGAAGGACAGGTCGAGTGCCACGCCCCCGAGACGCAGCGGCGGAATGAACCGCCGCAGAAGCTTGAGCGGTGGATCGGTGACAGTGTAGGTGGCCTCGAGAACGACCACCATCGCCTTGCCAGGTTGCCATGAGCGGGCGAACTGGAAGACGTAGTCCATGACCAGCCGGAAGATCAGCACGACGAGGAAGCACATCAGCACGATGTAGACCACTTGCAGTGCCACGCCCATCCCGTGCTTCCCTCTCCCCTGGCTCTCGTCTTACCGGCCTCGCGGCCGGGCTGTTCCCGGTGTCTGTTCTCAGCTCTGGTTGAAGAATCCGCCCTCTGCGATGCGGGCCTTGTCCTCCGCCGTGACATCGACGTTAGCAGGCGACAACAGGAACACCTTCTGCGTCACTCGCTCAATGCTGCCATGCAGGCCGAAGACGAGTCCCGCGGCAAAGTCGACAAGTCGCTTCGCATCGGTGTCGTCCATCTCGGTGAGGTTCATGATCACAGGGGTGCCCTCGCGGAAGTGTTCCCCGATGGTACGGGCTTCGTTGTAGGTCCGCGGGTGCAGTGTGGTGATGCGGTAGGGCTCCCGCTCGGACACGACCTTGGGCATGATCACCGGTGCGTTCTTCTCCAGGCTCGGGCGTTCAGGTGTGATGGATGCCACGGGGGCGATTCGCGCCGGACGTCCGCTTTCTACGGGTACCGCGGCAGCGTGAGGCACCGACTCCCGCTGGGCCGGAGGCTGTACGACTCGTACCGGTTCCTCCCGCTCGATCTGGTGCGGGGGCTGGTGGCGTCGCCGGTCCCGCTCGGGCTCCGGCTCCAGCTCGGGTTCGAAGTCGTCATCGGGGTCGAATCCCCGGCCGTCGTACCCATCGTCCTCCACGAGGCCGAGGTAGACCGCCATCTTGCGCATCGCGCCGGCCATTCTCTGAGTCCTCCGCTCTGTGGTGGATCGGCCTCGTCACCAAGTGCCCGCGATCCACTCGGCCTGCCCGCCTTCCAGCGGGAATGACCATATTTTCTGCTGTGGTCCGACTTGCTTGGCGACGTTACCCGAGGCGGGGTCGGTCTCCGAGTACCGCCGTACCGATGCGTACATGTGTCGCCCCGGCCGCCACGGCCTCTTCGAGATCCGCGCTCATCCCCGCCGACACCATGTTCGCAGCCGGACGAGTCGCGCGCAGGCCGGATGAGAATTCCATCAACCGCTCGAACGCCGCACGTTGGCGGCCCGCGTAGGGGCCCGCGAGCGGCGCCACCGTCATCAGCCCGTCAAGTCTCAGGCCGGGCGCGCCGTCGATCGCCGCGGCCAACTCCTCGACCCCGTCGGGCGCCACCCCGCCCCGCTCGCCCCGCTCGCCCGATTCCGCGTCGAGCGCCACCTGGATCAGACAGCCGAGTTCCCGCTCCGCCTTCACCGCCGCGCCGGACAGCGCGGTGACGAGCTTGACCCGGTCGACAGACTGCACCACATCGGCATAACCCACCACGGACCGGACCTTGTTGGTCTGCAACTGACCCACAAAGTGCCATGTGAGGTCCAGATCCGCGCACGCGGCGGCCTTCGGCGCCGCGTCCTGGTCCCGGTTCTCGGCGACGTGCCGCACCCCGAGCTCGTGCAGCAGCCGGACGTCGCTCGCCGGGTAGGTCTTGGTGACCACGATCAGGGTCACCTCCGCCCGCTTGCGACCGGCGGCCGCGCACGCGGCGGCGATACGTTCCTCCACCCGCGCGAGGTTCTCGGCGAGTTGAGTCCTGCGATCCGTCATCACCTATCAGTCCAACCAGACATATCCCGCGAGCCGCCCCGTGGTGCGGTCCCTGCGGTACGAGTAGTGGTCGCGCGATTCCAGCGTGCAGACCGCGGACGCCTGCCGGTCCCGTACGCCGAGCGCTTCGAGCTGGGCGTGGACCGCGGCGGTGACGTCGACGGCCGGGGTGCCCCAGCTGGTCTCCGACCAGGCGGCCGGCTCGACGGCCGCGACCTCGGCCCGCATCCGCGCCGGGACCTCGTAGCAGCGTCCGCAGACGGCGGGCCCGGTGCGGGCGGTGATACGGGACGGTTCGGCACCGAGCGAGACCATCGCCCCGACGGCGGCCGGGACGACCCCCGCGACCATGCCCGGCCGGCCTGCGTGGGCCGCCGCGACCACCCCCGCGACCGGGTCGGCGAGCAGAACCGGCGTGCAGTCCGCGGTGAGGACTGCGAGCGGAAGTCCGCGTCTCGCGGTCACCACCGCGTCCACGGAAGGAATGTCCCCCGTACCCCACGGCCCGTCGACCACCGCGACGTCCCGGCCGTGGACCTGGTTCATCCAGACGACCCGCGCCGGGTCGATGCCGAGGGACCCGGCGGCACGCTCGCGATTGACGCGTACGGCCTCCGGGTCGTCGCCCACGGCTCCCCCGAGATTGAGCTCTTCGTACGGAACGGCGCTCACCCCGCCCCACCTGTCGGTGAAGGCGAAGTGCGCGCCGCTCGCAGTGCCCACGTGCGGGCGCTGCTCTATCACTTCAAGAAGTCCGGGACGTCCAGCTCTTCGGCCTGGGTGTCCGGGTAGGGACGGGCCGGCGGGACCACCGGCGGGACGGCCGGCGGAAGCGAGCTGTCGCCCGCCGCCGGAACGGGCTCGGACTGAACCGGCTCGTCGCGGGTGACCGAGCCGAGCCCGAGGGACCGCGACTCGGTGCGCGACGCGGGGGCCGGCTCCTCGCGCTTGGTGGAGGTGGAGCTCAGCACGTTGTCCCGGCGGGCCGGCGGCTGTCCGCCGTCGAAGCCGGCCGCGATGACGGTGACCCGCACCTCGTCGCCGAGCGCGTCGTCGATGACCGCGCCGAAGATGATGTTCGCCTCGGGGTGGGCGGCCTCGCTCACCAGCTGGGCGGCCTCGTTGATCTCGAAGAGACCGAGGTCCGAGCCACCCGAGATGGAGAGCAGGACACCGCGGGCGCCGTCGATGGACGCCTCCAGGAGCGGCGAGGAGATCGCCATCTCCGCGGCGGCCACCGCGCGGTCGTCCCCGCGGGCGGAGCCGATCCCCATGAGCGCCGATCCGGCCTCGGACATGACCGACTTGACGTCGGCGAAGTCGAGGTTGATCAGGCCCGGGGTGGTGATGAGGTCGGTGATGCCCTGAACACCGGACAGCAGGACCTGGTCCGCCGACTTGAACGCGTCGAGCACGCTCACCTGGCGGTCCGAGATCGACAGCAGTCGGTCGTTCGGGATGACGATGAGGGTGTCGACCTCTTCGCGGAGTTCGGCGATGCCGTCCTCCGCCTGGTTGGCGCGACGCCGGCCCTCGAAGGTGAACGGGCGGGTGACCACACCGATCGTCAGGGCGCCGAGCGAGCGCGCGATGTTGGCGACGACGGGTGCGCCGCCGGTGCCGGTGCCGCCGCCTTCGCCGGCGGTGACGAAGACCATGTCGGCCCCCTTGAGGACCTCCTCGATCTCCTCACGGTGGTCCTCTGCCGCCTTGCGACCGACTGCGGGGTTGGCCCCGGCGCCGAGGCCACGGGTCAGTTCACGGCCGACGTCGAGCTTGACGTCGGCGTCGCTCATCAACAGAGCTTGCGCATCGGTGTTGATCGCGATGAACTCGACGCCCTTGAGGCCGACCTCGATCATTCGGTTGATGGCATTGACACCACCGCCGCCGACACCGATGACCTTGATGACTGCGAGGTAGTTCTGCGGTGCTGCCACGTCGAAGGCCTCTCGCCTCGAGTTACGTGTCGCCGCTGCGCGGTGCTAGTCGCGTCGCGACGACGGATGCCGATGGGACGGTCCGAAACGCCGACCCAAACCCTAACGTTGAAGTTTAGGGTTACCAGTGTGTCTGTTCGCTGGACTCTTCCGAACAGGACACTAAGTCGACAAGTGGCGCACGTTCAACGAACACGCCGAACCTCCCGTTTTTCTTTTCACCCTATGTGATCACCCATAGCGCTGACCAACCAGGGTGCTGGCCAGCGCCGATGAGCGTCAACTCCCCGACGCCGCGGGGGCACTCGGAGCGCTGACGTCGAAGTGCCCCGCTTTGGGCGTCGCCTTCATCAGGGCGGTCAGAACCCGGGCCTTGGCCTCGCCGTCCTCACCACTGCCCCAGAACACAGAGCGCCCGCCGCTCAGCTCCAGGGTGATGGAGTCGTACGAGACCACCCTGACGACACGGGTGTCCTTGGCGATTTTCTCGGGGAGTTCGCCCGTCACGCCTACTGCCTCACGCAGCAGCCGGGCGGTGTCGAAGCGGCGCAGGCTCGGTGACGCGTCGGCCTTCAGCCGGAGCAGGGCGACGCCTTGCGGGGCTTTGTCCACCGTGGCGAAACGCACACCTTTCGCGTCCACTTCGATGAACTTTCCGCCCTTTTCGACAAGGAGAACCGGCTTTCTCTCGGTCACCTTCAGACCGATACCGGTCGGCCAGGAACGGACGACATCGACCGAGTCGATACGGGGCAATTTCTCCCGCAGACGCTCCTCAATCGCACCCGTGTCGACGGAAATCAGCGGCGCGCCGATCGGGACCGCCGCGACGCTCTCGACCTCATCCGGCGTCAGAACACGTACGCCGGAGGTCTCCACGTGCTCCACCCGGAGCCACGAGGAGCCGTACAGGAGCCAGATTCCGCCCGCGGTGAGCGCGATCGCGATCGCCGTCAGCAGCAGCGCGCGGCCGGCGGGCAGCAGGGGGCGGTGGGGCGGAGACCCCTGGCGGGGCGGCCGGGCCGACGAGCCCTTCGGTGTCCTTGCGCCCCGCTCGGCGGTCGTCGGTCCGGCCATGCTCCCTGCCTTCTCACGCCTGCCGGCGTGCCGCAATCGCCTCGTACACCATGCCGACCAGCAGATCGTCGGCGTCCCTGCGGCCGAACTCGGCGGCGGCGCGGGACATCTCGTACAGCCGGTGCGGATCGGCGAGCACGGGCAGGACGTTGCCCTGGACCCACTGCGGGGTCAGCTCCGCGTCGTCGACCAGCAGTCCGCCGCCCGCCTTGACCACCGGCTGGGCGTTGAGCCGCTGTTCGCCGTTGCCGATCGGCAGCGGGACGTACGCGGCGGGCAGGCCCACGGCGGAGAGTTCGGCGACGGTCATCGCGCCCGCGCGGCAGAGCATCATGTCGGCCGCCGCGTACGCGAGGTCCATCCGGTCCACGTACGGTACCGGGATGTAGGGCGGCATCCCGGGCATGTTGTCGACGCGCGGCAGTTCGTTCTTCGGGCCGACCGCGTGCAGGATCTGGATCCCGGAGCGCTGGAGCACCGGGGCCACCTGCTGGACGACCTCGTTGAGGCGCCGGGCGCCCTGCGAGCCGCCGGAGACGAGCAGGGTCGGCAGACCGGGGTCGAGACCGAAGGCGGCGCGTGCCTCGGGGCGGACCCGGGCGCGGTCCAGCGTGGCGATGGAGTGGCGCAGCGGGATGCCGATGTAGCGGGCGCCGCGCAGCTTGCTGTCCGGCGTGGCGACGGCCACCCCGGCCGCGTAGCGGGAACCGATCTTGTTGGCGAGTCCGGGCCTGGCGTTGGCCTCGTGGACGACGATCGGCACCCCGAGCCGCTTGGCGGCGAGATAGCCGGGCAGGGCAACGTAGCCGCCGAAGCCGACGACGCAGTCGGCCTTGGTGCGCTCCAGGATCTGCTCGGCGGCCTTGATGGTGCCGCGCAGCCGTCCGGGCACGGTGATCAGCTCGGGGGTGGGCTTACGGGGCAGCGGCACGGCGGGGATGAGCGCCAACTCGTAGCCCCGCTCGGGCACCAGCCGGGTCTCCAGCCCCTTCTCCGTCCCGAGGGCCGTGATCCCCACGCTGGGGTCCTGCCTGCGCAGGGCATCGGCGAGGGCGAGCGCCGGCTCGATGTGGCCGGCGGTCCCCCCACCAGCGAGTACGACATGCACCGAAATTCACCGCTCTCCGGACGGACGCTTCTTGACGCGCCGTCGCATCGACTTCCATCTCATCCCGGCCCGCCTGCCCATTCCGGGCCGGCGCATGGCCAGGGCCGCTTTCGCGGCGGGTTCCTCTCGCGCGAAGGCGATCAGCAGCCCGACGGCGAACATGGTCGGCAGCAGGGCCGATCCGCCGTAGGAGAACAGCGGGAGCGGGACACCGGCGATCGGCAGCAGACCGAGCACCGCACCAATGTTGACCACGGCCTGGGCCGTGATCCAGGTGGTCACGCCTCCCGCGGCAAACCTGACGAAGGGGTCCTCCGTGCGTCCGGCCACGCGGATACCCGCATAGCCTAGAGCCGCGAACAGGGCGAGCACCGACAGCGTCCCCGCCAGACCCAGTTCCTCCCCGGTGATGGCGAAGATGAAGTCGGTGTGCGGTTCAGGCAGTTGGCCCCATTTTTCCACACTCGCACCGAGACCGGAACCGAACCATCCGCCCGACGCCAGAGCATAGATGCCGTGTACGGCCTGCCAGCACTCGCCCTTGGGTCCGAGGTCGATGGCGCCGACGCAGCCGAGACGGGACATCCGGTTGGCGTTCGTCTTGATGAGCAGCACACCGACGACACCGGCGATCGCGAGCACCCCGGCGAAGAGCCGGGTGGGCGCCCCCGCCAGCCACAGCAGACCGAAGAGGATCGCGGTGAGGATGATCGCCGTGCCCATGTCGCCGCCGAGCATGATGAGCCCGAGGAGCAGGAAGGTGACGGGGACGAGCGGTACCAGCATGTGCTTCCACTGGGTCAGCAGCCGTCTGTCCTGCTTGCGGGCGAGCAGATCGGCGCCCCACAGGATCAGGGCGAGCTTGCCGAACTCACTGGGCTGGAGCTGGAACGGGCCGCCCAGATAGATCCAGTTCTGGTTGCCGTTGACGGACATTCCTATCCCGGGGATCTGCACCAGGATCATCAGGAAGACGGTGCCCATCAGCAGGGGGTAGGCGAGCGCGCGGTGCAGTTTGACCGGCATCCGGGAGGCGAGGAGCAGCAGTGCGGTGCCGATGACGGCGGCCAGGAACTGCTTGCGGAAGAAGTAGGTGGCGGGCTTGGCCAGTTCCAGCGCCTTGATCATGGAGGCGGAGTAGACCATCACCAGGCCCAGGGCGGTGATGAGGAGGCCGGCGCCGAGGATCACGTAGTACGCGGTCAGGGGCCGGTCCCAGGCCCGGCGCGCCTGCTCGTACGCGCGCCGGACGCCGCTGCCTCGCGGTCCGCCGGAGGAGCCGCCGGCGCCGCGGGCGCCGCCTCGGGCGGCGGGCGGCCTGCCGGTGCCCGCAGTGCCGCTGCGCAGGGCGAGGCCGGGCGCGCCCGCGAGCGCGGGGACGGGGGCGGGGACGAGGGCCCGGAGAGCCGCGGCGGCCCGGTCGGCGAGTGCGCGGGCAGCGGCGCGTACCGCGTCCGTGGCACCCGTCGGGGCGGCCTCGAGGGCCGCCCGCCGACCGGCCGTCCGCATGTGCCCGGGGGCGTGCGGACGCCCACCGGCGGGGCCTTGGGCGGTGTCGTCCGGCGGCATGGTCGCTGTCCCCTCCAGTCGTGCCCGGCGCGGCCGGACCTGATGGCTGGTCAGCCGCGCGTGGCGGCGAGAGCGCGGACCGCGTCCGCGAACGCCTCGCCTCGCTTGTTGTAGTTGACGAACATGTCCATCGAGGCACAGGCCGGGGCCAGCAGAACCGTGTCTCCGGGCCGGGCGAGACGTGCCGCTTCCTGGACCGCCGCGGACATCGCCCCAGTGTCGGTCCGGTCGAGGTCGACGACCGGGACCTCGGGCGCGTGTCGCGCCAGGGCTTCGCTGATCAGGGCCCGGTCGGCGCCGATGAGGACGACGCCGCGCAGACGCTTCGCCGCCTTCTCGACGATCTCGTCGAAGGCCGCGCCCTTGGCGAGGCCTCCGGCGATCCAGACGATCGGGTCGTAGGCCGCCAGGGAGGCTTCGGCCGCGTGCGTGTTGGTGGCCTTGGAGTCGTCGATGTAGTTGACGCCGTCGATCTCCTCGACGTGCTCGATGCGGTGCGGGTCCGGGCGGAAGGCCCGCAGTCCGTCCCGTACGGCGGCCGGCGTGACGCCGAAGGCGCGGGCCAGGGCGGCCGCGGCGAGCGCGTTGGCGATGTTGTGCGGAGCCGGCGGGTTGACGTCGCCGATCTCGGCGAGTTCCTGGGCCTGCTTCTGCCGGTTCTCGACGAAGGCGCGGTCGACCAGGATCCCGTCGACGACTCCGAGCTGGGAGGGTCCGGGCGTGCCGAGGGTGAAGCCGATCGCGCGGCAGCCCTCCTCGACGTCGGCCTCGCGGACCAGGTCCTCGGTGGCGCTGTCGGCGACGTTGTAGACGCACGCGACCGTGTTGCCCTCGTAGATACGGCCCTTGTCGGCGGCGTACGCCTCCATGGAGCCGTGCCAGTCGAGGTGGTCGGGGGCGAGGTTGAGCACGACCCCGGAGTGGGCGCGCAGGGAGGGCGCCCAGTGCAGCTGGTAGCTGGAGAGTTCGACGGCGAGGACGTCGTAGCTCTCCTCGCCCAGGACGGCGTCGAGGAGCGAGACGCCGATGTTGCCGACGGCCGCGGTCCGCAGACCGGCCGCCTCGAGGATCGAGGCGAGCATCCGCACGGTCGTGGTCTTGCCGTTGGTGCCGGTGACCGCGAGCCAGGGCGCCGCGTCGGGTCCCCTGAGCCGCCAGGCCAGTTCGACGTCGCCCCACACCTCGACGCCCGCCTCCGCGGCGGCCGCGAAGAGCGGCTTCCCGGGCTGCCATCCCGGGGTGGTGACGATCAGTTCGGTGCCGGCCGGCAGGGTGGCGCCGTCGCCGAGGCGGACGGTGATCCCCTCGGCCTCCAGCTCCGCCGCCTGGGCCCGGGACCGTTCGTCGTCGCCGTCGTTGACGACGGTGACGATCGCGCCCAGGCCGTGCAGGACGCGGGCGGCGGGGATACCGCTGACCCCGAGTCCGGCGACGGTGACCTTCTTGCCCTGCCAGTCCGGCGTACTCACTTGTCGGCTGCCCATCCCGCGTAGAAGAGACCGAGGCCCACGATCACGCACATGCCCTGGATGATCCAGAAGCGGACCACCACCAGGACTTCGGACCACCCCTTGAGTTCGAAGTGGTGCTGGAGGGGGGCCATCCGGAAGACCCGCTTGCCGGTCATCTTGAACGAGCCGACCTGGATGACCACGGACATGGTGATCATCACGAAGAGGCCGCCGAGCAGGGCGAGCAGCAGCTCCGTACGGGAGCAGATGGCGAGACCGGCGAGCGCGCCGCCGAGGGCCAGCGAGCCGGTGTCGCCCATGAAGATCTTGGCGGGTGAGGTGTTCCACCACAGGAAGCCGAAGCAGGCGCCCATCAGCGCGGAGGCTACGACGGCCAGGTCGAGCGGATCGCGTACCTCGAAGCAGGCGTTGGGGTTGGTCAGGGTCACCGCGTTGGCGCAGGACTCCTGGAACTGCCACAGCCCGATGAAGGTGTACGCGCCGAAGACCATCACCGACGCGCCGGTGGCCAGGCCGTCCAGACCGTCCGTCAGGTTCACGCCGTTCGACATCGCGAGAATCATGAACAGCGCCCACACCACGAACAGCACCGGCCCGATCGCCCAGCCGAAGTCCGTGATGAAGGACAGCTTGGTGGAGGCGGGGGTGAGCCCGCGCAGATCGGCGAACTGCAGGGAGAGCACCGCGAAGGCGATGCCGACGATCAGCTGGCCGGCCATCTTCGCCTTGGCCCGCAGACCGAGCGAACGCTGCTTGACGATCTTGATGTAGTCGTCCAGGAAGCCGACCAGGCCCATGCCCGCCATCAGGAAGAGCACCAGCACACCCGAGAAGGTCGGGTCCTCACCGGTGATGACCTTGGCGAGCGCGTACGCGATCAGCGTGGCCAGGATGAAGGAGATTCCGCCCATGGTGGGCGTGCCCTTCTTGCTGCCGTGGCTGCGCGGGCCGTCGTCCCGGATGAACTGCCCGTATCCCTTGCGGGCCAGGAGTTTGATCAGCAGCGGAGTGCCGACCAGGGTGAGGAAGAGGCCGATGGCCCCCGCGAAGAGGATCTGCCTCATCGTCCGGCGACCTTTCCGCTGCTGTCGAAGGACGCCGCCGTGTTCTCGAGCAGTGCCAGGGCGACCCGCTCGAGCCCGACCGACCTGGAAGCCTTCACCAGCACGACGTCTCCCGGGCGCAGCTCACTGCGCAACAGGTCGACCGCCGCCCGCGCGTCGGACACGTGCACCGACTCCTCACCCCACGAACCCTCGTTATATGCGCCCAGTTGCAGCCAGGACGCTTCCCTGCCCCCGACTGCGACGAGCTTGCTGACGTTGAGCCGGACGGCGAGCCGCCCGACCGCGTCGTGCTCGGCGAGCGAAGAGTCGCCGAGCTCGGCCATCGGACCGAGCACCGCCCACGTACGACCCCCTCGGGCCTCTGCGGCCTTGCCCATGGCCGCGAGCGCGCGCAGGGCGGCTCGCATGGACTCGGGGTTCGCGTTGTAGGCGTCGTTGACGACCTTCACGCCGTCCGCACGCTCGGTGACCTCCATGCGCCAGCGGGAGAGGGTGCCCGCCTCGGAGAGCGCGGTGGCGATCTCGTCGACGGACATGCCCAGCTCATGGGCGACGGCGGCCGCGGCGAGCGCGTTCGACACGTGGTGCTCACCGTACAGGCGCAAGGTCACGTCGCTGCACCCGGTGGGTGTGTGAAGCTTGAAAGCAGGCTGTCCATTCTCTGTGAGACGGACATTCTCGGCACGTACGGCGGCCTCGTCGGCCTCTCCGAAGAGGACCACGCGCGCCTTCGTCCGCGCCGCCATGGCACGGACGAGCGGGTCGTCGGCGTTGAGGACCGCCACACCGCCCTCGTCCGCCGACGGCAGGGACTCGACGAGCTCACCCTTGGCCACGGCGATCTGCTCACGGCCGCCGAACTCGCCGATGTGCGCGGTTCCGACGTTGAGTACGACGCCGATGCGCGGGGGCGTCAGACCGGTGAGGTACCGGATGTGGCCGATGCCGCGCGCGCCCATCTCCAGGACGAGGTGCCGGGTCTCCCCGGTCGCGCGCAGCGCCGTGAGGGGCAGCCCGATCTCGTTGTTGAGGGAGCCGGGCGTCCAGACGGTCGGGGCGTGGCTCTGCAGGACCTGGGCGATCAGGTCCTTGGTGGAGGTCTTGCCCGCCGAGCCGGTGAGGGCGACGACGTCGGTGCCCAGGCGTTCGACGACGGCGCGCGCGAGCGCGCCGAGCGCTCGCTGGACGTCGTCGACGACGAGGGCCGGGACGCCGACGGGCCGGGCGGCCAGGACGGCCACGGCGCCCGCGTCGAAGGCGCGTTGCGCGTAGTCGTGGCCGTCGACCTGTTCACCGACGAAGGCGGCGAAGAGGCTGCCGGTCTCCACCTCACGGGAGTCGATGACGACGGGCCCGGTGACCTGGACGGTCTCATCCGGTATGTCGTACGACTGCCCGCCGACGATGGCGGCGATCTCGGCGAGGGAGAGGGCGATCACAACTTATCCCTGACTGTTCTCGGGTCGATGGGCGCGCTCCGCCGGGCGTTCCTGGCCGGCTGCACGGGCCACGATGGCCTCGCGCAGGACCTGGCGGTCGTCGAAGGGGCGTACCACTCCGTGGATGTCCTGGCCCTGTTCATGGCCCTTGCCCGCGACGAGGACGGTGTCGCCGGGCTCCGCCCGGGCGACGGCCGCGGCGATCGCGGCGGCGCGGTCGGCGTCGACGAGCACGTCGCCGCGCTCGTGCACGGGCACTTCGGCGGCGCCGGCGAGCATCGCGGCGAGGATGGCGAGGGGGTCCTCGGAGCGGGGGTTGTCGGAGGTCAGTACGGCGGTGTCGGCGAGGCGTGCCGCGGCGGCGCCCATGGGACGCCGCTTGGTGGTGTCGCGGTCGCCGCCGCAGCCGATGACGACGTGGATCCTGCCCTCGGTGACCTTGCGCAGGGATCGCAGGACCGATTCGACGGCGTCCGTCTTGTGGGCGTAGTCGACGACCGCGAGGTACGGCTGGCCGGCGTCGACGCGCTCCAGGCGGCCGGGGACGCCGGGGACGGCGGCGATGCCGTCCGCCGCGGTCTGCGGGTCGACTCCGGCGACGGCGAGGGTGACCACGGCGGCGAGCGTGTTGGCGACGTTGAACGCGCCGGGCAGCGGGGCGGTGGCGGAGATCCGCTCGCCCTTCGGGCCGACGACGGTGAACGTGCTGCTGTCCTGCCGCAGATCGGTGCCCTCGGCGCGCCAGTCGGCGTCCGGGTGGCCCTCGGCGGAGAAGGTGGTGACCGGGACAGTCGCCTCCTTCACGAGCCTCCTGCCGTACTCGTCGTCGAGGTTGACGACCGCTTCGCGGGAGCGCTGCGGGGTGAACAGCTGCGCCTTGGCCCGGAAGTAGTCCTCCATGTCGGAGTGGAACTCCATGTGTTCCGGGCTGAGGTTGTTGAAGACGGCGACGTCGAAGACGCATCCGTCGACGCGGCCGAGCACCAGGGCGTGGCTGGAGACCTCCATGGCGACCGATTCGACGCCGCGTTCGCGCATGACCGCGAACAGTGCCTGGAGGTCGGTGGCTTCGGGGGTGGTCCGCTCGGACTTGATGCGTTCGTCGCCGATGCGCATCTCGACCGTGCCGATCAGCCCGGTCCTGCGGCCGGCCGCCCTCAGGCCGCCTTCCACGAGGTAGGCCGTGGTGGTCTTGCCGGAGGTGCCGGTGATGCCGATCTGGAGGAGGTCGTCGCCCGGCCGGTCGTAGATCTCGGCGGCGAGCTCGCCCATCCGGCCGCGCGGATCGTCGGCGACCAGGACCGGCAGGCCCGTGGCGGCGGCGCGCTCGGCGCCGGTCCGGTCGGTGAGGATCGCGACGGCTCCGAGGCCTGCGGCCTGGTCGGCGAAGTCGGCGCCGTGGAGCCGGGCGCCGGGCAGTGCGGCGTACACGTCCCCGGGGCGTACCGCCCGTGAGTCGTGGGTGATGCCGGTGACCTCGGCGCTGCCCGGCGTCTCGACACCGAGCCGGGCGGCCAGGTCACCGAGGGGGGTCGGGCGGACCTGGTCCGGGCGGGGCGGGGCGGTTCGGTACTGATCAGCGTGTGGCACGGCGGTGAGCGTACCGGGCCCACCGGGCGCAGGGCGAAATGAGGCCCCCGGGGCCTCGTGGCGGGGATTCCGGTTCCCGGGTTCCGGGGTGATCGTTGTCACTGGTGCCTCCCGCGGGCTCACGCACTGGGCTTGAAGGTGACCGGCAGCCGGGGCGGCTGCGTGCCGGTCGGGGGGATGTGCAGGGTCTTGAGGGCGAACTCCATGACCTTCTTGTAGATGGGTCCGCAGATCTGACCGCCGAAGTAACTGCCCTTGGTGGGGTTCTGGATGGCGCAGTAGACGGTGATCTGGGGGTTGTCGGCGGGGGCGAAGCCCGCGAAGGAGGCGGTGTAGCCCTTGTAGCGGCCGGTGGCCGGATCGACGCGGTTGGCCGTTCCCGTCTTGCCCGCGACGCGGTAGCCGGGGATGGCGGCCTTGGTGCCGGTGCCCTCTTCGTTTCCGACGACGGATTCGAGCATCTGGGCGAGGGTCTTGGCGGTCTTCTCGCTGACGACCCGCGTCTGCTCGGGGGCGGGGGCGGGGGTGAAGCGCCCGTCCGGTCCGCGGGTGCCGCGGACCAGCGTGGGCGCGATGCGTACGCCGCCGTTGGCGATGGTCGAGTACACCGACGCGGCCTGCATGGCGTTGAGCGAGAGGCCCTGGCCGAAGGGGATCGTGTACTGCTGCGAGGTCGACCAGTTCTTCGGCCTGGCGAGGATGCCGGAGGTCTCGCCCGGGTAGCCGAGCCCGGAGGGCCTGCCGATGCCGAACTTGTGGAGGTAGGAGTACAGGACCTCGTTGGCCTCGGCCTGGTTGTCGCCGAGCTGGCCGCTGGCCAGGATCGTGCCGATGTTGCTGGACTTGGCGAGGACGCCGTTGAGCGTCAGGTACCAGGTCGGGTGGTCGATGTCGTCCTTGAACAGCCGGTCTCCGCGGTGGAGCCGGTTGGGGACGGTGACATGGGTGTCGGGGGCCGCCTTGCCCTCTTCCAGGACGGCGGCCATGGACATCACCTTGCTGGTGGAACCCGGCTCGTAGACGTCCTGGAGCGCGGCGTTGCCCATCGCGGCGGAGTTGGCCTGCGAGAGGTCGTTGGGGTCGAAGCCGGGGGCGTTGGCCATGGCCAGGACCTCGCCGGTCCTGGTGTTCTGCACTATCACGTACCCGCGGTCGGCCTTGGACTTCTGCACCTGCTCGGTGATGGCCTGCTGGGCGGCCCACTGGATGTCCCGGTCGATGGTCAGCTCGATGTCGGAGCCGGGGACGGCCGGGGTCTCGCGCGCTCCGGCGGTGGGAACCCGGCGTCCGCCGGCCTGCGCGAAGGTGATCTCGCCGTCCTTGCCGGCCAGCTGCTCGTCGAGCATGGACTCCAGGCCGCCGCCGCCCCGGCCGTCGGCGTTGACGTAGCCCAGTATCCCGGCGGCCAACTGCCCGTTGGGGTACACGCGCTTGCTGCTGGTCTCGTTGAAGATGCCCGCGAGCACGCTGACTCCGGTGCCGCCCGTCGCCTTGCCGGTGCGCGCCTTCTCGGCGAAGACGTATTTCAGGTCCTTGATCTGCTTCCAGACCTGGGGGGTCTGACGGCGCGCCAGCACGGTGTAGCGGGACTTGGGGGCCTTGAGCCTCTTCGTGAGCTCGGTGGGGTCCTTGCCGAGGATGGGGGCGAGGAGGGCCGCGGCCTGTTCGGGCGCGTCGGGCACCTTGCTGTCCTCGGGGGTGAACATCTTCGGGTCGGCGGTGATGTCGTACGCGTCGACGCTGGCGGCCAGGGCGATGCCGGAGCGGTCGGTGATCTCGCCTCGCTCCGCGCTCAGCGTGTGGCTCAGGTAACGGTTCTTCTCCGCCTTGGCGGCGAAGGCGGAGGCGTCGACGGCCTGCACCTGGAGGAGCCGCAGGACGAAGGCCAGCATCACCAAGGTCAGACCGAGGCTGACCAGACGGAGCCGGGGGCGGGGGCTGCCCAGGCGGATCGTCCGCGGCCGGGCGGCCGGCCCGCCCGCCGGGCGGGGGCGGCGCTGGGCGGGGCGGGCGGCGGGCCGGGGGCGTGCGGGGCCCGGTACGCGGCGGCGCGGCTGATCCTTCGGGGGCACTGCCGGGGGCACTGCGTCACCTGCCGGAGGTCGTCGGGGCGGGCTGCTGGGCTGCGGGCTTCTGGGAGGGCGTCCTGGCCGAGGAGGAGGTCGAGGGCGAGGTCGAGGGGGTCGCGGACGGCCGGCCCTGGGCGGGCGGAGAGGCCGGAGCCGACGGCGGGCCGGCCGAGGCCGTCGGGTCGGGGGGCGGCGCGGAGGCCTTGCCGGGCCGGCCGCGGACGGTGCCGTCCGGGTCGAGGAAGACGGGACTGCCCCCGGGGACCATGCCGAGCTCCTTGGCGCGGCGCGCCAGTGCGTCGGGGGCGGAGTAGTCGTCCACGTCCCGCTGGAGCGCCTGCTGCTCGTCGGTCAGTTCGGTGGTCTGCTTCCTGAGCTCGCTCAGCTTGAAGGACCCCTGGTTGAGCGAGGAGTTGAGCAGCAGGAGGGTGATGAGGCCGCCGCCGAGCAGCAGGACGACGAGCAGGACGAAGGGGGTGCGGGCGGCGGCGGTGGGCCCGGACGGCATCAGCCGCGACAGCCGCGCGGCCGGCCCCTTCAGCGACTCCTTGCCCCCCTTGACCCCTTTCGTCACACAGACTCCCTGATGCGCTCCGCGCCCCTGAGCCGCGCGGGGGCCGCTCGCCGGTTCTCCGCGACCTCCTCCTCCGTGGGGAGCTCGGCGCCGCGCGTGAGGAGCTTCAGCCGCGGCTGGTAGCGCTCCGGCACGACCGGCAGACCGGGCGGCGCGGTCGTGGCCGCGCCCGCCGCGAAGACCTGCTTGACCAGCCGGTCCTCCAGTGAGTGGTACGAGAGGACGGCGATCCGGCCGCCCACGGCGAGCGCCTCCACGGCGGCGGGGATCGCCCGCTCCAGGACGGTCAGCTCGCCGTTGACCTCGATGCGCAGGGCCTGGAAGGTGCGCTTCGCGGGGTTGCCCCCGGTGCGCTTGGCGGCCTGCGGCAGGGAGTCGCGGATCAGCTCGACCAGCCGGGCGCTGGAGGAGAACGGCTCCTTCTCGCGCTCGCGCACGATCGCGGAGACGATCCGCTTGGCCTGCTTCTCCTCACCGTACGACCGCAGGATCCGCACCAGCTCGCCCGCCGGGTAGGTGTTGAGCACCTCGGCGGCGCTCACCCCGGTCGTCTGGTCCATCCGCATGTCGAGCGGGGCGTCCTGCGCGTAGGCGAAGCCGCGGTCCGCCTCGTCGAGCTGCATCGAGGAGACACCGAGGTCGAAGAGGATGCCGTCGACCTTGGGGGTGTCCAGACGTTCCAGTACCTCGGGCAGTTCGTCGTAGACGGCGTGGACCAGGGTGGCCCGGTCACCGAAGGGGGCGAGACGTTCGCCGGAGAGCCGCAGGGCCTCCTTGTCACGGTCGAGCGCGATCAGACGCGCCTCGGGGAACTGCTGGAGCAGCGCCTCGCTGTGACCGCCGAGGCCGAGCGTGCAGTCGACGACCACCGCTCCCGGGCGCCGCAGAGCCGGGGCCAACATGTCCAGGCACCGCTGGAGCATCACCGGGACGTGTCGGGAGTCGCTCAATGGGCCCTCTCAGATCCGGCGCGACGTACGTACTGCCGGGTCCCCACCCCGCTCGGGAAGGACAGGCCCGCCGGCGCCGGGAAAGGGCGTCGGCCGACCGGCGAGCGGGAGGAGGCCGAGCCGCACGTTTCGCCGCACACGCGGGGGAGAAACTGCGGAAAATGCTCAATGTCTCCGTGAACTTCGCGTCACTTTAGTCCACTGGCCCACGCGGTCAATCAACCGGCCAGCGCGTCGCCGGGGGCGTCTGGACCAAGAGGACGATCGGGACACCGCACCCGTTCGGGTGACCCCTATGTGCACCTGTGGATTACCTCACAACAACGCTCATTGACGTTTTTTGTCCGCTCTCACAGCAGGACCCCAGCCCCTGTGACCATTAACGTCTTAGGCATGTCGACTTCCGCGCACTCCCCCGCCGACGCGATACGCACCGGCGGCACGGTCACCGACCGTCTCGTCGAGGCGAACGCGCGCTATGCCGCCAAATTCACGAACCCGGGAATGGACGCACGGCCGGTGCTCCAGGTGGCCGTGGTCGCCTGCATGGACGCCAGGCTCGACCTGCACGCCGCGCTCGGCCTCCAACTCGGTGACTGCCACACGATCCGCAACGCCGGCGGTGTGGTCACCGACGACGTGATCCGCTCCCTCACCATCAGCCAGCGCGCCCTCGGCACGCGCAGCGTGATGCTCGTGCACCACACGAACTGCGGCCTGGAGTCCCTCACCGAGGACTTCCGCCACGAGCTCGAGGACGAGGTCGGGCAGCGGCCGTCGTGGGCGGTCGAGGCCTTCCGCGACGTCGACCAGGACGTACGGCAGTCGATGCAGCGGGTGCGGACCTCCCCGTTCCTGGTCCACACCGACGATGTGCGCGGCTTCGTCTTCGACGTGACCACCGGCCTGGTGCGGGAGATCGACCCCACGGAGTGATCCTTACACTCGGATTTTCGCGAGGGCCGAGGGCAGAAACCACGGCAACCCCGACATATCCCACCCCGTTGTCCACAGGCGAGTGACACAACGCGGCAACGGCAACAAGAATGCGGGTGTGACACCCCCCGGAACGACCCGGGCCAGGTGTTGTTTTGGGGTGGGCCGGGCCGTCTGTTGCGCTTCGGCCCGTGGAACGGGCCGAGGAGGGCCGGGTGACGACCTATGACGATCGAGCGAGCCTCACAGATCTGACCACCACAGCGGAGCGTGTCCGCATGTCGGTGGAGAGTGTGATCGAGGGCAAGCCGGAGGTCGTACGCACGGCGCTGACCGTGCTGCTCGCCGAGGGGCACCTCCTGCTCGAGGACGTCCCCGGCGTGGGCAAGACCATGCTGGCCAAGGCCCTCGCGCGCTCCATCGACTGCTCGGTGCGGCGCATCCAGTTCACGCCCGACCTGCTGCCGTCGGACATCACCGGTGTCTCGATCTACGACCAGCAGCGGCGTGACTTCGAGTTCAAGCCCGGCGCGATCTTCGCCCAGATCGTGATCGGCGACGAGATCAACCGCGCCTCGCCCAAGACGCAGTCGGCGCTGCTGGAGTCGATGGAGGAGCGTCAGGTCACCATCGACGGGCAGACCTACGAGCTGCCCACGCCGTTCATGGTGGTGGCCACCCAGAACCCGGTGGAGATGGAGGGCACCTACCCGCTGCCCGAGGCGCAGCGCGACCGCTTCATGGCCCGGGTGTCCATCGGCTACCCGAGCGCCGAGGCCGAGCTGCAGATGCTGGACGTGCACGGCGCGGTGTCCCCGCTCGACGACCTCCAGCCGGTGGCACACGCCCACGACATCCTCAAGCTCATCGAAGCGGTGCGCTCGGTCCATGTGGCCGACGCGGTCAGGAGGTACGCGGTGGACGTGGTCGCCGCGACCCGGACCCACCCCGACCTGAGACTCGGCGCGTCCCCGCGCGCCACCCTGCACCTGTTGCGCGCCGCGAAGGCGACGGCCGCGCTCAGCGGGCGGGAGTACGCGCTTCCCGACGACATCCAGGCCCTGGCCGTGCCCGTGCTCGCGCACCGACTGCTGCCCACCGCCCAGGCACAGCTGAACCGGCGCACCGCGGAGCAGGTCGTCCTCGACATCCTCCAGCGCACCCCCGTGCCCGCGGCGACACCGCCCTCGGCGCCCGGGGGCCCGCTCTACGGCCAGCAGCACCCCGGCGTACGGCGGCTGTGATGGCGGCCGGCGGGGCCGAGGCCCCGGACGGCGAGGGCAGGGGCAAGGGCGGTCTGCGGGCCGCTCTCGGTGGTCTGACGACCCGCGGCCGGTCCTTCCTCGCCGCCGGGATCGCGGCGGCGATCTGCGCCTATGTCCTGGGCCAGGGCGACCTGCTGCGGGTCGGGCTGCTGCTCGCGGTGCTGCCACTGGTGTGTGTGGCCGTGCTGTACCGCACGCGCTACCGGGTGGCGAGCAGCCGGCGGCTGGCTCCACAGCGGGTGCCGGCGGGCTCCGAGGCCCGGGTGCATCTGCGGATGGACAACGTCTCGCGGCTGCCCACGGGCCTGCTGATGCTCCAGGACCACGTGCCGTACGTCCTGGGACCGCGGCCCCGGTTCGTCCTCGACCGGGTGGAGGCGGGCGGCCGGCGCGAGGTGTCCTACCGGGTCCGCTCCGACCTGCGCGGCCAGTATCCACTCGGTCCGCTGCAGCTGCGCCTGAGCGACCCGTTCGGGATGTGCGAACTGACCCGCGCCTTCAGCTCGTACGACACGCTCACCGTCATCCCCCGGACCGAACCGCTGCCGCCGGTGCGGCTCGCGGGCGAGGCCGCCGGGTACGGCGACGGACGGCAGCGTTCGCTGGCGCTGGCCGGCGACGACGACGTCATCCCGCGCACGTACCGGCACGGCGACGACCTGCGCCGCGTCCACTGGCGCTCCACCGCCCGCTACGGCGAACTGATGGTGCGCCGCGAGGAGCAGCCGCAGCGCGCACGGTGCACGGTCCTGCTGGACACCCGTCGGATCGCCTACCAGGGCGCGGGGCCGGACTCCGCGTTCGAGTGGGCGGTGTCGGGCGCGGCGTCCGCGCTGGTGCACATGCTGGAGCGGGGCTTCGCGGTGCGTCTGGTGACGGACACGGGCAGCGCTGTGCCCGGTGACGGCTCCGACGGTTTCGCCGGCTCGAATCAGCAGTCCGCCGAGGCGGCGGGCCTGCTGATGGACACCCTCGCGGTCGTCGACCACTCCGAGGGGGCCGGGCTCTCCCGCGCGTACGACGTGCTCCGCGGTGGCAACGAAGGTCTGTTGGTCGCCTTCTTCGGCGATCTGGACGAGGAGCAGGCGGCCGTGGTCGCACGGATGCGGCGGCGCAGTGGCGCGGCCGTCGCCTTCCTCCTGGACAGCGGGACGTGGCTGACGGGCGGCGCGGTGTCCGGTGCGGTCTCCGAGCGGCTGCGGCAGCTGCGCGAGGCGGGGTGGACGGCGATGGCCGTGCGGCCCGGGACGCCGCTCGCCGACCTGTGGCGCAGTGCGGGTCGGGAGGGCACCGACGCCGGTGCTCCGGCCGGTGGCACGACGGAACTCTCTGGGGGATGGTCATGAGCGGTCGCGGGAGGCTGACGCTCTGCGCCTTCGCCGCCACGCTGATGGCGGCGGGCGCGCTGTTGCCGCTGGTCGACGAAGCGGCCTGGATCGTCCAGGCGGCGTTCCTGCTGGCGGTCCAGAGCGGCGTCGGCGCGGTGACGCGGCGGGTGCCGCTGGCCCGGGCCCTGACGGTCACGCTCCAGGCCGTCGTCTCGCTGCTGCTGCTGACGGTGTTCTTCGCCCGCGAGCAGGCGGTGCTCGGGGTGCTGCCCGGTCCCGGGGTCTTCCAGCAGTTCGGCGTCCTGCTGAGCGCGGGCGCGGACGACGTCGGGCAGTACGCGACCCCCGCGCCCGCCACCGACGGCATCCTGCTGATGGTCGTCGGTGGTGTGGTGGTGATCGGCCTCGCGGTGGACGCCCTGGCGGTGACCTTCCGCAGCGCCGCGCCGGCCGGGCTGCCGCTGCTCGCCCTGTACTCGGTGGCCGCCGGCCTCGGGGGCGGCGGCGCGAGCTGGTTCTGGTTCCTGCTGGCCGCCACCGGCTATCTGCTGCTGCTCCTGGCCGAGAGCCGCGACCGGCTCTCGCAGTGGGGGCGGGTCTTCGGTGGTGCGCCCAGGTCCGCTGGAGCCTCGGGCGGCTTCGACATGGCGAGCGGCCCGGCACTCGCCCCGGTCCGCACCGGGCGCCGCATCGGCGTCCTCGCGCTCGGCATCGCGCTGGTCGTACCGGCGGCGCTGCCCGCGCTGAGCGGCGGGCTCCTCGGCGGTTCGGGCAAGGGGAACGGCTCCGGAAACGGCGGCATGATCTCCGCCGTCAACCCGCTGGTGTCCCTGCAGGACAGCCTCAACCAGGCGCAGCAGACCGAGTGGCTGCGGTACCGGACCAACGCCGGTGACACCTCGGACCTGTATCTGCGGCTCGTCGCGCTGGACCAGTTCGACGGCACGTCCTGGAAGTCGTCGGTCCGCCCCATCCAGGACGTGCCGAAGCAGCTCCCCCGGCCGGACGGCCTGCGCGGCTCCATCGGCACGACCGAGATCAGGACGAACATCTCGGCGGCGCGCGCCTATGAGCAGAAGTGGCTGCCGCTGCCCTACCCGGCGATGTCCGTGATGATCGGGGGACGCTGGCGCTACGAGCCGGCGGGTCGGATGCTCGTCGGTGACGACGGTCAGAGCACCAAGGGCGCGCAGTACCAGGTCACCAGCCTGCGGGTGAACCCGACGGCCGAGCAGCTGGCCACGGCGTCTCCCGTGCCGGGCGCGCTGCTGCGCGAGTACACCAAGGTCCCCGACTCGCTGCCCGCGGACGTGAAGTCCAGGGCGCTCCAGGTGACCAAGGGGGCGGCCAACGACTACGAGCGTGCGGTGAAGCTCCAGGACTGGTTCGCGGTCGACGGCGGGTTCAGCTACGACACCGAGGTGGCGTCGGGCACGGGAGTCCAGGCGATCTCCCGTTTCCTCAAGCAGAAGGAGGGCTTCTGCATCCACTTCTCCTTCTCGATGGCCGCGATGGCCCGGACGCTGGGGATTCCGGCCCGGGTCGCGGTCGGCTTCACACCGGGCAGCCCGGTCGCCGACGGGGCCATGTCGGTCACGAACCGGGACGCGCACGCCTGGCCCGAGCTGTACTTCGAGGGCGTCGGCTGGACCCGCTTCGAGCCGACGCCGACGCGGGGCACCGTGCCGCAGTACACCCGGGAGCAGACGCCGGAGGGCGGGCCCACCGGCCCGGCCCTTCCCGAGTCGAGCGCCTCGGCAGCGCCGTCCAGCGCGCCGTCGTCGTCGGAGAGCTGCCCGGCGGAGCTGCGCCGCATCGGGGAGTGCGGTGGACCGACCCCGCAGGGCGCCCTGCCGTCGGACGACGCCGGAACTCCGGCCGGGACGATCGTCCTGGTGACGCTCGGCGTGGCCCTGGTGCTGCTGGTGCCCTTGCTGCCCCTGCTCTGGCGCAGGGCGGTCCGGGCCCGGCGCCTCGGCTCCACGGGCCGTTCGGCGGCGGACGGGGTGGCCCGGACGCTGGCGGCCTGGCAGGAGATCATCGACACCGCCTGGGACCATGGCGTCACGCCCGACGAGTCGCAGACCCCCCGGAGGACGGCCGCTCGCATCGTGCGGCTGGGCCGGCTCGACGGGGACCCTGCCAATGCCGTGCATCGCGTGGCCAGGGCGGTGGAGCAGGTGCTGTACGCGCCGGAGCCCCGTCCGGGGACCGGTCTCGCCGAGGACGTCGCCCTGGTGGCGGCTGGGCTGGACGCCGTGGCGGGCCGTGCGGGCCGGCTGCGGGCACTGCTCGCTCCGCGCTCATCCGTCCGGGTGGTGTGGGCCGTCTCCGAGCGCTGGACGGCGCTGTGGGACGGCTGGGCGGCGCGGCGGCGCCGGGCGGCCGACCGGCTGAGGGGCCTTGTTCGCCGCCCGTCGCGCCAGCAGGGCTGAGCCGGGCCGACGGGCAAGAGGGTTTGTACGACGGAAAGGGTGAGGGGCGACCGCTTCGCGGTCGCCCCTCACCCTTTCCACAAGCTGGTCCGACCCGGTTCAGTGGCCGCCCTGCTCGTCGCGGCGGCGCTGCCACCGCTCCTCGATCCGATGCATCATCGAGCGGCGCTGCCTGGCCGGTCGGCCCGCCGGACCTCCGGCGGCCTGCTGTTCACCCGGCTTGGGTGCCTTGCGCCACCCGGTGACGGCCAGGACCGCGCAGCCGAGCATGACGAGGAAGCCGACCACGCTGATCCAGATCTGCTGGGCGACCATTCCGGCCATGAGGAGCGCGATACCCACCAAGAAGCCGGCGACCGCCTGGTAGACCCGTCGCCGGGTGTACGTACGCAGCCCGCTTCCCTCGAGCGCTGTCGCGAACTTGGGATCTTCGGCGTACAGCGCTCGCTCCATCTGCTCGAGCATTCGCTGCTCGTGCTCCGAGAGCGGCACGGAGTCCTCCTAGTCGTCGGTCGCGGGGGCGACCGGGATGCGGCCCTTTCAGGATAGGCAGGGAATCGCCCCCGTGAAACCCGCCCACTTTGCCAATCGCCAGTCCGGGCCGCCATGCCGGTACGGCTGTTGAGGCCTAGATTCCCCGACGGCCGACCCGTCATGCCGGATGGTGTCCCCCGATCATACGGGGCCGAGCCCGCGATCGGGGGGTGTGTGGCGTACTCCTTCTGCCGCTGCGCCGCTGATCAGCCCGGTAGGGGAGCTTCAGACGCGCTTCTCGCCCAGGATGTGCAGCTGGGTGGCGACCGCGTGGAAGGCGGGCAGCTCGGCCGCCGCGGCCTCCAGCTTGAGGAGGGCGTCGATCGCTCCCGGCTCGGTGTCCACCAGGACACCGGGGACCAGGTCGGCGAAGACCCGGACACCGTGTACGGAACCGACCTCGAGACCGGCCGCGTCGGCCAGTTCGGTGAGCTGCTCGGCGGTGAAGCGGCGCGGGACCGGGTCGCCGGCACCCCAGCGGCCCGCCGGGTCGGTCAGCGCCTGGCGGGCCTCGGTGAAGTGCCCGGCCAGCGCCCTGGCCAGGACGGCGCCGCCGAGCCCGGCGGCGAGCAGGCTGAGCGCACCGGCGGGCCTGAGGGCCTCCACCGCGTTGCGTACGCCTTCGGCGGGGTCGTCGACGTACTCCAGGACGCCGTGGCAGAGCACCGCGTCGAATCCCCCGCGCTCGACCACGTCGAAGAGGCCGTGGATGTCGCCCTGCACTCCGCCGACCCGGTCGGCGAGCCCCGCCTCGGCTACGCGCCGCTCCAGCGCGAAGAGCGCGTTGGGACTGGGGTCCACCACGGTGACGCGGTGACCGAGGCGGGCCACGGGCACCGCGAACTTCCCCGAACCGCCGCCGGTGTCGAGTACATCGAGGCTGTCCTTCCCGGTGGCCTTGGCCCGGTTCTCAAGGGCGTCCTGGAGGACGTCCCAGACCACGGCGGTACGCAGGGAGGCGCGCGAAGGGCGCGATGTGGTCTCCCGACCGAAGGCGGGGGAAGGGTCCGACACGGCAGTTGACTCCTCGGCGACGGGTGCGAACGCTCCCCACCCTATGGCCTTGGGCGCCGTGAGCCGTCACCCTGCGGCTTCCCCCGGTTCCGGCCTGTCCGTCCGGGGCCGGGGCAGCACCGGCTGGAGCACCAGGAGCCGTTCGACCAGGCGCAGGAACATGCCGGCGTCGCGCACCAGGTCGTCCGCGTCACGGGCGGTGGCGGCGCCGCGTATCCCCGCCTCCGCGCGCGCCCTGCGCTCGGCCCCGGAGGCGAACAGGGCGCTCCACTCGGTGAGCTCGGGCGCTGTCTCGGGGAGTACCTCCCAGGCGCTCCTTATGCGCCGGCGTTTGCGCTCGCTGGTCTCGGGGCGGCCGCGGGCGGCGAGCACGGCGGCGGCGGTGCGCAGGGCGGCGAGATGGGCGGTCGCGTACCGCTCGTTGGGGACCTGAAGGGTGGCCGCCTCTTCCAGGCCGTCGCGGGCCTGGGCGAGCAGGGCGAGGGCGGCGGGCGGCGCCGAGGCGCGCCGCAGGACGGGGTGGACGTCGCTCGCGGGGCCGGTCAGTGAGGGGGCAGGGCCGCCGGTGCGGCGCCGCTGGGCGGCTGCTGCGGTGGTGCTGGCCATGACGAACCTCCTGTCGTCGTGTGACGGCGCTGTGGCCGTATGTGTCCATCGTGCAGGCCACCACTGACAGTCCCCCGGGCCCCGCCTCTGATCTGCGGTTTTTGCATCGACCAGGAGGACGCGATAGTTTTTGCACTGACCGGTCAGTTCAAAAGGGGAGGGTGTGTGGAGACCACCGCACAAGCCCGCGGCGCCGCCGTCATCGCCGAGGGCTTCGGGCTCAAGGGGCCGCGCGGCTGGGTGTTCCGTGACGTGACCTTCAGGGCCGAGCCCGGCTCGCTGGTCGCGATCGAGGGCGCGTCCGGCTCGGGCCGTACGTGCCTTCTGCTCGCGCTCACCGGCCGTATGCGCCCCGCGGAGGGCCACGCCGAGATCGGCGGATTCCGGCTGCCCCGCAAGATGGCCGCCGTACGCCGGATCAGCGCGCTCGGCCCGGTCACCGGGGTGAGCGAACTCGACCCGTCGCTCACCGTGGCCGAGCACCTGCGCGAGCGAGCGCTCCTCCAGCGCCGGTACGACGGTCCGCCGCTGGCGCTGCTGCGCCCGCCCGGCGAACGCGCCGCCGCGACCCGGGGCCGCATCGAGGCGGCGCTCGACGCCGCCGGACTGGACCTGGCCGCCCTGCCCAAGGCCGACCGGACCTCCGTTCGGGACCTGGAGCGCCTCGAGGCACTGCGGCTCTCCGTGGCCCTCGCGCTCATCGGCGGCCCCCGGCTGCTCGCCGTGGACGACGCGGACCTCAAGCTCTCGGACGCGGACCGCGCAGAGGCCTGGGTCCTGCTCCGGTCGGTCGCGGACAGCGGCACGACCGTGCTCGCCGTGTGCAGCGAGGCGCCGGAGGACGCACTGCGGATCACAACGGCGGGCGGCGCCGAGCGGACCGGGGAGGCCGAGCCGGACGCCGAGCGGACCGGGGCCCCCGCCACGCACGCCGAGCCGGACTCCGAGCGGACCCGGGACCCCGCCACGCACGCCGAGCCGCACGCCCAGCCCGGCACCGAGTCCGACGCCCGCGCCGAGGGCCGTACGGACGCAGAGAAGACGAGCGCCGCCGAGGCCGGCGCCGACACCAAGAACACCGACACCGAGGAGGGGGCAGCCGATGCGATCGCCGAAACTGGCCGCGCTTGAGCTGAAGCGGTTCGGCAGGGGCAAGCTCCCGCGCGCCGCGCTCGTCGCCATCCTGCTGCTGCCGCTGCTGTACGGCGCGCTCTACCTCTGGTCCTTCTGGGACCCGTACAGCCGGCTCGACCGGATACCCGTCGCGCTCGTCAACGAGGACAAGGGCGCCACCGCCGGGGGAAAGAAGCTCACCGCGGGCGACGACATCACCAAGCGCCTGCGCGACAGCAAGGTCTTCGAGTGGCACGAGGTGAGCGACGCCGATGCGCGTCAGGGCGTGGAGGACGGCACGTACTACCTGTCGCTCACCATGCCCGCCGACTTCAGCGCGCGGATCGCGTCCAGCTCCGGCGACTCCCCGGAGACCGGCGCCCTCAAGGTCCGGACGAACGACGCCAACAACTACATCGTCGGCACCATCTCGCGGACCGTGTTCGCCGAGGTGCGCACCGCCGCGTCCACCAAGACGTCCCGGTCCTTCCTCGACAAGATCTTCATCTCCTTCTCCGACATCCATGACGCCACGGAGAAGGCAGCCAACGGCGCCGACCAGCTCAAGGACGGGATCGGCAAGGCGAAGAAGGGGTCCAAGGACCTCGCCGACGGGCTCGGGAAGGCCAAGAAGGGCAGCGGTGACCTCGCCACCGGCCTGAAGAAGCTCGACAAGGGCGCGGGCGACGTGGAGAACGGCACCCGCCGCGTCGCCGACGGCACCCAGGTCCTCGCCGACAAGGTCAACGGGGTGGCGGGTGACGTCCGTCCGTACCTCAAGGACAACGGCAAGAAGATCGGGGACAGCGCCCGGCTGGTCTCCGACCTGTCGGTGGCGATGCGCCACAACCTGGAGCTCATCGTGAAGACGGGCCCCGCCGCCCGTACCGGCGCCCACAAGGCGGCGGAGAAGCTCGACAAGCTGTACGAGAAGCGCTGTGTGAACAACCCCGCGCCCGACCCCGAGTTCTGCTCGGCGACGAAGCAGGCCAAGGTCGCGGCCGCCGACGTGGCGAAGATCGCGGACGATCTGAACGAACTGTCCAAGGACAGCAGGGGCGACCTCAAGAAGCTCGACAAGGAACTCGCCGACCTCCAGAAGAAGGCCGACGCCCTCGCCAAGCGCGCCCCCCATCTGGACGAGGACCTCGAGTACGCGGTCGGCAAGATCAACGAGCTGAACAAGGGCGCCCACAAGGTCGCCACCGGGGCCGACCAGCTCCACACCGGTCTGACCAGCGCCAAGAAGGGGTCCGTCGACCTCGACAACGGCGTCGGCAAGCTGCGGAAGGGCGCCGGTGACCTCGACGGAGGTCTCTTCAAGCTCGCCGACGGGTCCACCCAGCTGGCCACCGGCCTCAACGACGGCGTCGACAAGATCCCCGACTACGACCAGGACGCCCGCGACCGCCGCACCGAAGTGATGGCGGACCCCGTGAAACTCGCCTCGCAGTCACTGCACAAGGCGCCCAACTACGGCACCGGCTTCGCCCCGTACTTCATCCCGCTCTCCCTGTGGGTGGGCGCCATGGTGGCGTACATGCTGATCCAGCCGCTCAACCGCAGGGCGCTGGCCGCCGGTGCCTCCGCCTGGCGGATCGCGCTGGCGGGCTGGCTGCCGGTTGCCGCGATCGGACTCCTCCAGGTCGCCGCCCTGATGTCCGTACTGCACTGGGGCCTGGGTCTGCAGATGGTCCGCGCCGCCGGCACCGTCGGCTTCCTGGCTCTGGTGACCTGCTGCTTCGCCGCGATCATCCAGTGGCTCAACGCCCGCTTCGGCGCGGCCGGCCGGATCCTGGTGCTCGCGTTCCTGATGCTGCAGCTGACCTCGGCCGGGGGCACGTACCCCGTCCAGACCAGTCCGGAGTTCTTCAACGCGATCCACCCCTACCTGCCCATGAGTTACGTCGTCGAGGCCCTGCGCCGGCTGATCTCCGGCGGCGGCATCGGGCCGGTCTGGCAGGCGTGCGCGGTCCTGGCCGCGTTCACCGTCGGCGCCCTCGCGCTGACCGCCGTCTCGGCCCGCCGCAAGCAGGTGTGGACCCTCGACCGTCTGCATCCGGATCTGAGCCTGTGAGAATCGGAGGCGTGACGAGCATGGACAGCAGCAGCACCAGACGCCGGGCCACCCGCGCCAAGCTCTACGAAGCCGCCGTGACCCTCATCGCCGAGCAGGGTTTCTCGGCGACGACGGTCGACGAGATCGCCGAGCGGGCCGGGGTGGCCAAGGGCACGGTCTACTACAACTTCAAGAGCAAGACCGAACTGTTCGAGGAGCTGCTGCGGCACGGCGTGGGCCTGCTCACCGCCTCCCTGCGCTCCGCGGCCGACGAGACCGCGGAGCGCGGCGGGACCCGGGTCGAGGCGCTGGACGCGATGATCCGGGCCGGCCTGGTCTTCATCGACCGCTACCCGGCCTTCACCCAGCTGTACGTGGCCGAGCTGTGGCGCACCAACCGTGCCTGGCAGTCGACACTGCTGGTGGTCCGTCAGGAGGCGGTCGCGGTGGTCGAGACAGTGCTGCGGGAGGGTGTCGCGAACGGCGAGCTGAGCGACGAGATCGACATCCCGCTGACGGCGGCGGCGCTGGTCGGCATGGTGCTGGTGGCCGCGCTGGACTGGCAGGCCTTCCAGCGCGAGCGGTCGATAGACGATGTGCACTCGGCGCTGTCGCGGCTGCTGCACGGACGCGTGAGCGGGCGCTAGCGGCGCTCGCTCCGGGAATTCCGCGCAACGAGAACCGCGGTACGAATCGGAGTACGACGTCGCGGTACGAATCCGCGGGTACGAGATCGGCGCCGGAGCGCGAAAGAGCCGGTCCGGTGAGGCTCGATCCCCCCGAGCCTCACCGGACCGGCTTTCTTTCCGTTCCCCCGTGGCACCCCCGTGCCCCCGTGCCGGCTGGTCCACCGCGCCGTTCCGCAGCCCCGTGCCGGCGGTACCGGCGCGGTGTCCCTTCCGTGGTCTCCACTCTGTCGTCCACACGGGTGAAACCCCATCCGCGCAGCTACTCATCCGGGCCCCTGAGTACGGATACTCACGTCTCCGCACCAAGGCCCATACGCGCGGCGCCCGCGCTGGTTACGATCGCGTCCGTGTCCGTACTCCCCCTGGTCTTCACCAGCGGCTGGGCAAGTGGGATCAACGCCTATGCGGTGGTCCTGCTGTTCGGCGTCTTCGGCGCGACCGGGCTCACCGACGAGGTGCCCGAGTCGCTGCAGCGCACCGACGTCCTGATCGCGGCCGGTGTGCTCTTCCTGTGCGAGGCGGTGGCGGACAAGATCCCGTACGTGGACTCCGTCTGGGACTCCGTCCACACGGTCGTCCGGCCGGTGTCGGGCGCGGTGGTCGGAGCGCTGCTGGCGGGCCAGAGCGGTTCCCTGCCGGAGCTTGCCGCGGGTGCGGTGGGCGGCTCGACTGCTCTGATGAGCCACCTGGTCAAGGCGGGCAGCCGGATAGCGATCAACACGTCGCCCGAGCCGTTCAGCAACATCGCAGTCAGCACGGCGGAGGACCTGGGCGTCGCCGCGCTCATCACCTTCGCCGTCTTCCATCCGCTCCCGGCCGCGATCATCGCGGGAACGCTGCTGGTGCTGGGGCTGGTGACACTGGTCTTCCTGGCCTCGCGGATCCGCCGGTTCCTGCGGCGGAGGGCCCAGCGCCGCGAGGAGAAACGGCTGGCGGTGGCAGGCCGGCGCAGACCACCCTTCTGAGGGTGTCAGTAGGGGCGGATAAAGTCCCTGACATGGCACGGATTGCGGTGATCGGCGCCGGGATGGGCGCGTTGGCGGCAGCTGCCCGGCTGGCCGTGGCAGGCCACCGGGTGACGGTGTACGAGCGCGCGGAGACGTACGGCGGCTCGGTCGGCCGGTTCGAGCGCGACGGGTTCGCGTTCGACACCGGTCCCGGTCTGCTGCACCTTCCGGCCGTCTACCGCGACCTGTTCGTCAAGACCGGCAAGGAACCTCTGGAGCGCAGCGTGGAGCTGGTCCAGGTGGATCCGGCGAGCCGTCATGTCTTCGGCGACGGTACGGAGGTGTCGCTGCCGAACGCGTCACGGGCCGGTGTCGTCACCGCCCTCGACGCGGCGCTGGGGGGCGGCGCGGGCGAGCGCTGGGGCGAGTTCCTGGGCCGGGCGCGGGAGGCGTGGGACCGCACGCGGCGCCCGCTGCTCGAAGAGCCTCAGCCGGACGACCCCTCGCCGCTCGGGCGCGAGCCGTACCCGGCGCTGAAGGCGGGGCTGTTGCGGCGTTCCGCCTCGACGCTCGCCGAGGTCGGCAGGCGCGAACTGCGTGATCCCCGGCTGGCCGCCCTGCTGGACGGATACGCGCTGGCATACGGCTTCGACCCGGCGACCGTCCCGGCCTCCGCCGCCGTCCTGCCGTACATGGAGCAGACCTTCGGCTCCTGGTACGTGCGCGGCGGGATGCGCGCGCTGGCGGACGCCGTGTACGAGCGGTGCCGTGCCCGGAAGGTCGAGTTCGTCTTCGGTGCCGAGGTGACCGGTGTGCCGGAGAAGGACGGCCGCGCGGCAGGTGTGGAGGTGAACGGCGGAGCGCTGATCGAGGCGGACCATGTGGTCGCGGGCGCACCGGTGCCCGCCCTCTACCGCGACCGTGTCCTCCCCGCTGGGAGCGCGGGCGTCCGGGAGCGCGGGCGCACCGGCGTGGGGACCGGGCGGGTCACTCTCCTGCTGGCGCTCAGCGGCGCGCGGCCGGCCGGCGCGGCCCACCGCACGGTGGTCCATTCCGCCGACCGCGCCGGGGAGCTGGCCGCGCTCGCCGGTGGCGGGCTCTGCGCGCGGCCGACCGTGGTGGTCCTGCGCCCCGACGACGAGCGGCTGCGCCCCGACGACCGCCACGAGGCGGTGACGGTCACGGCGACCGTGGCGACGGCGGCAGCCGGTGAGGGAATGGAGGCGTTCGCCGACCGGATGGTGGAGGCCGCCTCGCGCGCCGTCCCCGGGCTGCGGGACCGGCTGCTGTGGCGGGAGATACGGACCCCTCTGGACACCCTCCGCGAGACGGGGGCGGCCGAGGTCCCCGGTCCGGCGCTGGCGGGCGCCGACGGCGCGCTGCTGCCCGCCGCGAACGTCTCCCCGCTGCCGGGGCTGTACTTCGCGGGTGGCTGGGCGCATCCGGGCGGCGGGCTGGCGCACAGCGGGATGTCGGGTGCGCTGGTCTCCGGGCTGATCGTCGAGGGCGCGGACTTCCGCGGCTCCCAGTAGCCCCTCCCCCGGCGCCCGCCTCGCGGGAGCTGCCGGGGCCGGGGCCGGCGGGAGCGGCCGGCCCTCCCGGTGACCGCCGAGCCATCACCGGCGAGCGGCTCGAGGATCCCGGAGCCGGGCCCGTCAGTACCGGTACTGCTGCTGGTCGCCGAGGCCGGGGTCGTAGCCGTAGGGCGATGGCTGTTCCTGGGGCATGGGCGGCGCGGCCTGCTCGCCGTCGCGCTGCTGCGGGACCCACACCCCGCCGGGCGGTGTGTCGTAGCCATGGGGCCGGCCGTACGGATCGGCGGCGGCGTAACCCGCGTACTGCTGCTGCCCGGTGCCGTAGTCGTACGAGCTGTACTGCGCGCTGTCCGGAGTCGGGCCGATGTACGGGTCGGAGTAGGCGGCGTATTGCGGCTGGCCGGCGCCGTAGTCGTAGGCGGCGGCGTACGCGTCCTGCCCAACGGGCTGTTCGTAGCCGGGGAGGTAGGGGTCGTACGAGCCCTGGCCGTCCGTCGAGGCCCGCCCCTGACCGCCCTGGTCCTGCTGCCGGTAGGCGGAGTCGTCGTAGACCCCGTACTGCCCGGTGTCGTCGGGAAGCGGCTGCGGCTCGTAGATCGCGGTGGTCTCCGCGGGCGACGTCTCCGGCTCCACGGGCTCATAGGAGAGGTCGGTGACCTCGAGACTCGCTCCGGCCGCCTTGGCCGGGGCACCGGATCTGCGCCGGCGGCTGGCTCCGGGGCTGCCGCCGAGCGCCCAGCCTGTGGAGAAGCCGCGCCGGAAGGAGAGCGTGACGTACGTCTGGCCGACCGCGAAGGCGATCGCCCCCACGACGATCACCAGGACGGACGGCAGGAGGACGCCGAGGACGACCCCCAGGAATCCCGTGAAGGCGAGCAACCGCCAGCGCAGACGTGCCTTGTACTGCAGCAGCACCTCACCGAGCAGCCACAGCGCGACGATTCCGAACGCGATGTAGAGGACCGTCCAGCCCATGCCCGCCCCTCCCCAACGGCCCCCCGCCCCCGGTGGGGGCGGGTACGGCCGGTCACGACTGCTTGTGCAGTCCGAGATTCTCGTAGATCTCGAGCGTCGCCGTGGAGTTGTTGAGCGTGATGAAGTGCAGACCGGGGACACCCTCGGACAGCAGCCGTGCGCAGAACTCCGTTGCGAACTCGATGCCAATGGAGCGTACAGCGGCGGGATCGTCCTTGACGGCGAGGATGCGTTCTTTCAGCTCGGCGGGGAAGGAGGCGTTGCTGAGCTCCCGGAATCGTTCCAGCTGCTTCACGCTGGTCACGGGCATGATCTCGGGGATGATCGGGGTCTCGCAGCCAGCCTCGCTGACACTGTCACGCAACCGCAGATAGTCCTCGGGGCGGAAGAACATCTGCGTGATCGCGTAGTCGGCGCCCGCGCGGCACTTGTCCACGAAGTGCCGGACATCCGAGTCCCAGTCGCTGGAACGCGGGTGCATCTCGGGGAAGGCGGCGACGCCGACACAGAAGTCGCCGGACTCCTTGATCAGCTGGACGAGCTCGGCGGCGTAGGTGACGCCCTCCGGGTGCTTGATCCAGTCGCCCATCGGGTCGCCGGGCGGGTCACCCCGGACCGCGAGGATGTTCCGGATCCCGGCGTCCGCGTACTGGCCGATCATGTTGCGCAGTTCGGCGATGGAGTGATCGACGGCGGTGAGGTGGGCGACCGGGGTCAGGGTGGTGTCGGCGGCGATCTGCTCGGTCGCCTTCACCGTGCCGGCGCGGGTCGAGCCGCCGGCGCCATAGGTCACCGAGACGAAGCTCGGGGCCACGGCCTCGACCCGGCGCAACGCGTTCCAGAGGTTCCGCTCGCCCTTCTCGGTCTTGGGCGCCCAGAACTCGAAGGAGTACGACGTTTTGCCGGTCGCGAGCAGGTCGCGCACGGTGCGTGCGCGATCCGTTCTGGTCGAAGCTGTGCCAAGGGCCATACCCGCAGGTTAGCCAGGGTGTGCCCGTCACCCAACCGGAGCAGGGGGATTTGGCCCGATTCGCCCGTTTCCCGTCCACACTTCGGACACTTTTCTGGACAGCTACCCCGAAAAGGACCCGATCCGTCCACGATGTGGACAGCGGTCAGGCTGAGCGTTCGCGGATCCGCTTGGCCAGCAGGGCCGTCGCCGCCGCCGGGTCCTCTGCCTCGGTGATGGCCCGTACGACGACGATCCTTCGGGCTCCGGCGTCCAGCACCTCGTCGAGATTGCCCGCGTCGATGCCGCCGATCGCGAACCAGGGGCGGTCCTGGTCCAGGGAGGCGGTGTAGCGCACGAGATCCAGGCCGGGCGCGTACCTCCCGGGCTTGGTCGGGGTGGGCCAGCAGGGGCCCGTGCAGAAGTAGTCCACGCCCGGCTCCGCGACCGCCGCGTCCACCTCCGCCTCGGCGTGGGTCGAGCGACCTATGAGCACCTCTTCGCCGAGGATCGCGCGCGCGGCCGGGACGGGCAGGTCGCCCTGGCCCAGGTGCAGGACGCCGGAGCCGATCGCATGGGCCACGTCCGCCCGGTCGTTCACGGCGAGCAGCACGCCGTGCCGACGGCAGGCGTCTGCGAACACGGTGAGGTGCTCGAGCTCCTCACCGGCCTCCATCCCCTTGTCGCGCAGCTGGACGATGTCCACGCCGGAGGAGAGGACGGCGTCGAGGAACTCGGGGAGGTCCCCCTGCCGCTTGCGGGCGTCCGTGCACAGATAGAGCCGGGCGTCGGACAGCAGCGCGCGAGGCGTGGGCATGAGGTGTTCCCCCCGTGTGGTGCGGTGGTGCGCGGAGCGGGTCTCCCCGGCCCGCGCACCACCTGTGTCGGTGTCATGCGGAACGTCGGCGTGATGCCGGCCCGGCGTCGGTGCCACCGGGTCGGCGCCTCATCCGGCGCGTCGTCAGACGGCGAGCGCCTGGGCGCGGCGCTTCACCTCCGTGCCGCGATTCTCGCTGAGCGCCTCCGCGGGTGTACCCGGCAGGGTCGGATCGGGAGTGAAGAGCCACTCCAGCATCTCTTCGTCGGTGAAGCCGTCGTCCTTCAGGAGCGTGAGGGTCCCGCTGAGACCCTTCACGACCTTGCCGTCCTTGATGAAGGCGGCAGGCACCTGGAGCGCCCTGTTCTCACCGCGGCGCACGGCGATCAGCTGGCCCTCCTTGACCAGCTGCCGCACGCGCGTCACCTCGACATCGAGGAGTTCCGCGATGTCGGGGAGGTAGAGCCAGGCGGGGACGAGAGCATCGGTCTTTGCGTCAATCTCGGTCACGGGACAAGCGTGCCATCCCGGACTGACAGTCGGTAGTCGGGCCCCACCGGAGGAGTCTGGGTGGGTGACGGGACACCGCCGTTGCGGCGACGCCGCCCTCCCGGACCGCGCCCCGGGAGGCCCTCAGACGGCCGCGGCCCTGAGGGCCACGGCCGGGTCGGCGGCCAGCGCCGGATCGAGCCGCGCGCCCGCCTCGATGAGCTTGCGCCCCTGCGCGAGGTCACGCGGCCTGCCGACGGCGAGCAGCGCCACCAGCGCGCCCTCCCGCAGCCAGACCACCGCCCAGGAGGGGGCGGCCGGGTCGCCGCGCCACACCAGGGTGTCGGCGGCCGGGTGGTGCCCGGCGTACTGCACGAAGCGGCCGAACTGCTCGGACCAGAAGTACGGAACGGGGTCGTAGAGCTGCGGGGGCTGCGGGGTCCGGGCCGTCTCGTCGAGGATGCCGGCCGCGACCACCCGCGGGCCCTGCAGGGCGTTGTCCCAGTGGTGCACCAGCAGCCGCTCGCCGTAGCGGGCGGACGGGAAGGAAGCGCAGTCGCCGACCGCGTACACCCCGGGGACCGAGGTGCGCAGCCGGTTGTCCGCGGTGATGGAGCCGTCCGGGGCGGTCTCCACACCGGAACCGGCCAGCCAGCCGGTGGCGGGCCGTGCCCCGATGCCGACGACCACGGCGCCGGCCGGGAGCAGCCGGCCGTCCTCCAGTGCGACCTCGCCGGGTTCGACGCGGGCCACCCGCGCGCGGGTGAGGAGTTCGGCGCCGCTCTCGCCGTACCAGTCGGCCATCGGGGCCGCGACCTCGGCGGGCAGCGCGCCCGCGAGCGGCCGCTCGGCGGCCTCGACGACGGTGACGGCGCAGCCCGCGTCCCGTGCCGCGGTCGCGAACTCGGCGCCGATCCAGCCCGCGCCGACGACCACGATGTCGTGCTGCCGCTCGAGGACCGGCCGCAGCCGCTCGGCGTCGTCGAGGGTGCGCAGCAGATGGACTCCGGGGACGCCCTCCGACCCGGGCAGGGTGATGGGCTCGGCGCCGGTCGCGACGACGAGTACGTCGTACGGGACGGGTCCGGCCTCGGTGTCCACCTCGCGCACGGCGGGCCGCAGCCCGGTGACCTCGAGGCCGAGGCGCAGCTCCACCCCGAGTGCCTCGAAGTCGACGTCGAAGGCGGACCCCTCGGCCTTGCCGAGCAGGACCGCCTTGGACAGGGGCGGCCTGTCGTAGGGCTGGTGCGGCTCCGCGCCGATGAGGGTGATCGCGCCGGTGTAGCCCTGTTCGCGCAGGGCGACGGCGGTCTGCACGCCGGCCATGCCGGCGCCGACGATGACGACGCGCCGCCCGGGTGCGGCCTGTCCCTGGCCGGGCGTCCGGTCCTGCGCCTGATTCTGCGTCTGCTCGCTCACCCGATCACCTTACGCACCTGACGGAACGTCAGGAAGGTAGCTGCTCCACCACGCTGGTGCCGCTGCCCTCCTGGGACTCCCACTCCCAGGTCTCGTCCAGCCGGACGCGCCCGTCCGCGAGCTCCGACACCGTGGAGACGCAATGCCCGGAAGAAGTGGATCCGTCCTGCTTCAGCTGGACGTACCGGAAGTCCAGCCGGTCCCCCGCGCGCGTGCCCACGAGATGGCCGCGGACCACATCCCCTCCGGCGTACTCGGCCCAGATCAGGCCGTCCTGTTGGTGGTACGTGAACCGGGTCCGCGTACCCACCTGACCGGGGGCCTGGTCGGCCACCGGGGCGAGAACGAGTCCGTCGAGCGAGCGGGCCACGATGAAGGCTCCCTTACAGCGCGTTGGAGGAGGAGGTTAGTCTGACCGACGAAGAGCACTCGCGGGAGCCCGGGCGTACCGGGCTGAGAGGGAGGCTGGCCGGCCTCCGACCGTACGAACCTGATCCGGGTCATGCCGGCGAAGGGAGGGGCTGGACGCCCATGCATCCACGTACGAGCCCATCCGACACGGGAACCGACGTCCTCGTCGTCGGGGGCGGAATCATCGGCCTGGTCACGGCCTGGCGGGCGGCGCGGCGGGGGCTGCGCACGGCCCTGGCCGATCCTGAGCCCGGCGGCGGCGCCGCCCAGGTCGCGGCGGGCATGCTCGCCGCCGTCACCGAGCTGCACTACGGCGAGGAGACCCTGCTCGGCCTCAATCTCGCCTCCGCGCGCCGCTACCCCGACTTCGTGGCCGAGCTCGAAGAGGCCACCGGCCACGACACGGGTTACCGCGCGTGCGGCACCCTCGCCGTCGCCCTGGACTCCGACGACCGGGCCCATCTGCGCGAGCTGCACGCGCTGCAACGGCGCTCCGGTCTGGAGTCGGAGTGGCTCACCGGCCGGGAGTGCCGCCGTCTGGAGCCGATGCTGGCCCCCGGTGTGCGCGGCGGCCTGCGGGTCGACGGCGACCACCAGATCGATCCCCGGCGGCTCGCGGCGGCTCTGGTCACCGCGTGCGAGCGGGCCGGGGTCGTCTTCCACCGCGCCTGGGCGGACCGGCTCTCGGTGGTTCGGGACCGGGCCGCCGGTGCCGTGCTCGCCGACGGCACGGAGCTCTCCGCCGACCAGGTCGTCCTCGCCGGGGGAAGCCTGAGCGGACGGTTCGCGGGGGTGCCCGCCGACGTCCTGCCGCCGGTCCGGCCGGTCAAGGGGCAGGTGCTGCGGCTCACCGTGCCCCCCGCCTACGCGCCGTTCCTCTCCCGGACCGTCCGGGCAGTCGTCCGGGGCAGCCATGTCTATCTGGTGCCGCGCGAGAACGGCGAGCTGGTCGTCGGCGCGACCAGCGAAGAGCTCGGCTGGGACACCACGGTCACGGCGGGCGGCGTGTACGAGCTGCTGCGCGACGCGCACGAGCTGGTGCCGGGCATCACGGAACTGCCGCTGACCGAGACCCGGGCGGGGCTCCGCCCGGGCTCCCCGGACAACGCGCCGCTGCTCGGCCCCACCGCCCTGCCCGGTCTACTGCTGGCCACCGGGCACTACCGCAACGGGGTCCTGCTGACGCCCGTCACCGGTGACGTCATGGCCGAACTGCTGGTCACGGGCGTGCTGCCGGACGAGGCGAGCGCCTTCACCCCGCATCGATTCGCCCGCGTACCCCAGGAGCAGCCCGCATGAGCGAGTCCGTGAACGCGTCCACGACGGTGCGCGTGTCCGTGAACGGCGAGGCCCGTGACCTGTCCGGGCCGACCACCCTCGACACCCTCGTCGCGACCCTCACCACCGCGCCGTCCGGCGTCGCCGCCGCCGTCAACGAGACGGTCGTCCCACGCGGCCAGTGGTCCGGGACCATGGTGGGCGAGGGCGACCGGGTCGAGGTCCTCACCGCGGTCCAGGGAGGCTGAACCATGGCCGACGATCTGTTCACCCTCGGCGACACCGTCTTCTCGTCGCGGCTGATCATGGGGACGGGCGGGGCGCCGAGCCTCGACGTACTGGAACGGTCCCTGGTCGCGAGCGGCACCGAGCTCACCACGGTCGCCATGCGGCGGCTCGACCCGACGGTCCAGGGCTCGGTGCTGTCCGTCCTCACCGAACTCGGCATCCGGGTCCTGCCGAACACCGCGGGCTGTTTCACCGCGGGCGAGGCCGTCCTGACCGCGCGGCTGGCCCGCGAGGCCCTCGGCACGGACTGGATCAAGCTGGAGGTGGTCGCCGACGAGCGGACCCTCCTGCCGGACCCCATCGAACTGCTGGACGCCGCGGAGACGCTGGTGGACGACGGCTTCACGGTCCTGCCGTACACCAATGACGATCCGGTCCTGGCCCGGAAGCTGGAGGATGTCGGCTGCGCGGCGATCATGCCGCTCGGCTCGCCGATCGGGTCGGGCCTCGGCATCCGCAATCCGCACAATTTCCAGCTCATCGTGGAGCACGCGCGCGTGCCGGTGATCCTGGACGCGGGCGCCGGCACGGCCTCCGACGCGGCGCTGGCGATGGAGCTGGGCTGTGCGGCGGTGATGCTGGCGTCGGCGGTGACGCGGGCACAGGAGCCGGTCCTGATGGCGGAGGCGATGCGGCACGCCGTGGAAGCGGGCCGGCTGGCGCACCGGGCGGGCCGGATCCCGCGCCGTCACTTCGCGGAGGCCTCGTCCCCCGTCGAGGGCCGGGCGGCCCTGGACCCGGAGCGCCCGGCGTTCTGACCCCCGCGGGCGGGGGGCCGCCGCACGCGCCGACTGTCACAGCTCGGCTTCGGTACGGCCCCCGTTTCCGCCGGGGCGTCCGGGATGTCGGCTGCGGCTCGTAAACTCGCTCCGTGGACACGACCCTTCAGGACCCCCTCGTCGGGCAGCTGCTCGACGGCCGCTATCGCGTCGACGCGCGTATCGCCGTCGGCGGTATGGCCACGGTCTACCGGGCCGTCGACACCCGGCTCGACCGGGTCCTCGCCCTCAAGGTGATGCACCCGGCGCTCGCCACCGACGCGTCCTTCGTCGAGCGGTTCATCCGCGAGGCGAAGTCCGTCGCGCGGCTCACGCACCCCAATGTCGTCGGCGTCTTCGACCAGGGCGCCGACGGCGCGTATGTGTACCTCGCCATGGAGTACGTGGCCGGGTGCACCCTGCGCGACGTCCTGCGCGAGCGGGGCGCCCTGCAGCCCAGGGCGGCGCTGGACATCCTGGAGCCGGTGCTCGCCGCGCTGGGGGCGGCGCACCGCGCCGGGTTCGTCCACCGGGACATGAAGCCGGAGAACGTACTGATCGGGGACGACGGCCGTGTGAAGGTCGCCGACTTCGGTCTCGTACGGGCCGTGGGCTCCGTGACCAGCACGACCGGCGCCCTCCTCGGCACCGTCTCGTACCTCGCGCCCGAGCAGATCGAGAACGGCACCGCCGACACCCGCGTCGACGTGTACGCCTCCGGCGTGGTGCTGTACGAGATGCTGACGGGCGCCAAGCCGCATGCCGGCGAGACCCCGGCGCAGGTTCTCTACCAGCACCTCAACGCCGACGTGCCCGCCCCGTCGGCCGCCGTCCCCGGCCTCGCCGTCGAGCTCGACGAGCTGGTGGCGAGCGCCACGGCTCGCAATCCGGAGATCCGGCCGCACGACGCCGTGGCGCTCCTGGCCCAGGCCCGAGAGGCCCGCGCCGCGCTCGGCGACGCGCAGCTGGACCTGACCCCGCCGCAGGCCCGGGCCGGGGCCGCCACCGGGGCGGTGCGCGGAGGCGTGTCCGGGGCAGTGTCCTCAGCCGCCTCCGACCGGGCGCCCTCAGCCGTGACGGCGTCCGAACAGCGGGACAGCGGTCCCGAGGACCGGACAAGCGTGATTCCCCGGGTCCTGCCCGCCGAGCAGGGCCAGGACGGCGTGCACCACACCGCCCGGCTCGTGATGCCCCCGCCGGAGCCGCCGCGCGCCCGTCCCCGGCGCGCGCTCGCAGCACCCCGGCGCGGCGTTCTCGCCGTGATCGCCGCCGTGCTGCTGGTCCTCGGCGTCGGCTCCGGCGTCTGGTACATCAACTCGGGCCAGTTCACCCGAGTCCCGGCGGTTCTCGGGCAGACGGAGGCCAAGGCCACCCAGCGCCTCACCGCCGCCGGACTCGACGTGGCCGGGGTCGAGCGCGCTTTCAGCGAGACGTACGCCCGCGGCACCGTCATGGGCACCGACCCGGCCCCCGGCGCCCGCATCCGGGGCAACGGCTCGGTGAAGCTCACGCTCTCCCGCGGCCCGCACATCGTGAAGGTCCCCGACCTCAAGGGCACCCCCCTCGACGAGGCCAGGCGCGAACTGGCCAAGGCCGGGCTCGCCCCGGGCGTCATCACCACCGCCTTCAGCGAGGACATCCCGCGGAACGCCGTGATCAGCTCGGATCCGAAGCCCGGAACCGAGCGCAGCCCCGACTCCGCGGTGGCCCTGGTCGTCAGCAAGGGCGCGCCCGTCGACGTCCCGGACGTGACCGGGGACTCCGTCGCCGAGGCCACCAGCACGCTCCAGGAGCTCGGTCTCACCGTGAAGGTCGCCGCCGAGCAGGTCCACTCCCCCCAGGACGCGGGGACGGTCGCCAACCAGTCCCTGGCCGACGGCAGCCGGGCCGCCCGGGGCGACACGATCACCCTGACCGTCTCCAAGGGCCCCCGGATGGTCGAGGTCCCCGATGTGACCGGTCAGAAGGTGGACGAGGCCACGGCCGCGCTCAAGGCCAAGGGCTTCGAGGTGGAGGTCGAGAAGAACTTCCCGTTCCTCGGCGACACCGTGTCGAGCCAGTCGGTGGACGGCGGCGACGAGGCCCCCGAGGGCAGCACGATCACCATCAAGACCAAGGGACTCTGAGAACTCATGCGCAACCCCGTCGGCGGCCATGTCCCCGTGGCCGGCGGCCTCGCCACGACCGGCCTCACCTACGCCCGCGAGCTGGGCGCCGAGACCGTCCAGGTCTTCGTCGCCAACCCGCGCGGCTGGGCCACCCCGGCCGGCAACCCGGACCAGGACGAGAGGTTCCGGGCCGCGTGCGCCGCCGAGGGCATATCGGCGTACGTCCACGCCCCGTACCTGATCAACTTCGGCTCGCACACCGAGGCCACCGCCGACCGGTCCGTGGACTCGATGCGCCACTCGCTGCGGCGCGCCCGGGAGATCGGCGCGCTGGGTGTGGTCGTCCACACCGGTTCGGCGACCGGTGGCCGGTCGCGCGAGGTGGCACTGGGGCAGGTACGGGAGCGGATGCTGCCGCTCCTCGACGAGCTGACCCACGACGACGACCCGTTCCTGCTCCTGGAGTCGACGGCCGGGCAGGGGTTCTCGCTGTGCTCGCGGACCTGGGACTTCGGGCCGTACTTCGAGGCGCTCGACCGGCATCCCAAGCTGGGCGTCTGCCTGGACACCTGTCACATATTCGCGGCCGGGCACGATCTGGCCGGACCGCACGGGATGACACAGACCCTCGATCTGCTGGTGGAGACCGTGGGCGAGGGGCGGCTGAAACTGATCCACGCGAATGACTCCAAGGACGTCGTGGGCGCGCACAAGGACCGTCACGAGAACATCGGTTCGGGTCACATCGGCGAGGAGCCGTTCCGCGAGCTGATGCGCCACCCCGCCACGGAGGGGGTTCCTCTGATCATCGAGACGCCCGGCGGGAAGGAGGGCCACGCGTCGGACGTCAAGCGGTTGAAGGCGCTCCGCGAGGGCTGAAATCCCTTGAGGAATACCCCTAGGGGGTATAGCGTTTCTGGTGTAGCCAGGAACGCTACCGAACTCTGGGGGAGCCATGCAGCGCGACGCGGACCACGTCGGTCACACAGGTCATGAAGGGCACGAAGGGCACGGCCATCGAGGACACGAGGGGCACAGCCACGAGGGCCATGGTCACGAGGGCCATGAGGGGCATACGCACCAGCACGGCGGCGGCAAGGTCAGCTGGTCCATGGCCGCCCAGGCCACCCTCCACTGCCTCACCGGCTGCGCCATCGGCGAGATCCTCGGCATGGTGATCGGCACCGCCCTCGGCTGGGGCAACATGCCGACGATGATCACGGCGATCATCCTGGCCTTCTTCTTCGGTTACGCGCTCACCCTGCGCGGCGTCCTCAAGGCGGGCGTCGGCTTCAGGACCGCCTTCCGGGTCGCCCTCGCCGCCGACACGCTCTCCATCGCGGTGATGGAACTGATCGACAACGGCGTGATCGCGCTGTGGCCGGGCGCCATGGACGCCCACCTCTCCGACGCCCTGTTCTGGGGAGCGCTCATCTCCTCGCTCGCCCTCGCCTTCGTCGTCACGACCCCGGTCAACAAGTGGATGATCGGCCGCGGCAAGGGCCACGCGGTGGTCCACCAGTACCACTGATCTCCACCAGTACCCGCAGGGGGTACGAGCGGCGCTAGAGCTCCGGGCCGTCCCCCGGCTCCTCCTGATAGGAGTAGCGCTGCTCGGTCCAGGGGTCGCCGATGTTGTGATAGCCGCGCTCCTCCCAGAAGCCGCGGCGATCGGCGGTCATGTACTCCACGCCCCGGACCCACTTGGGCCCCTTCCAGGCGTACAGATGCGGCACGACGAGGCGCAGCGGAAAGCCGTGTTCGGCGGTGAGCAGTTCACCGTCCTTGTGGGTGGCGAAAATGGAGCGGTCCGAAGCGAAGTCGGAGAGCCGCAGATTGGCGCTGAAGCCGTACTCCGCCCAGACCATCACATGGGTGACCGTGGGCGCCGGCGGGGCGAGGTCCAGGATCGTACGGGCGGGCACCCCACCCCATTCGGCCCCCACCATGCTGAACTTCGTGACGCAGTGCAGATCGGCCACGACCGTGGAGAACGGCAGGGCCGAGAACTCCTCGTGGTTCCAGCACCTTTTGTCGCCGTCCGCCGTGGCGCCGAAGACCCTGAACTCCCAGCGATCCGGCTTGAACTTGGGGACCGGGCCGTAGTGGGTGACCGGCCAGCCGCGCTGCAGCCGCTGCCCCGGCGGAAGCTCCGACTGCTCTGCTGTCCGGCGTTCCCCGCTCTCCGGCTGACCCATGCCATCCATGGTGACAGACTGCGAGGGGTGGTCATGACCAGGACCTACAGGATTGGTGCAACTCCTACTAAGCGTGCACTTACTGGACGCCACGCACCCCCGGTGCGAGGATGCGGCCATCCTGCCCAGTCATACGCGCGGAAGGAGCCTCTGCGATGCAGGGCGACCCCGAGGTCATCGAGTTCCTCAACGAGCAGCTGACCGCCGAATTGACCGCGATCAACCAGTACTTCCTGCACGCGAAGATGCAGGAGAACTTCGGCTGGACGAAGCTCGCCAAGTACACGCGCGCCGAGTCGTTCGACGAGATGAAGCACGCGGAGGTTCTGACCGACCGGATCCTCTTCCTGGACGGCCTGCCGAACTACCAGCGGCTCTTCCATGTCCGCATCGGCCAGACGGTCACCGAGATGTTCCAGGCGGACCGGCAGGTCGAGGTCGAGGCGATCGACCGGCTCAAGCGGGGCATCGAGGTCATGCGGGCCAAGGGCGACATCACCTCGGCGAACATCTTCGAGTCGATCCTCGCGGACGAGGAGCACCACATCGACTATCTCGACACGCAGCTGGAGCTGGTCGAGAAGCTCGGTGAAGCCCTCTACATCGCCCAGCTGATCGAGCAGCCGGAGAGCTGATCAGGCCGCTTCGGAGAGCCGCGGCGCCGCGTACGGTCCGGCTCCCGGGCCCGCCTGCGGGTCCACGGCCAGTTCGGCGAGCTCGGCGAGCGCCGGCTTGCCCTGGTCGACGAGATCACGCCGCGGGCAGTTGCCCCGGCCGAGGATGGCCTGGATGCGGCGTACGCACCCGCCGCAGTCGGTGCCGGCCTTGCAGGCGGACGCGATCTGGCGGGGCGTACAGGCTCCCGCGTCGGCGTGCTGCTGGACCTGCTTCTCGGTGACACCGAAGCACGAGCAGACGTACACGCGGTTCACCTCCCGCCGGGATCAGTGCGTGATCGATAAGGTGAACCTAACCTTACCTGGCACCTCGGGCCCTCGAAAAGCCCTGGATACGACGATGGGGCGCGGATCACATGGATCCGCGCCCCCTCGTCGTAGGAACGTCCTTACTGATCGCGGTACATCTCCGCGACCAGGAACGCCAGATCCAGCGACTGGCTGCGGTTGAGACGCGGGTCGCAGGCGGTCTCGTAGCGCTGGTGCAGATCGTCGACGAAGATCTCGTCGCCGCCGCCCACGCACTCCGTGACGTCGTCACCGGTCAGCTCGACATGGATGCCGCCCGGGTGGGTGCCGAGGCCCTTGTGGACCTCGAAGAAGCCCTTGACCTCGTCGAGCACGTCGTCGAAGCGGCGGGTCTTGTGGCCCGATGCGGCCTCGAAGGTGTTGCCGTGCATCGGGTCGGTCACCCAGGCGACGACCGCGCCGGAGGCGGTGACCTTCTCGACCAGCTCCGGGAGCTTGTCCCGGACCTTGTCGGCGCCCATGCGGACGATGAAGGTCAGCCGGCCCGGCTCGCGGTCCGGGTCCAGGCGGTCGATGTAGGTGAGCGCCTCGTCGACCGAGGTGGTCGGGCCGAGCTTGATGCCGATCGGGTTGGCGATCCGCGAGGCGAACTCGATGTGCGCGTGGTCCAGCTGACGAGTGCGCTCACCGATCCAGACCATGTGGCCGGAGGTGTCGTACAGCTTGCCGGTGCGCGAGTCGGTACGGGTCAGAGCGCCTTCGTAGTCGAGCAGCAGCGCCTCGTGCGAGGCGTAGAACTCGACGGCCTTGAACTCGGCCGGGTCGGTGCCACAGGCCTTCATGAAGTTCAGCGCGTTGTCGATCTCGCGGGCCAGCTGCTCGTAGCGCTGACCGGAGGGGGACGACTTCACGAAGTCCTGGTTCCAGGCGTGCACCTGGCGCAGGTCGGCGTAGCCGCCGGTGGTGAAGGCGCGCACCAGGTTGAGCGTCGACGCGGAGGCGTTGTACATCCGCTTCAGGCGCTCGGGGTCCGGGATGCGGGCGGCCTCGGTGAAGTCGAAGCCGTTGACCGAGTCACCCCGGTAGGTGGGCAGGGTCACGCCGTCGCGGGTCTCGGTGCCCTTGGAGCGGGGCTTCGAGTACTGGCCGGCGATGCGGCCGACCTTGACGACGGGCACGGAGGCCGCGTACGTCAGGACGGCGCTCATCTGAAGGAGGGTCTTGAGCTTGGCCCGGATGTGATCGGCGGAAACGGCGTCGAAGGCCTCGGCGCAGTCGCCACCCTGAAGGAGGAACGCCTCGCCCTTGGCGACGGCTCCCATCCGGGCGCGCAGCTGGTCGCACTCGCCCGCGAAGACGAGCGGCGGATACGACTCGAGGTCCGCGATCACATCGCGCAGAGCCTCGGCATCGGGGTACTCGGGCTGCTGCGCCGCGGGAAGGTCTCGCCAGGTGTTGCCACCGGTTGCGGTGGTCTTAGCGTTCACGGTCACCTGTAACACCTTACGGGGTCTTTCGTTCCGTCCATCCGTCCGCTCAGCAGATGAGACGGCCGTCCGGGAACGACCTTGGGGTAGGGTTCGCCGCATGTTCGCGCAGCAGACCCAGATGACCCAGAACTGGTGGTGGACCGCTCATCCGGCGGCCCACTGACTGCGCGTACACGAACACGCGAAGGCCGCCCGAGGGGCGGCCTTCTTCCGTTTGACGGGCCGTTCCTCCCACTCGGAAGGAACGCATCGCATGGACACCCCGCCGCTGGATCTCACCCGGCTCCTGGACGACTCCTGCCCTCCCTTCGCCCTGCTCCGCCGGCGCACCCCCGGCCGGGACCACGACACCGTCGAGGTCCTGATCGGCCGGGTGCACGAGGCCGAGCGGCTGGCCGACCTGCCCGTCGGTGAGCTGCCGTCGCTGGCGCTGGTGCCGTTCCGGCAGATCAGGGAGCGCGGCTTCGACGTACGCGACGACGGCACCCCGCTGTCGGTCCTGGTCGCGGACGAGACGTACGAGCTGCCGCTGGCCGAGGCGCTGGACCGGCTGCCCTCCCACGACGTGCTGGTCGAGGGCGGCGGCTTCGACGTCGACGACGACGCGTACGCGGGGATCGTCCGCCGGGTCATCGACGAGGAGATCGGCAGCGGCGAGGGCGCGAACTTCGTGATCCGCCGCACCTACACCGGGGACATCCCGGGCTTCGGCCGCGCCGACGCGCTGGCGCTCTTCCCCAGGCTCCTCTCCGGAGAACGGGGCGCGTACTGGACCTTCGTCGTCCACACCGGCGAGCGCACCCTGGTCGGCGCGAGCCCGGAAGTCCATGTGCGGACGGCGGGCGGCACGGTGGTGATGAACCCGATCAGCGGGACCTACCGCTATCCGGCCGGCGGCCCCACCTCGGAGGACCTGCTGACCTTCCTCGCCGACCGCAAGGAGACCGAGGAGCTCTCCATGGTCGTCGACGAGGAGCTCAAGATGATGTGCACGGTCGGCGACATGGGCGGGGTGGTCGTGGGGCCGCGGCTCAAGGAGATGGCGCACCTCGCGCACACCGAGTACGAGCTGCGGGGCCGCTCCTCCCTCGACGTACGGGAAATCCTGCGGGAGACCATGTTCGCGGCCACGGTCACCGGCTCGCCGGTGCAGAACGCCTGCCGGGTCATCGAACGCCATGAGGTCGGGGGCCGCGGGTACTACGCGGGTGCGCTGGCGCTCCTCGGGACGGACGCGGGCGGCACTCAGACGCTCGACTCCCCCATCCTGATCCGTACCGCCGACATCGACGCCGACGGGCGGCTGCGCGTCCCGGTCGGCGCCACGCTGGTCCGCCACTCCGACCCGGCGGGCGAGGTCGCCGAGACGCATGCCAAGGCGGCGGGGGTGCTGACGGCGCTGGGGGTCCTGCCGCCACGGCAGGGCGCGGAAGGGGCGGGGCGGCCGGAGGGGAGATCCGTACGGCCCCGGCTCGCGGACGACCCACGGGTGCGGGCCGCGCTGGACGCCCGCCGGGCCGACCTCGCGCCGTTCTGGCTGAAGATGCAGACGCGGTCGGCCGATCTGACCGGCCATGCGCTGGTCGTCGACGGCGAGGACACCTTCACGGCGATGCTCGCCCATCTGCTGCGCTCCTCGGGCCTGGAGGTCACGGTCCGCCGCTACGACGAGCCGGGGCTGCGGGAGGCGGCGCTCACGCACCCGGGGCCGGTGGTCCTGGGCCCGGGGCCGGGCGATCCGAGCGATCCCGCCGACCCGAAGATGCGTTTCCTGCGCGCCCTCACCGCGGACCTCGTCCAGGGCCAGGCGCAGCGCCTGCTCGGCGTCTGCCTCGGTCATGAGCTGATCGCCGCCGAGCTCGGGCTGTCGATCGTGCGCAAGCGGACACCGTTCCAGGGGGCACAGGTGCGGATCGACCTGTTCGGCCGCGAGGAGACCGTGGGCTTCTACAACAGCTTCACGGCCCGCTGCGACGAGGAGACGGCGGCCGCGCTGGCCCTGCGCCGCGTCGAGGTCAGCCGCGACCCGGCGACGGACGAAGTGCACGCGCTGCGGGGGCCCGGGTTCGCCGGGGTCCAGTTCCACCCGGAGTCCGTGCTGACGCTGGACGGCGCGACGGTGGTGGCGGACCTGCTGGCGGGCGTCCTGGTCTGAGGGCGCGGCCACCGAAATCCGGGTCAGTCCGCCGGCGGCAGGAGGGGACCCAGGGGGCCCAGGTCGAGATTCAGGTCCTCCAGGGCGTAGCCGTGCTCCGCGCACAGCTCGGACATGCGGTCGTGCAGGGCGAGCAGGGTGGCTCCGAGCTCCTCCTCCTGCTCGTCGGTGAGGCCGCCGGCGTCAACCCGGCGCAGGGCCTGTCGCTCGATGAGCTGACGCAGCAGTTCCACCACGGTGAGCACGAGTTTGAGCAGGTCCTCCCCCACCTTCTCGTGGTCGGAGCGGAGCCGGTGCGCGGGGACCTGCGGCTCGCCCGGGGTGGGGGGAGGTGCCTGGAGCAGCCTGAAGGCGGCTGCCATCGTGTCGCCGACGTCGTCCGGCTCGCCGCCCGGTGGCCGGCGGCGCTCCCCGGGGGCCGGCCGGTCACCCGTCATGCCGCTCACCGGCTCGGGGTGGTTCCGCGAGGGGGGTGACGGAGGTGATGAGGGCGCGCAGGGAGATCCGCACGAGGTCGATGTCGGCGATCGACAGGACGATGTCTCCGGTGAGGACGACCCCGCCCGCCAGCAGCCGGTCCAGAAGGTCGACGAGGGCCACCTGACGGCCGGGCAGGGCGGGGTCGTGCTCGGTGACGCTCATCGCTCCGACTCCCGCTCGGCGGGGGTGGCCGGCTCCGGGGGTGGCATGGCGAAGGAGTACGGGGCCCACGGGCCGGTGACCTCGATACGGATCCCGGGCAGGGAGTCGGCCGCCTCGTTCAGGGCGGCGCGAAACCCGGGCGCGTGCTCGTCCGCCACCAGATAGGCGTCGTTGAGCACGTTCTCGTCCCGGTCTTCGGCGTCGCCGCCCGCGAGCGCCCCGGTCTGGGGCGGGTGCCGTACGCGCTGGTCCGCGAACCGGGCGGCGATGTCGGCGATGCGGTCGGTGGCCTCCTGGGCCTGCCGGTAGTGGTCCTCGCGCGCGTGGTGCTGTTCCCTGCGGGCCCGGAGGTACGCCTTGCCGGGACTGACGGGCGCCGGCTCGTCTCCGGAGGGTCCGGGACCGGCGCGGTCGGCGGCGGGGCGGACATAGATCTTGACGCCGTACTCGGTCCGTCCGGTCAGCAGGCCGAGCCGCTCCGTGAACGTCTCCTGTTCGGCGCGGAGGGCCTCCAGAGCACGGTCGGTGTCCTGGTACACGGTGGCCATGCGCAGGGGCAGCACGGTCATGGCGGCGGCGAGGGCCTGGATGACCTCGTGGTGGGCGCGGGCGGTGGCCTCCAGCCACTCGATGTCCTCGAACCTCGCTTTGAGGGACTCCTCGCGCCAGTCGGCGAAGGGCACTTGACTGGTGACGAAGGCGGGCGGGTTCGCCCTCTCCGTGCCGGAGGCCCCGGGAACGCCGGGGGCCTCCGGGGCGTCGGGGGAAAGGACGGCGACCGGAGCGTCGGCCACGCCGCGCAGACCGGCGACGAGCTTCCCGAGTTCGGGCGTACGCGCGGCGACGGCGTACACATAGGTGAGGCTCCGCGGATCCTGGCCGTTCATCGCCGGCGCCTCCGCCCGGTGCCGTCGCCGGGTTCCTCGCCCTCCGCCTCGTCGACCTCCTGGGGCTCGGCCGCCGGCCGCTCCACCGCGTCCATGGCGCGCCGGCCGGTGGACCGGCCGGCGTCGAGCCGGTCGCGCCGCAGCTCCTCCAGCTCGGCGCGCAGACGGCGGTTCTCCTCGGCGAGCGGGTCGCCGCTGTGCCGGGAGGAGAGGGAGCGGTCGTACTCCCACCAGTCGATGCCCATCTCCTTGGCCTTGTCGACGGACGCGATCAGGATGCGCAGTTTGATGGTCAACAGCTCGATGTCGAGGAGGTTGATGCGGATGTCACCGGCGATGACGATGCCCTTGTCCAGAACCCGTTCGAGGATGTCCGCGAGGTTGGCGGACGACCCCTGGGGGTAGCCGGCGCGGGAGGGCAGGGAACCGTACCGGTTGGACATGGGCTCCGTCACGACGGGACCTCCCTCGTCTCACTGCGCGCGGTTGCTTCTCACTCCGCTTGCCGCTGCCGGAATTCCGTGATCTCCGAGAGCCGTGCGAGCAGTGCGTCCTCCTCGCTCTCGAACGTCTCCTCGTCGATCTCCCCCTGCTCGAGCCTCCTGTTCAGCTCGGTGAGCCGGCGCCAGACGGGCGCCGGGTCGTAGTACTCCGCCTCGGCCTGGTCGGCGACGCGCTGTGCGACCCACACCACGGCGCGTGCGGGCGCCAGAGGAGAGGTCAGCAGGGCGCTGAACAGCCCCATCACGCACCTCCTTCACTGCACGAAGCTGTACGGAGGCAGGGGGCCGGCGAATCGGAACTCGACGTCGTCCCTCTCCTGCCCCAGCTTGGCCTCCGCCGCCAGGAGTTCCTCCTCCCGTTCCCGTTCCACCAGAAGGGAGAGGCTGAGAAGGTCGTCGCCGGCCGGCGGGTGGACGCTGTGGTCCCGGGCGAGAGGCAGGAGCGCCCGGACCAGCTCGGCGGCCAGCTCCTCCTGCCGGTCGCGGACCTGCTGCGCGACCAGCTCTCCCAGCGCGATCGGGAGCCGCGGGTCCGTCGCGCCGGCCCGGATCTCGTCGTTCAGCCTGCGCGCCTCCGGGGAATCCTCGAGGATCTCGCGCAGCAGGTCGTCCTCGTTGCGGGACGCCTTGATGTGGTACTCGGCGCAGCCCTTCAGCCGGTCGAGGGCTTCGACATACAGGTCCGCGCGCTCCTCGAGCACCTGCCGCACGGCGGTCTCGTCGGGTGCCACATAACCGAACTGGAGCGGAAGCACGGTCCCGTCGGCCATCAGCCGGTCCTGAACCTCCTGGTGGGCGGCCAGGTCCCGGCGCTTGGGGCGGATCTCCTCATCGACCTCGCTGACGATCGCGCACAGCGGACCGGCGGAGACCGAGCGCAGGGCGGGGGGTTCGGTGCCGACGCCGGTCAGATCGCGCAGGTGACGGGGATGGTCGGCGGCCGTGATCGCGTAGACGTAGAGGGCCATCGGTCACTCCCTCTCCCGGCGGGCCGGACGGCGGGCGGCCGGTCGCTTGCGGCGCGGCGGCGGCGCTTCCTCTTCTGCGTACTCCTCTTCCCGGTCCTCGTCGTCGTCGGACTTGCCGCCCAGGGACTGCGTCACCGCTTCCACGGCACCGCTGAGCGCTCCCTTGGACTTTCCCTTGGCCCCGCCCTCGACCATGTTTCCGACCACTTCCGGAAGCTGGGCGGGGGCCTTGCGGCCCGCCTCGAGGTCGAGCCTGTTGCAGGCTTCGGCGAAGCGCAGATAGGTGTCGACACTGGCGACGACGATCCGCGCGTCGATCTTCAGGATCTCGATGCCGACCAGGGAGACGCGCACGAAAACGTCGATGACGAGCCCGCGATCAAGGATGAGTTCGAGGACGTCGTACAGACTGCTCGTGCCACCCCCTCCTCCGCCCCTGGCAACCGTGCTTCCGCTCTGCGGCACCATGGTCATGGCGCTTCCCTCCAGGGCCGGCCTGGGCTCAGGCCGGTCAGTCGATCATGCCCCGGCTGTACCGCCGGGTCCGTTCGTAGGAGACCAGCTCGCCTTCCTCGTCGATCGTGACCTTGTAGCTGGCCATCACGCTGGTGGTGTCCGGGATGCGTTCCAGTTCGAGCACTTCCACCTGGGCCTCCCAGCCGTCTTCCGTCGGTTTCAGCGAGGAGACCCCTTCGGGACTCCGCCCGATCAGCTCCGACAACTGCTCGGCGGCCGACCGCATCGCCTTGGCCGCGCCTACGGAGCCGTGCCGCCGGGCGGGGGCCCTCCGAGGGGGCCGACTGCTCGTGCGTTCGGCTTCCGCGTCGTCGGCCGGGAGGGGCCGTCGACGGCGGGCCGGTTCTGCTGCGGCCATATGGCTCTCCCCTCGAACCGCGACTTCTGTCCTCGCGACTCCCCGAAGAGGAGTCGCCCATACCTCGCGAACCGCAGATTTTCATCCTATAGAGGCATATTCGGTTCCTCTCAGAGCAGGGGCCCAAGTGACCGCCCGAGCGAACAGCGCCGGCGCCCCTCCGAGCCCGGCGCATCGGGACTTCAGCGGCTGTCGGCGGCCGCGGCGCCTGGCGAAAGGAAAGGCCCATGCAGGACACGTCGAAGATCGCCCTCGCGGCCGCCGTGGCGGGCGGCTACGTACTGGGGCGGGCGAAGAAGGGCCGCTTGGCCTTCAGCATGGCGACGTACATGGCCGGTCGCAGATTCGGCATCGAGCCGGGTCAGCTCGTGACGCAGGGCCTGCGCAAGCTCGGCGAGATGCCCCAGGTCGCCCAGCTGGGCGAGCAGGTCCGCGGTGAGGCCCTCGACGCCGGCCGCAAGGCCCTGATGGCCACCGCCAACCGCAAGCTGTCCGGGCTCGCGGACTCCCTCCACGAGCGCACTCTGAGCCTGACCAACGGCCAGGACGAAGAGGACGAAGAGGACCAGGACTACGAGGAGCCAGAGGGCGCCTACGAAGAGGAACCGTACGAAGACGAGGCCTACGAGGGCGAGGAGCCCGACGAAGCCGAAGAAGAGGCCGAGGAGGAAGAACCGGAGGAGGAGGCCGAAGAAGAAGAAGAAGAAGAAGAGGAACCCGAAGAGGAAGAGGAGGAGGAACCGGAGCCCGCGCCCCGCCGGCGCTCGCGGCCCTCGCCCCGCTCCGCCAAGACCGCCCCGGCCCCCCGGCGCAGGGCACCGGCACGGGAGTCGGCCTCCAAGCGCGCCGCCCCCGCCAAGAAGGCCGCGGAGTCCCGCGCCCCCGCGAAGAAGGCACCGGCCAAGAAGGCCGCACCGGCGCGCAAGGCCTCGTCGTCCTCGACGTCCTCTCGAAGCGCACCGGCCAAGAAGGCCGCCAAGCCGGCCGCGTCCAGGGCCCCGGCCAAGAAGGCACCGGCGAAGAAGGCGCCCGCGAAGAAGGCACCCGCCAAGGCGGCCAAGAAGGCACCGGCCAAGAAGACAGCGGCGAAGTCCAGCGGTCCGGGCCGGCCTTCGCGGACGGCCTCCGCGAAGAAGACAGCGGCGAAGAAGACGACCGCTCGCAAGCCGTCGAGCCGGAGGTAGCGCCATGGCCACCAAGGACCGCGACAGCGGAGGCGGCACGCAGGCCGTCCTCGACCAGCTGCTGGACGAGGTGGTCGGGTATCTCGGCGCCCAGGCCGAGCAACTGGCCGACAAGGCCGCGGGCAAACTCGGCGACGTCACCGACCAGCTGAGCGACGTCGCGGAGGGCGGGGGCTCCCTCGCCGGCATCGGCGGCCGGCTGCTCCAGGGAGACTCGCCGCTGAAGGCGGTGGTCGGCGAGCAGTTCGGCGGCCTCAAGGACAAGATCACCGGCACGGCGTCCAACCTGCTCGGGGGCGGGAAGGGCAAGGGCCGCAAGAGCAGCCCCAAGGTCACCAACATCGTCGAGACGACGGATGTCGGCGTGCCCCTGCGCACCGCCTATGACCACTGGACGCAGTACGAGGACTTCGGCCAGTTCGCCAAGGGAGTCCGCAGCGTCTCCCAGGAGGACGACACCAGCTCGGACTGGAAGGTCAAAGTGGGGCCGTCCACCCGCAGTTGGAAGGCCACCGTCGAAGAGCAGGTACCCGACGAACGCATTGTGTGGAGCTCGGAGGGCGCCAAGGGAACCACGCGCGGCTGTGTCAGCTTCCACGAACTCGCGCCGTCCCTGACCCGCGTCATCGTGGTCGTCGAGTACTACCCGAGCGGGCTTTTCGAGAAGACGGGAAACCTCTGGCGGGCGCAGGGCCGGCGCCTGCGCCTGGACCTCAAGAACTTCAACCGCCACGTCATTCTCTCCACGGAGGAGCCCGAGGGCTGGCGCGGTGAGATCCGCGACGGCGAGGTCGTCCGGACGCACGAGGAAGCCCTCGAGGAGGAGGAGAACGAGGAGAACGAAGGCTTGGAGGACGAGGAAGCCGAGGCGGACGAGGCGGACGAGGAGTATCCCGAGGAGGAGGGCGCGGACGAGGAGGCCGACGAAGAGGCCGAAGGCGAGTACGAGGACGAGTACGAAGACGGGGGCGACGAGGAAGGCGAGGAAGAAGGCGCGTACGAGGAGGAGGAAGAGGAAGAGGAAGAGGAAGAGCAGCCCCGCCGGCGACGGCGCTGAGGCAGGCACACGACGAGGCCGGGGCCGACGGTCCTCCCGTCGGCCCCGGCCCGTGCGGCCCGGGCGCCTCAGTGCTTGAGGGTGTCCTTGGCCTTCTGACCGGTCTGCTTCGCGTCACCGGCGATCTGCTCGGCCTTGCCCTTCATCTCCAGACTTTCGTTGCCGAGGGCCTTGCCGGTGCCCTCCTTCACTTTCCCCTTGGTGCTTTTGGCCGCGTTCTTGATCTTCTTCCCGCCAGCCATCCCTGCCACCTCCAAAAAGTGGGCAAAAAGCCTATAAGGGTCATGCCCACCCCGGCGGCCGTCATGCGGGGGCGACCGTGTCAGCCGAAGAAGACGCCCACCTCGGCGTAGAGCGCCGGATCGACGGTCTTCAGCCGGGAGGTCGCCTCGGCGATCGGGACCCGGACGATGTCCGTGCCGCGCAGCGCCACCATCTTGCCGAAGTCGCCGTCCCGCACCGCCTCGATGGCGTGCAGCCCGAACCTGGTCGCGAGCCAGCGGTCGAAGGCGCTCGGCGTGCCGCCGCGCTGCACATGCCCGAGGACGGTGGTGCGGGCCTCCTTGCCGGTGCGCCTCTCGATCTCCTTGGCCAGCCACTCGCCGACGCCGGAGAGACGGACGTGCCCGAAGGAGTCCAGCGTCCCGTCCTTGAGGACCATCTCCCCGTCCTTGGGCATGGCCCCCTCGGCGACGACGACGATCGGCGCGTAGGTGGCCTTGAACCGCGAGGTCACCCAGGCGCAGACCTGGTCGAGGTCGAAGCGCTGCTCGGGGATGAGGATGACGTTGGCGCCGCCGGCCAGGCCCGAGTGCAGGGCGATCCAGCCCGCATGACGGCCCATCACCTCGACGACCAGGACCCGCATGTGCGACTCGGCCGTGGTGTGGAGCCGGTCGATGGCCTCCGTGGCGATACCGACCGCGGTGTCGAAGCCGAAGGTGTAGTCGGTGGCGGAAAGATCGTTGTCGATCGTCTTCGGTACGCCGACGCACGGGATGCCGTACTCGTCCGAGAGCCGCGCGGCGACACCGAGGGTGTCCTCGCCGCCGATCGCGATGAGGGCGTCCACCTCGTCCTTGGCGAGGTTGTCCTTGATCCGGCGGACGCCGTTCTCCACCTTGAGGGGATTGGTGCGCGAGGAGCCGAGGATGGTGCCGCCGCGGGGCAGGATGCCGCGCACGGCGGGGATGTCGAGCCGTACGGTGTCGCCGTCCAGAGGACCGCGCCAGCCGTCCCGGAAGCCGGTGAAGTCGTAGCCGTACTCCTGGACACCCTTGCGGACGATGCCGCGGATGACCGCATTGAGTCCGGGGCAGTCGCCGCCCCCGGTCAGTACTCCGACCCGCATGGAACCTTCCCTTCGCCGTGCTGGTGACGTATGCGGGTCACGCTAGTAGTGACGCAGGTCACTACGGCACGGTACGAAAGGTGAATTCCCGTACGCAGAGCGGCAGTTGACGCCCACTCGTTCACCCGTACGTGTAAAGGGGCGTGGGGTCAGGCGTCGTCGAGGCCGCGCTCGATCGCGTACCGCACGAGCTCCACCCGGTTGTGCAGCTGGAGCTTGCCCAGGGTGTTCTGCACATGGTTCTGCACGGTCCGGTGGGAGATGACCAGGCGCTCGGCGATCTGCTTGTAGCTCAGCCCCTTGGCCACCAGCCGCAGCACCTCGGTCTCGCGCTCGGTGAGCTGAGGGGCCCTGGGCTCGTCGGGACCGGCGGCGGGCGCGGGCTCGGAGGCCAGCCGGCGGTACTCGCCGAGGACCAGGCCCGCGAGGCCCGGGGTGAAGACGGGGTCGCCGACGGCGGTGCGGCGCACCGCGTCGATCAGCTCCGCCGTACTGGCCGACTTGAGCAGATAACCGGTGGCGCCGGACTTCACCGCCTCGAGGACATCGGCGTGCTCCCCGCTGGCGGAGAGCACCAGGACCCTCAGTTCGGGGTTGGCGCCGACCAGTTCCTTGCAGACCTGGACCCCCGGCTTCGCCGGCAGATTGAGGTCGAGGACGAGCACGTCGGGGTCGGCGGCCGGAGCGCGGCGCACGGCCTGTTCGCCGTCGCCCGCCGTGGCGACCACGTCGAAACCGGCCTCGGCCAGATCGCGGGCGACCGCGTCCCGCCACATCGGGTGGTCGTCGACCACCATCACCTTGATCAGCTGCCGCTCTTCACTCATCACGTACTCGCCTTCCCCCGTGGGACCTTCAGTTCGACTTCCGTGCCCTGGCCCGGGACCGAGACCAGCTCGGCCGCGCCGCCCAGGTCCCGGAGCCGGCCGCGGATGGAGAGCGCGACGCCCATGCGTCCCTCGCCCTCCGCCTGCGCGAGCCGGCCTTCCGGAATACCGGGCCCGTCGTCCCGGACCGTCACGATCACTTCGTCCGGCCAGTCCTCGACCAGGACCCAGGCGCGGGCCCCGTCACCGGCGTGGACGCGGACATTGTCCAGGGCGGCGCCGACGGCGGCTGCCAACTCCCTGGCCGCCGACGGGGGCAGCAGCACCGGTGCGCCCGGGTCGGCGAGGGTGACCCGGGCCCCGGCGCGGGGCGCCAGCAGGGTCCGCAGGTCGACCGGCCCGTCCTCGTCGGGCTCCTCCACGATCCGTACGACGGCCCCCTCGGACTCGTCCTCGGAGACCAGCGAGGGCCGGGTCATGCCCCCGGCGACGAGGGTGCGCAGCGCGACCTCCTGCTCGCCGGCCATCCGGCCCAGCTCGGCCGCCTCGCCGCCGATCGCGGTCCCCCGGCGCTGCACCATCGCGAGAACCTGCAGGACGCTGTCGTGGATGTCCCGGGCGAGCCGCTCGCGCTCACGCGTCGCCGCCTCGATCTCCAGGGCCCGGGCGAGGGTGCGTTCGGAGGCCCGGGCGACCTCGACGACGTACCCGATGGCGACCGAGGCGATCCAGACCAGCAGGACGTTGTGGAGGGTGTCCCGGCTGGGGCTTCCACGCTCGACGATATTGGCCACCGCGACCAGCGAGGACGCGAAGCCGGCCCATCGCCAGCCGCCCTTGATGGCGTACGCGAGGACGGCCCCGGCGGTCCATATCGACGGCAGGGTGGGGCCGTCGACCTGCTGGGCCTGGGCGTCGGCGAGGGGCGTGAGCAGGATGCCGGTGAGGGCGACGGTCAGGTCGGTGACCAGGAAGCGCCTGGTGCACCGCGCGGCGCTCGCCACCTTGGGGAGCGTGGCGAGGGTCCACACGGCGAGGAGGGCCAGGAAGACGACGGCCACCCAGGGGCGTTCGTACCGCTCGCGCGAGAAGACGAAGAGGAAGACTGCGTACATCATGGTCAGCACGCGGTAGCCGGTCAGCGCGCGCCACAGCGGCTGCTCGACCGACATCCGCACGACACGCTCGCGCTTGGCCATTTCCCCCCACCCCTGGGTGCTCTGCGAACGGCGCGGTTACGCGCCGGACTCCTCGCGTGCCGCGATCTCCGCCTTGACCGCTTCCTTGGCTGCCTTCTCCGCCTCGGCGATCTGGCGCTTGGCGGCCGTCGCGTAGATGTCGACGTACTCCTGGCCGGAGAGCTTCATGATCTCGTACATGACCTCGTCGGTCACCGAGCGCAGGATGAACCGGTCGCCGTCCATGCCGTGGTAGCGGCTGAAGTCCAGCGGCTTGCCGATCCGGATGCCCGGGCGCATCAGCTTCGGGACGACCTTGCCGGGCGGCTGGATCTTCTCCGTGTCGATCATGGCGACGGGGATCACGGGCGCGCCGGTGGCGAGCGCCACGCGCGCGAGACCGCCGGGCTTGCCGCGGTAGAGGCGGCCGTCGGGCGAGCGGGTGCCCTCGGGATAGATCCCGAAGAGTCCGCCTCCCTCGATGACGTCGATGCCGGCCTTGATCGCCGCCTCACCGGCGCCGCGGGCGCCGGAGCGGTCCACGGGGAGCTGGCCCACGCCCTTGAAGAAGGCGGCGGTGAGCTTGCCCTTCACTCCCGGCGAGGTGAAGTACTCGGCCTTGGCGATGAAGGTGACCTTGCGGTCCAGGACGGCCGGAAGGAAGAAGGAGTCGGAGAAGGAGAGGTGATTGCTCGCGAGGATCGCCGGTCCCTCGGCGGGAATGTTCTCGAGGCCCTCCACCCAGGGCCTGAAGGCGAGCTTCAGCGACCCTCCGATGGAGAACTTCATAGCGCCGTAGATCAAAGCGAGTGCCTCCCGTGTTCCATGGAACAGACCTTATCCCGTAAGGGGCCCGGGGCCCCGCTCGCGGGGCTGCGACGACGACGACCGGTGTCGAACCGGGCCGACCGGGGTCCGTGACGGCCCTGGTCGGGTGTCGGTCCGGTCGCGTACGGTGAAGTACACCTTCCGAGCCACATCGAACCCCCCGAACAGGAGACCCCGGTGCCGGTCCTCCCCGGAGCCGAGCCGTACCGCCATGAGGGCGGAGAGGTCGGCGTTCTTCTCTGTCACGGATTCACCGGATCCCCGCAGTCGCTGCGCCCCTGGGCCGAGTATCTGGCGGAGCGCGGGCTCACCGTGTCGCTGCCGCTGCTGCCCGGGCACGGCACCCGCTGGGAGGACATGCAGGCCACCACCTGGCAGGACTGGTACGCCGAGGTGGACCGTGAGCTGCGGTCCCTGGTGGACCGCTGCTCCCAGGTCTTCGTCTTCGGGCTCTCGATGGGCGGGGCGCTGACCCTGCGGCTGGCCGCGAAGCACGGGGACGCGGTGGCGGGCATCGTGCTCGTCAACCCGGCGAACAAGGTCCACGGCCTGTCGGCGTACGCGCTGCCGGTCGCCCGCCACCTCGTCCGTACGACGAAGGGGCTGACGAGCGACATCGCCCTGGAGGGCGCGACGGAGGTCGGCTACGACCGGGTGCCGCTGCACGCGGCGCACTCGGTGCGGCAGTTCTTCCGGCTGGTCGACGCGGAGCTGCCGCAGGTCACCCAGCCGGTGGTGCTGCTGCACAGCCCGCAGGACCATGTCGTGCCCCCGGCGGACACGGCCCGCATCCTGAGCAGGATCTCCTCGACGGACGTCCAGGAGATCCTGCTGGAACAGAGCTACCACGTGGCGACGTTGGACCATGATGCGGGGCGGATCTTCGAGGAGAGTTACACGTTCATCGGCCGACTCGCTCCTGGCATCGCGAAGAAGGGGAGCCCAACCGGTGGCTGAGCAGCAGGACTCGCAGGACTCGCAGGACCCTCAGGGACCCGACCACGAGGGCGACCGCGAGCCGCGGCCGATCGACGAGGAGGCGGCCTGGGCGGCGATCGTCGCCGGGTACGGCGACGAGCCCGCCGATCCTCCGGGCGCCAAGCCGTTCAAGTCGATCGAGGACCTGAGCCTGCTGGAGGACGACGTCAACGAGACGCCGAAGGAGCAGACGGGACCGGCGGAGCCGGAGACCGGCAAGCCGCTCGGGAGCTCGGTGACCTTCGCTCCCGGGGTCGGCACGGCCGGGCCGCGCGACTACAGCGTGGCGGAGCCCGCCGAGGGCGACCTGAGCGGCGGGGACGACAGCGACGAGGGCCACTTCGTCCCGCCGGAGCCGCCGCCACTGCCGGAGGCCGACGTGACGGCCAAGTTCGCCTGGCTGGGTGTGGTGGGCGGGCCGGTGCTGATGCTGGTCGCGGTGCTGCTCCAGTGGGACATGACCTGGTGGCTGGCGACGCTCTGCGTGGGCGGCTTCCTGGGCGGCTTCGCGACGCTGGTGGCCCGGATGAACCACGACGAGGACGACGAGAACGACGACCCGGGGCGCGGCGCGGTGGTGTAGCCCGCGTGGGGGCGGAGGCGGCCGGGCGGTGATCGGCCGGTGCTCCGGTCAGACGGCGGGCACCCTCAGGGCGGCCAGGACCGGAAGATGGTCCGTGGCCGCCCTGAGATCGTCGTCGCGTACGCCCGGCAGCCCGAGCGGCACTCCGCAGCCGAGGACCTCGACGCCCGGCGTGGCGAAGATCGCGTCAATGCGCTGGTGCGGGTCGGCGGGGGTCGAGGTGTACTCCGCGCCCCAGGGGCGAACGGCCCAGCAGTCCTGCAGCTCGGACGCCAGCCGCTTGAAGCCGCGTCCGTCGGGGCGCTCGTTGATGTCGCCCGCGACGATGGCGTGCGGGACGTCCATGGCGGCGAGCCGGTCGAGGAGCATGCCGGCCTGGGCGTGACGCTCTTCGGTCTGAAGGCTCAGATGGCAGCTGAGCAACCCGATCCGGGCGCCGGCGATCCGTACGACGGCGGTGGCGAAGCCACGCCGGTGCAGACCCTGGGTGATCGGCAGCAGTACGTCCTCGGTCCGCTCCACGGTCGCCCGCAGCGAACAGAGCAACAACGGCCCGGCGGCGGTGGCGCCCCCGCTCAGCACGACGAGCTCACTCTTCGCGGCGAGCCGGGCGGCGTGCTTGCGCCAGCGGAAGAAGCGGGGCGCTTCCTGAATGAACACGAGATCCGGCGCGCAGGCGTGAATGACCCTGGCCAGCGCGTCCTCGTCGTCCCGCATCGACCGGACGTTGTAGCTGAGCACCCGGACCACGACCGAACCGTCCGGTTCGGTGCGGGAGTTGGGCAACGCGGTGATCGCCATGCGCAGCAAGATACGGGAGCGGGGGGACGGGGAGGGGGCGACACGGGGGCGCGGCGGGAGCGCGCGGGCGGGGCAGGGGGCGGGAACGGCCCACGCCCGGGAGTGCGGGAAACCCCGAGGCGCCCGGGTGTCTGGAGGCCGGCCCCTCATGGACTGGTGGACCGGGGCGGCCAGGGGCGCGGCGCGCGGCCACCACCCCCACCCGACCGTCGCCGCGCGCCTGCCGCCCCCGAGGGCGCGGCAGGCGCCCGAAGGTCAGCCCTGGCGTGCCAGGTCCGCCGCGCCCACCAGGCCCGCCTTGTTGCCCAGTTGGGCCGCGAGGACCTGCGCGTGGGGGCGCCACTGGCCGCCGATCAGCCAGCGGCGGAACGACTTCCGGATCGGTTCGAGCACCAGCTCGCCCTCGTCCGACACACCGCCGCCCACGATGAACGCCGACGGGTCGAAGAGCGAGGCCAGATCGGCCAGGCCCGCGCCGGCCCAGCGGGCCAGTTCCCGGAAGGAGTCCACGGCGACCGGGCAGCCCTGGCGGGCGGCCGCGGAGACGTGCTTGCCCTCGATGCCCTCGGGGGTGCCGTCGCCCAGACTCAGCAGGATCCGCGCGTTCTCCGGGGTCGCGTTGGCGCGCTGCTTCGCGTACCGGACGAGCGCGCGCCCGGAGGCGTACTGCTCCCAGCAGCCCTGGCTGCCGCAGCCGCACAGCAGACCGTCCGGGACGACCCGGATGTGCCCGAACTCGGCGGCGACGCCGAAGCGTCCCCGGCGCAGCTTGTTGCCGATGATGATGCCGCCGCCGAGGCCCGTGCCGAGCGTGATGCAGATGACGTCTTCGTGGCCCTGGCCGGCGCCGAACCGGTATTCGCCCCAGGCCGCCGCGTTGGCGTCGTTCTCCACGACGACCGGCAGACCGACCCGCTGCTCGACCTTGTCCTTCAGCGGCTCGTGCCGCCAGTGGATGTTCGGGGCGAAGAGCACGGTGGCGCGCTTGTCGTCGACATAGCCCGCCGCGCCGATGCCGACGGCCTCGATCTGGTAGCCCTTGCCGGCCTCGGAGACGGCCGCGCAGATCGCGTCGACGATGCCTTCGGCGGTCGACGGGGTGGGCACCGTGTGGGTGTCGAGGATCTTGCCCTCTTCGTCGACCACGCCGGCCGCGATCTTCGTGCCGCCGATGTCGACGCCGATGGTGAGTCCCATGTGTCCCTCAGTTTTCGGTCGAGCCCCGCTGAGGCCAACCGTACCCGAGGGGTGCGGTGGCTCCTGTCAGTCCAAGTCGATGTGCTCGCCCGGACCGGGGCCTTCGTCGTCCTTGGTCGTGGGTTCGTCCCTCTTCGCCCCACCTCCCCAGGTCTCGTTCCGCGTCCAGCGGCGCTCGTGCCCCTCGACGGCGGAGCGGTACGCGGCGAGCAGTTCGCCGCCCGCGGCGGCGAGGTGGTCGAAGACCTCCGGGTTGCGCTCGATGACCGGCTCGACGGCGGCCTTCGCCTGGTTCACGAGCTGCTGCACGGTTCCCTGCGCGGCCATCCCGAGCAGCGGCGACTTCATCGACGAGACCTTGTCGGCGACGGCGTCGAACAGCTTGCGGAATTCCTCGGCCGGTGAGCCGGGCTGGTGCCCGTACTCCGTGCGGCGGCGCGTCTTCTCCGCCTCCAGGTCCTCGGCGCAGGCCTTCGCCCAGGCGTCCGAGTCGGCGGCGGGACGCTCGGTGGCATCGCTCATGGGGTTCTCCTGCGGCGGGACGGAGGGCTCTTTTTTTTCTTCGACTACCTTCGACGTTACCCGAACGGTGGTACGGCGTTCAGTCCGTCCGAGGCCACAGTCCGGGGTCCGGCGTGAAACGGATCCGCAGGGTCCCGTCGGCGAGGCCGGCGCCGGACACGGTGCAGCGGCGCAGGGCGGACGGCAGTGGGACGTTCCGCCGGAACGGTCCGGCGCGCAGCAGGAGTTCATCCCCCCGGCGGACAAGACCGAGCTCGCTCTTGACGGCTCCGGGCAGCGGAAGGCACCAGACGAGGACGCCGTCCTCGCCGCGGCGGTCCTCGACCGTCCACCGGGGCGGGGTGACGGGCGGCGCGTCCGGGGCCGCGTCCAGCCTGGTCAGGTCGTCGAGGCCGCGCGGATCGCACCCGAGGTGGAGTACGTCCCGTACCGCGCCCGGCTCCGCGCGCAGCTCGGTGAGGTGCTTTCGCTGCTGGGCGACGAGTCCGGCGAGCCAGGGGTCGGGGGTCTCGGCGGGCAGCAGCCGGTTGGCGACGACCTGGTCCAGCGCGAGGCCGTGCAGGGCGCAGCCGAGGCGGGCGGCGCGCAGGGCCTCGTCGGCGGCGGGCCCCGGTTCCAGGACCATCCGCACGGAAGTGGTCGGCGCGTCCACGACCGTCTGCACCTCGGCCAGCTCGTCCTCCAGTCGGGCCGCGGTCGCGTAGAGCCACTGGGCGGGCATGGGGACGCCGGCGAGCTGGGCGAGCATCGGGCGCAGGGCGCGGGCGGCCTGACGCTCGGGCGGCAGGAGTCGGCGCAGGTAGCGGCGGAGCTGCTCGGGCAGGGCGAGTACGGCGAGGGCCTGGCGCACGGGGGGCATGTCGACGACGACGGTGTCCCAGTCGCCGTGCGCGGCGTCGCGCAGGGCGCGCAGCAGGGCGAACGGTTCGCTGCCGGGGAGTTCGGTCAGCTCGGCGGACTCCAGTGGGGTCGCCCCGAGCAGGTCGAGGGCGGCGCCCGCGCGTTCCTGCAGGCTGAGCAGCTCGCGGCGGAAGTCGGCGCCGGAGTCGACGCGGACGGCCCAGAGCCCGTCGGCCACCGGCTCGGGCCGGGTCCCGACGGACGCGCCGAGCACCCGGTCGGCCTCACCCGAGACCAGCAGGACGCGCTCGCCCCGGCCGGCCCCGGCGAGCGCGGTGGCCGCGGCGATGGTGGTCCGCCCGGCGCCGCCGGCTCCGGTGACAAGGATGATCCGCATGACGGTCAACGGTACCGGCCGCCGCGACGCCCCGGCCGCCCGGCCGGGCGCCCTTCGACGACCGGCTGTCCCCAGCCCCTTACACGCCCGGGTGGGACTCCACGCGCTTCTTCAGGCCCGCCAGCGCCCGGTCGATGATGACCTTCTCCGCCTTGCGCTTGATCATGCCCAGCATCGGGATCTTGACGTCGACCGTGAGCTGGTAGGTCACCTCGGTGCGGTCGCCGCCGCCCGTCGGAGCCAGTCGGTACGAGCCGTCCAGGGCCCGCAGCATCTGGGACTTCACCAGCGTCCAGCTGACCTCGTTCTCGCCGGACCAGGTGTAGGCCAGGGTGTGGTCGTCCTTGATCGCGCCCGCGTCGAGCAGCAGTCGTACCTTCTCCGCGCGGCCCGCGTCGTCGGTCGCGAGCACCTCCGCCTCCTTCACCTCGCCGGTCCACTCCGGGTAACGGGCGAAGTCGGCGATCACCCCCATGACGTCGGCCGGCGCCGCCTCGATGGTGATGCTCGAGCTGGTGTGTTCGGCCATCGCTGTGGCTCCTCCACTGTGCGGTCAGGCGGGGGTCTGCGGGGCACCTGTGTGCCGCGTGAAGGCTATCGCGTGGCTGTCGCGCCCCCCTCACCACTCCGGGGCCACGAGGCCGGGGTCACCACTCCAGGGTCCACGGCCTGCCCGTCGCCGCGAAGTGCCCGACGTTCACGCACTCCGTCGCGCCGATCCGCATCCGGCGGGCCAGCGGCTGGTGGACGTGGCCGAACAGGGCGTACCGCGGCCGGGTCCTGCGGATCGCGTCGAGCAGGGCGCGGCTGCCGCGCTCGAAGCGGCGCGGCACCGTGTCGTAGGTCAGCTCCGGCACGTCCGGCGGGATGTGGGAGCAGAGCACGTCGACCTCACCGAGCGCCTCGACCTTCGCCGCGTACTCCTCGTCGGAGATCTCGTACGGCGTGCGCATCGGCGTGCGCAGGCCGCCGCCGACGAAACCGAAGACCCGGCCGCCCAGCTCGATCCGCTCCCCGTCGAGGACGGTGGTGCCGGGGGCCGCGTACTGCGGCCAGAGTCCTGGGATGTCGACGTTGCCGTAGGTGGCGTACGTGGGTGTGGGGAAGGCGGCGAACATCTCCGCGTACTGCGCGCGCACCGCCGACTCGATCGCGGTCTCGCGGTCGACCTCCAGCTCGGACCAGAGCCGTCTCCCCAGCTCACGGGCCTCGTCGAAGCGCCGGGCGGTGCGCAGTTCGACGATCAGGTGGGCGTTCTCGACCCCGAAGAGGTCCGGGAAGATGCCGCGCGAGTGGTCGGCGTAGTCGAGGAAGAGCACCAGGTCACCGAGGCAGATCAGGGCGTCGGCGCCGTCCCCGGCGCGCGCGAGATCCTTGGTGTTCCCGTGCACATCACTGATCACATTGACCCTCATGCCTGGCATGGGGTTCACCTTAGAACGTCTCCAGGGGGCCGGACCTGCGGTTACTTTCGAGTGGTCACATGTGTGGACTACTGTGCGCGAAGTACCGCCACACCGCTGTGACGGACGTGTGACGCACAGAACATCTGGCCAGGACCCCCTATCGGGAACCGAGTACTGGTGGGTAACGTCCGGGCAGTCCAGTCGTGCTCACCCCCACCGAGCACCTGCCCGATCTTGGACCGCAGCCGGTGCATCACACGGAGCCGTGGCGCCGGAGCCCGATGAGGAGCAGCAGTCTTGCGCGAGTTCAGCCTTCCGGCCCTGTACGAGGTCCCCACGGACGGCAACCTGACGGATCTGATCCGCCGCAATGCCACTCAGCACCCAGATGTCGCCGTGATGGGACGCAAGGTGGCCGGCGTCTGGACGGACGTCACCGCCAAGCAGTTCCTCGCCGAGGTCCGCGGCGCTGCCAAGGGGCTGATCGCCGCCGGCATCGAGCCCGGTGACCGGGTCGCCCTGCTGTCCCGCACCCGTTACGAGTGGGTGCTGCTGGACTTCGCGATCTGGAGCGCCGGCGCGGTGACCGTGCCGGTGTACGAGACCAGCTCGGCCGAGCAGATCCAGTGGATCCTCGGGGACTCGGGCGCCTCGCTCGCCCTCGTCGAGTCCCCCGCGCACCAGGAGGCCGTGGCCTCGGTGCAGGCGAACCTGCCGGAGCTGAAGGGCGTCTGGCAGATCGAGGACGACGCGGTGGCCCAGCTCACCGCGACCGGCGCCGACATCTCCGACGAGCTGCTCGACGAGCGGATGTCGGCGGCCCACGCGGACGACATCGCGACCATCGTCTACACCTCGGGCACCACTGGCCGCCCGAAGGGCTGTGTCCTGACGCACCGGGCGTTCTTCGCCGAGTGCGGCAACGTCGTCGAGCGCCTCAAGCCTCTCTTCCGTACGGGCGAGTGTTCGGTCCTGCTCTTCCTTCCCGCCGCGCACGTCTTCGGCCGGCTGGTCGAGATCGCTTCCGTGATGGCGCCGATCAAGCTCGGCTGCGTCCCGGACATCAAGAACCTCACCGACGAGCTGGCCTCCTTCCGGCCGACGCTGATCCTCGGTGTGCCGCGCGTGTTCGAGAAGGTCTACAACTCGGCGCGGGCCAAGGCGCAGGCCGACGGCAAGGGCAAGATCTTCGACAAGGCCGCGAACACGGCCATCGCGTACAGCCGCGCCATCGGTACGCCGCAGGGCGCGCCGCTGGGCCTGAAGCTCAAGCACAAGGTCTTCGACAAGCTGGTCTACAGCAAGCTGCGGGCGGTCCTCGGTGGTCGCGGCGAGTTCGCGATCTCGGGCGGGGCGCCGCTCGGCGAGCGGCTGGGGCACTTCTTCCGCGGCATCGGCTTCACCGTGCTCGAGGGCTACGGCCTGACCGAGTCGTGCGCCGCGACCGCCTTCAACCCGTGGGACCGCCAGAAGATCGGTACGGTCGGCCAGCCGCTGCCCGGCTCGGTCGTGCGCATCGCGGACGACGGCGAGGTGCTGCTGCACGGCGAGCACATCTTCAGTGGCTACTGGAAGAACGAGGCGGCGACCGCCGAGGCGCTGGCCGACGGCTGGTTCCACACGGGTGACATCGGCACGCTGGACGAGGACGGATACCTCGCCATCACGGGCCGGAAGAAGGAGATCCTGGTGACCGCGGGCGGCAAGAACGTCGCTCCCGCGGTGATCGAGGACCGTATCCGCGGGCACGCGCTGGTCGCGGAGTGCATGGTCGTGGGCGACGGCCGCCCGTTCGTCGGCGCGCTGGTCACGCTGGACGAGGAGTTCCTCGGCCGGTGGGCGGCGGAGCACGGCAAGCCGTCCGGTTCGACGGCGGCGTCGCTGCGTGACGACGACGATCTGCTGGCGGAGATCCAGCGGGCCGTGGACGACGGCAACGCGGCCGTCTCCAAGGCGGAGTCGGTGCGCAAGTTCCGCGTCCTGACCTCCCAGTTCACCGAGGAGGCCGGTCACATCACGCCGTCTCTGAAGCTGAAGCGGAATGTGGTGGCGAAGGACTTCGCCGACGAGATCGAGGGCCTCTACCGCGCGTAGGCGCGGACCTCGGCCGGCCCTCGGGGCCGCGGCCGGGCGCATGGCCGGCCCGGGGGGCCGGGGCGGCTGCCCCGGCCCCCCGGTCGTTCCAGGCAACCTGCGTCCCCGTAACCGGCGGCCCGGCACACGGCGCCGGGCCGATCCGCGGCGGGGAGATCGGTGCCGAGCCAATCGGCGTCCAGGCAACCGGCCTCGGGGACGATCGGCGTCGAGGCGGTCCATGCCGGGCGATCGGTCCAGGCGATCCGCGTCGGGCCGGTCGGTGTCAGAGCAGCGCCTTCAGGCGCTCCGCCAGGAGGTCCCAGCGCCACTTCTCCTCGACCCACTCCCGGCCCCGCTCCCCCATGCGCCGCCGCAGCTCCGGGTCGAGGAGCAGGGTGGCCACGCGGTCCGCCGACTCCTCGGGCGAGCCGCCGCTCACGACCCAGCCGGTCTCTCCGTCCAGTACGGCGTCGGGGGCGCCCCCGGAGTCGCCGGCAACCACCGGGAGTCCGGTCGCCGAGGCCTCCAGGTAGACGATGCCGAGCCCCTCGACGTCCAGACCGCCGCGACGGGTGCGGCAGGGCATGGCGAAGACGTCACCGGCGCCGTAGTGCGCGGGCAGTTCCTCCCAGGGGACCGCGCCGGTGAAGCGCACGGACGCGGCCACGCCGGTAGTCCGGGCGAGGGTGCGCAGGTCCTTCTCGTACGGTCCGCCCCCGACGATCAGCAGCACCGCGTCCGGCACCCGCCGCAGGATCGCGGGCATCGCGCGGATCAAGGTGTCCTGGCCCTTTCGCGGCACCAGGCGGGAGACGCAGACGACGACGGGACGCTCCGCGAGGCCGAGCCGTTCGCGGACGAGGTCGCCGCCCGAGGCCGGGTGGAAGGTCTTCTCGTCGACGCCCGGCGGCAGCTGCACCATGCGGGCGGCCGCCTCGGGGGTGAGCGCGGCGGCGATCCGCGAGCGCGTGTACTCGCCGAGGTAGGTGAGCGTGTCCGTGCCCTCGCCGATCCGCCGCAGCAGCTGCCGGGACGCGGGCAGCTGGGCCCATCCGGCCTCGTGGCCGTGGGTGGTGGCCACCAGCCGCCGTGCGCCTGCCCTGCGCAGGGCGGGCGCCATCAGGCCGAGCGGCGCCGCCGCGCCGAACCAGACGGATTCACAGCCGTGCTCGCGCAGGAGCGCGGCAGCGCGCCGGGTCACCCGGGGGGTCGGCAGCAGCATCGTCGTCCGGTCCCTGACCACCGTGAACGGCTGTTCGGCGTCGAAGGCCGCGGTCGCCTCGATACCCTCACGGCTGTGCTTCCACGTGGAGGCGTAGACGACGAGCTGCTCGGGGTCCAGGCGCAGCGCCATGTTGTGCAGAAAAGCCTGGATGCCACCGGGACGCGGCGGGAAGTCGTTGGTTACGATCAAGGTCTTGTGCATCGCACCGCCGACAGTACCGAACGACCCCACGCGATGGCCCGGGCACAACCCGCCCGACGTCGCGACACCCGGGACCACGGATGAAGAGGACGAGGTAGGCATGACCGGCGCAACGGGCATAAGACCGCTGTTGGTGTGGGCCCTCACCAGGGCCATCCTGCTCCTGTGCGTCTTCAAGGTCCTCGTCGTGCCGGGCCCGGATGTGACCAGCGACATCTCGGTGATCTACCAGGGCTGGTACGAGGTACTCAAGACCGGCACCTATCCGTTGGACGACGTCACCTGGCAGTACCCGCCGGCCGCCGCGGCCGCCGTGCTCTCGCCCGCCCTGCTGCCGTTCCTCGACTACGCCTCCGCGTTCTTCGTCCTGGCCTTCCTCTGCGACGTGCTCGTCTTCGCGCTGCTGATGTACACGGCGAAACGTCCCGGCCGGTCGATGCGGGGCGCCTGGATCTGGATCGTGGGCGTCCCGCTGCTCGGACCGACCTCGTACGCCCGGTACGACCTGATGGTCACCGCGCTCGCCGTGGCGGCGCTGCTCGCCGCGGGGCGCAGCCCGCGCGTGCTGGGCTTTCTCACCGGCGTGGGCGCGATGCTGAAGGTCTGGCCGGTGCTCCTGCTCGCGGGCACCCCGCGCGGCCGCGCGACCTTCCGCTCCTGGTCCACGGCGGCGGGCACGGCTGCCGGACTGCTGCTGCTGTGCACCGCGGCCATGCCGGGCGCGCTGGCGTTCCTGACCTTCCAGCGCGACCGGGGCACCGAGGTGGAGTCGCTCGGCTCGCTGGTCTTCCACGTGGCGCGCCATCTCGGCTGGGAGGGGCGGGTGCTGCTCAACTACGGCTCGGTCGAGTTCCTCGGGCCGTACGTCCCGCTGGTCAGCACGGCCGCGCTGGCGCTGACCGTGGGCGCCTTCGGCTGGCTGCTGCTGTGGCGGGTCAGGGCGCGGGCGTTCGGGCCGACGACGGTGTGCGACGCGGCGTTCGTGGCCGTGCTGCTGTTCACCACCACCAGCCGGGTGATCAGCCCCCAGTACATGATCTGGCTCGTCGGCCTGGCCGCCGTGTGCCTGATCCACCGGTCGAGCAGGATGCGGCGGCCGGCGCATCTGGTGGTGGCCGCGACCGCGGTGACCCAGTTCGAGTTCCCGGTCTGGTTCTCTCATGTGGTGGACAGCGACCCGCTGGGTCTGGCGCTGCTGCTGCTGCGCAACGGACTCCTCGTCGCCGCCTCGCTGGCGGCCTGCCGGGTGCTGTGGCAGCAGACCGTCGCCGAGCCGCGGACCCGCCTGGAGGAGCGGGTGCCGGCTCAGCCGACCCGCGACAGGAGCCTGCTCGGCTCCTGACGACCGGTGCGCCGGTACAGCACCCCGAGCGCCGCGCACTGCGCCGCCATGGCCAGACCCGTCGCGAGGCAGATCCCGGGCAGACCGAGGCCCGACAGGGCGTACGCGAGCGGGAGTTGGACGAGGACCCCGGCGATGGTGATCCTGGCCGGCACCGCGCTGCCGCCGGTGCCCTCGAAGACACCGGCGAGGCCGATGAAGCAGGCGAGCAGGACGAGGTAGGGGCCGAGGCAGCGCAGGAAAACGGTGCCCGCCGCGGCCACGTCGGGCCCGGCGCCGAAGGCGCGCATCACCCAGGGGGCGCCGGTCAACAGCAGCCCCGCGGCCACCACGCCCAGGGTGCCCGAGACGCGCAGGGCCTCGCGGCCGACGGCGCGCCGCTCGTCGCGGCCCGAGCCCAGCAGATGGGCGGTGTGGATCGCGGCGGCCTGGCGGACGGAGTAGAAGGCCATGGTGGCCACGTACATGGCCTTGGTGGCGACGCCGTAGGCGGCGACCGTGGTGGTGCCGAGCCGCGCGACGACCGCGACCAGGGCGAGCGCCCCCGCCATCCGGGCGACGAAGTCGACGGACATGGGCAGTCCGGTGACGGCCGTACGGCGCAGGGCCGCGGGTGTGCTCTCGGTGGGCGGCGCCTGGGTGGCGGCGCGCAGCAGTGGGTTGCGGCGCAGGACGACCAGTCCGGCCGCAAGCGCGGCACAGCGGCCGGTCACCGTGGCGACGGCGGCGCCCTGGACTCCGTACTGGTGGATCAGCAGCGGGTCGAGCACCAGGATCAGGCCGTTGGCGAGGAAGGCGAGACGCATCGGGCTGCGGGTGTCGCCCGCGCCCTTGAGGATGCCGTCGAGGACGTTCGTGGCGAAGAAGACCGCCATGCCGGGCAGTGACACCGCGAAGTAGTCGGCGGCGAGGCCCACGGCGGTCGGGTCGGCGCCTCCGAGGACCAGACGGGCGAGGGGTTCTCGCAGGAGGAGGCCCCCGATCGCGACGGGCGGCACGACGAGCGCGCAGAGTGCCCAGCCACCGCGAACGGCGGCCCGTACGGCTCCTGGGCTCGCGGCGCCCCGGGCGCGGGCGACGAGCACGGTGGTGCCTGACCCGGCCATGAGGATCACGCCGAGCAGCAGGTTCTCCCCATTGGTCGCGACGGCGACGGAGGCGAGGGCGGCCCCGCCGAGGCGGGCGACCCAGACCATGTTGATGACGCCGGCGGCGACGCCGGCGAGCAGCTCGAAGTAGACCGGAAAAGCGAGCGAGACGAGCCGTTTGCGGTGAGACACCACGATCCCCCATTACCTCGATTCGAGATATCTCTAAAAGAGGTAGCATGGCGGCGACGGTCGAGACAAGGAGAGACGCTTGCTGGAGCTGACGATCCTGGGCTTCCTCTACGAAGGCCCGCTGCACGGCTACGAGTTGAAGGAGCGCATCCACGGGCTGAGCGGCCATGTGCGCCCCGTGAGCGACGGGGCGCTCTACCCCGCGATCACCCGTCTCGTGAAGGCCGGTCTGCTGACCCAGCACACCGAGGCGGGCCGGGGGGCGGCCCCCCGCCGCACGCTCTCCCTCACGGACGCGGGCCGTGAGGAGCTGCTGAACCGGCTGCGCGCCCCCAAGGACGCCGAGATCACCGACGGCCAGCGCTTCTTCACCCTGCTGGCCTTCCTCGGCCACCTGCCGGACCGGGTGGAGCAGGCGGCCGTCCTGCGCCGCCGTCAGGAGTTCCTGCACACCCCGGCGAGCTTCTTCTACCGCGACGGCGCGCCGGTCCGCGCCGAGGACGAAGGGGACCTGTTCCGCCAGGGCATGCTCCGCATCGCCCGCGCGACGGGCACGGCGGAGAAGAAGTGGCTGACGGAGGCGATCGCGTCCCTGGAGGCGTGAGCGGGGCGGGGCGCGAGCGGGACGATTCCGCGCACCGGGCCGGTTCCCGCGCACCGGGCCGGAGCGGCTCCGCAAGCCCTGGCCGGGGCCCCGACTGGGGGTTCCGCGAGGCCGAGGAGTCGCCGAGGCCCCTCAGCCCAGTCGGTCCCGCAGATACTCCCGCCACCTCGCCGTGAACGCCTCCGGTGTCGTCGACAGGACGGTGTGCAGCGCCTTCTCCACCGCCCCCGCGCGGCTTCGGTGCGTTCCCACCTCCCGGTAGAACGCCGTCAGTCGCGCCTCGCCCCACTGCTCGGCGATCAGCTCGCACGCCATCCAGCCGCTCTCGTACGCGCGGGCCAGGGCGTCCGCGTCACCGCCGAAGGCGAAGTCCTTGTCCGTGGGCAGCGCCGCCGGGGTCTCGCCCGACTGGACCGCCGCCCGCAGCTCGGGGGCGGTCTGGACCGCGCTGCGCCCACTGCCCCGGTAGGCGACCCAGTCCGCGAACCCCTCCGAGAGCCACATGGGGGTCGCGCCGGAGGTGGAGGCGCGGGTGGCCACATGGACCGTCTCGTGGGTGAGCACCACACGCTGTCCGAAGCCCCCGAGGACCGCGTACGCCTCGGGGTTGACGATCACCCGGTCCGCGGGCGCGTCCGGCGCCCCGCCGGTCTCCCCGGTCGTGACCGCGGCGATGCCGCGATACCCGGCCGCCGGCGCCCCCAGCAAGCCGCCCATCGCCTCGAGCGAGGCCGGCACCAGCACGACCACGCGTCCCGCCCACGTCCGCGGCCAGCCCGCCGACACCGCGGGGACCGCCTCGTCCGCCACCGCCGCGATCCCGCGCAGCCGTTCGGCGCTCTGGCCGACGCCGAGGACCAGGCTGTGCCGTCCCCGTACGACCTCGATGTCCCCCTGCTGCCAGAGCTGCTGCGGGGAGTTCTCGCCCGGCCGGTCGGCGGTCACGTACCAGCGGCCGTCCCGCCGGGCCAGGCCGAGGACGCGCCCGACCGTCACCGGACCGGTGTCGTAGCCCTTGATGCGGTAACTCAGTTCGGCCCGGGCGGTGACGCGGTCACCGGTCCGCTCCACCTCGGTGAGCCGGTACGACCACGAACTCAGCGGCACGTCCGCGAGGTTCGACAGCTCCTTCGCGCCGGACGCCCGCAGGGCCGGCGCCGCCGGGTCGAGGGCGGCCAGATAGCGGTCCGGATCGTGAGAGAGGACGGCGGCCGCGCGCCGGTCCAGCAGTGCCTGGATCTCGCGGGTGCCGGTGTCCTGCGGCACCGAGGGAGCCGCGCAGCCGGCCACGCCGACGAGGAGGAGCGACAGGCACACGCCCGCGCACCGCCGCACCACTCCACGCCCCTGGCCTGCCACGCCTCCGATCGTACGGTCAGACGCGGGTCACCGTGGCGCCCGGCATCATCCCCACGGGGTCGTACCGCACGGCCGCGCCGGGATAGGGCGCGTGGATCACCTGTCCGTTACCCGCGTACATGCCCACGTGGCTGGCGTCGTTGCGGTACGTCACCAGGTCACCCGGCCGCGCCTCCGACAGCGGCACCTGCCGCCCCGCGTACCGCTGGGCCTGCGAGGTCCGGGGCAGACCGACCCCCGCTTGCCGGTAGGACCACACCATCAGGCCGGAACAGTCGAAGCCGGACGGGCCGGTGGCGCCCCACACATAGGGCTTGCCGAGGGCCTGCCGCGCGGCCATCACGGCGGCGGCGCCCCGGGCCGATGCCGCGGGCGAGTCGGAGAGCGGGGGCAGGAAGCCGTCCCGCCCGGACCGGGACGCCCGGTCGAAGGCCTCGCGCTCGGGGGTGGGCAACGCGTCGAGCAGCCGCCGCGCCTCGGCGAGCTTGCCCTCGACGGTCCGCTTGTGGCGGGCGACTTCGGCGCGGCTGCGCTCCAGCTCGGCGAGGGTACGCCCGGCCTCGGTCCGCTGCTGGCCCAGGCGCCGCTGCTCCGCGCGGAGTTCCTGCAGCGCGCCTGCCTGCCGGGCGGTGATCCGGTCGAGGACCGAGGCGCGCTCGAGGTAGTCGTCCGGCTCGGAGGAGAGCAGCAGCGCGAGCGCCGGGTCGATGCCGCCCGAGCGGTACTGCGCGCCCGCGAGCGAACCGAGCGCGCCCCGCATCCGGTTGATCCGCTCCTGTCCGCGCGCCAGGCCGTCCTGCGCCTGGGCGACCCGCTCGCGCAGCATGTCGGCGCGCTCGTCGGCCTTGTTGAAGTTCTCGGTGGCCTTCTCGGCCTCCTCGAAGAGCCGGTCGACACCGGCCTTGGTGGCCTCGGCCGTGTCGCGGGGGTCCGCGGTCGCCGGTACGGCGCCGAGGGCCGCGGCGGCCGTGGCCGCGGCGGCGGACAGAACGGTGACCTTCGCGCTCCGGGAAAGACCCGATGTCGGCGAGGGCCGACGATGGGACGCCACTGACCGCGCTCCCTTCAGCAGTACAGGCTGGTGCGCCGCAGACAGTAGCCGTTGACCAGGGCCTCACCAACGAGGGTCGCGGGCACGCACAGTGACGCCCCGCCGGAGACCACAGGTCACCAGCGGGGCGTCACGTCAGCGAAGGGTGCGGTAATTCGCCCGATTGGGCGTCGGGTCCGCAGGTGTCGGAACGGGCCGGACGGGTCAGATGCGTACGCCGAACTGGAACGTACCCATGTAGTCCATCTTCTCGTAGCGCACCGAAGCGCCCGGGTGGGGCGCGTGCAGGATCGTGTTGTTGCCCGCGTAGAGAGCCACGTGCGACAGGCTGTTGAAGAAGACCAGGTCGCCGGGCTTGAGCTGGCTGCGGCCTATCTTCACGCCGTCGTTCTGCTGGGTGTAGGTGGTCCGGGAGATCCCCACCCCGGCCTGGCGGTACGCCCACTGCGTAAGACCCGAGCAGTCGTACGAGTTGGGGCCCTCGGCGCCGGAGACGTACGGCTTGCCGATCTGGGTGGCGGCGGCCGAGAGCGCGGCGCCGCCGCGCTGCGAGGCCGGGACCTCGTTGCCGAGTTCGATCCGGTCGCCGGCGTCGCGGCTGGCGCGCTGCTCGGCGTCGCGCATCTTCGCGCGCTCGGCGGCGGTCAGGGTGTTGAGGAGCTTCTGGGCCTCGGCGAGCTTGCCCTGGAAGGCCTTCTTCTTCTCGCCGAGCGTCTTGCGGACGTCCTCGAGGTCGGCGAGCTTGGCGGTCGCCTCGGCGCGCTGCTGGGCGAGCGTCCGCTGCTTGGCCTGGATGGACTGGAGCACCTCGGTCTGCTTGGCACCGAGCTGGTCGATCGCGGACGCCTTGTCGAGGTAGGTGTCCGGGTCGGAGGAGAGGAAGAGCTGGATCGCCGGGTCGATGCCGCCGGAGCGGTACTGCGCGCTGGCCACCGAACCGATGCTGTCGCGCATGGTGTTGAGCTCGGCCTGGCCGCGGGCGACCTTGTCCTGGAGCGCGCTGACTTCCTTCTGCAGCTTCTCGCGTCGTTCGTCGGCCAGGTTGTACTGCTCCGTGGCCTCTTCCGCCTCGTGGTTGAGCTTGTCGACCTTGGACTTGACCTCGTCCTTGCTCGGCTTGGGGGCGGCCTGAGCTCCGGTCTGGGCGGTCAGGGCGACAGCCGCGGCGGCGGTCACGCCGAGCACGGTCACACGGGTGCGGCTCGGCTGCTTGGGACGACGGTGGGACGCCACGAAGGCGAGCTCCTTCTTCCTCAGCCGCCTACCGGGCCGTTGGGGTCGATGCCCCGGCTCCGCGCAAGGTGTCCGGCACCCCCCGTAATCGGGCCGAACTGCACGAATTAGGCGGTTCCTTCACTGCCATCCCGGATGGATGATCAACCGCGCGAAGGTTTGAGCCCTGACCCTAGTGACCATCTTGTGATCAGTTCAAATCCTCATGCGAAAAATCTTGCTCAGGCGACACATTATTTCCGCACATCACACGCGTAGTAATGAGCACTTGACGTTACGTTTCCTCAATTCGGGCATTAGGCCCACGAGTTACGAATGTCAGGATGCGCGCGAAAGCCGCTTCAGCAACAAGGCGGACGCGACAGGCCGGGCTCCGGCCTTGGCCACACCGTCGGCGACCTCACGGTCGGTGGAGACGACCACCACGGGCCGGCCCGGCGGCTCCGCCCGTACCAGCTGGCGGATCAGCTCGTCCGCCGTCACACCCGGCTTGGAGAACAGCACCCGCACCCCGCGCGGCGGCGCGAGCAGGACGGGAGCGGCCAGTTCGGCCCCGTCGAAGACACAGGTGACCTCGGCGCCCGAGCGGGCCGCCAGCGCCGAGAGACCACCGAGCAGCCGCAGCCGCTGCTTCTCCAGGGGCATCGTCGGATAGCCGGTCTTGGTGACGTTGTAGCCGTCCACGACCAGATGCGCCTGGGGCAGCGCCAGCAGCTGGTCGAGCAGGGCGGGGTCCGTCTCGGACAGGGCGCGCGCGGCGATGTCCTTGGGCGACATCCGGCCCGGTTCGACGGCGTCGACCGTGTCGGCGGGATGGACGGAGACGGGCGGCAGGGCCAGCTCCCGGCGCAGCCCCTGGGCCGCGTCCAGGACGGTGTCCAGGAGCAGTCGCAGGCGCATCTCCTCGACCGAGCGCCCCTCACGGGCGGCCCGGCGGCTGGTTTCCAGAGCGGCCTCGACCTCGCCCAGGCGGGCCTTGAGGCGGCGCGTCTCGCTCTCCGCGGCGGACACGTGCGACGCGGCCTCCGCCTTGATGGCGTCGATGTCGGCGTGGGTGCGGCGCAGGGCGGCCTCTCCCCGCTTCACGTCGCTCACAGCGCTGCGCAGCTTGCGCTGAAGCGATTCGGCCTCCTTGCGCGCCGCCTCCAGCTCCGTACGCAACTGCTCGGTCTCGCTGCGGGTCTGCGTCCGGGCCTCGGCGAGCTCCTGGCGCAGCCGCTCCAGCTCCCGCCGGCCCGCCTCGTCGGCGCGCTCGGCGTCCGCCCGCAGGGCCTCCTCGCCCGCCGCGGCGACCAGCTTGACCCAGCCGGCCGGACGCAGCACATAGGCGGTCGCGGCCACATCGACGGGGTCGGCGGCCGCGGGCGGGGAACCGGCCTCGACGGCCCCCGTCAGCTCCGGCTGCGCCTCCTTGAGCCGCTCGCCGATCCGCTGGCGGAACAGCGGGTCACTCTCCAGCGCGGCCGCCATCGCGTTTCCCGCGAACTTGGCCCGGCGAGTCGGGGTGAAACGGGCGTACTGGCGCAGCGGCGGCGGCAGTTCGGCGACGGTCAGACCGCCGAAGGCGTCCGAGACCAGCGCGACGACCCGCCGCCGTACGCCTTCCGGCAGCGGGCGGTCGAGCGCCTCGGCGGCGTCGTCGGCCCGGCCGGCCGGCTCACCACCGCTTTCCGGCTGCTCCACGATCCGTCACCCCACTACCCGTCCTCGTCCTACCGGGCCGCTTCCCCGGATTCCCGCAGGAATCCCCTCAGGAGGCGGAGCCCGGCCTGTCCACCAGTTCGATCTGGTCCACCGCGTTGCACCAGCGGCAACGGACCGACTCGATGGTCTCACTGACCACCTCGCGCTCCTCCACTGTCGGCTCACCGGCCAGGTCCAGATGGACGTACTCGACGACCTTCGACGAGCGGGTCACGTCGAAGCGGGTCAGATTGCCGCAGAGCGTGCAGCGCCAGCGGGTCTCGGCGGTCGGCTGTGGAACCGTCGTCATCGGTCCGTCCTCTTTCATGGTGCGCTCGTACCAGGTGCGGGAGCCGCGGTGCGCCGTCGAACTGCGGATGTACTGCCCGTAACCCTACGGGCATGGGGGTCCCCCCTGCTCACGCGGAGCGGAGGTTGGGGGAGGGTACCCGTTGGCGCGGCGAGGCACTCTGTCCGGCTCGGTCCGGTTACGCCATGATCTGTTCATGATCGATCATCGGGGAATCGACTGGCGACGCCTGGCCCGGAGCGTGGTGGACGGGCCCACCGTCACCTACGGCCTCATCGGCGCCTGCTGTCTGATCTTCCTGGTGAGCCCGGCGTCCGGACTCAATCCGGGGTACGGCACCGGCGACGCGCTGCTGGCGGCTCAGGACGACTACTTCCGGCGGTGGGGCGTGGTGCCGGCGGAGCTGCTGGGCGGCGACCCGAGGGCGCTTCTGACTCCCCTCACCGCTCTCTTCGTCCATGGCAACTGGCTGCACCTCCTCGGCAACATGCTCTTCCTCCATGTCTTCGGAGCGATGGCCGAGGAACGGATGGGTGCGGCGCGGTTCGCGCTCTTCTGCCTGGGCTGCGGCTATCTCGCGCTCCTGGCGTACGCGGTGGCCCACGCCTCGTCCGAGCAGACCCTCGTCGGGGCGTCCGGCGCGATCTCGGGCATCCTCGGCGCCTTCCTGCGCCTCTTCCCGAAGGCCCGGGTGACGAGCCTCTTCCCGTTCCTCTTCTTCCTGCCGCTGCGCTTTCCCGCATGGATCGTGCTGGTCTTCTGGTTCGTCCTCCAGTGGCTGGCCGCCCGCAGCGCCGGGACGGGGCCGGGTGTGGCCTATCTGGCGCATCTGGTGGGCTTCGGGCTGGGCTTCCTCTACGCCTGGGGACGGCTCCGGGGTGGGGCTAGAGTGAAGGCCCAAGCCGCGGCGACCGAGGGAGAAAGCCAGCCGTGATCACCGCGATCGTGCTCATCAAGACCAGCGTGGACCGGATCCCCGAGATCGCCGAGTCCATCGCCGCGCTGGACAGCGTCAGCGAGGTGTTCTCCGTCACCGGCACGTACGACCTGATCGCCATGGTGCGGGTGGCCAAGCACGACGATCTGGCGGACGTCATCCCGGGCATGATCAGCAAAATCCCGGGCGTCGAGGCGACGGACACGCATGTCGCGTTCCGCACGTACTCGCAGCACGACCTGGAAGCGGCGTTCGCGCTCGGCCTCGACGCGTAGCCCTCGGGCGGGCGGCGGACCGGATGGGGCGGGTCCCACACCCTGCGGTCCGGGCCCCCGCGCGGGCGCTGCAGGTGGGAGCACCGGACGGCGTCATGCCGCCCGCTCCCCCGCGCATCGTGCGGACAGATCCACGGGGGCCGGACGCCGACGGCGCGGCACCCCCGCGGGAAGGCCCGCACCCTGCCCACGCCTCCCGCACGGGCGGGGCGGACGGGAGGCACCGGGCGGGCGGCAGGCCGACCCGCCGTACACCGGGTGCGGACGCCGACGGCGGGAAGCACCCACCGGGAGACCCGCACCTCCGCGTACGCCCCCGCCGCCGCGGCCGTTCACTCGGACGGGGGACCCGGCTCCGTGGGGTTCAGCCGCGGGCAGGGACGCAACGGCCGTCCTCCGTGCGGTAGTTCCACTTCGCGCCCTCCCGCACCAGCTCCTTGACCGCGCCCACGAACCGCTCCACGTGCTCGTTCGGCGTGCCCGCCCCGAAGCTCACGCGGATCGCGTTCAGCGCCGGGGCACCGCCCGGCTCCGCTTCCGGCGCCCCGCACTCGCCGATGTCCTGCGGGTCGCTGCCCAGCAGCGTCCGGACCAGCGGGTGGGCGCAGAAGAGGCCGTCGCGGACGCCGATTCCGTACTCCGCCGAGAGCGCGGCGGCGAAGTGCGAGCTGTTCCACCCCTCGACGACGAACGAGATGACGCCCACGCGCGGCGCGTCGTCGCCGAAGAGCGAGAGGACCCTGACCTCCGGGACCTCGGCGAGCCCCTCGCGGACCTTCGCGATCAGGTGCTGTTCGCGCGCCACGAGCCCGTCGAAGCCGGCCTCGGTCAGCGCCCTGCAGGCGGAGGCGAGGGAGTACACCCCGATGACGTTCGGCGAACCGGCCTCGTGCCGGGCCGCGGTCGTGTGCCACTCGACGTCGACGCCCCCGTCCGTCCGCCGCGCCACCTTGCGCGACGCGCCACCGCCCGCGAGGTACGGCTCGGCGCTCTGCAGCCAGTCCGCACGGCCCGCGAGGACTCCCGAGCCGAACGGCGCGTACAGCTTGTGCCCGGAGAAGGCGACCCAGTCGACGTCCAACTCGGCGATGTCGACGGGGTGGTGAGGCGCGAGCTGCGCCGCGTCGAGGACGATCCGGGCGCCGTGCGCGTGCGCGGCGGCGGCCAGTTCCCGTACCGGCCACAGTTCACCGGTGACGTTGGACGCTCCGGTGACACAGACCAGCGCGGGGCCGTACGGGTCACGGTCGGCCAGCGCCCGCTCCAGCGTCTCCACCGCCTGGCCGGGCGTGCGGGGGGCGTTGAGGTAGGTCACCCGCGCGTCCTGCCACGGCAGGAGGGAGGCATGGTGCTCGGTCTCGAAGACGAAGACCTGGCAGTCGGCCGGGAGGGCGGCGGCCAGCAGGTTCAGGGAGTCGGTCGTCGACCGGGTGAAGACGACCTGGTCGCCCGGGCGGCAGCCGAGGAACTCCGCGACCGTGACACGGCTGTTCTCGAACAGGTCGGTGGAGAGCTGCGAGAGGTACCCGGCGCCCCGGTGCACGCTGCCGTAGTAGGGGGCGTACGCGGCGACGTCGTCCCACACCCGCTGGAGGGCCGGGGCGCTGGCGGCGTAGTCGAGCGCGGCGTAGGTGACCTCGCCACCCGTCACGAGCGGCACGGTGACATCGCGGCCGAGGACGGGCAGCGGCGCGGCGCAGCAGGGGTCACCGGCGTCGGCGGAGCAAGAGGAGGAGGTCGTGGAAGTGGCGGCGTTCGGGTACGCGGACATGGCGGTATCTCCCGGCAGGAATGGTGAACGGCTTCAGGAACCCGCGCGGCAGATCAACGGCCGTGCCGCATACGGGGGTTGCCTCAACACACGGCCGAGTCGCCGCATGGAGGGTGTGCTGAAGAAGGGGCTTGTGAAGCCCTATCGCATTCGCTTGCTCACGAGACTGCTCCCTTGAGGACCAGGACCCCAGGGGCTGTGACATCGAACGATGTCCAGGGGCCCGCGCTTGCCGTAGACCTTGCTGCCTACGGCCTGGTCTTCACCCGGGGCACCCCGCCACGGACGGAGGGTTGCCGGACAGCGAGCCGGGGCCGTAATCGCTGTCACTCATGACCTTGGGGAGCATCTTGCCATACGAGAGGAAACGCGCAAGGCGCGGTCCAGAATCTGGACCGCGCCCCTACGCGCACAGCACTCCGCGTTTCCTCAGGCGTTGCTCGCCGCCACCCAGCGCTCCAGCGCCGCACGGGCCGCCCCCGAGTCGATCGACTCGGCGGCCTTCGCCATCCCCGCCCTGATCTGCTCCGCCAGCGGCGCGTCCGTCGGGGCGAGCGCGACCAGCGCCGCGGCCGAGTTGAGCAGCACCGCGTCCCGTACCGGCCCGGCCTCCCCGGAGAGCAGCCTGCGGGCCACATCCGCGTTGTACGACGCGTCGGCGCCGCGCAGCGCTTCCACCGGCACGAGCTCGATGCCGACGTCTCTCGGGTCGAACGCCTCCTCGCGCACCGCCCCGTCCCGCACCACCCATACGCGTGACGTGGCCGTCGTCGTCAGCTCGTCCAGGCCGTCGTCGCCACGGAAGATCAGCGCGCTGGAACCGCGCTCGGCGAGCACCCCGGCCATGATCGGCGCCATCCGCTCGTCGGCGACACCGGTGGCCTGCGCCTTGACCCGGGCCGGGTTGGTGAGGGGCCCGAGGAAGTTGAAGGTGGTCCGGATGCCGAGTTCCTTGCGGGCCGCCGCGACATGGCGCAGGGCCGGGTGGAACTTCACGGCGAAGCAGAACGTGATCCCGGCTTCCTCGGCGACCTCGGCGACCCGCGCCGGCGTCAGCTCCAGATTGACGCCGAGCTTTTCCAGTACGTCCGAGGCGCCGGAGGCCGAGGAGGCGGCACGGTTGCCGTGCTTGACGACCTTGGCCCCGGTGCCGGCCACGACGATCGCGGACATCGTGGAGATGTTGACGGTCTTGGCGCCGTCGCCGCCGGTGCCGACGATGTCGACGCTGGGGCCGGGCACCTCGATGGTGCGGGCGTGCTGGTACATGGTGCGTACGAGCCCGGAGATCTCCTCGACGGTCTCGCCCTTGGCCCGCAGCGCCACCGCGAAACCGGCGATCTGGGCGTCGGTGGCCTCGCCGCGCAGGATGCGGTCCATGGCCCAGGCGGTGTCCTCGGCGCTCTGGTCGCGCCCGGTGAGCAGTCCCTCCAGTACGGCCGGCCAGGAGCGGCCCGCCGTGGTAGGTCCTCCAGCGGGGGTCACAGCGCTCATGGTCGCTCCTGGGTCCATACGGATAAGGGTGTCTCCACCCTATCGAGCGCGGGGGACGGCAAAGAGCCCCGTCCAGCGAATGGACGGGGCTCCTGCCGTGGCGACCTTTGGGGGTCCCCCCGGGGCGAAGCCCCAGGGGGAAGGTGATCAGTGGTGGCCGTGGCCGCTGGTGATCTCCTGGTACTCCTCGGCGGTGGGCTTGGCGATCTGACTGTCCTCGCCGTAGTAGCTCTTGTTGAGCTTGACCCGCAGCTTCTCCGTGCGCGAGATCTTGCGCTCCACACCGTTCTCGTCGACCGTCGGGCCGAGCTCGGCGGGCGCGTACTGCTCGTGCGCGGTGAGCTTGTACCGGTCGCCCTCGCTGAGCGGCTCGTGGACCTCCACGAACTCGCCGTGCGGCAGCCGCTTGATGATGCCGGACTCGCGTCCGTGCAGCACCTTGTCGTGGTCACGCCGCTGCAGACCCAGGCAGATCCGCTTGGTGACGATGAACGCGATGACCGGCCCGGCGATGAAGAAGATCCGGACGAACCAGGTGATCGAGTTGATCGACAGATGGAGGTGGGTGGCCCAGAGGTCGTTTCCACCACCGATCAGCATGATCATGTACGCCGCGATCCACGCGACACCGAACGCGGTGCGGGTCGGCGCGTTGCGCGGGCGCTGGGCGATGTGGTGCTCGCGCTTGTCACCCGTGATCCAGGACTCGATGAACGGGTAGACCCCCATCGCGCCCAGCACCAGCGGGAAGAGCACCAGCGGGATCATCACGCCCAGGACGAGCGTGTGGCCCCAGAGGTTGATCTCCCAGCCCGGCATGAAGCGGATCAGACCCTCGGCGAAGCCCATGTACCAGTCGGGCTGGGCGCCGGTGGACACCTGGTCCGGACGGTACGGACCCATGGCCCAGATCGGGTTGATCTGCGCGATGGCCGCGATGACCGCGATGACACCGAAGACCAGGAAGAAGAAGCCTCCGGCCTTGGCCATGTAGACCGGCATCAGCGGCATGCCGACGACGTTCTTGTTCGTACGGCCCGGGCCCTGGAAGTGCGTGTGCTTGTGGACGAACACCAGGATGAGGTGGGCGACCACCAGACCGAGCATGAGGCCCGGCAGCAGCAGGATGTGCGCCGAGTAGAACCGGCCCACGAAGTCGCCACCGGGGAACTCTCCCCCGAAGAGGAACATCGAGATGTAGGTGCCCACGATCGGCATGGACAGGATCGCGCCCTGCGTGAACCGGACACCGGTGCCGGAGAGCAGGTCGTCCGGGAGCGAGTAACCGGTGAAGCCGGTGAACATGCCCAGGAAGAACAGCAGGAAGCCGAACAGCCAGTTGATCTCACGCGGCTTGCGGAACGCGCCCGTGAAGAAGACGCGCATCATGTGCACGAACATCGCGGCGAGGAAGATCAGCGCCGCCCAGTGGTGGATCTGCCGGATGAGCAGACCACCGCGGACGTCGAAGCTGATGTGCATCGTCGAGTTGAACGCCTCGGACATCAGCTGACCCTGCAGCGGGATGTAGCTGCCGTGGTACTCCACCTCGTTCATCGACGGGTGGAAGAACAGCGTCAGATACACACCCGTGAGGATGATGACGAGGAAGCTGTACAGCGCGATCTCACCGAGCATGAAGGACCAGTGGTCCGGGAAGATCTTGCGCATGTTGGCCTTGGCGAGGCTGTAGATGCCCAGCCGTCCGTCGGCCCAGTCGGCGACCCGCTCGCCCGCGGGTGCCTTCTTGTTGCTTGATTCGTTCACGGTGCTCATCCGCGCTCCCAGAAGGCAGGGCCGACGGGCTCTTCGAAGTCGCCGAGCGCCTCGAGGAAGCCCTTGTCGTTCACGCCGATCCGCAGCTGCGGCAGCGCGTGGCCGGCCGGGCCGAAGATGACGCGGGCGCCGTCGGACAGGTCGAAGGTGGACTGGTGGCACGGGCAGAGCACGTGGTGCGTCTGCTGCTCGTACAGCGAGATCGGGCAGCCCACGTGGGTGCAGATCTTCGAGAAGGCGACGATGCCCTGGTGCGACCAGTCGAGCTCGCGCTTGTCCTTGATGTCCTCCGGCTGAAGCCGGACGATCATCAGGGCGGCCTTGGCGATCTCGTTCTGGAAGCTGTGGTCGTGCTCCGAGAGGCCCTCGGGCATCGCGAACGTCAGCGAACCGACGGCGACGTCCTCGGGACGCAGCGGCTCATGCGTGTTCATGTTGATGAGCTGCTTGCCCTTGGCCCACAGGGTCTTGCGGAGCTTCTCCTCCGGCAGCGGACCCATGTCGCGCAGCAGCACCACACCGGAGAGCGGCACCAGCGCCAGCGCACCGAACATCGTGTTGCGGATCAGCTTGCGCCGACCCAGCGCGGACTCGGTGGCACCGGCCGCGAAGTCGGCCATGACCTTGGCCTTGACCTCGGGCGACGCGGCGATCGGGTGACGATCGTCGGACATCTCCACGTCGGACATCAGGGTGCGGGCCCAGTGGACCGCGCCCGCGCCGATGAAGAAGAGAGCGAGTCCGAGGGTCCATCCCAGCGCGAAGTTGAGCGCGCTCACCCGGCCGAACGGCCAGATGTACACGATCTGGTCGACCGGGAAGATCACGTACGAGGCGATGAAGCCGACGGTGGCCAGCATCGACAGCGTGAACATGAAGGCGACCGCTCGCTCGGACCGCTTGGCGGCCCGCTCGTCGATGTCCTGTATGCGCGGCTTGTGGGCCGGGAGGCCCGGGTCCGCGAACGGGTCGTCCGCGACCTTCACCGCGCCGTGCGCGGTCTCCTGCTCAGCGGGCAGGTTCTCTTCTGGAATCTCTTGGGTACTCATGACTTCTTGGCCTTAGCGGTGTGGGCCGCGACCCAAATGGCAACTGCGATCAGTGCGCCCAGCCCGAAGATCCAGGCGAACAGGCCCTCGGGGACCGGTCCGAGACCACCCAGCGTCAGACCGCCGGGGTTCTTGGACTGCTCGCCGTTGACGGCCTTGACGTACGCGATGATGTCCTTCTTCTCCTTCTCCGGCATGGTCGTGTCCGGGAAGGAGGGCATGTTCTGCGGGCCGGTCTGCATGGCCTCGTAGAGGTGCTTCGGGCTCACGCCTTCGAGGCTCGGGGCGTACTTGCCGTGCGTCAGCGCGCCGCCCTCACCGGTGAAGTTGTGGCACTGGGCGCAGTTGGAGCGGAACAGGTCGCCACCCTTGGCGATGTCCGCGCCGTCGGGGCTGTACTGCCCCTCGGTCGGCGTGATCGGGCCGGCGCCGAGAGAGGCGACGTACGCGGCGAGCTGATCGATCTCGGCCTGCGTGTAGATGACCTTCTTCTTCGGCACCTGGGCGCCCGGCTGCTGCGCCGGCATGCGGCCGGTGCCGACCTGGAAGTCCACGGCTGCGGAGCCGACGCCGACCAGGCTCGGGCCGTCAGTGGTCCCCTGACCGCTGACTCCGTGGCAGCTGCCGCAGCCGACGGAGTAGAGCTTCTTGCCCTCCTCGATGGCAAGGGACTGGGCGGTCTCGTCGGCCTTCGCCGTGCCCGCAGGTGCGAACGCGGCGTACAGCCCCCCGGTGGCCGCCAGCGCGAGGAGTAGGACGACGACCGCCGCCAGCGGATGGCGTCGTCGTGCGGAGAGCTTTTTCACGGATTACCCCGGTGTCAGGATCTTCTGCGTCGATGCTTGCTGGATGTGCCGGACTTCGGGTCCGACTACTTGATCATGTAGATCGTGGCGAAGAGGCCGATCCAGACGACATCGACGAAGTGCCAGTAGTAGGACACGACGATGGCGGCGGTTGCCTGCTCGTGAGTGAATCTCTTGGCCGCGTACGTCCTGCCGAGGACCAGCAGGAAGGCGATGAGACCGCCCGTCACGTGCAGGCCGTGGAAGCCGGTCGTCAGGTAGAACACCGAGCCGTACGGGTCCGACGAGAGCGAAAGGCCCTCGTGCTTGACCAGCTCGGTGTACTCGAAGACCTGGCCGCCGATGAAGATCGCACCCATCACGAATGTGATCACGAACCACGCCCTCAGCTTCTTCACGTCGCCCCGCTCCGCGGCGAAGACGCCGAGCTGGCAGGTGAGTGAGGAGAGCACCAGGATCGTGGTGTTGGTAGCCGAGAACGGGAAGTTCAAGGCCGAGGCCTTTTCTGCCCAGAACTCGGCACCCGTCACCGATCGCAGGGTGAAGTACATCGCGAAGAGGGCCGCGAAGAACATCAGCTCGGAACTCAGCCAGATGATGGTTCCGACGCTGGTGAGGTTCGGTCGATTGACCGACGGGTGCGCGTGCCCGGTTTCTACTGTCGTTGCTGTCGCCACGACCGACATTATGTCGGTCGCTTATCCCGCCCTCACTCCGGGGGGTACCGTTCGGAGTGTCAGGGGGGTGTGTCCAGCCCGAACGGCCCATCGAAGCGGTGTCCGAACCGGTGTTGACACGCCGTGGGACGGAGTAGCATCCGGCCCATCGGTTGATGACCTTCACGGAGGAACGATGCAGTCGAGCGCCACGGTTCTGGTCTACAGCGACGACGCGAACACCCGTGCGCAGGTGCGGATGGCCGCCGGGCGAAGGCCCGCTGCCGATGTTCCCCCGGTCGAGTTCATCGAGTGCGCGACACTCCCGGCGGTTCTGGAGCAGCTGGACGGCGGCGGCATCGACGTCTGCGTGCTGGACGGCGAGGCCGTGCCCGCGGGCGGTATGGGCGTGTGCCGGCAGATCAAGGACGAGATCTTCCACTGTCCCCCCGTGCTGCTGCTGATGGGGCGCCCCCAGGACGCCTGGCTGGCGACCTGGAGCCGTGCGGACGCCGCGGTGACCCTCCCCGTCGAACCGGTCGAGTTCGCGGCCGCTCTGGCGGCCCTGCTGCGCACCCGGCCGGCCGTCCGGGCCTGACGCTAGACCGCGGGCCGCAGCCTCGCCTGGTCGGTGGGGCTGCTGCCGTCGCGGGTGCCCGCCAGCAGGGCGCTGCCCTTGCGCCACTTGTCCCAGTTCAGGTTCCAGTCGCCGTAGCCGTTGCCGAACGGGTCCATCTCGGCGCCGTAGCTGTTGATGACCTTGACGATGTCACCCTCGCGGACGTTCTCGAAGAACCAGGCGGCGTTGCTGGTGGACATGCCGGTGCAGCCGTGGCTCACGTTGGCGTAGCCCTGGGCACCGACGGACCACGGCGCGGCGTGGACGTACTCACCGCTCCAGGTGACCCGGGTGGCCCAGTAGACGGGCAGGTCGTAGGACTCGCTGCTGCCCGCGGAGATGCCCACCGTGGTGCTGCGCATCCGGACGTACCGCTCCTTGCCGAGGACCACTTTGATGCCGTTGCGGGTGGAAAAGCCCGGCTTCCCGGTGGTGATCGGAATGGTATTGATCACTTCTCCGTTGCGCAGCACCGTCATCTGGTGACTCGCCGCGTCCGTGATGGCTTCGAGCCGGTCGCCGATCGTGAGCTTCAGGGGCTTGGTGGCGGATCCGTAGAGCTTGTTCGCCACCTTCACGCCGCCGAGATTGCTGGTCGCGGTGACCGTCGCTCCGGTGGGCCAGTAGTCCTTGGGGCGGAAGTGCAGCTTCTTGTCGTCCGCCCAGTGCCAGGCGCCCTCGACGGCGGGTGTGGAACGCACCTTCAGGGACCGCTCGATCGCCGCGCGGGCCGCCTTGTCCTTGACCGGAAGGCTGAGCTCCGCCGTGATGGGCTGCCCGACGCCATATGTGCCCGCCTGCGGGCCGAATGCGACTTTGAGGACCCGCTTGGCCGGTGACGTCGCGAACGTGAGCGTACGGGCGCCGGGAGCGCCCTCCTCGTCCTCGGTCAGGACCTTCAGTGTGTAGTGGGCGCCGGCCGCGAGCGGGGCGGTGGAACGCCAGCGACTGCCGTCGGCGGAGAGTTCGCCGGCCACCCGGTGGCCCGCCTCGTCCACGGCCGTCACGTCCGTGATGCGGCCCTCCTTGCCCTTGGCGGTCACCTCCAGGGGCTTGTCCGGGTCCGCCTTGGCACTGCCGGCGGGCGTGTTGACGACGACCTGCTGCCCGGCGTCGTACGGCGGCGCCGAGAGGGGGTTCTTGTCCGAATCACCGCACGCCGTGGCACTCGCGCCCACGGCGACGACCAGCAGGGTGCAGCTGAGAACGGTGCGGATGCGCGGCGTGTGGTTCATGAGCTCACGGTATGAAGATTCGCCCGTTCCAGCGCGCGGAGTGACTGCAAACGAAGGACCCGGGCCACCCCCTGGAGGGGGGTGGCCCGGGTCCTTCTCGGTACTGCGTCCGCTACTGGTTCTGGTTCTCACCGCGGTAGAACTCGAAGACCCAGCCGAACAGGCCGACGAGGATCAGCGGCGCGGAGAAGTACACCAGCCACCAGCCCATGGCGATGCCCAGGAAGGCGAGCGCGCCACCGATGGCCAGCGACAGCGGCTGCCAGCTGTGCGGGGCGAAGAAGCCCAGCTCACCGGCCTCGTCCGCGACATCGGCCTCCTTGTTGTCCTGAGCCATGGCGTCCACTCGCCGGGCCGTGAAGGCCAGGTAGTAGCCGATCATGATGCTCAGGCCGAAGGCCAGGAAGAGCGCCGTCGTACCGGCCGGCTCCTTCGACCACACGCCATAGAGAATCGCCATGGCGAGGATGAAGACGCTCAGCCAGATGAACATCTTGCCCTGGATCTTCACTTGCCGGCCTCCTTGTCACCAGCGAGGGCACTGGCACCGTGGCCGGCGTGCTCGAGCTGGTCGAGAGCGGCGATCTCCGGGTGGTGCAGGTCGAACGCCGGGGATTCGGAACGGATCCGCGGCAGCGTGAGGAAGTTGTGCCGCGGCGGCGGGCAGGACGTCGCCCACTCCAGCGAGCGGCCGTAGCCCCACGGGTCGTCGATCTCGATCTTCTTGCCGTACTTCGCCGTCTTCCAGACGTTGTACAGGAAGGGCAGGATCGACAGGCCCAGCAGGAACGAGCTGATCGTGGAGATGGTGTTCAGCGCGGTGAAGCCGTCGGCGTCGAGGTAGTCCGCGTACCGGCGCGGCATGCCTTCCGCACCCAGCCAGTGCTGCACCAGGAACGTGCCGTGGAAGCCGATGAACAGCGTCCAGAAGGTGATCTTGCCGAGGCGCTCGTCCAGCATCTTGCCCGTGAACTTCGGCCACCAGAAGTGGAATCCGGCGAACATCGCGAAGACCACGGTGCCGAAGACGACGTAGTGGAAGTGCGCGACGACGAAGTACGAGTCGGAGACGTGGAAGTCCATCGGGGGCGAGGCCAGGATGACACCGGTCAGACCACCGAAGGTGAAGGTGACCAGGAAGCCGATGGTCCAGAGCATCGGTGTCTCGAAGGACAGCGAGCCCTTCCACATCGTGCCGATCCAGTTGAAGAACTTCACGCCGGTCGGTACGGCGATGAGGAACGTCATGAAGGAGAAGAACGGCAGGAGCACACCGCCGGTGACGTACATGTGGTGGGCCCACACGGTCACGGACAGGCCGGCGATACCGATGGTCGCGGCCACCAGACCGATGTAACCGAACATCGGCTTGCGGCTGAACACCGGGATGACTTCGGAGACGATTCCGAAGAACGGCAAGGCGATGATGTACACCTCTGGGTGTCCGAAGAACCAGAAGAGGTGTTGCCACAGCAACGCGCCGCCGTTACTGGCGTCGAAGACATGCGCACCGAACTTGCGGTCCGCCTCCAGGGCGAACAGCGCGGCCGCCAGCACCGGGAAGGCGAGCAGGACCAGCACACCGGTCAGCAGCACGTTCCAGGTGAAGATCGGCATCCGGAACATCGTCATGCCGGGAGCGCGCATGCAGATGATCGTGGTGATGAAGTTGACCGAGCCGAGGATCGTGCCGAAGCCGGAGAAGGCCAGACCCATGATCCACATGTCGGCGCCGACACCCGGCGAGCGGACGGCGTCCGACAGCGGGGAGTAGGCGAACCAGCCGAAGTCGGCCGCACCCTGCGGGGTGAGGAAGCCGGCCACCGCGATGATCGAGCCGAAGAGGTACAGCCAGTACGCGAACATGTTCAGCCGCGGGAACGCCACGTCGGGCGCGCCGATCTGCAGCGGCATGATCCAGTTCGCGAATCCGGCGAACAGCGGCGTCGCGAACATCAGCAGCATGATCGTGCCGTGCATCGTGAACGCCTGGTTGAACTGCTCGTTCGACATGATCTGCGTACCCGGACGGGCCAGCTCGGCGCGCATGAAGAGCGCCATGAGACCGCCGATGCAGAAGAACACGAACGAGGTGACCAGGTACATCGTGCCGATGGTCTTGTGGTCGGTGGTGGTCAGCCACGTCACCACCACATTGCCCGGCTGCTTGCGCCGTACCGGCAGCTCGTTCTCGTAAGAGTCTTCAGCCGCGGCGGCACCCTGGGGTTCGTTGAGGATGCTCACAGTTTGTTCGTCTCCGCATTCCTGGCCGGGTCCGTCTGCTCAATGCCCGACGGGATGTAGCCGGTCTGCCCCTTCTCGGCCAGCTCCTTCAGGTGCTGCTGGTAGCGCTCCGGGGAGACCACCTTGACGTTGAAGAGCATCCGGGAGTGGTCGACGCCGCAGAGCTCGGCGCACTTGCCCATGAAGGTGCCCTCGCGCGTCGGGGTCACCTCGAAGGAGTTGGTGTGACCCGGGATGACGTCCTGCTTCATCAGGAAGGGGACCACCCAGAAGGAGTGGATGACGTCACGAGAGGTCAGGACGAACCGGACCTTCTCTCCCTTGGGCAGCCACAGGGTCGGACCCGGGTTGCCGTTCTGCGGGTTCCGCGTGCCGGGGATACCGGCGTCGTAGACACCGCCGGCGTTCGCCGGGAAGTCCTGCTGGAACCTGTCCGGGATGGCCTTGAGGTTCTTGTCCTTCGTCGCGTCACCCGTGGAGCCGGGGACGTTCTCGACGTAGTTGAAGCCCCAGCTCCACTGGTAGCCGACCACGTTCACGGTGTGGGCCGGCTTGTCGGAGAGCGAAAGGAGCTTCGACTCATCACGCGCGGTGAAGTAGAAGAGCACCGAGACGATGATGAGCGGCGTCACCGTGTACAGCGCCTCGATGGGCATGTTGTACCGGGTCTGAGGCGGAACCTCGACCTTGGTACGGCTGCGCCGGTGGAAGATGACCGCCCAGAGGATGAGACCCCAGACCAGCACGCCCGTGGCGAGCGCAGCCGCCCACGAGCCCTGCCAGAGGGAGAGGATCCGAGGAGCCTCTTCCGTCACTGGGGTGGGCATTCCGAGGCGGGGGAAATCTTCCCAGTTGTACGAGCAACCGGAGGCGGTAGCCAGGATCAGGCCCGCAGTCAGCACCTGCGGCAGCTTCCGCCGCATCGGGCGCCGCGACGAGCGGTCGGAGCCGTTGGGACTCACGTAGCGCCTTCCCGAGAGTCTCGCCCGCGCTGGTCGGCTACGGCCGTCTCGCTGGTCGGTCGCCGCCCTGGCCGCGGGCAGGGGTTTGGATGTTTATGCGGACCAAACCCTACTGGACGCTATTTGGGGTCGCGCGGGGAGGGTGCCCAACGCGCCGCCCGACTCCCCGAAGGGGTGGACTCCATGGTTCCGCAGGGCTCCGAGGGGGGACCGACCGGCCCTCGGACGCGCCCATCTGACGGCCCCTCCAGGGCGGGGGTTAGCGTGGACACGTGCCCTATTTCGATGCCGCTTCCGCCGCTCCGCTGCACCCCGTGGCCCGCCAGGCCCTGCAGGCCGCGCTCGACGAGGGCTGGGCCGACCCGGCCCGGCTCTACCGCGAGGGGCGGCGCGCCCGGCTGTTGCTGGACGCCGCCCGGGAGGCCGCCGCCGAGGCCGTGGGGTGCCGTCCCGACGAACTCGTCTTCACTCCTTCGGGGACGCGCGCGGTTCACTCGGGGATCTCCGGAGCCCTCGCGGGGCGTCGGCGTGTCGGGGACCATCTGGTGGTGTCCGCCGTGGAGCACTCCTCCGTCCTGCACGCCGCCGCCGATCACGAGCTGGCCGGCGGGACGGTGACCGAGGTGCCGGTGAGCCGGGAGGGGGCGGTGGACCCGGCCGGGTACGCGGCGGCGCTGCGCGAGGACACCGCCCTGGCCTGCCTCCAGTCCGCCAACCACGAGGTGGGTACCGAGCAGCCGGTGGCGCGGGTCGCCGAGGCGTGCCGGGCGGCGGGCGTCCCGCTTCTCGTGGACGCGGCGCAGTCGCTCGCCTGGGGCCCGGTGGAAGGTGATTGGTCGCTGCTGGCGGCAAGTGCCCACAAATGGGGAGGCCCTGCGGGCGTGGGGCTGCTCGCGGTGCGCAAGGGAGTGCGGTTCGCCGTCCAAGGCCCGGCGGACGAGCGGGAGTCGGGGCGGGCGGCCGGCTTCGAGAACATCCCGGCGATCGTGGCGGCGGCGGCTTCGCTGCGGGCGGTGCGCGCCGAGGCGGTGGAGGAGGGCGTCCGGCTGCGGGCGCTGGTGGACCTGATCCGTACCCGGGTGCCGGAGCTGGTGCCGGATGTCGAGGTGGTCGGCGATCCCCGGCGCCGGCTCCCGCACCTCGTCACCTTCTCGTGTCTCTATGTCGACGGGGAGACGCTGCTGCACGAGCTGGACCGGGAGGGTTTCTCCGTTTCATCCGGTTCGTCGTGTACGAGTTCCACACTGACGCCGAGCCATGTGCTGCGGGCGATGGGGGTGCTGTCCGAGGGGAACGTGCGGGTGTCCCTGCCGCCGGGGACCGCGGCCGGCGATGTGGACCGTTTCCTGGAGGTCCTGCCGGGGGTGGTGGCGGGCGTACGCCAGAACCTGGGCGTGCCGGCCTCCGCCGCTTCCGCCCCGGCCACCGCCGGCGCCCCTCGAACGGCCGACGCCCCGGGCGGCTCCCCCGTCGCCGGCAGCCTCGTCGTGGACGCGCTCGGCAGGCGCTGCCCCATCCCGGTGATCGAGCTGGCCAAGGTGATCGGGGACGTACCCGTCGGCGGGACCGTCACGGTCCTCTCGGACGACGAGGCGGCCCGGCTGGACATCCCCGCGTGGTGCGAGATGCGCGGGCAGGAGTACGTCGGCGAGCGGCCGGCGGACCGCGGTGTCGCGTACGTGGTCCGCCGGGTCGCGTGACGGCGCGGGCGCGCCGCCGGACTACGGGATGTGCTTCTGGACCTCGGAAGCGGCCACGTCGCCGTACGCCTTGGTGAAGCGCTCCATGAAGTTGGCGCGGCGCAGGGTGTACTCCTGCGTGCCGAGCGTCTCGATCACCAGCGTGGCGAGCATGCAGCCCACCTGGGCCGCGCGCTCCAGGCCGACGCCCCAGGAGAGGCCGGAGAGGAATCCCGCCCGGAAGGCGTCGCCGACGCCGGTGGGCTCGACCTTGCGCTCCTCCTCCGGGCAGCCGACCTCGATCGGGTCCTCGCCGAGACGCTCGATGCGGACGCCGCGTGATCCCAGCGTGGTGACCCGGTGGCCGACCTTCCCCAGGATCTCCTCGTCGGTCCAGCCGGTCTTGGACTCGATGAGGCCCTTCTCGTACTCGTTGGAGAAGAGGTAGGTCGCGCCCTCCAGGAGGGTGCGGATCTCGTCGCCGTTCATCCGGGCGATCTGCTGCGAGAAGTCGGCCGCGAAGGGGATCGCGCGGGCCTTGCACTCCTCGGTGTGGCGCAGCATCGCCTCGGGGTCGTCCGCGCCGATCAGGACCAGGTCGAGGCCGCCGACGCGGTCGGCGACGGCCTTCAGCTCGATCTGCCGGGCCTCGCTCATCGCGCCGGTGTAGAAGGAGCCGATCTGATTGTGGTCGGCGTCGGTGGTGCAGACGAAGCGCGCGGTGTGCAGCACCTCGGAGATGCGGACCGAGCCGGTGTCGACACCGTGGCGGTCGAGCCAGGCGCGGTACTCGTCGAAGTCCGAGCCGGCCGCGCCGACGAGGATCGGACGGGCGCCGAGCTGCCCCATGCCGAAGCAGATGTTGGCGCCGACGCCTCCCCTGCGTACGTCGAGGTTGTCGACGAGGAACGAGAGCGAGACCGTGTGCAGCTGGTCCGCGACGAGCTGGTCCGCGAACCGGCCCGGGAAGGTCATGAGGTGGTCGGTGGCGATGGAGCCGGTGACTGCGATACGCATCGGCGAGGCGCTCCTGTGGAATTGAAAAGGAGCGCGCGCGGCGCTCCTGCAAGGGAGGCGGTGAGTGACGGCGGGAGTTGCCAATTGAGGCTACCTGGCCGAAAGGCCCGCCTGAAGTGCGGAAACTACCCCAGAGTAGGCCTTTTTTCCGTGGGCCCGGCGTGCGTACGGTGCGGCTATGGCGAAGCACACCGCTCTTCGTGAGCAGCAGGAGACCGAGATCACTCTCGCGCAGCTGTGCGGGGACAGCGCGCGCATGGTGCGCCACTGGGCTGTGCCGGCGGTGGGCTCCCCCGCGCCGGTGCCTCCCTCGCTGATCCATGGCGTCGTCGTGCCGCCCGCGTCGGCCCGGCTGATCGAGCCCCTGATGAACCCCTGACGGCGCACGCGGGGAACCGTGCGCTGCCGCGTTCCGTCCCATCGGTGTCTCCCGTCAAGGGAACACGACAGATGAAGGAGCGATGCGGTGAGCGGTACGGAGCCCACGCAGTCCACGCCGGAGAAGCCGCGGCGGAGGTGGTCGCCGCTCGTGGTCGCCTCGGTGACCGCGGCGGTCCTGCTCGCCGGGGGCGGCGGGGTGTATTTCACGACGGCCGCGTCCGACGGTGGCCGTACGGACGACCGGCCCGGCGCGGCCGACGCGGGGCGCACTCCCCCGCCACTGCGTCTCGACGGGTCGGGTGACGGGCCGGGGCCCGGTATCGCGCCGGGTGAGCCGGATCCGTCCGGGACGGTCTACCGGGCCAAGGGCAAGCTGCCGGCCGGCCCGGAGTCGGCCCCCGTCCACCGGGCGAAGGGCCGGGTCACCCAGGACGAGGTGGCGCGCCTGGCGAAGGCCCTCGGAGTGGGGGGCACGCCGCGGCTGGAGGGCCCGGTGTGGAAGATCGCCCCGCCGAAGGACGGTTTCGGGCCCCTGCTGGAGGTCCGGGCGGAAGCGCCCGGGACATGGTCGTTCACTCAGTACGACGGTGGGCCCCGCGACGACAACTGCCTGAAGGGCAAGCCGTGCGGTGGCGGTACGACGCCGGGCACGGGCGGTACGCCGGTGAGCGAGGAGGCGGCGAAGAAGGCCGCGGCCGGGGTACTGAAGGCGGTGGGGCAGCCGGACGCCGAGCTGGACGCGAGCCAGGTGATGGGCGCGGTCCGGGTGGTGAACGCCGATCCGGTCGTCGGCGGGCTGCCGACCTACGGCTGGTCGACGGGTGTCCATGTCGGTCCCGACGGCCGGCTGGTGGGTGGAAGCGGCCGGCTGGAGAAGCCGGTCAAGGGCGATGTCTATCCGGTGATCGGCGCTGCCGAGGCGCTGAAGCAGCTGAACGAGGCGGCACGGGGAGCGGGCCCGGGCGACATCGGCGGCTGCGCCACGGATCCCCCGGCGGCGCAGGACGAGAAGCCCGCGGGTCTGTCCGGAACGGCCGGCCTCGCGGCGCCGACCACCCCGGCGGCGCCGTGCCAGGTGGCGCCCGACCGGATCGCGCCTCAGGAGATGACGGTCACCAAGGCGGTCTTCGGTCTGGCCGCGCAGCTGGTGGACGGCCGGCAGGCGCTCGTGCCGTCCTGGCTGTTCGAGGTGGAGCCGAAGGCCGGGGCCCGGCCCTTCACGGTGGCGCAGACCGCCGTGGCGCCGCGGTATCTGTCGCCGAGGCCCACGCCGACCCCGACACCGGTCCCGGTGCCGTCCGACGACGCGGCGCCGCCGCGGCAGATCCAGTCGTACTCCGTGGAGGGCCGGACGCTCTCCGTCACCTTCTGGGGCGGTGTGTGCAGTAACTACGCCGTCCGGGCGGACGAAAGCGCGGCGCGGGTCTCGCTGACCATCACGGAGACGCCCCTCAAGCACGACCGGGCCTGTATCGCGATGGCGGTGGAGGTGACGAAGACGGTCACGCTCAAGGAGCCGCTGGGCGGCCGGCAGGTCGTGGACGCGGCGAGCGGCTCACGGGTCCCGCAGGTGGGCTGAGCCCGCGCGGCACCTGTCCGGACGCACGAAAGCGGCGGCCCCCGGTGGACCGGGGGCCGCCGCCGACGCGTCGCCGCTTAGCTGAACGAGTCGCCGCAGGCGCAGGAGCCCGTGGCGTTCGGGTTGTCGATCGTGAAGCCCTGCTTCTCGATCGTGTCGACGAAGTCGATCGAGGCGCCGCCCAGGTACGGGGCGCTCATGCGGTCGGTGACGACCTTGACGCCGTCGAAGTCCTTCACGACGTCACCGTCGAGCGAACGCTCGTCGAAGAACAGCTGGTAACGAAGGCCGGAGCAGCCGCCGGGCTGAACGGCGACACGCAGTGCCAGGTCGTCGCGGCCTTCCTGGTCGAGCAGGGCCTTGACCTTGGCCGCGGCGGCGTCAGACAGGAGGATGCCGTCGCTGACAGTGGTCTTCTCGTCCGATACGGACATCTGCTTCTCTCCCGGGTTGTACGGAGACTGCTTGCCGACGGTTGCAACCGGCGGGGCCGCGGATTCATTCCAAGCCGAGGCTTGCGTTTCCCTTTCATGCTCGCACACCCCGCCCTGGGCAAGCACCGGTCCGTGGAGAGGTGATGTGTCACATCGACACTATGGCCATCGTCAAAGTGACGTGAAGCAGTTATGATAGATAGCGTCAAATAGACGAGAAGGCCTGTCTGCAGAGAAGAAAAGGTGCGTGACGTGACCACCGCCCAGCCCCTGGATGTCCAGCCGTCGCCCCTCGCGCTGCTGCTTCTCGGCCGCGAGGCCGACCCGAAGAGCGAGCGCGGCGTGGAGTGCCCCGGCGACCTTCCCTCGCCGTCCGACCCGGACCTGGTGGAGCGCGCCCGTGCGGCCAAGGAGAAGCTCGGGGACAAGGTCTTCGTCCTGGGGCACCACTACCAGCGCGACGAGGTCATCCAGTTCGCGGACGTCACCGGCGACTCCTTCAAGCTGGCGAAGGACGCGGCCGCCAAGCCGGAGGCCGAGTACATCGTCTTCTGCGGTGTGCACTTCATGGCCGAGTCGGCGGACATCCTGACGTCCGACGACCAGAAGGTCGTGCTGCCCGACCTGGCGGCGGGCTGCTCGATGGCCGACATGGCCACCGCCGAGCAGGTCGCCGAGTGCTGGGACGTGCTGACCGAGGCCGGCGTCGCCGAGCAGGTCGTGCCCGTCTCGTACATGAACTCCTCCGCCGACATCAAGGCCTTCACCGGCAAGCACGGCGGAACGATCTGCACCTCCTCGAACGCCAAGCGGGCCCTGGACTGGGCCTTCGAGCAGGGAGAGAAGGTGCTGTTCCTGCCGGACCAGCACCTCGGCCGGAACACCGCGGTGCGCGAGATGGGCATGTCGCTCGAGGACTGCGTGCTGTACAACCCGCACAAGCCCAACGGCGGTCTGACCGTCGAGGAGCTGCGCAACGCCAAGATGATCCTCTGGCGCGGCCACTGCTCGGTGCACGGCCGGTTCTCCCTGGACTCGGTCAACGACGTGCGGGAGCGGATCCCGGGCGTCAACGTGCTGGTGCACCCCGAGTGCAAGCACGAGGTCGTGGCCGCCGCGGACTACGTGGGCTCGACGGAGTACATCATCAAGACGCTGGAGGCGGCCCCGGCCGGCTCCAAGTGGGCCATCGGCACCGAGCTGAACCTGGTCCGCCGGGTGGCGAACGCGCACCCCGACAAGGAGATCGTCTTCCTCGACAAGACGGTCTGCTTCTGCTCGACGATGAACCGCATCGACCTGCCGCACCTGGTGTGGACGCTGGAGTCACTGGCCGAGGGCAACCTGGTCAACCGGATCCAGGTCGACCGGGAGACGGAGAGCTTCGCGAAGCTGGCCCTGGAGCGGATGCTGGCGCTTCCGTAGCCAGAAGCGGTCGTACGTGAATGAGGGGCGCCCCGCCGTCGCGGAGCGCCCCTCACACGTGTCCGGCCCGAAGGCGGGCCGGCGCCGGGGGATCAGGCGTTGGCCGGCTCCGGGGACTCCGACGGGGTCGCGGCGCCCGACTTCCGCTCCCGCTTCGCCGCCTTCTTCTTCGCGCGGCGCTCCTTGCGGAGTTCGACCATCGCGTAGAGCGTCGGGACCAGCAGCAGCGTCAGCAGCGTCGAGGTGATCAGACCGCCGATCACCACCACCGCCAGCGGCTGCGCGATGAAGCCGCCCTCGCCGGTGACGCCCAGGGCCATCGGCAGCAGCGCGAAGATCGTCGCCAGGGCCGTCATCAGGATCGGGCGGAGCCGGTGGCGGCCGCCCTCGACGACCGCTTCGACGACGCCCAGACCCTGGGCCCGGTACTGGTTGATCAGGTCGATCAGGACGATCGCGTTGGTCACCACGATGCCGATGAGCATCAGCAGACCGATCATCGCCGGGACGCCCATCGCCGTTCCGGTCAGGATCAGCAGACCGATCGCGCCCGTCGCCGCGAAGGGGATGGACACCAGCAGGATCAGCGGCTGGACCAGGGACTTGAAGGTCGCGACCAGCAGCATGAACACGATCGCGATCGCCGCCAGCATCGCGAGGCCCAGCTTCAGGAACGCCTCGCTCTGGTCCTCCGAGACACCGCCGATGGAGGCGGTGGCGCCCTCCGGCAGGTCCAGCGAGCTGATCTTCGACTGGAGCGCCGAGCTCACCGCACCGGTGTTGTCCCCGGTCGGCTTCGCGGTGATCGTCGCGGCCCGCGAGCCGTCGATCCTGGTCATCGAGACCGGGCCCGGGACCAGCTTCACCTCGGCGATGTCGCCCAGCTTCACCGGGCCGAGGGGCAGCGCCTTCAGCTCGTCCAGCGTCTTCGCCGGCCGGGCCGACGTGATGACGATGTCCCGCTCGGTGTCGTCGAGGATCGCCTTGCCCGACGGGGTGCCGCGGACCGCCTGCGCCACCGCCATGCCGAGGGTCGCCTCGTTGAAGCCGGCCTCCGCCGCCTTCGCGGTGGCCCTGACCGAGATCCGCGGCACCGACTGCGACAGATCGCTCTGCACGTCGGTGACGTCGTCGAGCTTGGAGACCGCGGCACGGACCTCTTCGGAGGCCTTCTTCAGCGTCTGCGCGTCCGGCGCCTTCACCACGACGCTCAGGTCCTGGCTGCCGAAGCCGTCGCCGGCCGCGATCGTCGTGTCGCCGATGCCGTCGAGCCTGCCCAGCGCCTCGTCGATGCGGTCGCGGGTCTTCTCGTACGACGCCGAGTCCTCCAGGGTCACCTGGTACGAGGCCTGGTTGGCGCCCGTACCGCCGCCGAAGGCAGCCATGAAGCCGGAGGAGCCGACGGTGACCTGATAGTCCTTCACCCCGTCGACCGAGGCCAGCACCTTCTCGACCTTCTTCGACGCCGCGTCGGCCGCCTCCAGGCTGGTGCCGGCCGCGAGCTCCTGCTTGATGGAGAGGACTTCCTGCTCGCCCTGGTCGAAGAAGTTCGTCTTCAGCAGCGGCGCCATGCCGAAGGTGCCCACGAGCACCACGATCGCGAGGGCGACGCTGGTGAGGCGGCGGCGGGTGGCGAACCGGAGCACCGGGACGTACATCCGCTGGAGCCTGCTGCGGCTCTCCTTCTCCTCGGCGACGCGCCGCGCCTCGTCGGGGTCCTCGGAGGTGCCCTTGGGGGCGCGCAGGAACCAGAACGAGAGGACCGGGACGACCGTCAGCGAGACGAGCAGCGAGGCCAACAGGGCCGCGGTCACCGTCAGGCTGAACGAGCCGAACAGCTCGCCCACCATGCCGCCGACCAGGCCGATCGGCAGGAACACGGCCACGGTGGTCAGCGTGGAGGAGGTGACCGCGCCGGCGACCTCGCGGACGGCGGTCAGGATCGCCGCCTGGCGCTCCTCGCCGTAGCCGAGGTGCCGCTTGATGTTCTCCAGGACCACGATCGAGTCGTCGACGACCCGGCCGATCGCGATCGTCAGGGCGCCCAGCGTCAGCATGTTGAGGGAGAGGTCCCTCGTCCACAGCACGATGAGGGCGAGGACCACCGACAGCGGGATGGAGACCGCGGTGACCAGGGTGGAGCGCAGCGAGGCCAGGAACACCAGGATGACGAGGACGGCGAAGACCAGGCCGAGCGCGCCCTCCGTGGTGAGGCCGGAGATGGACTTGGAGACGGCCGGGCCCTGGTCGGAGACGACCGTGAGCTCGGCGCCGGCGCCCAGGTCCTTGCGGAGCCCGGGCAGCTTGTCCTTGACCGCTTCGGAGATGGCGACGGCACTGCCGTCGTTGTCCATGGTGGCCATCACGGCGAGGCTGGGCCTGCCGTTCGTCCGGGTGAGGGAGACCCGCTGGGACTCCTGCTGCTTCACGGTGGCGATGTCCCCGAGGCGGACCGGCGTGCCCTTGCCGGGTGCCGCCGGGGCGATCCGCAGGTCCTCGATCTGCTTCAGGGAGGTGAAGCCGCCGCCGACCTGGACCGTACGGCTCTTGCCCGCCTCAGAGAAGGAGCCGGCCGGGATCGTCGCGCCGCCCGACTTCAGGGCCTCGCCGAGCGCCATGGAGGTGATTCCGGCGGCCGCGAGCTTCGTGTCGTCGGGGGTGACCGAGACCTGGAGGTCCTGGACGCCGTCGATGGAGACCTGGCCGACCCCGTCGATGTCCTCCAGCGCCGGGACGACCGTCCGCTCCAGCTGATCGGCGAGAGCCTGCTGGTCCTTGTCGGAGGTCACGGCGAGGACGACGGTCGGGATGTCGTCCGTCGAACCGGCGACGACCTGCGGGTCGACGGTGTCCGGGAGCTGGATCCGGGCGCGGTTCACGGCCTGCTGGACATCGGCGACGAGCTGTTTGGTGCCCTCGTCCCCGTAGTCGAAGGTGGCCATGATCACGGCGTTGCCCTCGGACGCCGTGGAGGTGATGCCCTTGATGCCGTCGACGGCCTTGATGGTGTTCTCGAGCGGTTCGACGACCTGCTTCTCCACCACATCGGGGGACGCGCCCTGGTAGGGGGCGAGGACCGAGACCATCGGGAGTTCGATGGAGGGCAGCAGCTGCTGCTTCAGCTGCGGGATGGCGATCGCTCCGAAGACGATCGCGACGATCGAGATCAGCCCTATCAGGGCCCGTTGCGCGAGGCTGAATCTGGACAGCCAGGACATGGGGTCTCTCTTCTGTGGCGTACTCGGCAGGTGGGCACCTGAGGCGGCCCGTCCGTGGGCACCAATGGCCCGCTTATACGATCTGCCATTCCCGGGGGGTATCCGTCGGCCGCAGGTCCAGATTCCTTACGTCCCGCATACCGCGCCTGGAGTACGCCGGCAGCGCCTCCTACTCCACCCTTGGACGTACCAGGCCCGATTCGTACGCGATGACCACCAATTGGGCACGGTCGCGCGCGCCGAGTTTCGCCATCGCACGGTTCACATGGGTCTTGACGGTGAGCGGGCTGACTTCCAGGCGGTCCGCGATCTCGTCGTTGGAGTGCCCGCCGGCGACGAGGACGAGGACCTCCCGTTCCCGTACGGTCAGCGCGGCGAGCCGCTCCGAGTGGGCGCTGGAATCCTGGCCGGGCTCCGAACTTCCGCCCTGGGCGAGGAACTTGGCGATCAGTCCCTTGGTCGCCACGGGCGAGAGCAGTGCCTCACCGGCGGCGGCGATCCGGATGGCGCTGAGGAGTTCGTCCGGCTCCGCGCCCTTTCCGAGGAAGCCGGAGGCGCCCGCGCGCAGCGACTGCACGACGTACTCGTCGACCTCGAAGGTGGTCAGCATGACCACCCGTACGTCCGACAGCTCCGGATCCGCGCTGATCAGGCGGGTGGCGGCGAGGCCGTCGGTGCCCGGCATCCGGATGTCCATGAGGACGACGTCGGCCTTCTCGGAGCGGGCGAGGGTGACGGCCTCGGCCCCGTCGGCCGCCTCCCCGACGACCTCCATGTCGGGCTCGGAGTTCACGAGGACCTTGAACGCGCTGCGCAGCAGCGCCTGGTCGTCGGCGAGCAGCACCCTGATCGTCATGCGTCCCCCTCCGGATGGGCCTTGAGGGGCAGTATCGCCTGGACGCGGAAGCCGCCGCCGTAGCGGGGGGCGGCGGTGAGGGTGCCGCCGAGCGCGGTGACGCGTTCGCGCATGCCGATGAGTCCGTGGCCGCCGGTGTCCCGGCCGGGAGCCTGCCGGCCGGGGGCCTCGGAGGCGCCGTTGTCGAGGACGGTGACCTCGACGGTCCTGCCGACCCGGACGACGCTCACCTCGGCCTTGGCGTCCGGGCCTGCGTGCTTGCGTACGTTGGTCAGCGCCTCCTGGATGATCCGGTAGGCGGCGAGGTCGACGGCGGCGGGCAGCCGGGTGTCGTGGTCGGTGCGAGCCAGATCGACGGGGAGCCCGGCGTGCCGGAAGGTGTCGAGCAGTCCGTCGAGGACGCCGAGACCGGGTGCCGGCTCGGTGGGGGCCTCCGGGTCGCCGGACTGGCGCAGCAGGCCCACGGTGGCCCGCAGCTCGTTCAGGGCGGAGCGGCTGGCGTCCCGCACGTGCGCGAGGGCTTCCTTGGCCTGGTCGGGACGCTTGTCCATGACGTGGGCCGCGACGCCGGCCTGGACGTTGACCAGGGCGATGTGGTGGGCGACGACGTCATGGAGGTCGCGGGCGATCCGCAGGCGCTCCTCGGCGACGCGGCGCTTGGCCTCCTCGTCCCGGGTGCGTTCGGCCCGCTCGGCGCGCTCGCGTATCGCGTCGACGAAGGCACGGCGGCTGCGGACGGCGTCCCCGGCGGCCGCGGCCATGCCGGTCCAGGCGAAGATGCCGAGGTTCTCCTGGGTGTACCAGGGGGTGGTGCCGAAGAACATCGCGGCGCCGGTGAGCACGGCCATCGTGAGCAGGCCGACGCGCCAGGTGGTGGGGCGGTCGGTACGGGCGGCGACCGTGTAGAGCGCGATGACCGCGCTCATCGCGACCGGGGCGGGCGGGTCGCCGCCGGCCACCAGTTCGACGACGCTGACGGCGCCGGTGAAGAGGAGCACGCCGAGCGGGTTGCGCCGCCGCAGTACGAGCGCGCCGGCCCCGAGCAGCATCAGCAGCAGGCTGCGGATCTCCGGCGTCCGGGTCCCGAAGGTCGGCCCGTGCGGCCCGTGCGGGTCGGCGAACGACCCGGCCACCATGCACACGAGCACGGCGAGGGCCAGGCCCCCGTCGAAGGCGAGCGGGTGCGCCCGCAGCCAGCACCGGGTCCGCGTGAGCCCACTGCCGAGGGCGGTCGAGGTCGTCACGCCAAGCAACGGTACGGCGTGCGCGGAGCGGCCGTGGGCGCCCCTCCCCTCGAACCGCAGCGCCCCCGTGGCCTGGGGCCTCGGGGGCGCTGCGGGTGTTGGAGGTGGGGCCGGTCAGAAGGAGGGGATCAGACCCTCGTCGCCCAGCATGGCGCGCACCTCTTCGAGGGTCGCGTCCGGGGCCGGGAGGATCAGTTCGGAGGGTTCCAGGGCGTCGTCCGGGAGCGGGTCGCCCAGCTCACGGACCCGGTGCAGGAGTGCGTGGAGCGTGCGGCGGAATCCGTCGTCGTCGCCCCCCTGCATCTCCCGCAGCAGCTCGTCGTCGAGCTTGTCCAGTTCGGCGAGGTGGCTGTCGGCCAGCCTCACCTGGCCCTCCCCCATGATCCTCACGATCATGACGCCGTCCCTTACTGCTTGTCGAACTTCGGGTGGGAGGACTGCTGGGGCTGGTCCTGCGGGGTCGCCCCGCCGGCCGCGCCGCCTTCGATGGCCTGCTGCGACGTCGGGCCCCCGGCCAGCTCCGCCTTCATCCGCTGGAGCTCCAGCTCCACGTCCGTACCGCCGGACAGCCGGTCGAGCTCCGCCTGGATGTCGTCCTTCTGGAGGCCGGACTGGTCGTCGAGCGCGCCCGAGGCGAGGAGCTCGTCGATCGCGCCGGCCCGCGCCTGCAGCTGCGCGGTCTTGTCCTCGGCGCGCTGGATCGCGACGCCGACGTCGCTCATCTCCTCCGAGATGCCGGAGAAGGACTCCGCGATCCGGGTCTGCGCCTGCGCCGCCGTGTACGTGGCCTTGATGGTCTCCTTCTTCGTGCGGAAGGCGTCGACCTTGGCCTGGAGCCGCTGCGCCGCGAGCGTCAGCTTCTCCTCCTCGCCCTGCAGTGTCTGGTGCTGCACCTCGAGGTCGGTGACCTGCTGCTGCAGCGCCGCCCTGCGGGACAGCGCCTCGCGCGCCAGGTCCTCGCGGCCGAGCGCCAGCGCCTTGCGGCCCTGGTCCTCCAGCTTGGAGGACTGGCCCTGGAGCTGGTTCAGCTGCAGCTCCAGGCGCTTGCGCGAGGTCGCCACGTCGGCGACGCCCCGGCGCACCTTCTGGAGCAGCTCCAGCTGCTTCTGGTAGGAGTAATCGAGGGTCTCGCGCGGATCCTCGGCCCGGTCAAGGGCCTTGTTTGCCTTCGCGCGGAAGATCATCCCCATACGCTTCATGACACCGCTCATGGGCTTCGCGCGCCCCCTTCTGACGGACTCGGCTCAAGCACTCCAACAGAACCCACAGTACGGGCCCTGCATCCATTACCGCACTGTTCGAGGACGGATGTGCTCCTCCCCAAGGACGACTGCGTACGGGGTCCGCTCCGGCGCGAGGAGTAGGCGGCCCTCAGGGATCCCGTGCGGTGCCGTCCGTTCTGGCCCGGTACGGACGCTGGTAGGGACGCAGCTCGTTGCCGGATCGTTCCCCGCCGGGGTGGGGTCCATGCGTCCTACCCCGTACCCTTGGGTTTTGTGTTCCGTAGCCGTTCCAAGGAAGAGAAGGCCCCCACCGACAAGGTGACGGCGGACCTCTCCAAGCAGCCCCGCGACCCCGAGGCCCCCAAGGGCCGCCCGACCCCGAAGCGGAGTGAGGCCCAGACCCAGCGCCGCCGTACGTCGACGGCACCGACCGACCGCAAGGAGGCCATGCGCCGCCAGCGCGAGGCCCGCCGTGTCGATCTCGCCAAGCAGCGCGAGGCGCTGGCCAGCGGTGACGAGCGTTATCTGCCGGCTCGCGACAAGGGCCCGGTCCGCCGCTTCGTGCGCGACTTCGTCGACTCGCGCTTCTGCATCGCGGAGTTCTTCCTCCCGATGGCCGTGGTGATCCTGGTCCTGTCCATGATCAGGGTCGGTCAGCTGCAGAACATCTCGCTGCTGCTGTGGCTCGGTGTGATCGTGATGATCGTCATCGACTCGATCGGCATCACGATCCGGCTCAGGAAGCAGCTGAACGAGCGCTTCCCGAACGAGTCGAAGCGCGGCGCTGTCGCCTACGGCCTGATGCGTACGCTCCAGATGCGTCGACTGCGGCTGCCGAAGCCCCAGGTCAAGCGCGGAGAGCGGCCCTGAGCACCCACCTATGCGACTCCGGTGAGACCGGCACGCCCGGTGAGCTCTCCGGCTTCGGAGGCGCTCCGGCGCACTGGGCGGCCGGCTCCGGCGGGCTGCGCGACACCGTCCGCCAGGAGCTCGTCGCCCGCCAGCTCGACGAGCAGATAGCCGCCCGCTACCCCGTGGGGCAGCGGCTGCGGATACTCGACGTCGGCATGGGCCAGGGCACCCAGGCCCTGCGTCTGGCCAGGGGTGGACACACCGTGACCGGCCTGGAGGCCGACGCGGAACTGCTGAAGGCGGCCCGTGAGGCCCTCGCCACCGAGCCCGCCGGCATCCGCGAGCGGGTCCGGCTGATCGAGGGCGACGGCCGTGAGACCGGGGTGCACTTCCTGCCGGGCAGCTTCGACGTGGTTCTCTGCCACGGCGTGCTGATGTACGTGAACGAGCCGGACGCGCTGCTCGCGGGCCTGGCCCGGATGCTGGCGCCCGGCGGCCTGCTGTCCCTGGTCGTACGGAACGCGGAGGCGCTGGCCATGCGGCCGGGCCTGGCAGGGGACTGGGCCGGCGCGACCGCCGCCTTCGACTCGGACACGTACGCCGACCGGCTGGGCCAGAAGGTCCGCGCCGACCGGTTGGACGCGCTGACCTCGACGCTCGCCGGGATCGCGGCGCCCCTGCACGCCTGGTACGGCGTACGGGTCTTCACCGACGGTGTGCCGAACGACGTGGGGCTGCCCGCCGCCGCGGAGCTGGAGCGGCTGCTGGCGGCCGAGGACCGGGCGGGGCGCACGGAGCCGTACCGCAGGATCGCGGCGCTGCTGCATCTGTGCGGCGTGCGCGGCTGAAAGCGGTGGCGGGACGACCGACGCCTGATCGGCGGTCTAAGTCAGGACGTGTCGGGGGGACCGAAGTGACACTTCAGGCATGGATTCCTCTGCGCTCGTCCGACACAGTGCCCGCGCCCTGCCGCCCCTGACGGCGGCTGTCTGCGCCGTCGCCCTTGTCGCGGGCTGCTCCGGCGGCTCCGCCGAGGAGGCGGGCCGGCCCTCGACGCAGGCGGCGGCCCCGATGGCCGACAACGAGCTGGAGACCGACTACCAGACCGTGATCAAGGACGTGCTGCCGTCGGTCGTGCAGATCGAGGCGGGCAACAGCCTCGGGTCCGGAATCATCTACGACGCCAAGGGACACATCGTCACCAACGCGCATGTGGTGGGCGAGGAGCGGACCTTCAAGGTCACCGTCGCCACGGGCGGGGCCGCGCTGACCGCGAAGCTCGTCTCCAGCTATCCCGACCAGGATCTCGCGGTCATCAAGCTGGACGACGTGCCGCAGGGGCTCAAGCCGGCGAAGTTCGGCGACTCCTCCAAGGTGGAGGCCGGGCAGATCGTCCTGGCGATGGGATCGCCGCTCGGTCTGTCCAGCAGTGTCACCCAGGGCATCGTGTCGGGCACCGGCCGGACGGTCAGCGAGGGCCGGACGGCCGGCGGCACGGGCGCGACCATCGCCAACATGGTGCAGACCTCGGCCGCGATCAACCCGGGCAACAGCGGGGGCGCGCTGGTGAACCTGGACGGCGAGATCATCGGCATCCCGACGCTCGCGGCGACCGACCCTGAGCTGGGCGGCAGCGCGGCGCCGGGCATCGGCTTCGCGATCCCGGTGTCGATGGTCAGGACCGTCGCCGACCAGATCGTCAAGGACGGCAAGGTGACGGACTCGGGCCGGGCGGCACTGAACATCACCGGCCGTACGGTGCTCGACGACGCCTACCAGCCGGCCGGGGTGGCCATCGTCGAGGTGACGCGGGGCGGCGCGGCCGAGAAGGCGGGGCTGCGGCCCGGGGACATCATCACCAAGCTCGGCTCCGAGCCGATCACGACGATCACCTCCCTCTCGGAGGCGCTGGCCTCCGCCGAGCCGGGCCAGAAGGTCACCGTGGCCTACACACGCGGAGGAGCCTCGAGGACGGCCGCGGTCGTCCTGGGCGAGATCTGACGGGGCTACGGGTCCGGCGGGGCGCCGGGGTCTCCGGGCAGGAGGCCCCGGCGCGAGCAGGGCCGCTGCCTACGACTCAGGGTTCAGACTCATCGGGCCGTAGATCTTCGTCGCGTCCTCGAACAGCGTCACCTGCGTCGCCCCGCCGTCCAGCAGGGCCTTCCAGGTCTCACCGATCCACGACTCCGCGTCCCCCTGCGTCGTGAACTCCTCCGGCTCCACGGCCGGCTGGACCTCCGTCCCGTCGGACTTCTCGAACCGCCACGTCCATGCCATGTCCGCCTCCCGAGTCCCGCCAGGTGATCAGTTTCCTGCCCGCAGCGTAGCCGGGCGCGCACCCGGCGCGGTGACGCGGGAGGATCGTTCTCGTGGAACTGACTCTGCTCGGCACCGGAGCCCCCGGCGGGCTCCCCCGCCCCGACTGCCCCTGCGCCGCGTGCGCGTCCGCCCGAGGCGCGTTCGCGCGGGCCGCCACCGCGCTGCTCGTGGACGGTGCGCTGCTGCTCGATCTGACACCTGGGGCCGCGCTGGCCGCCGCCCGGTCGGGGCATTCGCTCGTGGGCGTGCGGCAGGTGCTGCTGACGCATCCGCACGAGGGGCCCGCCATGGAGCTGCCCGCCGCGCTGCCGGCCGCCGGGCGGGTGCCGGACGGCGCGGAGTTGACGCTGATCAGCGGGCACCGGGTGCGGGCGGTGGCGATGGACTCGCCGGGCACGGGGTACGAGGTGACCTCGCCGGAGGGCGAACGGCTGCTCTATCTGCCGCCGGGCGGCGCCCCGGCGGGGCTGCCGGACGACCACCGCACGTACGACATGGTCGTCGCCGATGTGACCGGCCGGCCCGACGGCCTGGCGCGGCTGCGGGCCACGGGCGCCGTCGGTCCGGCGACGGATGTCGTCGCCGTGCACCTGGACCACGACGTGCCGCCGGGGCCCGAGCTGGCCAGGCGGCTGGCGGCGGCCGGGGCGCGGGCCGTCCCGGACGGGACCACGCTGCTCGTCGGCGAGTACCAGGACGTGCCCGACGTGCCCCGGCGCACGCTCGTGACGGGCGGGGCCAGATCGGGCAAGTCGCTGGAGGCGGAGCGGCGCCTGGAGACGTTTCCCGAGGTGGTGTACGTGGCGACGGGCGGCAGCCGGGACGGGGACGCCGAGTGGGCGTCCCGGGTGAGCCTGCACCGCGAGCGCCGGCCGTCCTCCTGGCGTACGGCCGAGACCTGCGACCTGGTCCCGCTCCTCACCGGCGAGGGGCCCGCGCTGCTGATCGACTGTCTGTCGCTGTGGCTCACGGACGCGATGGACCGGGCGGGCGCCTGGGACGACGACACCTGGCTGAAGGGCGGTCAGGACGCCCTGCGGGAGCGCGTGGACGAGCTGGTGGCGGCGGTGCGGGCGACGCCCCGGACCATCGTCGCGGTGACGAACGAGGTCGGTTCCGGGGTGGTGCCCGCCACGGCGTCGGGCCGCCGGTTCCGTGACGAACTGGGCCGGTTGAACGCCGCCTTCGCCGATGAGTGCGAGCACGTCCTGCTGGTCGTCTCGGGTCAGGCGCTGCCGCTGCGCGGCTGACTCCGCCGACTCCGCGGGCGGACGCGGGCTGCCGGTACTGTTCGACGAATGTGCTGGCTGCTGATGACGTCTCAAGGCGGAACCCTGTGAACCTGGACGACTTCTCCGACCTGATCGAACGCCCCGACAACGGGATGCGCCGCGACGCCGAGGAGCGCCGTGCGCGCCTGGCCGTGGCCCCCGGCACGCTCGGGCGGCTCGACGAGCTGGGCGAGTGGCTCTCGGCCGCGCAGGCCTCGGTACCGGTCAAGGCGATCGAACAGCCACGTGTGGTGCTGTTCGCCGGCGACCACGGTGTGGCGCGTCTCGGTGTCTCGGGCCGGCCGGCCGGGACGGCCCATGAGCTCGTACGGTCCGTGCTGGACGGCGCGAGCCCGGTCGCGGTCCTGGCCCGGCGCATGAACGTTCCGGTGCGGGTGGTCGACGCGGGTCTGGACTGCGACCCGGAGCTGCTGCCCGCCGATGTGGTGCGCCACCGGGTGCGGCGCGGCAGCGGCCGTATCGACATCGAGGACGCCCTGAGCGCCGAGGAGGCCGAGCGTGCGGTGCGCCTCGGCATGGCGATCGCCGACGAGGAGGCCGACTCGGGCACCGACCTGGTGGTGCTCGGCGATCTGAGCGTGGGCGGCACCACGCCCGCCTCGGCGCTGATCGCGGCGCTGTGCGGCACGGACGCCTCGGTGGTGACCGGGCGCGGGGGCGCGGGCATCGACGATCTGGCCTGGATGCGCAAGTGCGCGGCGATCCGTGACGCGTTGCGGCGGGCCCGTCCCGTGCTCGGCGACCAGCTGGAGCTGCTGGCGGCGGTCGGCGGCGCGGATCTGGCGGCGACGACCGGATTCCTGCTGCAGAGCGCGGTGCGGCGGATGCCGGTCATTCTGGACGGTGTGGTCTCGGCGGCCTGCGCGCTGGTGGCCCAGCGGGCCGCGTTCCGGGCGCCGGACTGGTGGCTGGCGGGACAGGTGACCGGTGAGCCGGCGCAGGTGAAGGCGCTGGACCGGATGGCACTCAACCCCCTGCTCGACCACGGCGTCACTGTGGGAGAGGGAACCGGGGCACTGCTGGCCCTTCCCCTTGTCCAGGCTTCCGCCGCGCTCGCCGCGGAGCTGCCCGAACTGCCGGAGCCCCCGGCGGCGGAGCAGAAGGCGGAGGACGTGACAGAGGACAAGGCGGAGGAGTAACGGACCGAGCGCCGGTACGGCCGCCACTCGTCGTCGGCGGCCGGACCGGCGTCCGTCATGACATGTGATGCCCCATATGATCACGTTTCATGGGAGAGGTCCTTTTGTCTACCGACCGCGCCGTTCGTGCCGACCGTACGACCGCCGAAGGGGCGCCCCGGAGCAGCCGTCGCTCGCGACGCGCCGCCGCGTTCGCCGTCTGGTACCTGCGCGTCGTCACGTTCATCAACTTCCTGAGCGCCGTCTGGGTCTCCTTCGGCCAGGACCTGCGCCGGCACAACACGGACGACTACTTCACCCCGTACCTGCTGACGGCGGGCTTCGCCTCCGGCGCCTTCACGCTCTTCCTCGCGATCACCATGCGCCGCCGCAAGCGTGCCGCGTGGATCCTCAACACCGTGCTCAGCGGGCTGTTCCTGCTGCTCTTCGCCTTCGCGATGGCCTTCCCCGAGATCCGGCGCTACCCGCAGAACTGGCTCTCCCTGGTCCTCACCGCCGCCTTCGTCCTCGCACTGCTGCTCGGCCGCAAGGAGTTCTACGCGCGGGGCGACCGGTCCAACCCCCGTCTCGCGGCCGCCGTGGCGGCCGCCGGGCTGCTCGTGGCCTCGCTGCTCGCGGCCGTCCTGGTCACCGTCACCAACACAGCGACCTCCTCAGCGGGCTTCCTCGACCGGTGGCGCTACGGCGTGATGCGGCTGGTGACGCTCGTGCCCGACGACTCCGGGGTCGCGGGCATCGCCACTCCCGGCTGGGTCGATGTCACCATCAACGTCCTGTCCACGCTGTTGCTGTTCGCCGTGCTGTTCGCGGCGTTCCGCTCGCGCCGGGCCGTCGATCCGCTCTCCGAGGAGGACGAGGAGAAGCTGCGCGCGCTCCTCGACAAACAGGGGGAGCGCGACTCCCTCGGTTACTTCGCGCTGCGCCGCGAGAAGAGCGCGGTGTGGTCGGCCAGCGAGAAGGCCGCCGTCGTCTACCGCGTGGTCGGCGGGGTCTCGCTCGCGTCGGGTGACCCGATCGGCGACCCGGAGGCCTGGCCGGGGGCGATCGAGCCGTGGCTGGCCGAGTCGCGCGAGCACGGCTGGATCCCGGCCGTGATGGGCGCGAGCGAGGAGGCCGGGACGATCTACGCACGGCACGGCCTGGACGCCCTGGAGCTGGGCGACGAGGCGATCGTGGAGACCGCCGAGTTCACCCTGGACGGCCGGGCGATGCGCACGGTCAGGCAGGCGTACAACCGGGTGAGGCGGGCCGGGTACCGGGTGCGGATCCGCCGTCACGAGGACATCCCCGCCGACGAGATGGCCGAGCTGCTGCGGAAGGCCGACGACTGGCGCGACGGCGCCACCGAGCGCGGCTTCTCGATGGCGCTCGGACGGCTCGGCGACCCGGCCGACGGGCGGTGCGTGATGCTCGAGTGCACGGATGCCCGGGGCGACCTGCGGGCGGTGCTGTCGTTCGTCCCGTGGGGCCCCGAGGGCTTGTCGCTGGATCTGATGCGGCGTGACCGGGACTCCGAGAACGGCCTGATGGAGTTCATGGTCATCGAACTCCTCCAGCAGGCGAGGGAGATCAAGATCACTCAGGTCTCGCTCAACTTCGCGATGTTCCGGTCGGTCTTCGAACGTGGTGCGAAGCTCGGGGCCGGTCCCGTGCTCCGGCTGTGGCGCTCGCTGCTCAGCTTCTTCTCCCGCTGGTGGCAGATCGAGTCGCTGTACCGCGCCAACGCCAAGTACCGACCGATCTGGGAGCCCCGCTTCATGCTCTTCGAGAAGAGCGCCGATCTGCTGCGCATCGGCGTCGCCGCCGGCCGCGCGGAGGGCTTCCTCGAAGCCCCCGGCCTGCCCAAGTGGCTGCACCGCAGACATCTGGAGGGCCGGCGTTGAGAGCCTTCGCGCGCCGCGAATGGGGGGCGTTGTACGAGATCGTGCGCGCGGCGCTCGTCGCCAGGAGGTGGCGCGCGATCCCGATGACGCTCACGGCGGTCTGTCTGACGGCGCTGCTCCAGCTCGTGCAGAACCAGGACTGGGGCTACGAGCCCGTCCAGAACACGGGTTCCGTACGGGCCGAGGATCCGCTGTGGCTCGCGCTGCTGCGGACCCCCCTGTCGCTGTTCGTCCCCGCGCTGGACCTGCCGGTGTGGGGCGCGCTCGGGCAGGTGCTGCTGGTGTTCGGTATCGCCGAGATCTGTCTGGGCCGGTGGCGGACCCTGGCCCTGGCCTACCTGGCGACGCTCGCCGGGACCATGTACGCCCGCGTGGGCATCGCGCTCGGGCCGGACAGCCCCCTGGGGCTGCCCTCCTCGGACTCCCTGGTCGTGGACACCGGTCCGTCGGCGGCGGTGGTCGGTCTCGCGGTCTTCGTCTCCTGGCGCTACCGGGCGTGGCTGACCGGGGGGCTGGTGACCCTCGCGATGGTGATCGAGGTGCTGGTCAAGAACAACCTCGCGGGCAAGGAGCACCTGGCGGCCATCGCCGCCGTCCTGGTGGTGTGCGCGGTCTCGGGGTGGCGGGAGCGGAAGCGGGACGGGATCAGTGGCGGCGTGGGCCGTGGCCCGGCACCCGCTCCTGGAACCCACCGATCAGGTCCTGGAAGCGGCGACTGACCCCGTTCCAGCGGCGGTCGTGATGGTAGGCGCGCAGCCCTGCGCGGGCGCGCGCCTTGGGCCGCCGGCGGTAGATCCGGCGGGCCCACAAGGAGCCGGGGCGGGCGAGCCGGAGGGCTCCGAAAATGGCGACGAACGGCACCAGGGTGCCGATGATCGCCAGCCTGAACTTGCCCTTGAAGAGGGCGGCGAGGACGAAGAGGAAGTTCACCGCGAGGGTGAGGATCACGGTGGCCCGGTTCTCCCGCTCGCCGGCGCTGAGCTCATTGACCCCGAGCGGCGAGAAGCCGCCCAGCACCAGCGTCACCAGCGCGGCGGTCAGTACGACGACCTCGACGCTCTTGCGGCCCTGATCGCTCCAGTACACGTCGTCGAGGTGCAGGATCAGGGCGAACTCGTCGAGCACCAGACCCGCCCCGAGCCCGAAGACGACGGCGAAGAAGCCGGCGGCCCACCCCTCCCGGCCGGTGGCGACCGCGCCGAAACCGCCGATGACCGTGAGGATCACCCCGGGCACCACATGGTGGATGTGGAGCCCGCCGGAACTCACGTTCCCGAACGGGCCCTTCCCCGCCCGGATCAGCCGGGTGACGGTCCGGGTGAGCAGGAACGTCAGCACGAAGGAGGCCAGGGCGAGCAGCAGCGGCAGCTTCCCGGGCTCGACGACGTTGCGATAGAACCAGTGACCCATGCCACCCGCTTCCCATGTGCGCGTTATGCGTAATTTAGCCGGGCCGTACGGCGACTACTCTGCCCCGAATGGACGGCATCCGCTTCGCCTTCGGCACGCTCACCGTGCTCCCCGCCCGTGTCACCCGCTGGGACCGGGACGCGGCGCGCGCCGGGATGCTCCGCGCGCCGGTGGCGGGACTCGTGGTGGGCCTCGCCGCGGCGGCGGCCGGTGGCCTCGCCCTGCTGCTCGGCGCGGGCCCGCTGCTCGCCGCCGTCCTCTCGGTGGCCGTCCCGGCGGCGATGACCCGGGGGCTGCATCTGGACGGCCTCGCGGACACGGCCGACGGCCTGGGCAGCGCGCGGCCCGCCGAGGACGCGCTGCGGATCATGAAGCAGTCGGACATCGGACCGTTCGGTGTGATCACACTGCTCTTCTTCCTGCTGGCCCAGGTCGCGGCGCTGTTCGAGCTGTACGGCGAGGGGTGGGCCCACGGACTGGTGGCCGCCGCCCTCGCGGCCACCGTCTCCCGCCTCGCCCTGACCCTCGCCTCCCGCACGGGCGTCCCGGCGGCCCGCCCCGAAGGCCTGGGCGCGATGGTCGCGGGAACGGTCCCCGCGGGTCCCGCCGCCGCCGTGACCGTCCTGGTCCTCGCGGCGTGCGCGGTGTCGGGCACTGTCCTCGACGCGTACGGGCCCCTACGGGCGCTCCTCGCGGCGGCGGCCGCGCTGCTGGCGGCCGAGCTGCTGCTGCGGCGCTGCGTGCGGCGGTTCGGCGGGGTGACGGGCGACGTGTTCGGCGCGGTGGAGGAGACTGCGGCGACGGTCGCGCTGGTGGCACTGACGCTGGGGTGACCGGTCGTCGAGGTGCTCGTTTCGCCGAGCTGGTCATTTTCTGACGTGACCCTGCGCCAACCGTGCGCTGAGGTGATCGTTCCGTGACGTTGTGGAGGGCAACCTTCCGCTCGGCGCGCGGGTCATGAAGCCGTGATCACACGTTCGCCCGCGCTCGTCGCCGCTCTCGCCGCCACCGCTCTGTGCCTCTCCGCCTGTGACGGCGGCGACAAGCCGAAGGCCGCCCCCTCCTCGCACCCCGTCTTCTCGCAGCCCCTCGGCCGCCAGGTCTTCCTGGCGGTGCGCCGGACCCAGAAAGCGGGCAGCGCGGGATTCACCCAGACGGTGACGTTCACGTCGAAGAAGGGCACGGTGGTCCAGACGCTCACGGGCAGACTGGACTTCGCGAGCGGCCGGGGCGAGGCGACGAGCTCCTGGAAGGTGCCGAGCGGCTTCCCCACGGAGACCAGGGAGGCGGTCCTCGGCGCGACGCAGGGGCGCGGGACCGCCGACGCGTCCGGCCGGTACGTCGTCGACAACCAGACCATCCGCTACCGGGCCGCGTCCTCGGCCTACTGGCTGAGCTACGGGGCGGCCGACGCGAAACCGCTCTGGGGCATCGACTCGATCACCCATCTGCGCGGCACCGAGGCGCCCGTCGGCGGCACGCTCCTGGAGGCACTGAGCGGCGCCGAGGCGACCTCGCAGCAGGGGACGGCGGGCCGGACCTACCGGGCCGACTTCTCCCGCATCGTCGCCATGAACCTCTTCCCGTACGACCTGCGGCAGGAGTTCGCCCCGATCCCCCTCCGCGACGACGGGTCCACCGTCCCGGTGACCCTGGACGTGGACAGCGACGGCAGGATCACCCACGCCGTGGCCGACGTGTCGTCCGTCCTCGCGAAGAAGGGGGACACGAGGGTGACCCCCAGCGCCCTCGCCGAGGTGACGGGGGTGCGCGTCGAGCTCTCCCTCGACGGCTTCGGCACGTCGAAGCCGGCCGCCTCCGCCTCGCCGCCGGGGCGGATCCTGGACGCGGGCGCCGCGGTGATCTCCAGCTTCGACGCCAGGGCGGGTGAATGCCTGGACTTCAACACCGGCCTGCGGCACAGCCGGATGGTCGTCCGTGTCCCGTGCGCCGGCCGGCACGACGGCCAGGTCTTCGCGCAGGCCTCGCTCGACGGGGACTACCCGGGCACCGAGAAGGCACGGAAGCAGGCGGAGAAGGAGTGCGACCGATCCGCGAGCACCGACCGGTTCTGGTTCACGTGGGCGTCCGCACGCGAGTGGTCGGAGCCGGGCGGCGGCCGCGCCACCTGCTACGTCGTCACCGGTCAGGGAGAGGCGGGCTGAAGGGGACGGGGCACTCCTAGCAGGCCTGCCGCCACGCCCCCAACTCGTACTTCTTCAGCATCGAGCTGAGTCCCAGCTTCCGCGACTGCGGGCAGAACGCGCGCGTGGACAGTTCGTACTCCACGTGGAAGACCGCCTTGCCCGCCGTGACGAACGGGCTGAGCGTGGTGCACTCCTTGTACTGGGCACACTGTTCGTTGACCGCGAAGTCGAAGTCGCCGACGAGCTGCGGGATCTGGTCCAGGTCGTTCTTGAGGCCCACCGAGAGGCCCCGGGCATGGGCCAGACGGGCGATCAGGCGGTTGTAGCGGAGCTGGTCGGCGGCGGTCAGCGTGAAGCCGGTGGCGTTCTTGTAGCCGTCCATGTTGTCGGGTTCCACCGCGTCGAAGCCCTTCTTCCGGCACATGTCGAGGCGCTCGGCCATCAGGGGTTCGAGCACGTCCGTGCGGCGGATGTCGAGCCAGCGTTCGCCCTTCCAGCCGTTGCCCCGGCCGAGGACGGACGAGGGGAAGCGGTCCGCGTCCGGCCGGAAGTCCTCCCAGGCTCCGGTGGAGACGTAACAGATCACCTTGCGGCCGTCGCGGTGCAGCCGCGCGACCGTGGAGGCCGGGTGGTCGAAGGCGTCGATGTCGTAGACCGGAACGTCCACGCTCGTGTCGAGGCGTCCGCTGAGCTGCCACTGCCAGGCCGTCCGCGGCTTCGGCAGCCAGCGCTCCCCCGCCGGCCCCTTGGGGTCGTCGGGGTCACCGCTCGTGCAGCCGGCGAGCAGCAGCAGGGCGGCGAGGAAGGCCGCGAGGATCCGCGGGCGTCTCATCGGGCAGGCTCCAGGCGGTGCGGCAGGGTGCCCCAGGGGTGCGCTCCCGCACCGGGGACGGAGCAGTGGACCGGTGTGGTGATCCGGGCGTCCGGTGGGGCCGCGTAGACCAGGTGGCAGTAGTGGTCGGCGACGGGGAGGTCGAGGCGGCGGTAGGTGTCCCAGGGACCCTCGAAGGTGACCAGCAGCTCGGCGAGGGCGGCGTACGCGGGGTCGGGGTGCGCCCCGTGGTTGAACACCAGAGTGCGGGCGCCCGCCGCTCGGGCCGCGACCGCGAGGCGCCGGTAGTGGGCGAGCGCTTCGGACCCGGTCGGCACCTGGTCGAGGAACGCGCCGTCCGCGCCGTACCAGTCCCGGTGGCGGAGCAGATCGGCGACGACCTCGGCGTGCGGGCGCCGGCCGTAGGCGGTGTCGGTGTAGCCGAGGACGCGTACGCCCGCGTTCCGCAGCCGGGCGGCGACGTCGGCGAAGGCCGGGTCGGCAGCCGGTCCCGCGCCGCTCGCGGGGTTGAGCACGACGCCGTACAGCCGGGGCGCCGCCTCGATCACCGCCGCCCAGGCGTCGGGGCGCTCGGCCGGATGGTCGTAGAAGGGCACAAGGAGGGAGGAGTTCACAGGGTTCGGTTCCTCGGATCATGCGCGGTGTGCGGTCGGCCGTCCCAGCAGAACACAGGCGAGGGCGCCCAGAGCGACGGCCGCCGTCCCCGCCACCACCGGTCCGGCGAGCCTCGGGTCGCCCACGCCGGTCAGCAGGGCCAGCGTCTGGGCGGCGGCGGCGAGCCCGCACACCACCGCCGCGCTCATGACCGCGCCGAACGACTGGAGCAGCAGCGCCGTCCACAGCACCCCTCCGATGAGGATCAGCGACAGCAGCCGTACGCCCGCCAGTTCGGGGGCGTCCGGCCAGAGCAGCGTCGCCACCGCCGCGAGGAGCAGCAGGGCCGTCAGGTATCCGGCGAGGCAGAGCGCCAGGGCGGCGGCGGTGGTGCGGCGGAACGCGCCGGCGGTGGTACTGGCCCGCAGCCCGGCGAGGCTCTCGCTGCGGAAGCGGTGCAGCAGCCATTCGGCGGGGCCCATGGACAGGGTGAGCGCGACGGCCGACGGCGCGGCGACCACGGCGCCGGGGCCGGGCCCGGTCGCGAGGACGTCGCCGATCGCCGCGTAGAGGACGAGGAGGCCGGTACCGAGGCCGAAGAGGCCGTACGGCACGGACGCGGCGAGCCGGGGCGCGACCCGGCCGGGCGTCCCTGGGGCGGTGCCCGGCACCAGGACGTGGACGGCGAGGCCGACCGTCGCCGCCAGCGAGACCAGCAGCAGGGCGGCGCACGCCGGGACGGGCAGGTCGTGGTGGAGGGCGGGCAGCGCGCCGCCGGCCAGCGGCAACAGGGCGAGCAGCAGGGCCCGTTCGCGGTTCAGCACGAGCAGGACGGTCGCGGCGGCCAGATAGAGCGACTGCCCCGCGGCGAAGGCGGTCGCGGACCATTCGCCGGGGCCGGTCGCCGCGATCGCGACGACCGTGCCGAGCAGCGCGCCCGCGGGGGCACCGGTCAGCAGCGTGCGTGCGGCGGCCTGTCGGTCGCCGAGACCGAGCCAGGAGTACGCCCGATGGGAAAGCGCCTGGTTCCACACCCATCCGGTGACCGCGCCGGCGAGCAGCGGGACCGTGCCGGAGGGCAGTCCGAACGCCCCCCGGGGGCCCGCCAGAAGAGGCGCGCCCAGCACGTACGCGAGGCCGGGCAGCGCGAAGACGAGGCCGCGCAGGAGGCAGTCCACCAGCAGTGAGTGCCCGGTGGTCCCTCCGCCGGGGGCGGCGGGCGAGGCGTCGTCGGAGTGGGCCCGCTCCACGCGCGCGTAGAGGTCCTCGGCGAGGGCGAAGGAGTCCTGGCGGCCGTAGGTGAGCCGTATGTGGTCGTCGGTCATGCCGTCGGACTCGAGGATGGCCGCTATCTCGTCGGGGTGGACGGCGGCGGCGATCAGGTCGTGCAGCCGGGCGGTGAGTTCGTCGAGGGGGTCGGCGGCGCAGGCGCCGGTGGCCGGACCGGCCGGCTGGCGCGGAATGTAGGGGAGGGTGTCCCGCATGGTGCCGTTCTTGAGCCAGAGGGAGCCGCTCACCACAGGCTCCCGTCCGCCGCGAGGTCGCGGTACCAGGGGTCGGTGACGCGGACGGTCCAGTCGCGGGGCTCCGGGGCCGCCGGGGTGTCGGGCAGTCCGGCGAGCTCGCGGTAGATCCGGCGGAATCCGTCGACCGAACGGTGGAGGGTGAAGCGGTCGACGACCCGCTGGCGGGCCCGTCGGCCCAGTTCGGCGCGGCGTTCGTCGTCGCGCAGCAGTGTCAGGGCCGCCTCGGCCATCACGGCGGGTTCGCGCGGCGGCACCACGAGCCCCGTGTCGCCGACCGCCTCGCGGACGCCGCCCACATCGGTGGAGACGGTGGCGCGGCCGCACGACATCGCTTCGATGAGGGAGAAGGGGAACCCTTCGCTGATGGAGGAGAGCATCACCACGTTCCCCGCGGCGTAGGCGCGGGCCACGTCGTCGACGCGGCCCTCGTAGCTGATGCCGTCGGTGACACCGAGTTCGGCGGCGAGTTTCTCCAGGCGGGTCTTGTAGTCCTGGCCGCCGTCGGGGACCCCGCCGAAGAGGCGCAGCCTCAGCTCGGGGAGTTCGGCGCGGGCGATGGCGTAGGCCCGGACGAGGGTCTCCAGGTCCTTGATGGGGTCGATGCGCCCGGCCCAGCTGAGGGTGGGGACGCCCGGTTCGGGTCCGGCGTACGGGAAGGCCCGCGGGTCGACGCCGTTGTAGACGGTACGGATCCGGTCGGCGGGCGCGCCGCCCCGCTCCTCCCAGCGGCGGTTGTACTGGTTGCACGGGGTGATGAGGTCGGCCTTGCGGTAGCCGAGGGAGTTCAGCTCCCGGTAGAAGCCGAGCATCAGGGCCTTGACGGGCCAGCGCTGGGCCTCGGTGCGGTAGCCGAGGTAACGCTCGCGCAGATAGATGCCGTGCTCGGTCAGCAGGAACGGCACGCCCTCGAAGTGCTGGGCGGTCAGGGCGGGGAGGGTCGCGAGGCCGCTGCTGACGGCGTGCGCGACACAGTCGTCGGGTATGCGGGCGGCGAGCGGGCGCAGCGCGTGTTCGAGCAGGTCGGTGGCGGTGAGCGCGTCGTGGACGGTGGGGCGGGCGGCTGCCGTCGGCAGGTGCGGCATGGTCCAGATCCACATCAGGGAGCGCAGCACCGACTCGGAGCGCAGGGCCGCGGAGAGCTTGCCCCGGCGGGCGAGCGCGGCGAGGGCGTAGAGCCCCTCGCCGAAGTCGCACCCGGCCTGCGGGTCCAGTATCGAGAGCAGGAAGCGCTCGTAGACGTCGGTGAACCGGCGGCGGTCGCGGCCCAGCGGGGGCCGCCGGGTGGCGGTTCCCCGGCCCGGCCCCCAGAGCGGGAACGACGTGTGACGGTACACATTGGACGGCAGCTCCCAGGTGACCGGTTCACGGCCGCTGCCGGTGAGGGCGAGGACCTGGAAGTCGACCTCCGGCATTCCGCGTACCAGCTGGTCGCACCAGGTGCTGACGCCGCCGTGGACATGTGGATAGGTGCCTTCGGTGAGCATGGTGACATGGCGGCCACTGCTCGGCATCGATGTTCCCCCCGGAAGAAAAATGGTCAGGCAGTCAAGCGGTCAGCGGGCCGGCGAGTCGCCTTCGGTCGGTCCGGCGGCCGTCACGTCATGTGGGGGCCGCCGGACGGTCGTGGCCTCAGGCGGTCGGGAGCGTGAGCGTGATCGCGGACTGGAGCGCCTCCGGCGTGGTCCAGGCCGAGCGCGCCCCGGCGTAGGCGGTGCCGAACGCGGCGGTGCCGAGCAGCATCCGCTTGCGCGTCCCCTCCGGCGCGGTGACCGGTGCGGTCACGCCCGACGGGGCCTTGATGGTGACGGTGGTGCCGACGCGGTACGCGGTGACCTTGCCGTCGGCCAGCGCCCTGTCCCAGGCCGTCCGGCGCTGAAGCTCCAGACCGGCCTCGCGCTGGCGCGGGTTGACCAGGGGGGCGTTGTCGGCGAAGAGGGCGCGGTAGTCGGCGAGGATCCGCTCGACGACGGGATAGAGGATGCGCTCCTCGGCGAGGTTGGACTGGTGGACGTAGTGCGGGCGCGGGTCGTTCGCGAGGACGTGGGACAGGGCGATGCGCGCTTCCTGCGGGACGATGTGGGACGCGTACCCGGTGGTCGTGTCGAGCGGCGCCGCCAGGCAGGTGGAGGCGGGGTTGGACTCGCACGCTCCGCTGCCGCCGTCGGCCCGTGAGGTGTAGATCCAGTTGTACTCGTCGGCCATCTCGGTGGCGGTGCCGACGTTGTAGTAGACGTTCATCGGGTGGCGCGGCACGGTCAGCGCGGTGCCGACGGAACGCTGCTGCGGCTCGCGGGAGTTGTCGGAGCCCGTCCACTTGACGCCGTTGTCGGCGAGCGCGCCGGCCAGATGGGGATTGTCGTCGGGCTGCTGCGGCAGGGTCCTGAGGCCGGAGTGCTCACCGGTGACGAGTTCGCTCCGGTCGATCGGGATGCCCCTGGCCGCGGCCCAGTTGTGGTTGTCCCGGATCTGCGCGGCGATCTCGGCCCTGCTCATCCACAGGGTGGCGCCGCTCGCGTTCTTGGCGCACTGCCACGGAACGGTGGAGTTGTCCTGGACGCAGCCGAGGAAGGGGTGCGTGTAGGTGTGGTTGATCCAGCGGTAGGCGGCCCGGTCGGCGAGCAGCCGGGTGGCGAGCGGGTCGGTGCCGCCGTTCTCGGTCTTCCACGCCTCGCCCTGGCCCGCGTTGTAGACCATGTCGAAGGTGAATCCGGCGGAGCGCTGCCAGGCGGCCGCGTACTGGGCGTCGGCGGCGGTCATCCGGATCGGAGCGGCACCCTCGCCGTCGCCGCCCGGGCAGTCGAAGTCGCCCGGGGTGCAGTCGCGGGCGGTGTCCCAGCGGGCGTCGGGCGCGAGGACGTCGTCGACGTGGACGGAGAGGTAGCTGCGGCTCTGGCCGAGGTGGATGCCCTGGGTGAGCCACTCCACGATGCCCCGGGAGAGCGCCCGGAACTGCCGCTGATAGGCGTTGTAGGCGAAGGTGACGACCAGTTCCCGGCGGCCGTCGTGGGCGTACTCGCCGATCAGGCTGGCGCGTCCGCCGCCGTCGGCGGGGATGTCGAGGAAGCTGGTGTAGCCGGCCCGGGGCCGGCCCGCGTAGCCGTAACTCTCGGACACCTCCGGGGCGTTGTCCTCGAAGGTCAGGGGCCCGTCGAGGTAGCGGAAGGGCCCCGACTTCCCGGCGGTGGTGACGGCGGCCGTCACCCCGTCGAGGGTCCCGGACCGGCCGCCCTCGCTGGTGTAGTCGAGGCCGACCCCGGGGTGCGCCCAGGTGTAGGCGTCGACCTGCGGGATGCCGAAGGCCGTCTCGTACGCGGTGAGGGCGGCCTGCTCCGCCGAGTCGGCGCCGAAGGGGGCCTCGTGGGGCAGGACGACGCCCTGGTACTTGGCGCGGGGCCGACCGGTCGCGCTGTCGGACGGGTCGCTGAGGAAGGCGGCGTCGATGACGGGCCGGTCGGCTTGGCCGAGCCGGACGGTGCGGAACGGCACGCCCGAGCCCTTCAGTTCCGACGTGATCGCCTCGATCGCACTGCCGCCGTCGTCCACGACGAGGACGGTGAGGTCGATGCGGGGCGGGGTGGTGGCCGCGGTCGCGTCCGCGGCCGGGGTGCCGGTCGCGAGGAGCGCGGCGGCCATGAACGCCCCCAGCGTCCTGGCCGTACTGAACCGGTGTGCGTACATCCCTGATGTCCCCCCTCGGCAGGCCCCGAATGCCGTCGGCACACGGAGGACCTGTGGAGATGATGCAAAGGGGCCACCGCCGCCCTTGCGTGAATGAGGCGAGTGTGACCGAGCCCTCGGAGTCTGCGGGGTAAACATGAAAGAGACGCCACGGATGAGTGAACCACCGGCGGCGTGAGCGAACCCCTGGACCGCGCGTAGGCTCGTTCTCGGCGCTACTCGGGCCGAATTACGATGCGGCGGGGCGCGGTCGGCCACCCCTCCGACCGCACAGACCGCCACAAACTCAACGGAAGCGAGATTTCACCACCGTGACTGCTCTCACTCTCAGCACTGCCGGCGCGGCGACGCTGCGCGCCGACGCCCTCGTGGTCGGCGTCGCCAAGGGCGGTAAGGGGCTCGTCGTAGCGCCGGGCGCCGAGGCCGTCGACTCGGCGTTCGACGGAAGGCTCGCCGCCGTCCTGGAGACCCTGGGCGCCTCCGGTGCCGAAGGTGAGGCCACCAAGCTGCCCGCACCCGCCGGCATGAAGACGCCGGTGATCCTGGCCGTCGGCCTGGGCGCCGCACCTGCCGACGACGAGGGGTACTCCGCCGAGGCGCTGCGCCGCGCCGCCGGCGTGGCCGCCCGCACCCTCAACGGTGCGAAGAAGGCCGCCTTCGCCCTGCCCGTCGAGGCCGTCGAGGACGCCGAGGCGATCGCCGAGGGCGCGCTCCTCGGCGCCTACTCGTTCGACGTCTACCGGTCGTCGGCCAACGGCAAGGACGCCAAGAAGCCGCTCGCCGAGGTGGCGCTGCTCGGCGGGAAGCCGCGTGACAAGGCGTTCAAGGCCGCGGCGGAGCGCGCGCTCGCACTGAGCGAGGAGGTCAACCGCGCCCGCGACCTCATCAACATGCCGCCGAACGACCTCACCCCCGCCGCCTTCGCCGCCGCCGCCACCGCGGCCGGCAAGGAGCACGGCCTCAAGGTGCAGGTGCTCGACGAGAAGGCGCTCGCCAAGGGCGGCTACGGCGGCATCCTCGGCGTCGGCGTCGGCTCCCAGAACCCGCCGCGGCTGGTCCGGATCGCCTACACGCACCCCGAGGCGGAGAAGACCCTGGCCCTCGTCGGCAAGGGCATCACCTACGACTCGGGCGGCATCTCGCTCAAGCCGGCCGGCCACAACGAGACGATGAAGTGCGACATGAGCGGCGCCGCCGCGGTGTTCGCCGCGGTCGTCGCGGCCGCCCGTATCGGCCTCGCCGTGAACGTCACGGGCTGGCTGGCGCTCGCCGAGAACATGCCGTCCGGCTCCGCGACCCGTCCGGGCGACGTCCTGAGGATGTACACCGGCAAGACGGTCGAGGTGCTCAACACCGACGCCGAGGGCCGTCTGGTGCTGGCCGACGCGCTGGCCAAGGCGTCGGAGGAGAACCCGGACGCGATCGTCGACGTGGCGACCCTGACCGGCGCCATGGTGCTGGCGCTGGGCAACCGCACCTTCGGGATCATGGCCAACGACGACGCTTTCCGTACCTCCATCCACGAGATCGCCGAGGAGGTCGGCGAGCAGTCCTGGCCGATGCCGCTCCCCGCCGACCTGCGCAAGGGCATGGACTCCCCGACCGCCGACATCGCCAACATGGGTGAGCGGATGGGCGGCGGCCTGGTGGCCGGTCTGTTCCTGCAGGAATTCATCGGCGAGGGCATCACCTGGGCGCACCTGGACATCGCGGGTCCGGCCTTCCACGAGGGCGCGCCGTACGGCTACACCCCCAAGGGCGGCACCGGCTCGGCCGTCCGCACCCTGGTGAAGCTCGCGGAGCGCACCGCCGCGGGCGACCTGGGCTGATCGGTTTCGACGCGGAACGGCCCCGGGGCACTGCCCCGGGGCCGTTCGCCTGCAACGAAATCCGTACGTTCGTACGCCTGAGTAACACCCCGGGACGGAGGATCCGCCGTCTCAGACCCCGGCCCCGCGTCCCGCCGTCCGGCAACAAGTGCGAAGATGGGTTCTCGGCAGGACAGGGCCCCCACCACAGGGCCGAAGAAACAGCGGCCGAACACCAGCCGACCGGCCGGTCGTCCCCCGAGAAAAGGGACCCGGCGCCCGGCGCACATGCATGGAGGACGTGACGTGGCGAACGACGCCAGCACCGTTTTCGACCTAGTGATCCTCGGCGGCGGTAGCGGCGGTTACGCCGCGGCGCTGCGCGGAGCGCAGCTGGGCCTGGACGTCGCACTGATCGAGAAGAACAAGCTCGGCGGCACCTGCCTGCACAACGGCTGCATCCCCACGAAGGCCCTGCTGCACGCCGGCGAGATCGCCGACCAGGCACGCGAGGCCGACCAGTTCGGTGTCCTCACGACCTTCGAGGGCATCGACATCAAGGCCGTCCACAAGTACAAGGACGACGTCATTTCCGGCCTGTACAAGGGCCTGCAGGGACTGGTCGCCTCCCGCAAGGTGACATACATCGAGGGTGAGGGTCGTCTCACTTCGCCGACCTCCGTCGACGTCAACGGCCAGCGGGTCGAGGGCCGCCACGTCCTCCTCGCCACCGGCTCCGTACCGAAGTCGCTCCCCGGCCTCGAGATCGACGGCAACCGCGTCATCTCCTCGGACCACGCGCTGACCCTGGACCGGGTCCCGGAGTCCGCGATCATCCTGGGCGGCGGCGTCATCGGCGTCGAGTTCGCCTCGGCGTGGAAGTCCTTCGGCACCGACGTCACCGTCATCGAGGGCCTCAAGCACCTGGTCCCGGTCGAGGACGAGAACAGCTCGAAGCTCCTGGAGCGCGCGTTCCGCAAGCGCGGCATCAAGTTCAACCTGGGCACCTTCTTCCAGAGCGCCGAGTACACCGACAGCGGTGTGAAGGTCACTCTGGCCGACGGCAAGACCTTCGAGGCCGAGGTGCTGCTCGTCGCCATCGGCCGCGGCCCCGTCTCCGCCGGCCTCGGCTACGAGGAGCAGGGCGTCGCGATGGACCGCGGCTACGTCGTGGTCGACGAGTACATGCGGACCAACGTGCCGACCATCTCGGCCGTGGGCGACCTCGTCCCGACCCTTCAGCTCGCGCACGTCGGCTTCGCCGAGGGCATCCTGGTCGCGGAGCGTCTGGCCGGTCTCACGCCCGTCCCGATCGACTACGACGGCGTGCCCCGGGTGACGTACTGCCACCCCGAGGTCGCCTCCGTCGGCATCACCGAGGCCAAGGCCAAGGAGATCTACGGTGCGGACAAGGTCGTCGCCCTGAAGTACAACCTCGCGGGCAACGGCAAGAGCAAGATCCTCAAGACCGCGGGCGAGATCAAGCTCGTCCAGGTCAAGGACGGTGCCGTGGTCGGCGTCCACATGGTCGGTGACCGTATGGGCGAGCAGGTCGGCGAAGCCCAGCTGATCTACAACTGGGAGGCGCTGCCGGCCGAGGTGGCGCAGCTCATCCACGCCCACCCGACGCAGAACGAGGCGCTCGGCGAGGCCCACCTGGCCCTGGCCGGCAAGCCCCTCCACTCCCACGACTGAGCCGTCAGTCCCGGGCGCGACGACCACTTTCCGCAAATTCGTTAGGAGCAACTGAAACCATGTCGGTTTCCGTAACCCTGCCGGCGCTCGGCGAGAGCGTCACCGAGGGCACCGTCACCCGCTGGCTGAAGGCCGAGGGCGAGCGCGTCGAGGCCGACGAGCCGCTGCTCGAGGTGTCGACCGACAAGGTCGACACCGAGATCCCGGCGCCCGCCGCGGGCATCCTGGCCTCCATCAAGGTCGCCGAGGACGAGACCGTCGAGGTCGGCGCCGAGCTGGCGGTCATCGACGACGGCACCGGTGCGCCGGCCGCCGCCGCCCCCGCTCCGGCCGCCGAGCCCGCCCCGGCCGCCGAGGCTCCCGCCGCCACCCCGGCTCCCGCCCCCGTGGCCGAGGCTCCCGCCGCCGCCCCCGCCGGTGGTGCCGCCGAGGGCACCGAGGTCGTTCTGCCCGCGCTGGGCGAGAGCGTCACCGAGGGCACCGTCACCCGCTGGCTCAAGGAGGTCGGCGAGTCCGTCGAGGCCGACGAGCCGCTGCTCGAGGTCTCCACGGACAAGGTCGACACCGAGATCCCGGCGCCGGTCGCCGGTGTTCTCCTGGAGATCGTCGTCGCCGAGGACGAGACCGCCGAGGTCGGCGCCAAGCTGGCCGTGATCGGCGCCCCGGGCGCGGCTCCCGCCGCTGCCCCGGCCCCCGCCGCCCCCGCTGCCGCTCCGGCCGCCGCCCCGGCTCCGGCCGCTCCGGCCGCCGCGCCCGCTCCGGTGCAGGCCGCCGCCCCGGCTGCCGCTCCGGCCCCGGTCACCCCGGCACCCGCCGCCCCCGCCGCCGCACAGCCGGCGGACGACGGCGCGTACGTCACCCCGCTGGTCCGCAAGCTCGCCTCCGAGAACGGCGTCGACCTCTCGGCCGTCAAGGGCAGTGGCGTCGGCGGCCGTATCCGCAAGCAGGACGTCATCGCCGCCGCCGAGGCCGCGAAGGCGGCCAGCGCCGCCCCGGCGCCGGTCGCCGCCGCCCCCGCCGCCGCGAAGGCCCCCTCGCTCGAGGCGTCCCCGCTGCGCGGTCAGACGGTCAAGATGACCCGCATGCGCAAGGTCATCGGCGACAACATGATGAAGGCGCTGCACGGCCAGGCCCAGCTGACCTCGGTCGTCGAGGTCGACATCACCAAGCTGATGAAGCTGCGCGCCCAGGCGAAGGACTCCTTCGCGGCCCGCGAGGGCGTCAAGCTCTCGCCGATGCCGTTCTTCGTCAAGGCGGCGGCCCAGGCGCTGAAGGCCCACCCGGTCGTCAACGCCCGGATCAACGAGGACGAGGGCACCATCACGTACTTCGACTCGGAGAACATCGGCATCGCCGTGGACTCCGAGAAGGGTCTGATGACGCCGGTCATCAAGGGTGCGGGCGACCTGAACCTCGCCGGCATCTCGAAGGCCACCGCCGATCTGGCGGCCAAGGTCCGCGGCAACAAGATCACGCCGGACGAGCTCTCCGGCGCGACCTTCACCATCTCCAACACCGGTTCGCGCGGTGCGCTGTTCGACACGATCATCGTGCCGCCGAACCAGGTCGCCATCCTGGGCATCGGCGCCACCGTCAAGCGTCCCGTGGTCATCAACCACCCGGACCTCGGCGAGACCATCGCGATCCGCGACATGACCTATGTCGCGCTCTCCTACGACCACCGTCTGGTGGACGGCGCCGACGCCGCCCGCTACCTGACGGCGGTCAAGGCGATCCTCGAGGCCGGCGAGTTCGAGGTCGAGCTCGGTCTGTGAGCTACTGACGTGTAACCAGCCTCACCAGCGGCGCCCCCTTCCGGGAGTACTTCCGGAAGGGGGCGCCGCCGTATTGTCGTAGACGTCAATGCCTCCCCCTAAGGAGCGGCTTCATGAGCATGCCCGTCGTCCACTCGCTGCGCGAACAGATCCGCGAGCACATCGTGGAGGGCATCGTGAGCGGCCGCTGGAAGCCGGGCGAGCGGATCGTCGAGCGCCGGATCGCCACGGAGCTGGAGGTCAGCCAGACGCCCGTACGGGAGGCGCTGCGCGAGCTGGAGTCACTGCGCCTGATCGAGTCAGCCCCCAACAAGGGCGTGCGGGTGCGGAATCTGACCGCGGCGGACCTGGAGGAGAGCTATCCGGTCCGAGCGGGGCTGGAGCAGATCGCCGCGGAGCTCGCGGCCACGCGGCTCGCCACCGACTGTTCGGCCCTGGAGCCGCACGTGGCGGCCCTCTACGACGCCGACCGTGCCGCCGACGGCACGGCGCAGGTGCGGCACACGGTGGCCTTCCACCGGGAGCTGGTGAAGGCCGCGGGCAACAGCGTCCTGCTCCACACCTGGGAGGGCCTGGGCATCGAGGTGTTCACGGCACTGTCGATCCGCTGGCTCGGGACGGTGCAGAAGTCGTACGCGGAGGAGCATCAGGAGCTCGTCGACGCCTTCCGGCGGCAGGACCCGCGGATCGGCGCTCTGGTGAAGGAGCACGTACTCGGGTGTGCACCGCGCGCCTGATTTAGTCCGTTTCGTCGCGGCACCCGGTGCCCACTTTCGCGGCACGGAATGCCAATTTCGGTGTACGGAGAAGTTTTTTGCCGTCCCCCTTTGATCGATCATCGATCAGCGACTTACAGTCGACGGCGGGCCGCACCCCGGCCCACGCCCTGTCCTGCCAGACAAGGCTTTTTCTCCACCCCCCTCCTGTCCGGAAGGCGGCGATCATGACCGACCCCGTAAAGCTTCCGAGTGAGCTCGACCAGCTCCCGGATCGTGACCCCGAGGAGACCGCCGAATGGGCGGCCTCCCTGGACGCCGTCACCAAGGCCGCCGGCCCGCACCGCGCCGCGTACCTGATGCGTCGAACCCTCCAGCACGCCGAGGGGGCGGGCCTCGCCCTGCCCACCCTGCTGGAGACCGACTACGTCAACACCATCCCCACGTCCGCCGAGCCCGCGCTCGACGGTGACGAGGAGATGGAGCGGAAGATCACCGCCTGGAACCGCTGGAACGCGGCCGCCATGGTCTCCCGCGGCGCCAAGCACGGCGTCGGCGGCCACATCGCGACCTTCGCGTCCGCGGCCTGGCTGTACGAGACCGGGTTCAACCACTTCTTCCACGGCAAGGAATCCCAGGACTCCCCCGGCTCGGGAGACCAGCTCTACATCCAGGGCCACGCCTCCCCCGGCATCTACGCCCGCGCCTTCCTGGACGGCCGCATCAGCGAGCAGCAGCTCGACCTCTTCCGGCAGGAGTCGGGCGGCAACGGCCTGCCGTCCTACCCGCACCCGCGCCGCCTCCCCTGGCTGTGGGAGTTCCCGACCGTCTCGATGGGTCTGGGCCCGCTCTCCGCCATCTACCAGGCGCGTTTCAACCGCTATCTGACCCACCGCGGCATCAAGGACGTCTCCGCCTCCCACGTGTGGGCGTTCCTCGGTGACGGCGAGATGGACGAGCCCGAGTCGACCGCGGCCCTCGCGCTCGCCGCCCGTGAGGGCCTGGACAACCTGACCTTCGTCATCAACTGCAACCTGCAGCGCCTCGACGGTCCGGTACGCGCCAACTTCAAGATCGTTCAGGAGCTGGAGGCCCAGTTCCGCGGCGCCGGCTGGAACGTCGTGAAGTCTCTCTGGGGCTCCGCCTGGGACGAGCTGTTCCAGCTCGACACCACCGGCGCGCTGATCCGCCGGCTGCGCGAGGTCCCGGACGCGCAGGTGCAGACGTACCAGACCCGTGACGCCGCCTACATCCGCGCCGACTTCTTCGGCACGGACCCCGCGCTCGTCGAGATGGCGAAGCTGCTCAGCGACGACAAGATCCTCGAGTGCTTCCACCGCTCCCGCGGCGGCCACGAGCCCCGCAAGGTGTACGCGGCGTACAAGGCGGCCCTGGAGTTCAAGGGTGCCCCGACCGTCATCCTGGCGCAGACCGTCAAGGGCTTCACCCTCGGTGAGGGCTTCGCGTCCAAGAACGCGAACCACCAGATGAAGAAGCTGTCGGTCGACGAGTTCAAGAACATGCGTGACCTGCTGGACCTGCCGATCTCCGACGCGCAGTTCGTCGACGGTGTGGTGCCCTACGGCCACCCCGGCGCCGACGCCCCCGAGGTCCGCTACCTCCAGGAGCGCCGCGCGGCCCTCGGCGGCCCGGCCCCGGCCCGGCGCGTCCAGCCCCTGGCCCCGCTGCCCGCTCCCGCCGACAAGACGTTCGCCGCCTTCGACAAGGGGTCCGGCTCGCAGTCGGTCGCCACGACGATGGCGTTCGTCCGTCTGGTCAAGGACCTGGTCCGCGACAAGGAGACCGGCAAGCGCTGGGTTCCGATCGTGCCGGACGAGGCCCGTACGTTCGGTATGGAGTCGCTCTTCCCGTCGCTCGGCATCTACTCGCCCAAGGGCCAGACGTACGAGCCGGTCGACCGCGACCAGCTGATGTACTACAAGGAAGCCAAGAACGGCCAGATCCTCAACGAGGGCATCACCGAGGCCGGTTCGATGGCGGACTTCATCGCCGCGGCCAGCGCGTACTCCACGCACGGCGAAGCGATGATCCCCTTCTACATCTTCTACTCGATGTTCGGCTGGCAGCGCACGGCCGACCAGATGTGGCAGCTCGGCGACCAGCTCGGCCGCGGCTTCCTCGTCGGCGCCACCGCCGGCCGTACGACCCTGACCGGTGAGGGCCTGCAGCACGCGGACGGCCACTCCCCGATGATCGCGGCGACGAACCCGGCGGCGCTGTCCTACGACCCCGCGTTCGCGTACGAGATCGCCGCGATCGTCAAGGACGGTCTGCGCCGGATGTACGGCGAGGCGGCCCCGGGCGAGGACCGGAACGTCTTCTACTACCTGACGGTCTACAACGAGCCGATGCCTCAGCCGGCGAAGCCCGAGGGCGTCGACGAGGGCATCCTCAAGGGCCTCTACCGGTTCAACACGGCGGAGTCCGCCGGGCTGACCGTGGACGCGAACGCCTCGCGGATCCAGCTGGTCGGGTCCGGCACGGCGATCCACTGGACGCTGGAGGCGCAGCGGCTGCTCGCCGAGGAGTGGGGCGTGGCCGCCGACGTGTGGTCCGCGACGTCCTGGACCGAGCTGCGGCGCGACGCGCTGGAGGCCGACGCGGCGCTGCTGCGCGGCGAGGAGCGCGTGCCGTTCGTGCGCCGGGCTCTGGAGGGTGTGGAGTCGCCGGTCCTGGCCGTGTCCGACTACATGCGGCAGGTTCCGGACCAGATCGCGCAGTGGGTCGAGCAGGACTACAGCTCGCTCGGCGCGGACGGCTTCGGCCTGTCGGACACCCGGGAGGCGGCCCGCCGTCACTTCGGTGTCGACGCGCAGTCGATCGTCGTCGCGGCGCTGGCGCAGCTGGCGCGTCGGGGTGAGGTGCCTGCCTCGGCGGTGAAGGAGGCGCGGGAGCGCTACGGCCTGTAGGGCCGCGTCGTCGCAGGAGGCCCCCGCCCGGCTCAGGCCCGGCGGGGGCCTCCTGCATGATGTGGGCATGCGCGCTGCCCGGCTCATCAAGATGGTGCTCCTGCTCCAGTCCAGGCCGTCGATGACCGCCGCCGAGCTGGCGCGGGAGCTGGAAGTGTCCGAGCGGACCATCACCCGGGACGCGCTCGCCCTCTCGGAGGCGGGGGTTCCGGTGTACGCGGACCGGGGCCGCGCGGGTGGCTACCGCCTGATCGGCGGATACCGGACGCGGCTGACGGGTCTCGCCCGCGGCGAGGCCGAGGCGCTGTTCCTGTCGGGGGTGCCGGGGGCGCTGCGCGAGATGGGTCTGGACGACGCCGCCTCGGCGGCCCGGCTCAAGGTGTCGGCCGCACTCCTGCCGTCGCTGCGGGACGCCTCCGACACGGCGGCGCAGCGCTTCCACCTGGACGCGCCCGGCTGGTACCAGGAGCCCGAGACGCCGGAGCTGCTGCCGGTCGTCGCCGAGGCGGTGTGGGAGGACCGGCTGATCCGCGCCCGCTACCGGCGGCAGGACCGGGAGGTGGAGCGGGAACTGGCGCCGCACGGCCTCGTGCTCAAGGCGGGCGTCTGGTACCTGTGCGCCCGCGCGGACGAGTCGTTCCGGGTGTACCGGATCGACCGGTTCACCGCCGTCGCGCTCGGTGGGGAGCGTTTCGTCCGGGCCGGCACCTTCGATCTGACCGGCTTCTGGGAGGAACGGGCGGCGGAGTTCGCCCGGTCGCTGCTGAGGACGGAGGTGGTGCTCCGCCTCTCTCCGGCCGGGGCGCGCCGTCTCCCGTACGCCACGGACCGCGCGGCGGCCCAGGAGGCGGTGTCCGCGGGCGTGACGGACGAGGGCGGCCGGCTCACGGTCCGCCTGCGCGTCGAGTCGGAGGAGGTCGCGTACGGCCAGCTGCTCGGCCTGGGGCCGGAGGCGGAGATCCTTGAACCGGCGCCTCTGCGGGAGCGGTTCGCGGAGGCGGCGAGGGGGCTTGGGCGGTTGTACGGGTGACGCCCGCGGGGGCGTGCGACCTGCCGGGCGGGCACACGCCCCCACGGGTGGGTCACCGATAGTCCGCAGGGTCCGGCTTCGTCTCGGTGGACTCGTTCGCCATGATGAAGCCCCAGGCGTCCGGCGCCGAGCCGTCCGCGTCCGTGAAGCCGTACTCCTTCGCGAGTTGGCCGCTCGACAGCGACTGGCCGTTCCACCGGGCCCGGTCCGGGTCCGCCGCCAGCGCCGCCACCGCGCGGCCCACGTACACCGGCGACTCCGCGATCACGAAGTCCGGCACCTCGGCGATGGCGTCGCGCCAGTTCGCCTCCGTCACCCCGAACGTCTCCAGCATCTGCTCGGAGCGGAGGAAGCCGGGCGTCAGGGCCACCGCCGTGCCGCCCACCGACTCCAGGTCGTGGGCGAGCGCGAAGGCCATCCGGATCGGCGCGTTCTTGGTGAGGTCGTAGAAGAAGTTCTCCCGGAAGCGGGTGTTGTACTCCGCCGTGCCGTCGGTGACCTCGACCACCAGCCCCCCGGGGTTGCGGATGAGCAGGGGCAGCGCGAGGCGGCTGGTGATCGCGTGGGTCTTCACGCCGAGCTCCAGCATCCGCAGGCCGCTGTCCAGGTCGGTCTCCCAGAGCTTCTTGCCGAAGACGATCAGGTGCTCGCCGCCCCAGACGTCGTTGACGAGAACGTCCAGGCGGCCGTGGTCCTGGTCGATGCGATCGACCAGGGCCCGCACCTGGTCGACTTCGAGGTGGTCGGTGGGGACGGCGATGCCCTCGCCGCCTGCCGCCGTGACCAGTTCGGCGGTCTCCTCGATGGTCTCGGTCGGCCTGCCGACCTCGCTGACCCGCGTGCGGGTGGTGCGGCCGGTGACGTACACGGTGGCGCCCGCCGCGCCGAGCTGGACGGCGATGGCCCGGCCGGCGCCCCGGGTCGCGCCCGCGACCAGTGCGATCCGTCCGTCGAGTGGTGTGTCTGTCGTCATGGAATCGACGGTCACACGGAAACCCGACATCTGCTGTCCGGTTTCATTTCGGTGGCTCCGCGTGCGCCGCCCTCCGCCAAGGCCGATGCTTGTGCCGTGATGGACGAGACGGAGTTCTGGGAGATCGTGGACGGTACTCGCGAAGCCGCCGAGGGTGATCCCGAGGAACAGGCCGACCTACTGGTCGAGCGGCTGCTGCAGTTCGATCCGGACTCCGTGCTGGATTTCGCACGGCATTTCGAGGCCCGGTACAACCGCGCGTACCGCTGGGATCTGTGGGGCGCGGCCGCCGTACTGCTCGAGGGCGCGAGTGACGACGTCTTCGACTACTTCCGTTGCTGGCTCATCGGCCAGGGCCGGGAGGTCTTCGAGGGCGCGGTGCACGACCCGGACGCGCTCGCGGAACTGCTGGACGACTTCGACGAGGAGATCGACGGGGACGGCGAGGAGCTGGGGTACGCGGCCGACGAGGCGTACGAACAGCTGACCGGAGTGGTGGCGCCGGATCTGGGAATCCCGCCGCAAAGCGCCGAGCCGGAGGGCTCGCCGTTCGACCTGGAGGACGAGGCGGTGCTGGCGGAGCGCTTCCCCCGGCTGTGGCAGCGGTTCGCGCGCTGAGGTCGCGTCCGGGCGTGTACGGGCTCCGCCGGCGCCGGTCCGGCGGAGCCGACGACGTCAGAAGTGGGTTCCGCCGTCGATGCGGACCTCGGTGCCGGTGATGAACCGTCCGTCGGCGGAGGCGAGCATCGCGACGACGGACGCCACGGTCTCGGGACCGGCGAAGCCCTGACCGAGGGCGGGGGCCAGCTTCATGAAGAGGGACATGTCGGCGTCGGCGGGCAGGCCCGGGCCGACGCTGGACCTGCTGGCTCCGCTGCCGTCGGTCATGCCGGAGGAGATGGAACCGGGCTGTACGGCGGTGAAGCGGATGCCCTGCTTTCCGTACTCGCTCGCCAGGGCGTGGGTCATGGACTGGATGCCGCCCTTGCTGGCCGCGTAGGCCGCCATGTACGGGTGGGCGAACGCCGCCGATGTGGAGCTGAAGTTGACGACGGCGGAGTCGTGCCCGTCGAGCAGCGCGGGTATCGCCTCGCGGATCATCAGGAAGGTGCCCGTCAGATTGACCGCGATGATCTTGTTGAAGTCGGCGAGGCTGGTCTCGTGGGTGTGTCCGGAGCGCAGGATTCCGGCCGCGTTGACGAGTACGTCGAGCCCGCCGAGCGCGCCGACGGCCGCCGCCACGCCCTCGCGAACCGCCTGCTCGTCGGAGATGTCGAGGACGAGGGTGGTGAGCCGCTCCGCCGTGGCACCCGACTTCTCGACGGTGTCCTTGAGGCCCGCCTCGCTGACATCGGCGGCGACGACGGTGCCGCCCTCGGCGAGGAGGCGCAGGACGGTGGCCTGGCCGATGCCGGATCCGCCGCCGGTGACGAGCGCGCGGCGGCCTTCGTAGCGGTTCATGTGTCTGGAGCCTCTCGGTGGTGGAGGCTCCACGGTACGCCTGCATGGCACGTTTTGCCATCATTGCATGACATGCCGATGCGGCAGAGCGGGCGTACGCTTCGTCCGGTGAGCACCAAGCAGCCGCCCCTCTCGCTGACCGAGCGCCGCAAGGCCGCGACCCAGCTCGACATCGCCCGCGCCGCCGCCGAGCTCTTCACCGAACACGGCCCCGACGGCACCACGGCCGAGGAGATCGCACACCGGGCGGGGGTCGCCCTGCGCACCTTCTACCGCTACTTCCGCAGCAAGCAGGACGCGGTCGCACCGCTCCTCGCGGTCGGCGCGGACCGCTGGCGGGAGTCGCTCGCGGCGGCCGGGCCGGGCTCGGCCGTGCCCGCCGCGCTGGAGGCGTCCATCGAGGAGGCGCTGTCCGGCCGGGACGAGGAGGCCGCCGAGGGGCTGCGCCGGACGCGCGGACTGCTGCGCGCCGCGGCGGACGACGCGGCGCTGCGCGCCGTCTGGTACCGGGTCAACCAGGAGTCGGAGGAGAAGCTGCTTCCGGTGGTTTCCGCGCTGGCCGGTCCCGGCGCGGACCCGTTGGAGGTACGGCTCGCGGCCGCCGCGGCGACGGACGCGATCCGGATCGCGCTGGAAGCGTGGGCGGAGGCGGACGCGCCCGTGACGGGCCCGGGCTCCCCCGCCGCGCTCGCCGTCCGCTGCCTGCGTGAACTGATGGGCGGAATGCGCCCGTTGGCGCCCCGGGAGGCGCCGGGGCCCTAGGGAGTGTGACGCCGCGAGGGAGAAGCGGCAGTCCCCGCGGACACCCGCGGGGACTGCCAGGCACTACCGGGTACTACCGGGTGAACGTCCCCAGCCCCTCCGCGTTCAGGTACTCGACGGTGAACGACTTCCCGTCCGGGGTGAAGGTGACCCCGGTGCGCCCGATGGCGTTCTCACCGGCGGTCTCGAAGCTGAACGTGTCGCCGGCGTAGTGCGTCAGGCGGTACGACTGGGACTTCGGGCCGAGCCGGAGGGTCAGGGTGCCGTTGGTGGCGGCGACGACCTCGGCCGAGCCGTAGTAGGCGTTGCGGTACCTGCCCGTGTAGGTGTCGGCGGCCTTGGCGGGCGCGGCGCCGGACGGCGGGTGGGCGTAGTCGGTCTTCGACCGGAGCGCGTCCGTCTGCTGCTTGTACACCTGGTCGACGAGCGGTATCCAGTCGCGGGTGGGCCGGCCGTGCTCCGCGATGTCGAAGAAGTCGAGCGCGACGGCGTCGGCGACGCCGACCGGTGAGGTGTTGGTGAGGACGACGATGCCGAGCTGCTCGCCCGGCAGCATCGTGACGTTGGTGTGCGCACCCAGGGCGAACCCTCCGGTGTGCGACAGCTTGAGCCGGCCCGCGTCGTCGTAACTCACGTTCCAGCCCAGGCCGTAGAAGCCCGTCCGGGCGGCCGGGGCTTGGGGCGGGTTGGAGATCGCCTCGGGCCAGTGGGTGCGCTGCAGGGCGTCGGCGGCGATGATCTGCCGCCCGTCCAGCTTGCCGTCGCCGAGCTGGAGCTTCAGCCAGGTCGCCATGTCACGGGCGGACGAGCTGACGCCGCCGGCCGGGGATTGGGCGTCCGGGTCGCGTACGTACTGCGCCTTCCAGGTGCCGTCGGCGGCCTTCGCGTGCCCGTAGGCGCGGTCGGGGGCGTTCACGAAGTCCTCGAAGCGGGAGCTGGTGTGGTCCATGCCGGCAGGCTTGTACAGGGTGTCGGCGGACAGCTTCTCCCACGGCACGCCCTTCTCTTCCGCCACGGCCTGCGCGGCGGCCGTCAGGCCGAAGTTGGTGTAGGCGTAGCTCGCCCGGAACGGGGTGAGGGGCTCGTAGCGCAGGTGGGACAGGATGTACGCCCGGTCGTAGCCGAGGTCTTCGAGGAGGTCCCCGGCGTGGTCGGGGAGGCCGCTGCGGTGCGAGAACAGGTCGGCGACCGTCATGTGCGAGGTGACCCACGGGTCCTTGAGGCGGAAGTCCGGCACGTTCGGGGCGACGGGTTTCGTCCAGCCGTCGACGCCGACGGCGCCGGAGACCACCGTGGAGGCGATCGGCTTCGAGACGGACGCGAGCTGGAAGACGGTGTCGGCGTCGACGGTGGGCTTCTCGCCGGCCTTCCGCACGCCGTACCCCTGGAGTTTGACCACCTTGCCGTCGTGGACGACGGCGATGGCCACGCCCGGTGCGCCGGTGCGTTTCATGGCCGCCTCGACCACTCCGTCCAGCCGGTCGACGGCCCGCCGCACGTCCGCGTCGTCGAGCTGGGACGGCGGCTCGGCCGGGGGCGGCGAAGGTCCCGGGGCCGTGGCGCCCAGGAGCGCCGTGGCGCCCAGAAGCGCCGTGAGTCCCGCTGCGGGCAGCCATCGAACGGTGCTCATTTCTCCATTGAAAGTCCTGCGGCCGCGTCTGTCGCGCGCTGGTCGCGGGCCCGTGCCCAGACGGCCGCCTCCTCCGGGGTCGCCGCCGTCGCCACACCCTCCGGGGCCGGCGGGTGGCGCACGAGGACGACCGGGGCGCCCCCTTCGCGGGCAGCGGCGAGTTGGGGGGCGGTCGCGTCGCCGCCGCAGTCCTTCGTGACCAGGACGTCGATCCGGTGCCGGGCGAGCAGTGCGCGCTCTCCGTCGAGGGTGAACGGCCCGCGTTCCAGGGGGAGGTGGTGGCAGCGGCCCGGGCCGCGGTCCCCGAGTCCGTCGAGGGGCGGCGGCGGCCCTCTCGTTGATCACAACCCGATACGTGCCCCAGGCAGGGCAGGATGACGTGCATGCACTCCTCGGCTCCCCGTACCCGTATCGCGGTCACCGGCGCGTCCGGACTCATCGGCTCGGCCCTCGTGCGCTCCCTGCGCGCGGACGGCCACGAGGTGCTCCGCCTGGTGCGCCGCCCGGCCCGTACGGCCGACGAGGTCGAGTGGGACCCGAGGCGGCTGTACGTGGACGCCGCCGGCCTCGTCGGCTGCGAGGCGTTCGTCCATCTCGCCGGGGCCGGTGTCGGCGAGCGCCGCTGGACCGCGGCGTACAAGCGGGAGATCCGCGACAGCCGGGTCCTGGGCACGACCGCCGTGGCGCGGACCCTCGCCTCCCTGGCGGAGCCGCCGAAGGTGCTGGTCTGCGGGACCGCGCTCGGCTACTACGGCGACACGGGCACCCGAGCGGTGGACGAGACGGCCCCGGCCGGTGAGGGGTTCCTGCCGTCCGTGTGCGTGGAGTGGGAGGCCGCGGCGGCGCCGGCCGAGGAGGCCGGCATCCGGGTCGCGTTCGCCCGTACCGGTCTGGTGGTGGCCCGGAAGGGCGGCGCCTGGGGGCGGCTGTTCCCCGTGTTCCGGGCCGGGTTGGGCGGTCGGATGGGGTCCGGCCGGCAGTACTGGAGCTTCATCTCGCTTCACGACGAGATCGCGGCGCTGCGGCACATCATCGACACCGACGAGCTGGCCGGGCCGGTGAATCTGACGGCGCCGGAACCGGTCACCAACGGTGAGGTGACGGCGGCGATGGGCCGGGTACTGCGCCGCCCCACGCTCCTCCCGGTCCCCTCGCTCGCCCTGCGGGTGGTCCTCGGCGACTTCGCCGAGGACGTGCTGGGCAGTCAGCGGGTGCTGCCGGGGCGGCTGTTGGAGACGGGGTTCAGCTTCGCGTTCCCGCGCATCGACGAGGCGATCCGGGCGGCCGCACGGGCGTGACCGCCCCGGTCCGTACATCCGTGCGACCCCCTGTGCTCCGGTGATCCGGTGGCGTGCGACTCCCCCGCTCCGGAAGGCTTTCTAGGCTCGACCGGAACTCGGGCATTCCGGGGGCCTGTTGGGGGCATGAGCCTCCCACCAGCCGGGCCGACCTCGGGGAGGGGCACGTGCTCACCACCGCACGCCATACGGACGTCGTCATTGTCGGAGCAGGGATCGCGGGACTTTCGGCAGCTCATCAGCTGACCAGCGCCGGGGTCACCGTCAGGGTCCTGGAGGCCGCGCCCCGGGTGGGGGGCCGGATGACCACGGAGGTGATCGACGGCTTCCGGCTCGACCGGATCGGGCAGTTGCTCAACACCTCCTACCCGGAGCTGGAGCGCACCCCGGGCCTGGACGGCGCGGTCATGCGGACCTTCTCGCCGGGGGTGCTGGTGCACACCGACGGCCGGTATGTCCGCACGGGCGAAGGGAGCGGCGCCCGATGGGCCGCACCGCACGCGCTGCGGGGCGCGGCGAAGGGAGCCGCGCACGGCCCCTGGGGCGTAGGGAGGGGGTCCCCCCACGCCCCCTGGGGCGTAGGGGGAGCCTTCACCGTGGCGCGCGCCCTCGCGAGCGCCCCCCGCTCGCTCGACCAGGCCCGCCTGTCCGCGATGTTCGCCCGCCTCGCGGGTACGCCGACCCCGCGCCTGCTGGCCCGCCCGGAGCGGACCTCCCTGGAGTCGCTGACCGCCCGGCTGCCGTCCCGTACCGTCCAGGGCTTCCTGCGGCCACTGCTGGCGGCGCTGCTGTGCGATCCGGATCTCGCCACCTCCAGCAGGTGCGCCGATCTCGCGCTGCGGGGCTTCGCGCGCGGCCGGTTGTGCGTCCCGGAGGGCGGCGCCTCCGCCCTGCCGGAGCTGCTGGCGGACGCCCTGCCTCCGGGGACGGTCCACACGGGCGTGAGGGTGCGGGACGCGTCGATCAGCGGGGTCGTCACCGAGGAGCACGGCACCTTCGCCTGCCGGTCGGTAGTCGTCGCGACGGGCGCCCGCGCCGCCGTCGAACTGCTCCCGGGGCTGCGCGTACCGTCGTTCCACAGCGTGACGGTGCTCCATCACACCGCGCCCGTTCCCCCGATGGCGGATCCGGCGCTGCTGCTGGAGGCGGACCCGGCCGGGCCGGTCGCCCACACCGCCGTGATGAGCGAGGTCGACCCGTCACGCGCCCCCCAGGGCCGGGTGTTGATCAGTTCGACGGTCCTCGGCGCCCCGCCGGACGAGCTGGACCGCAGGGTCCGCGCCCATCTGTCCCGGCTGTACGGCGTCCCCACTGACGACTGGGAGCTGCTCGCCCTCCACCACGACCCCGAGGCGGTCCCGGCGATGCCCCCACCGCACGACCCGCGCCGCCCGGTGCGCCTGCTCGCCGGGCTGTACGTCTGCGGGGACCACCGGGACACCAGCACGGTCCAGGGCGCCCTCTTCTCGGGCCGCCGCGCGGCGCACGCGGTCCTGCGCGACTTCGGCATCAAGGCCGGTTACGGCGCCGCCGCCCTGGAAACGGCGGCGGCCTAGGACCACCCTGCGCTGCTCGGCGAGGAGAGGCATGCCACCCGTACGGAGGCCGGGGCCGCCTTCCCGGCGGCCCCGCGCCGGGTCGCACGCGCCCTTCTAGCCGATGGCCGCCACGCGGTCCCGGTAGGTCCGCACGGCGGAGGCGTCGCGGTACGGCTCCAGCCTGCGCTCGAAGTCGCGTACGTACTCCACGGCCCGCGCGGAGCGCATCTCCGAGGCCTGCTGCGCCGCCTCCGCGCCCAGGGCGCACGCCTGGTCCAGCTCGCCGAGGCCGAGCCGGGCCGAGGCCAGCACCACCCGGCTGAAGAGCCGGCTCCGGGCGTAGGCGGGTGAGCGGAGCTGCAGCGAGCGCTCCGCGTGCTGGGCCGCGGCCCGGTACTGCTGGAGATCGCGGTGGCAGTGGCCGAAGTCGGAGGCCAGCTGCGCCTCGTCGAAGGCCCGCGCCCAGTACGGCATCTCGTCCCCGGGTCTGGCCGCTTCGAGGGCCCGCTCGGCGCGCGCGAGCGAGGCGCTGCACGCCCGTACGTCGCCGAGGACCCCGTGTCCGCGCGCCTCGACCGCGTGGAGCAACGCCTGGACGACGGGCGGCGCGGCGGAGCCGAGGCCCTGTTGGGCGACCCGGGCGAGCTGGACCGCCTCGCGTCCGTGCCCGAGATAGACGGCCTGCCGACTCATGGTGATCAGGACGTACGAGCCGTAGGCCCGGTCGCCGGCCGCCTGGGAGAGCCGCAGGGCCTGGACGAAGTAGCGCTGGGCCAGTCCGTGTGCCGCGATGTCGTACGAGGTCCAGCCCGCGAGCCGGGTCAGATCGGCGGCCGCCGCGAACAGGCGCCGTCCGACGGTCTCGCCGTACGTCCCGCGCAGCATCGGCTCCGCCTCGTGCTCCAGATAGCGCACGAGGGCCTGACGGGCGTGCCCTCCGCCGTAGGCGTGGTCGAGGGTGCGGAAGAGCTCTCCGACGGAGCGCAGCGCCGCGACGTCCCCGCCGGAGACGCGCTGGCCGGGCCCGCGGTCGGTGGTGCGCTGGCGCGGTACGGAGGGGCGGCCCTGGACCGGGATGCGGGCGGCGTGCGGGGCGGGCTCGCCGCGGCCCACCCGGTCGTCGGCCCGCCCGATCAGCCAGTCGCGGCTCGGCACCACCAGCCCCGCCGGCGTGAAGGCGATCTTGCGGAGTTCGGCGTGGCTTCCGGAGTCCTTGCGCCACAGGCCGCCGACGATGTCGACGGCCTCCTCGGGGGTGGCCGCGAACTCCAGACCGGCGTAGACCGGGGCGCAGGCGTCGAGGCCGAGGTCCTGGGCGGACAGCCGCCGGCCCAGGCGCCGGGTGAAGACCTCGGCGATCAGGGCGGGCGTGGTGCCGCGCGGCTGCTGGCCACGGAGCCAGCGGGTCACGGAGGTCTTGTCGTACCGGAGATCGAGGCCGTGCTCGAGGCCGAGCTGGTCGACCCTTCTGGCGAGTCCGGCGTTGGAGAATCCGGCCTCGGCGATGAGCGCGGCGAGCTGGCGGTTCGGGGTGCGCTGCGGGGGTCGTTCCGTCATCAGCTGTGCGGTCTCCTGCCTTCCGGGCCCCGGGGTGCAGCCCTCATGGAACGGCGCGAATTTAGCGGCCCCGATCGCCCAAACCACCACCTTCGCCCCACATTCATCCGATCGTGTGAGGATTGGGGGCGGCGCTGACGGGAACGACCTGCCGGTCCGTCTTTCGTACCGCCGCCGTACAGTGGCGGGGGCGCGTTAAGTGCACGGTGCAGTTGCTAGGGAGGCATTGCCGTGAGTGAGCTGCGATTCGTCCATCTGGGCTTCGGCGAACACGCCGTCGAGTACCAGGAGGCGTGGGACAAGCAGCGCGAGGTGCACGCGGCCCGGTTCGCCGACGAGACCCCGGACACCTGTCTTCTCCTGGAGCACCCGCCGGTCTACACCGCGGGACGGCGCACGGAGGACAGCGAGCGCCCCCTGGACGGGACCCCGGTCGTCGACGTGGACCGGGGCGGGAAGATCACCTGGCACGGCCCCGGCCAGCTCGTCGGCTACCCGATCCTGAAGCTGCCCCGCCCGGTGGACGTCGTCGCGCACGTCCGCCGCCTGGAGGACGCGCTGATCCGCACGGCCGCCGAGTTCGGCCTGGAGACCAGCCGGGTCGAGGGGCGCAGCGGTGTCTGGGTCCTGGGCGACCCCGTCGAGGAGCGTCCGTCGGTCGGCGGCCTCTCGCTGGACTTCGACCCGCGACTCCACGACGAGGAGTTCGACCCGCGGCTCAACGGCCCCGAGTACGCCCCGTCCAACGCCGGCCAGCGCCGTGAGGACCGCAAGCTCGCGGCGATCGGCATCCGCGTCGCCAAGGGCGTCACCATGCACGGCTTCGCGCTGAACGTGAATCCGGACAACACCTGGTTCGACCGGATCGTGCCGTGCGGCATCCGGGACGCCGGCGTGGCCTCGCTCGCGAGCGAGCTGGGCCGCGACATCACGATCGCGCAGGTGCTGCCCGTCGTGGAGAAGCACCTGCGGGACGTACTGGAGCACGCGGAGCTCAGGCCCCGTGAGATCGAGCGCGCGGCGGAGACGGCCGGCGCCTAGGGAATGCCGAGCTCTGGCCTCAGGTTGGCCAGACGTAAGGCCGCAGGAACAACGGGCGTACCCTGGTGTGCGCCGAAGAATCGAAGCTACAGGGAGCCGATGTGTCCGCAGTCGCACCCGACGGACGCAAGATGCTGCGCCTGGAGGTCCGGAACAGCCAGACCCCCATCGAGCGCAAGCCCGAGTGGATCAAGACCCGGGCGAAGATGGGTCCCGAGTACACCAAGATGCAGAGCCTCGTGAAGAGCGAGGGCCTGCACACGGTCTGCCAGGAAGCCGGCTGTCCGAACATCTTCGAATGCTGGGAGGACCGCGAGGCCACCTTCCTCATCGGCGGTGACCAGTGCACCCGGCGCTGTGACTTCTGCCAGATCGACACGGGCAAGCCCGAGGCGCTCGACCGTGACGAGCCCCGCCGCGTCGGCGAGTCCGTCGTCACCATGGACCTGAACTACGCCACCATCACCGGCGTCGCCCGCGACGACCTGGAGGACGGCGGCGCCTGGCTGTACGCGGAGACCGTGCGCCAGATCCACGCCCAGACGGCGGACCGCGCCGAGGGCCGGACGAAGGTCGAGCTGCTCGCCCCCGACTTCAACGCGGTGCCGGAGCTGCTGGCCGAGGTCTTCTCCTCGCGCCCCGAGGTCTTCGCGCACAACGTCGAGACGGTGCCGCGGATCTTCAAGCGGATCCGTCCCGGTTTCCGTTACGAGCGTTCGCTGGAGGTCATCACCAAGGCCCGGGACTACGGCCTGGTGACCAAGTCGAACCTGATCCTCGGCATGGGCGAGACCCGCGAGGAGGTCAGTGAGGCGCTGCAGCACCTGCACGACGCGGGCTGCGAGCTGATCACGATCACCCAGTACCTGCGCCCCTCCGTGCGCCACCACCCCGTCGAGCGCTGGGTGAAGCCGCAGGAGTTCGTGGAGCTGAAGGAGGAGGCCGACGAGATCGGCTTCTCCGGTGTGATGTCGGGGCCGCTGGTCCGGTCCTCGTACCGCGCCGGGCGGCTTTTCCAGCAGGCGATGGAGCGGCGCGGCGCGACGGCCGCCCCCCAGGCCGGCTAGCTCCCGCACCCCCGCGCCGTGTGAATCGGCGCACAAGCTATTACCCGCCAGTAATGGCCGGTTCGACGTGGCCCGTACGGTCCCCGCAGGTAGGGGCGCTCGTATGGGCCACGTCGGCATGCGGAGGCTCGGTATCAAGGATTCATTGGTGTTTGACCGTCCGGTCACGCCCTGGTAACACCAATCAGTGAGCCTTGGTTGACACCCCGCCGCGACCTTTGCCGCGACCCCCCACCTCGTCTCATCCGCCTTGAGGGAGGACCCACCACCATGCAGGCCGCGACGCATGTACGCGCCCACGCCATCCCGTCCGTCACCGGTGCCCTGCGCGCCGTGGAGGCGCTGCTTCTGGGCAGCGGTCAGCGGACCGCCCGCCGCAACGCCTGGACGTCCGTCCTGGAGGACCGCCGCCGGGCGAAGGACCGGGTCGAGGCTCAGCACGTAATGGAGGCCGTGGCTGGTCGCGCTTCGCGGGCCACGTAAACTTCCAGACATGGCGAGGAAGGCAAACACAGACAGCGTTGACGCTGATGCGAACCCCGGGCGACTGAAGCAGGTCGTTCTGACGTACAAGATGACCCGCAAGGCCGATCCGAAGGTCGGTCTTGTCGTCGCAGGTGTGGGCATCGTCACTCTCGGCGTCCTCCTCGCGATCGGTTTCGTGATCGGTCACCCCGTCTATCTGGGCATCCTGGGCTTCATCCTGGCTCTGCTCGCGATGGCGATCGTCTTCGGCCGTCGCGCCGAGAAGGCCGCCTTCGGTCAGATGGAGGGGCAGCCGGGCGCCGCCGCCGCGGTCCTGCAGAACGTGGGGCGCGGCTGGACGACGACGCCCGCGGTGGCGATGAACCGCAGCCAGGACGTCATCCACCGGGCGGTGGGCAAGGCCGGTGTCGTGCTGGTGGCCGAGGGCAACCCGAACCGGCTCAAGACCCTGCTGGCCGCGGAGAAGAAGAAGATGGCCCGCATCGTGGTGGACGTGCCGGTGCACGACATCATCGTCGGCAACGGCGAGGGCCAGGTGCCGCTGAAGAAGGTCCGTACGACCATGCTGAAGCTGCCCCGGGTGCTCTCCGGCCCCCAGGTCACGGCGGCCAACGACCGGCTGCGCGCGATGGGCGACCTGATGAGCAACATGCCGCTGCCGAAGGGCCCGATGCCCAAGGGCATGCGGATGCCGCGCGGCGGAAAGATGCGCTGACGCGCCGAAAGCGCAGCACAAGAGAGGGGCTCCCCGGTCCGGACCGGGGAGCCCCTCTTCTGTGCCTGCTCTTCTGGCGCCTGCTCTGTGTCTGCTGTTCGGTGCCGCGCTTCTAGATCCGTACCTGGACCGCGCGGGCGAGTCGGTCGTGCAGGCCGCGGCCGTCCCGGTCCCAGATCAGCGCCGGGATCGCCAGGCAGAGCAGGGCGCTGCGGACGACCACCCGGACGGCGCCGAGGCGGCCGCCGTCGGCGGAGATGACGCGCAGACCCATCAGCCGCTTGCCGGGGGTGCTGCCGATCGTGCCCACCGTCAGCACGCTCAGGACGAACAGGACGAGCGTGGCCCAGTTGCCTGCCGCGTTCCAGTGACCCCGGGCGATCAGCCCGTATGCGATCAGCATGCACAGGGCCCAGTCGATGAAGACGGCCCCGAAGCGGCGCCCGAGGGGCGCGATGGAGCCGGGGCCTTCCTGGGGCAGACCGAGGCGCCGGCCCCGGTAACCGAAGTCGACGCCCATGTCCTCGGCCGCCGCGCGCGGTCCGGAGAGCCAAGATCCGATTGCTTGCCTGTTGTCCACCCGACCACGGTACTGCGCCCGTTTTTGATCACTTCGGCCCGGGTCCGCGCCGTGGCTCGAAAGGCACACGCGCACCCGGCCCGGTTAACTTGGTAGAAACAAATGGGTCATGCTTGAGAAATCCCGTCTGCCTATGGTCGGGTCCAGCGTGTGCCACCGCACTGGCCGCACGACCGAGCTACAACCCCGCCCTTCCCGGGTCGGGAGTAGGAGGAGTTGGATGTTCCAGAACGCCGACGACGCCAAGAAGTTCATCGCGGACAACGACGTCAAGATGGTGGACGTCCGTTTCTGCGACCTTCCGGGCGTGATGCAGCACTTCACGATCCCGGCGACGGCGTTCGACCCGTCCGAGGAGCTCGCCTTCGACGGCTCGTCGATCCGCGGTTTCCAGGCGATCCACGAGTCCGACATGGCGCTGCGCGCCGACCTGTCGACGGCGCGGCTCGACCCGTTCCGCAAGGACAAGACGCTCAACATCAACTTCTTCATCCACGACCCGATCACGGGCGAGCAGTACAGCCGTGACCCGCGCAACATCGCCAAGAAGGCCGAGGCCTACCTCGCGTCGACCGGCATCGCGGACACCGCGTACTTCGGTCCCGAGGCCGAGTTCTACGTCTTCGACTCGGTGCGCTTCGAGACCTCGGCGAACCAGGGCTTCTACCACATCGACTCCGAGGCCGGCGCCTGGAACACCGGCAAGGTCGAGGACAACCGTGGTTACAAGGTCCGCTACAAGGGCGGCTACTTCCCGGCCCCGCCGGTCGACCACTTCGCCGACCTGCGCTCCGAGATCTCCCTGGAGCTGGAGAACGTCGGCCTCCAGGTCGAGCGCCAGCACCACGAGGTCGGCACCGCCGGCCAGGCCGAGATCAACTACAAGTTCAACACGCTGCTCGCCGCGGCCGACGACCTGATGCTCTTCAAGTACATCGTGAAGAACGTCGCCTGGCGCAACGGCAAGACCGCGACCTTCATGCCGAAGCCGATCTTCGGTGACAACGGCTCGGGCATGCACGTGCACCAGTCGCTGTGGGCCAACGGCGACCCGCTGTTCTACGACGAGACCGGCTACGCGGGCCTCTCGGACACCGCCCGCTACTACATCGGCGGCATCCTCAAGCACGCCCCGTCGCTGCTCGCCTTCACCAACCCGACGGTGAACTCCTACCACCGCCTGGTCCCCGGCTTCGAGGCCCCGGTCAACCTGGTCTACTCGCAGCGCAACCGCTCCGCGGCCATGCGTATCCCGATCACGGGCTCGAACCCGAAGGCCAAGCGCGTCGAGTTCCGCGCGCCGGACCCGTCCTCCAACCCGTACCTGGCCTTCTCGGCGCTGCTGCTGGCCGGCCTCGACGGTGTGAAGAACAAGATCGAGCCGGCCGAGCCGATCGACAAGGACCTCTACGAGCTGGCCCCGGAGGAGCACGCGGGCGTCGCCCAGGTCCCGACCTCCCTCCCGGCGGTCCTCGACGCCCTCGAGGCGGACAACGACTACCTGCAGGCCGGCGGTGTCTTCACCTCCGACCTGATCGAGACGTGGATCGACTACAAGCGCACCAACGAGATCGCCCCGATCCAGCTGCGCCCGCACCCGCACGAGTTCGAGCTCTACTTCGACCTCTAAACACCGCGGGTCGTACGACCTGTTCGTGACCGAGGCCCCGCCGCTCTCCCCCGAGAGCGGCGGGGCCTCGGCGCGTCATGCGCCCTGCCGCGTCAGCGGCCGTAGCGGATCAGGGCCCTGACCATCCGGCAGGTGGTGTCGGACGGCGGGTGGACGCCGATGCGCTCCGCCGTGTTCCGTATCGTGCGGTTGTGGGCCTGCGCCGTGTCGTAGACGCCCGAGTCGAGCAGGGCGATCGCCAGACGCATGGCCTTGAGGCGGCGGTTGTGGGTGACGTACCACTCGCGGGGCAGTCCCGCCGGGAGTGGCTTCCTCTGCAGAGGCTTCCAGGGTTCGAGGGGCAGCGTCGTGAGTGCGGCAACAGCCATCGGCGACCTCCTGGCGCGCGGGGGGTGAGGGCCCTCCCCGGGACCCTCACCTTCACCCCCGATTTTACTGGGGGGCACTGACAATCGGCCCTGGCCAGAAGGGCTTTGCGGGGTGGGCGGGAGGTGCTGGGGAGACCCGTGGGAGTACCGTGGCGGCATGGAGATCTGGATCAATCCCGCGTGTTCCAAGTGCCGCAGTGCGGTGAATCTGCTCGACGAGGAGGGCGCGCAGTACACCGTGCGCCGCTACCTGGAGGACGTGCCCTCCACGGACGAGATCAAGGAGGTCCTCGACCGGCTCGGGCTCGAGCCGTGGGACATCACGCGGACGCAGGAGGCGGCGGCGAAGGAGCTCGGCATGAAGGAGTGGCCGAGGGAGGCCGCTTCGCGCGACCGCTGGATCGGGGCCCTGGCCGCCCACCCGAAGCTGATCCAGCGGCCGATCATCACGGCGGACGACGGCACGGCGCTGGTGGCGCGGACGGACGAGGCGGTACGGGACGCCCTGTCCCGCTGATCAGCCGCTCAGGAACTCCGCGATCCGGCGGTGCCCGTCCTCGCGCACGGCGATCGGCAGTGAGTGGTGGGTGGTCCCCGCCAGCGTGAGCGTCTCCATGTCCGGGAGCAGCCCGGCCGCCACGGCGGCGACCTTGCGTACGTCATGGGCCCTGCTGTGCTCGGCGAGCAGCAGCAGGGCCGGCGGCGTCAGGCCGCGCAGGGCCTCGGCTGCCGGGCGGGGGCCGGCGACGGGCCTGATGGTCGGAAAGTCGGCGGCGAGGGCGGCGAGCCGCGTCCACTCGGGGTCGGGGGGCGCGCCGTCGGTCTCCCATTCCAGGAAGGACCGGATGCGGGCCGGGGTGGAGCGCACCAGCATCGGCAGGGCGCGCAGCAGGTAGCGCGGGCTGAAGCCGGTGAACGTGTTCGTCGGGTCCAGCAGGACGAGCCGGTCGACCCGGGAGGGCGTCCGGAGTGCGAAGTGCACGGCGATCCAGGCACCGTACGAGTGCCCGAGGAGCGCCGTGGACGACAGGCCGAGGCCGTCGAGCAACGCGTCGAGCCAGCCCGCCAGATCGCCGGCCTCGCGGAGGGGCCGGCCGCCCGGGACGCTGCGGCCGGGGTCGCCGACCAGGTCGACGGCGTGGACGCGGTGGGTACGGCCCAGCGCGGCGGCGGTGGCGTACCAGACGGTGGAGGTGGCGCCGCCGCCGGGCAGGAGGACCACGGGCCGTCCGCTTTCGGGGCCGTGGCTGTGCACGTGGGTGGTGCCGTAGGGCGTGCGGAGGTCGCGGTGGGTGGTGTGCGCGGGCCACTTGGCGAGCACGACGTCATAGGCCCGAAGGAACGCGTCGGTGGGGGCGGTGGCGGCCATGGGTTCCTCCAGAATGCTCGCTGGGCGATAATCTCGCTGAACGAGATAATAGGAGAGAGATGGATCGTCCGACCGAAGAACCCGAGAGGGAGATCTTTCATCTGCTGCGCGCGGTGACCGTCGAATTCGGCCTGCGACAGGCGGAGTTCGCGAGCCGCAACGGCATGCACCCCACCGACGTACGCGCGCTGATCTGCCTGCTGGACGCCGAGCGCGCCGGTACGGACGCCACGGCCGGCCGGCTCGGGGCCCAGCTCGGTCTCAACTCCGCAGGCACGACGGCCCTGATCGACCGGCTGGAGCGCCTGGGCCTCCTCGCCCGCGTACGGGACGAACGGGACCGCCGACGGGTGCTGCTGCGTGTCGAGGACGGGGCGAAGGAGCTGGGGTGGGCGTACTTCGGCCCGCTGATCGCGGACACGGAGGCGCTGCTGCGCGGCTTCGAGGAGGGTGAGGTCGCGGCGGTGCGGCGCTTCCTGCTGGGCGTGGGAGAGATCCTCGGCGCCGAGTGTTAACAACGCTCGTGATCAATACACCTAGGGGGGTGGCCGGACGGGGGGCCCGGCTGTCTGGTACCAATCCGGACGTGGCGGGTACATGGGTCGACATGGCGGAGGCGCTCGGCGCCGATCTGCATCTGGAGCTGACCGGGTCGGGCAGCCGGCGGGCGGTGCTGATGCGGGCGGTGCGGGAGGCCGTGCGAAGCGGCCGCCTCGCGCCGGGGAGCCGGCTGCCGCCGTACCGTTCCCTCGCCGCCGATCTGGGGCTCGCGCGGAACACCGTCGCCGACGCCTACGCCGAACTCGTCGCCGAGGGCTGGCTGACCGCCCGGCAGGGCTCGGGGACGCGGGTCGCCGGAACCCGCGCCGAGGCGCTCCGGCCGCCGCCCGCGCCCACCGCGGTCCCTCCCCCGCTCCCGTACGACCTCACGCAGGGCAAGCCGGACCCGGCCGCCTTTCCGCGGACCGCGTGGCTCGCCTCCGCCCGCCGGGCGCTCACCGCCGCGCCGCACGACGCCTTCGGGCCGGGCGACCCGCGCGGGCGCGTGGAGCTCCGCAGGGCGCTCGCCGGGTATCTGGCGCGGGTCCGAGGGGTGCGGACGGATCCGGAGCGGATCGTGCTCTGCTCGGGTACCGCCCACGCGCTGCGGCTCCTCGCGCGCGTGGTGGGCGGTCGGTGGGCGGTGGAGTCGTACGGGCTGCCCTTCCACCGTGCCCTGCTGGCCGAGGCGGGCGTCCGTACGGTGCCGGTGACGGTCGACGGGCACGGCGCCCGGGTCGACGAGCTGGCCGGTCGGCCCGGCGCGGTGCTGCTGACCCCGGCGCACCAGTTCCCCACCGGCGGCCCGCTGCACGCGCGGCGGCGGGCGGCCGCCGTGCAGTGGGCGCGGGAGACGGGCGGTCTTGTCCTGGAGGACGACTACGACGGGGAGTTCCGGTACGACCGCCAGCCCGTGGGCGCGTTGCAGGGCCTCTCCCCGGAGCGGGTGGTGCTGATGGGGTCGGTGAGCAAGAGTCTCTCGCCCGGCCTGCGGATCGGCTGGATGGTGCTGCCCGAGGCGCTGGTCGACGCCGTGGTGGCGGCGAAGGGCCTGCGCGAGCAGTACGCCTCCGCCACCGAGCAGTTGACGCTCGCGGACTTCATCGAGTCGGGGGCGTACGACCGCCATGTACGGAAGATGCGCCAGCGCCATCGGCGGCGGCGCGACCGGCTCGTGGCGGCGCTGGCCGAGCGGGTGCCGGAGGAGGTCCGGGTGACCGGGATCGCGGCGGGGCTGCACGCCGTACTGGAGCTGCCGCCGGGCAGCGAGCGGCGCGTACTGGAGGCGGCGGCGGCTCATGGGCTGGCGGTGGAGGGGCTGAGCGGCTATCTGCATCCGGCGGCCGCGGCGGCGGGGCGGGACGGCCTGGTCGTGGGCTACGCGACGCCGCCGGAGCACCTCTACGGCGCGGCCCTGGACGCGCTCTGCCGGGCACTGGCGGCCGCCCGGGAGGGCTTTGGTACGGAAGTGATTCCTGGGGCAGTTGAGCAGAACCGCCTTGCTACTCGTACGTAACGGCACACGGAACCGATCCGGCCGCCGTCCTCGGCCGGGAACAGGAGCCTCAAGTGCCCCACGTGTCACGCAGGAAAATCCTCAGCCGCAAGAAGAAGGTGGCGCTGCTCGTCGGCGCGACCGTGCTGGTCGGCGGTACGGCGGTGCTGATGACCGGTACGAGCCAGGCCTCCGTGGCCTGCGACGGCCTCGCCACCGCGCTGAGCAACAACGAGAAGTTCATCGCCGATCAGCGGGCGAACCCGGACGCGCTGTCGTCGGCGCGGATCGCCAATCGGGAGGCAGTGATCGCGGAGATCAGGCGGAAGCAGACGGCCTCGGGGTGTGACGGGGAGGCGGAACAGCCGCCGGCCGCCGAGCAGCCGCCCATGGCCCAGCAGCCACCGGCCGCGGAACAGCCCCCCGCCGCCGAGCAGCCGCCCATGGCCGAGCAGCCTCCCGCCGCCGAAGACCCGCCCGCCGAAGAGCCGCCCGCTCAGCAGCCGGGCGAGGGAGCGGCCGGCGAGGTCGTCTGTGCCGGTTCGACCGTCACCCTCTCGGGCGAGGGCGGTGCGCCCGCCGCGTCCAGCAACCAGTTCCCCATCGGCACCCGCCTCAAGGTGACCAACCTGGACAACGCCAAGTCCACGACCGTCGAGGTGACCTCGGTGTCCGGCAGTTGCGCCCTGCTCAACAACGAGGCCTTCGAGCAGGTCCGCGAGCCCGGCAAGTTCCTCATCCGCAAGGCGCGGATCGAGCGGGTCGGCTGACCGGGGGCCGACGCGATCCGGGGCAGTGCCGTTGTCCTCCGCAGGGTCGACATCAGCGGAACCAATGGTCCTCAGCGAGGACAGATAGACCGCTTTGTCACCGTACGGTGGCATTCATGCGCAACTGGATGTTCGGAGGCGTGTACGGCACCGTCCTGGCCAGCGCCCTGCTGGCCGCTCTGCACAGCGAGGGCGAGCAATACACCCCCTACTACGACTCGGCCTGGATCCTGGTGACGGCTGTCGCCGCCGCCCTGGTCCACGGCTACGCCCACCACATGTCGACCCACCAGCCCGGTACCGGTGCGATCCGCTGGCGGCGGCTGCTGCGGGCGCTGTTCGACGAGTGGCCGGTCGTGGCCGCCTGCGTGCCGACCGTGCTGCTTCTGCTGATCGCCGGGATGGCCGGCTGGGAGGAGCAGCCGGTCAGCACGACGGGTCTGATCATCAACGCCGCGCTGCTGGCCGCGTTGGGCACCTTCGCGGCGCTCAAGGCGGGCTACCGGCGCCGCTCGGCGGTCCTGGTCGGCGCGGCGGACGCGGCGATCGGTCTGGCCATCGCCGTGGCGAACGCCCTGATCAAGTAGCCGGTCCGGGCCGTCGGGACGCTGTGCGTCCTGGGCGAGCCGGGCAGCGCTCACCTCCGGGCTCGCGCCCCCTACTCCCGTGACGGGGTCTGGGCCCGCACCGAGGCCTCGGCCTCGGCGAGGATCTCCGTCATCCGCAGCCCGAAGCGCGCGTCGCACGGATGCGCCTGCCCGGTGCGTACGGACTCCAGCAGCGCGTCCACGGCGGCCCCGAAGGAGCCGATCGCGTCCCCCCAAAGGGGCAGCTCCGCCCTCCCGTGCTCGCCGAACAGCCCGATGCCCACGCCCGCCGCCTCCACAGGAGCGCTCAGACCGAGGGTGACCGTGCTCCCCGCTCCCGAGGCATGGCCCAGGACGAGATGGCGGGTGTCCGCGGGTCCCGCCACCGCCGTCACCTGTGACACGTCACCGAGTACGGGCAGGAACACGGACAGCACATGCGGGCCCACGTCCCACAGGCCGCCCTTCTCCCGCCGCCAGGGCGAGGCGGCGTACGCGCTCGTCGCGCCGGGGACGAACAGCGCGCCCAGCCAACGGGCCTGCCCGAGGAACCAGCCGCCCACCGCCGCCTGCTCGTCGATCCAGTCCGCCGTCTCCTCGGCGAACCGCAGCGTGCAGAAGACCACGGAGGCGACCCCGGCGCTCTCCGCCGCGGCCGCCACCTCCCGCGCCCCGGCCACGGTGGTGGCGACCGGTTTGTCGAGGAGGAGGTGGCATCCGGCCGCGGCGGCGCGGGCCGCGTACAGCGCCTGGACGTCGGGCGGCAGCGCGCAGGCGATCGCGTCGCTGGCGGCGAAGAGGGCGTCCACGTCGTCGTACGCCCGGGTGCCGTGGACGGCGGCGAGCGCGGCCGCGGCGTCGGCGCGTCTGCCCCACACACCGCTGAACTCGATGCCGGGGTGGCCGGCCAGCGCGGGCGCGTGGGTGCGCTCCGCCCAGGGGCCCGTGCCGAGAAGTCCGATGCGCGGCTTGGTCATACGGGCCAGTCTGCCCCGCGCGCCGCTCCACCCACCGGACAAAAGCGATGGGGCGCCCGCCCTGTCCCGTGTTACGTTCTGGGAGCCGGCCGCGGGACTCCGGTGCGACTTCCGGGACTTGCCTATGAAGCAGTGATTTCGCTGATCGCGCCCCCATTCCCCGGTCGGCCTCCTCCTTCTCCAGCGGCATACGGGGGCACGCATGGCCGTCGAGACCTTCGCCGATCTGGTCGCGGCCGAGGACGTCCTGCTCTTCGTGAACTCGGCGGTGACCTCGACCGGACAGCGGGAGTTCCGTTCGGAGGCGTACGAGCAGCGGCTGTCGCTCTCCTTCGTGCACGAGTACGTCCGCGTCAACTACCGCGCGCTGTACGCGGCTTCGCTCGCCCTGGACATCAACGACCACAACGCCTGCCTGATCATCGAGCAGTTGCTGCGGACGTCGGACGAGGCGGACGCGGAGCAGAAGCGGGTGGAGGGGCGGCTGATCGCGGCCCGGCTGGCGCTGTTGCCGCCGCAGCGGGTGTACCGGATCTTCCGCGCGCTGCGCGCCGCCAAGGTCAACAACCGCCGCACCCGCGCGATCGTCCGCGACTGGCTGGCCGCGCGTCCCGATCTCGGCCATGACGCCGTGAAGTACCGGGCGGGCCTCAAGACGGCGGCCCGTCACGCGCACCTCAACCTGCGTGACGGCGAGGCCGAAGGGGCGAGCACTCCGGCGGGCGCGGGTGAGTACGGTGACTTCCTCTTCGCGCCGGGCCGCCGGGTCCGCTACGAGCACGCCTTCCTGGACGCCCACCGGCGGGCGCACTTCGAGCAGTCCGCGCTGTACGAGCTGCCGTTCACGGTCGCGGAGGGGTTCGCCGCGGAACACGGGGTGCGCCGCGAGGTCTTCATGGAGCGGATCGCGCCCCGGATGACCCGGCTCGAACGGCTGCGGACGCAGCGCACCGGCCCGGGGATCAACCGCACCGCCATACCGCTGACCCGGCTCGCGCTCTTCGTCCTCTCCCTCGGGTTCGAGGAGCGGGTGGCCCGGCGCGCGGAGCTGACGCGCGCGCTGCGGGCCGCCGCGCGGCGGGCGGCCGGCCCGCACGCCGGGACCTGGGGCCGGGTGGCCGCGGTCCTGGACGACAGCTACTCGGCCTCCGGCTCGGGCGTGAAGCGCCGCCGTCCGCTGGCGGTGGCGCTGGGCTGCCACTTCCTCCTGGAGGCGCTGGCGGAGACGTACACGCCGCTGTGGACCTCGGGCGACCGTGACCCGCTGCTCGTGCGCCCGTGGGGTCCGACGCCGCTCGGTACGCGGATCATCGACGCTCTGGAGCACCGGCCGCAGCGGCTCGTCGTCGTCTCGGACGGCTGGGACAACGCGCCGCCGGGCCTCGCGGGCGAGGTCCTGCGTGTCTGGCGTACGCGCCTCGACCCCGGCCGACTGACCAGCGTGGTTCATCTGAACCCCGTATACGACGCCGACGGCTTCGATGTGCGGCGCCTCGCGCCGAGCGTGCCGACCGCGGGGATCAGGGACGCGGAGGACCTGCCGGCGCTGGTCGAGATCGCGCAGTTCGCGGAGGGCCGTACGGGCCTGCCCGAGCTCCGGGCGTATCTGGACCGGCGCGTCGACCGCTTCGTGGGGGAAGGGACGCCGTCGTGACGCGGATCGATCTGACGGGCCTGTCGGCCCGCCCCTCCCAGGTGTGGGGCGGGATCCGTCTCGTACCGCTCGTGCGTGAGCGGCCCGTGGAGGGGCTGCGGCTGCGCCGGGAGGTCTACGGCGGCGCCGGTTGGGTGGAGGTCGGCGACGGTACGGCCTACACCTCGTACATCCCCCACGGCTTCGTCGCGGACTGGTCGGGCGACGGCGGACAGTCGGCGTCCTACGGCACACAGCTCGGTGACATGGCACACCACCATGTGCCGGTACGCCGCCACCACCGCATGGCCAAGCGGCTGCGCGCCAAGGGCGGCAGGAGCGGGAGGAACAGCAAGAACGGCCCGGAGAACCGGCTGCGCTTCCTCCCGCTGCATCTCGCCCTGGAGGGCTATCTGGCGCTGCACTTCGGCGGGCCGTCCATGGTCTGGGAAGAGTGGTCCCAGCAGGCGGTACGCCAGGGCCTCTCCCCGCGCGCCGAGGACGCGTACGCGGGGTGGGAGGTGCGCGGTCTCGGAGAGGCGCTGCGGGTCTTCGAGATCCACCCGGGACAGTGCGGTGTGATGGTGTACGCCTCCGACGCCCTGGCCGCGGCCTTCGTCGTCCCGCACCCCGACGACTACCGCCTGCTGCACCCCACGCTCGTGCAGGACCTGTACGGCGAGCTGGTGCACCAGTACGCCTTCTTCGGCGCGCCGGTCCCGGAGTTCGGCGCCCGTATCCGGGACACGCCCCATCTGCGGACCCTCGCGGATCTCCGGGCGGCGGCGACGGCGCAGGAGCGGGCCTGGACGGAGGCACACGGCGCGCTGATGGCGGACGGTCTGCTGGAGACGCCGTACGCCTTCGAGCGGGTCTACCGCATGGGCGAGTACGCCCTGCACCGCTTCCTGCCGCCCTTCCACCGCGGAGAGCGGGATCAGCACATCGGCGAGCTGATAACGGACCACAAGGGCCGCGCGGCCTATCTCAAGACCTTCCGCCTCTCGGAGAACCAGGTCCGGCGCGGCCACCTGCTGCGCAGCCTGGCCGATCACGACTGGCATCTCGGGCGTACGGCGCAGGCGCTGGGCACCGGCTACGAGGAGCTGGTGCGCCGGATCCGGGGGGCCGGTTTCGCGTCGCTGCTCAACGCCCACGCGGTCGGCCGGCACATCCGGGAAACGAAGGAAACCTGAGTAACACGGGGTTCACATTCGAGCAACGGAAGGGAAATCCCGTATTGCGAAGCTGCGCTCATACCCGCAGCAGCACCCCGCAGCGCCCGCAGAGGATGAGACCCCGTGACCTTCAAGGCTGAGTACATCTGGATCGACGGCACCGAGCCGACCGCGAAGCTTCGCTCGAAGACGAAGATCATGACGGGCTCCTTCGCCGACCTCGCCGAGCTCCCCATCTGGGGCTTCGACGGATCCAGCACCAACCAGGCCAAGGGCCACGCCTCGGACCGCGTCCTCAAGCCGGTCTTCACCTGCCCGGACCCGATCCGCGGCGGCGGCGACGTCCTGGTGCTGTGCGAGGTCCTCAACACGGACATGACGCCGCACGACTCCAACACCCGTGCCGCGCTGGCCGAGGTCTCGGAGCGGTTCGCCGCGCAGGAGCCGATCTTCGGCATCGAGCAGGAGTACACCTTCTTCAAGGGCTCCCGCCCGCTCGGCTTCCCCGAGGGCGGCTTCCCGGCGGCCCAGGGCGGCTACTACTGCGGTGTCGGCGCCGACGAGATCTTCGGCCGTGACGTCGTCGAGGCGCACCTGGAGAACTGCCTGCAGGCGGGCCTGGGCATCTCCGGCATCAACGCCGAGGTCATGCCGGGCCAGTGGGAGTTCCAGGTCGGCCCGCTGGCGCCGCTGGAGGTCTCGGACCAGCTGTGGATCGCCCGCTGGCTGCTCTACCGCACCGCCGAGGACTTCGAGGTCTCCGCGACCCTGGACCCGAAGCCGGTGAAGGGCGACTGGAACGGCGCGGGCGCGCACACCAACTTCTCGACCAAGGCGATGCGCGAGGGCTACGACGCGATCATCACCGCGTGCGAGTCGCTGGGCGAGGGCTCCAAGCCGCTGGACCACGTCAAGAACTACGGCGCGGGCATCGACGACCGTCTGACGGGTCTGCACGAGACGGCCCCGTGGAACGAGTACAGCTACGGCGTCTCGGACCGCGGCGCCTCGGTCCGCATCCCGTGGCAGGTCGAGCAGGACGGCAAGGGCTACATCGAGGACCGCCGCCCGAACGCGAACGTCGACCCGTACGTGGTGACCCGCCTCCTGGTGGACACCTGCTGCGAGGCGCTGGAGAAGGCCGGCCAGGTCTGATCCCCCGTTCGATTCAAGAAGGGCGTCCCCCGGTTTCCGGTGGGCCGCCCTTCTTGGCATCCCACCGGGTGGGCCGGTCCCGGCCCGCCCGTATGCTCTCGGGGACCAGTAGGGGCCCCGCTCGCCCGATCGGCGAGCACGCGAGGTGAATCAAGCAGTGGTAGACGACGGTCAGCGAAGCACCGGCCCTCTGGGCACGGTGCTGGTGATCATCCCGACGTACAACGAGGCCGAGAACATCGACTCGATCGCCTCACGGGTGCGTGCGTCGGTGCCGGACGCGCACATCCTTGTCGCGGACGACAACAGCCCGGACGGCACGGGCAAGATCGCCGACGAGCTGGCGGCGGACGACGACCACATCCATGTGCTGCACCGCAAGGGCAAGGAGGGCCTCGGAGCGGCCTATCTCGCCGGCTTCCGGTGGGGCCTCGACAACGGCTTCGGCGTGCTCGTCGAGATGGACGCCGACGGGTCGCACCGGCCCGAGGAGCTGCCGAGGCTGCTGGACGCGCTGCCCGGAGCCGATCTCGTCCTCGGGTCCCGCTGGGTACCGGGGGGCAGCGTGGTGAACTGGCCGAAGTCCCGCGAGTTCCTGTCCCGGGGCGGCAGTCTCTACTCGCGGCTGATGCTGGGCGTGCCGATCCGTGACGTCACCGGCGGCTTCCGGGCGTTCCGCAGGGAAACCCTCGAGGGGCTCGGCATGGCCGAGGTCGCCTCCCAGGGGTACTGCTTCCAGGTCGACCTGGCGTGGCGCACCGTGAAGGCCGGTTACCGGGTGGTCGAGGTGCCGATCACGTTCGTGGAGCGTGAGCGGGGCGACAGCAAGATGAGCCGCACGATCGTGGCGGAGGCGCTGTGGCGCGTCACGGCCTGGGGCGTGGGGAGCCGGTTCCGGGCTCTGACGGGTCGCCGCTGAGCCCTGGATCACAGCATGACGAACGGCCTTGGGGCTCGCGGCGGCGAGCTCCGAGGCCGTTCGTCGTACGGAGGGCCGGATCCCGCGTCAGTGGGTGCGTGCGAGCGTCCGGTCGCCGCCCCGGCGGGAGCCGGTGAGCTGCTGGAGCAGCAGCGGCAGGCCGAGGACGGGCAGGAGCCAGACGGTGAGCATGAGGCGCTCGCTCTCGCTGCCGACGGGGTGGGCGATCACCGTGGCGACTCCGGTCGCGCCGACCGCCAGGACGGTCCAGAACAGGGCGCGGCTGTTGCGGAACAGGGCCCAGGCGCCGAGGCCCGCGGCGAGCGGCAGCCAGGGAGCGCGCGCCTGCTCCTGGAACCACTGGCCCCAGAAGTTGCCGTTCAGATCGAGCAGGAGGCGCCAGGGGTCGGCGACGTCGCGCAGGGCGAAGTGACCGGTGAAGGTGTCCTGGAGCGTCTCGGTGCTGCCGGGGAGGTGGAAGTGGGCACTGAGGGCGGCGATACCCGCGGCGCAGGCCAGTGTCGTCCCGATCAGCAGGGCGGTGCCGCGATGGCGGGTGAGGGGGACCCGGAGCAGGCAGATCATCGCCGCGGCGGCGAGCGCCGCGGCGATGAGGAGGAAGGTGGAGTACTTCACGGACGCGCCGAGGATCAGGGAGCCGGCGAGCAGGGCCGTACCGGCGGCCGACCGGCGCTGGATCAGCCACCAGGCACCGAGGAGGGCGCCCACGGTCGCGGCGATCACGGGTCCCTCGGCCACCGGATAGCCGCCCCACCAGCCGATCGGGCACAGGTAGAGGAGGGCCTGCCCGGCCGCGGCCGCCCCTGACGGCACTCCGGCGGAGCGGAGCAGGAGGTGGGCGAGCAGGCCGCCGAGGGCCGTGAAGAGGACGGAGGTGGCCACCAGTCCGGTGATCGGTCCCAGGACGGCGACGGCCGGTGCGGCGAGTACGGGGAACCCGGGACGGGTCTCGAATATGCGCTGGTAGCGCGGGCTGGCCGGATTGAACCCGTTGGGCGGCTTGGCCTCGCAGCGGGCGCGGTGCGCGTCCTCGTCGAGACCTCGGTTGTTGCGCAGCGCCAGCGGGTTGAGTTCCGCTCCGCGGACGAGGTGGCGGGCCTGCGTGCCGCAGAACGCGTCCTGGGCCTTCGCCTGGGCCTCTTCGCGGGAATCTCCGAGCACTTCGAGGGCGGCCCGGGCGTAGAGGAAGCCGTCGTTGGACGGGGGAAGCGCGGGCTTGCCGATGAACTGCAGCAGTACATAGGCGACCGCGATCAGCAGCGGCAGGGCCCAGCGCCGGGAGGATCGTTTCTTCCGGCGAGTCCCGGAGGGCTCCGTGCCGGCGCCTGCGTCGCGCGGGGCGTCAGCAGTGAGGCTCTGGGGACGTATCACAGCCGGTCATATTACCTGCCCATCGGGGTCGCCTTCCGTCCCGCCCGTTGTCAGTGGCATCTGTCACGGTGGTCCCATGCTCGCAATCAAGGTGGAGACCGAGAACTGGCAGAAGCACGCCCGCATTTCGGAGCGGCAGCTTCGAGACCTGGTGCTGCGCGTCGGCGGGGACGGGGATCGGTATCTGGTCGTTCAGCGCATACCAGACCTTCCGGACGTATTCATCCAGGTATGGCACGAGGACGGGGGCGGCTATCAGCTGGAGCACCGGGACGGGTCGGCCGAGCGGCACTTCGTGGTCGAGGTCGAGCGGGGGGAGCACGTCGCCGAGGTGATGGAGCGGTGGGCACGGCGGGAGCCGGGGTGGGACGGCGCGCTCGTGTGGAAGCCCGCCGACCTGCCGGCGCCGGAGCCGGTGCCCCCGCTCGGCGATGAGGTCCGGGAGCGGGTGGAGGAGCATGTACGCGGCCTGATCCGGTGCGGCTATCTCGACCGGGCCCAGTTGGCGGAGGCGGCCGAGGAGTGGCTGGTCGATGGCGACGAACGGCCGGTGTCGAAGCCACAGGCACGGCAGACGGTGGACCGGCTGTGGCTCGAGCGGCTCGACGAGCAGGCCGGGTGGACGGGAACGACCGATCCGGAGCGGATCAGCGCGGCCTTCACCGTGCTGGAGGAGAGCGGCATCACCGCCCGGGAGAACTTCACCTGCTGCCGCAGCTGCGGCACCACCGAGATAGGCGCCGAAGGCCCGGAGGACGCCCGGGGGTTCGTCTTCTTCCACTCGCAGTGCACGGAGGGCGCCGCGAGCGGCGGCGGGCTCTACCTGCTGTACGGCGGATTCGACGGCTCCGAGGAGACGACGGCCGCCGTGGGCCGGGAGGTCGTCGCGGCGGTGCGCGGTGAAGGTCTGTCGGTGGAATGGGACGGTTCGCCGAGCTCGGCGATCGTCGTCACCAACCTGGACTGGCGTAAGCGGCTGACAGGTTGAGGACGGCGGAAGCGGTCACGTTCGCGTCAAGGTGGTGTCCGGCCCTTGAGAGGGCGATGCTGCGGCGCGCGGGCGTCTGCTTCAATGGGCGCATGGTCGGTATCCAGCACATCGCGACAGGTCGGAGTGACCTCGAGCCGTTCTGGCCTTCCCGTCAGCACCACGACTTCGACCGGGTGTGTTGCCGCGCGAGGAACGCGTCGGCCCTCTAAAGCCCGATCGACACCGTCGATCCTCCGGCCTTCGGCCCACGCGCACGACGTACGTACGTCCGTCCCTTCGCGCGAAAGAGCTGACCTCTCATGGCGAATGCCCGTACCCTCCCCGCCCCGTCCACCCTGCCCCTCGGCCACACCGGTCGGCACCGACTCCGCGCCGTCGACCGGGACGAGGTGGTCGATGTCGCGGACTTCCTGCCGCCGGGTGCCACCTGGCTGCCCGCCCCGCAGCACACCCTGCCCTCCCTCCCGGGGCAGCCGCCGATGATCGGCTACCTCGTCCTCGTACCGGCGGATCAGCAGCCGCCGCTCCAGGCCGCCCCGCCGGCCGCCGAGGACGAGGGCGGCCCGGTGGCCATCGACAGCACGCGGCGCACCGCGCTGGTCGACGGCCAGACGCTGGACCTGACGTATCTGGAGTTCGAGCTGCTGGCCCATCTGGTCGCGCATCCCCACCGGGTGCACACCCGCGACCAGTTGGTGACCACGGTGTGGGGGTACGGACACGTGGGCGACGGCCGGACCGTGGACGTGCATGTCGCCCGGCTGCGCCGCAAGCTCGGCGCCCAGCACCGCCACACGATCCAGACCGTGCGGCGGGTGGGCTACAAGTACGCGCCCTGACCGGGTGGGGGAGGCCGGCTCCCGGCCTGCCTCCCCCCTCGTCAGGACCGCGCCCGGGCCACCGCGCCCAGCGCGATGTCGACCGCCAGGAACACCAGCAGGCTGATGCCCAGCATCGGGACGAACCAGCCGATCAGCGCCGTCGCCGCGGCCGCAACCAGCAGCATCGTCACGGGGATTTTGCGCCAGGCGCCGCGCGGCATCGGCCGGCCGACGCTCAGGACGCGGTCCTTCGTCGGCCTGCGCAGCCACCACATGCGGTAGCCCCACACGATCAGCAGGATCAGGGAGAGGGCGAGCGCGGCGAGGGCCAGCTGGTTGGCCAGGCCGAGGAAGACGCCGGTGTGGGCGTCGATGCCGAAGCGGGTGAGCTGGGCGAGGAGCGGGTAGTCGGCGAACCGCAGCTGGTCCATCACCCGTCCGTCGGCGGGGTCGACGGCGACCGAGTCGAGGTGGACGGGGACGGTCGTGTCCGTCTCCTTGACGACATAGCCCTTGCCCTCGGCCGGCAGGATCACGGACATCCTGCCGCCGTCCGCGCCGACCCCGGCCGCGCGGGCGGCCTCGACGGCCTTGTCGATCCCGATGTCCGGGCCGCTCGCCGGGGTCGCCGGCTGGTGGCCGCCGCCGTGCCCCTCGTGTTCGGACGCGCCGCCGCCGGAGCCGACGGTCGCCGTCAGTACGGGGGTGGCGCCGCCGAGCCGGTCCTGGACCTCGCCGATGTTCTCGCCGGCGTAACGGGACCAGGTCAGGCCGGTGGCGGAGAGGATGACCAGGCCGGCCACGGCCCACAGTCCGACCGAGCCGTGCCAGGAGAGGGTGCGACGGCGGGAGGCGGGGCCACCCTCGGGGAGGAACAGGGCGCGCCTGGCCGAGCGCTTGCGGCCGACCCAGAGCAGCAGGCCGCCGAGGGCGACGACCCAGAGCCAACTGGCGGCCATTTCGCTGTAGTTGCGGCCGAGGTCACCGAGGTGCAGATCGCGGTGGAGCTCGTCGAGCCAGGTACGCAGCGGAAGGGCGCCGGAGCTGCCGAAGCTGGGCAGCTGTCCCCGTACCCGCGCGGTGTACGGGTCGACGAAGACGGCGAGCGACGTACCTTCCTCGACCTCCGGGTCGGCCATCAGGACGCGGGTGGTGGCGCCGGCCTCGGAGGAGGGCCAGACGGCGGTCACCGTGCCGTCGGGGTTGGCCTTGCGAGCGGCCTCGACCTGGGTGGAGAGCGGGAGGACCCGGTCGCCGACGGGCGCCTCCAGCTCATGGCTGTAGATGATCTTCTCGGCCTGGAAGGAGAGTGCGTAGAGCAGACCGCTGGTGGCGGCTATGAGCAGCAGCGGGGCGATCAGCAGGCCCGCGTAGAAGTGGATGCGCAGGACCAGGGGGCGCAGTGCGCTCCAGGCGGACGGTTCGGCGGGGGCGGGGGCCGCCTGGTCCGCTCCGGTGTTGGTTCCCCGTACGGGGTCGTCAATGGCCATGGCTGTCCTAGGAGTCGGCGTGTGACATGGGGAAGGCGGCCCCCAGGTCAGACGAGCGCTCCGAGGGCCGTGGCGCGGGGTACGGGGAGCACGGGCGGCCCGCGCCGCGACAGGGTGTGAGCGAGGACGACGCCGCGGTGGCGGCGGACGGTTCGGGTGCGCGGCCGCGGCGGCCGGGGCGTGGCGGGAAGCCGGACGGCGGTCAGCAGCCGTCGCAGCGGGGTGAAGGCGAGGGTGGAGACGGCGTACGCCAGCGCGAAGAACGCGGCCTCACCGCGGGCCAGCCACAGCCCGCAGACCGCGGCGGCGAGGACATGCGCGGCGATCATGCCGCTGGAGCCGTGGCTCGCTGCGGGCATGTCCGTTCCGGTCGGCATGGCCATGCCGGGGTGGTGGGCGGGCATCGCGCCGTGCGGTTCCGCGGCCGAGAAGATCAGGTGAAGGGCTCCCTGAACGGCGAGCAGCCCCGTGGCGATGGCCGGCGCGCCCCGACGGCACCCTCCGGCGGTCCAGGCGAGGACGCCCGTCACGCCGAAGGCGAGGAGGAGGGAGCCGAGCGGAACATCATGGGCGGACATGGACGAATGCCCTGTCGCGGCCAAGGTGACGCATACCGCCGCGAAGAGCGCGGCTCGTAGGGCGCGCATCGGCGACCGGGTATCCGTCATGGTGCGCTCATGGTGCCATCTTGGGCGGGGCGCAAGGGAGTCCGCCCGGGAACGGGCCGCGCGCCCTGGGGGCGCGGCACCCCTGCCGCCCGCGCCTTCCCGGTCGGCAGGGCCACGAAGACGGGGCCGTCCCCGAACCGCCGGCCGTGCGGGGCACGGAGCCCACGGCGCGGGGCAAGCCCGCCGAACGCTCCTCGGGCGGCACGGCCCCACGGAGAGGGGGCGCCTCCAACCCGCCCGCCCCCGGCGGCTCGCGGCGCGTGGGCCGCGCGGGCCACGGGTTCGCTTCTGGCGATTCCCCCCGCAGCGGAAACACTGTCCGCGCCTTCACCCGCTGGGCAGAGTCGGGCCCATGAGACTTCTGATTCTTGGTGGTACGGAATTCGTCGGCCGGGCACTGGCGGAGGCCGCGGTCGGGCGGGGATGGGAGGTGACGGTCTTTCACCGGGGGCGGCACGAGCCGCCGACCGGTGTGACCTCGCTGCACGGGGACCGGACCGCGCCGGGCGGTCTCGCCGCCCTCGGCGAGGGCGGGTGGGACCTGGTGGTCGACACCTGGTCGGCGGCGCCGTCCGTCGTGCGGGACGCGGCGCGGCTGCTCGCCGGGCGGGTCGGTCGTTTTGTCTATGTGTCGAGCCGTTCCGTGTACGCGTGGCCCCCGGCGGCCGGTCTGGACGAGTCCGGACCGCTCGTCGAATCGTCCCCGGACGCGGGGGGCGAGGTGCCGTACGGGGAGGCGAAACGCGGCGGGGAGCTGGCCGCCGTCGAGGCGTTCGGCGACGACCGTGCGCTGCTGGTGCGCGCGGGCCTGGTCCTCGGTCCGTACGAGAACATCGGGCGCCTCCCCTGGTGGCTGAACCGCGTCGCGCGCGGCGGCCCCGTACTGGCGCCCGGCCCGCGCGACCTGCCGTTCCAGTACGTCGACGTCCGTGACCTCGCCGAGTGGACGCTCGACGCGGCCGAGGCGGGGCTCTCGGGCCCGTACAACGTGGTGTGCCCGAAGGGGCACGCCACCATGGGCGGGCTCCTGGACAGTTGCGTGGAAGTCAGCCGCTCCGACGCGGAACTGCGCTGGACCGAGCCCGAGGTGATCCTCGGCGCGGGCGTCGCGCCGTGGTCGGACCTGCCGGTGTGGCTCCCGCCGGGTGAGCTGTACGACGCGATGCACGACGCGGACGTCTCCAAGGCCGTCGCGACGGGCCTGCGGTGCCGTCCGCTGGAGGAGACGGTCGCCGACACCTGGGCGTGGCTCACCTCCCTCGGCGGCGTCGCGCCGCAGCGTCCGGACAGGGACCCCGTTGGACTGTCCCCGGAGGTGGAGGCGAAGCTCCTCGCTTCGTGACCGAGGGGTGCACCGGGCGGGGGTGGTGCCAGGTACACCCCCGCCCGGGTGGGAAACCCCGTGACCTGCGAGGTCCTTACCTCGGAGACTGAGGGTCACGCTCGGCGGAAGGCCCGCCGGGGGAAAGGGCTTTGATCACCATGAGCGCGACACGCGTGCGGGACTCCCTCTTGGCCGCCGTCCGGGGGTTTGCCCTGTCGTTCCTCGCGATCGCCGGATCGGCGGCCCTCTTCTCCTTCGCGATCACGTCGATCGCGCTGATACCGGTCGGTGTCGGCGTCTTCACCACGCCGGTCGTCCTCACGTGGGTGCGGATCCACGCCGACCGACGGCGTGTACTGGCCGGGCGATGGACGGACATCCGAATTCCCCGGACCTACCGCCCCCTCCCCGCCGATCTGCGCGGCGGGGTCACCGGGCAGGTCGAGCGCTGTTCCCTGATGCTCAAGGACCCGGCGACCTGGCGGGACCTGCGCTGGCTGTTCGTCGACATGTCGGCCGGGTATCTCACCGCGCTGCTGCCGGCCGTACTGGTGATCTTCCCGGTCGAGGGGCTGGTGCTCGCGGCGGGCCTGTGGCGGGTGTTCGAGGACGACGCGTACTGGTACGCCTTCATCCCGGTCGACAGCCAGGCCGACGGGTTCGCGGCGCTCGCGCTCGGGCTGTGCGTCCTCGCCGTGGGACTGCGGTACAACGCTTCCGTGCTCCGCGCTCACTTCGCGCTCACCAAGGCGCTGATGGACCGGCCCCTGGAGTCCGAGCTGACCGAGCGGATCGGCCGGCTCACCGAGACGCGGCACGACGCGGTGGACACCTCGGCGGCCGAACTGCGCCGGATCGAAAGGGATCTGCACGACGGGGCGCAGGCCCGGCTGGTCGCCATGGGCATGGACCTCGGTACCGTCGAGGCGCTCGTCGAGAAGGACCCCGCCAAGGCGAAGGAGCTGATCGCGAAGGCCCGGCAGAACTCCGCGGAGGCGCTGACCGAGCTGCGTGACCTCGTCCGCGGCATCCACCCGCCGGTCCTCGCCGAACGGGGCCTCGGCGACGCGGTCAGGGCGCTCGCGCTGCGACTGCCGGTGGCGACCGATGTGACCGTGGAGCTGCCGGACCGTCCGGGGGCACCTGTCGAGTCGGCGGCGTACTTCGCGGTCAGTGAGGCCCTCACCAACGCGGTCAAGCACGCGGGCGCGGACCGGATCTGGGTCGACATCACGTCCCGTGAGGGAATGTTGCGCGTCTCGGTGACCGACAACGGTTCGGGCGGAGCGCGGATCGGTGGCGGCTCGGGTCTGAGCGGTGTCGAACGCAGGCTCGGTACATTCGACGGCGTCCTGGCCGTCAGCAGTCCCGCGGGCGGTCCCACCATGGTCACCATGGAGATCCCTTGCGAGTTGTCCTAGCCGAAGATCTCTTCCTGCTCCGCGACGGACTGGTCAGGATGCTGGAGGCGTACGACTTCGAGATCCTGGCCGCGGTCGAGAGCGGGCCGGAACTGGCCAAGGCGCTCGAGGAGTTGGAGCCGGACGTCGCGGTCGTCGATGTCCGGCTGCCGCCGTCGCACACCGACGAAGGCCTGCAGTGCGCCCTCGCCGCCCGCCGGGCGCGGCCGGGGCTTCCCGTGCTGGTCCTGTCGCAGCACGTGGAGCAGCTGTACGCGCGCGAGCTGCTCGCGGACGGCGAGGGCGGGGTCGGGTATCTGCTGAAGGACCGGGTGTTCGACGCGGATCAGTTCATCGACGCGGTGCGCCGGGTGGCGCGCGGCGGTACGGCCATGGACCCGCAGGTGATCTCCCAACTGCTCTCCCGGCGCGCGCAGGACAAGCCGCTGGGCGGCCTGACCCCGCGTGAGCTGGAGGTCATGGAGCTGATGGCGCAGGGCCGGTCCAACGCCGCGATCGCCGGGCAACTCGTCGTCACGGAACGGGCGGTGGCGAAGCACACGTCGAACATCTTCGCCAAGCTGGGACTTCCGGTGTCGGACGACGACAATCGGCGGGTTCTCGCGGTCCTGGCCTACCTGGACCGGGGCCGGGCCTGACGCCCGCGCCCTTCCTCGCATTCGGAGATTTCTACGAATTCGAAGACGGGCTGAACGGCTCGCGTGCGGCGTACGTATGGAACGGAGCGCTTCTCCCCTCCCCGGGATTGGAGTTCCATGGGACGCACACGAAAACGCTCGACGCTGGCCAACCGGGCGATTGCCGCCTCGGCCGCACTGGTACTGGGCGGGGGTGGACTGGTAGCGGTCAATGTCTACGCATCGGCGGGTGAAGGCTGGTCGAATCAGCGACCGCGGCAGAGCCAGAGCCAGAACGCCGGCAATGCGGTGACGACGATCGACTGCCCCGAGGTCGCCAATGAACTGCCCGACGTGCCTCAAGGGGTGCGCGGGGCGGTCGACCGCGAACTCGCCACGTTGGACACCCAGATCACCACCGCCTATCAGCGGTTCGCCGAGAACAAGGAGCGGATCGAGAAGGATCCGCAGTTCGGTGAGCAACAGATTCTGGCCCCTTTGAAAAATGAACGGCTTGTCATCCTCCAGCGGATCGTCGCCCTCATCGACCGGGAGGCCGAACGGCCTCAGGGACTGGAGGGACTGGCGGCCTGCACCCTGCGCGCCGATGACGACGACAACGGCCAGGGCCAGAACCAGGGCGGCCAGAACCAGGGCGGTGACAACCAGGGCAACGGCCAGGGTGATGACGACGAGGGTGACGACCAGGGCGGCGGCCAGGACGACGACCAGGGTCAGGTCGGCAACGGCCCCGAGGCCTCGGACTTCGTCGACATTCAGTCCGTACAGCCCAATGTCAGAAAGCCGCAGCAGCGCCGCGGCGCTTCCAAGGGCACCTTCACCACCGATTGCGGGCGGAACGAGAATGGAAAGTTCAATCCGGACAATGTCATCGTCGCCCCCGGTGTGAGCAATGGTGCCCACCATATGCACGACTATGTCGGCAATCAGGCCAATGACGCCTTCGCCAGTGACGACGACCTCGCCGCCGGGCAGACCAGTTGCCGGAATCAGGGTGACAAGTCCACGTACTACTGGCCCGTGCTGCGGCTGCAGAACGGGCAGAACGAGAACGACGCCCAGGCCGACGGTGGCGGAAAGGACCAGAACGTAGGAGAGATCCAGACACCCGCACAAGTCACCCTGAAATTCGTCGGAAGTCCGGTCTCCAAGGTCACCGCGATGCCCCGATTCCTGCGGATCATCACCGGCGACGCGAAGGCCTTCACCAATGGTGACGCCAACGCGAACGCGTCCTGGAGCTGCACCGGTTTCGAGGACCGTCAGCTCAAGGACAAATACCCGATCTGTCCGCAGGGCAGCAAGGTGGTGCGGACGTTCGCGTTCCAGAGCTGCTGGGACGGCCAGAACACCGACAGCGCCAACCACCGCACCCATGTGGCCTTCGCCGACGGGAACGGCCGCTGCAAGCAGGGGTTCAAGGCCATTCCGCAGCTTGTCCAGCGGATCGTCTACGACGTCCCGCCGGGTCCCGGCTTCGCGGTGGACTCCTTCCCCGAGCAGCTCCACAAGCCGATCACCGACCACGGTGACTTCATCAACGTCTTCGACGCGCGGCTCATGAGGAAGGTGGTGGACTGCGTGAACGGCGGCCGCGCCTGCCGCTGACCCACCCCCTCCCCCCACACCCGGAGAACCGCCGGCGGCCCTCCGCCGGCGGTCTCCCCCTCGATCTGCGCGGTCAGCTCGCGTGGTGACCCGAGTGGCCCCCCTCGCTCCCCCCACTGGCACCGCTACTCCCCGAGTGGTGCGGCGATGCGGTCTCCACGGTCCCACCGAGCCGGCCGCGCAGTGCCGCGACCACCTTCGCGTCACCGACGGCGACCCACTTCCTGCCGACGAGGTAGGAGCCGCCGTAGTCCTTGGCCTCGTTGATCCACTCACGCTGGCCGCGGTCGGTGGCGAAGGTGGTCAGCACATAGGCCCCGTCGCCCGTACGGCAGTTGGCCTGCCGCAGCTCCTTGGCGTCGGTCTGGATGTTGGGCTCGCACTCCACCTTCGCCGCCAGCTGCTCCAGGCTGCCGGTGGCCGGTTCCGGCGCATCGTCGGACGTCGTGTCGCCGCCCGCGCTGCACCCCGCCACGAGGGCCAGGACGGCCAGGACGGTCACTGCGGTTCGCTCCGTACGCATCCGCCCATCGTGCCGGTTCGCCCCGCCGTTCGAGGGCCGAACACCAGGAATGGCGCCCTCCGGTCAGTTACGGTTTCGTACGAAATAGACCAATACGGAGGAACCGTCGCCATGCCAGCCATCCCCGCCACCACCGTCGCCAACCTCCGCGACCTCGGCGCCACGCCCCTGCCCGGAGGGCGCTTCGTCCGGTCGGGGCTGCTCTTCCGCTCCGGGCAGCTCGACCGGCTGGACCCCGCCGTCGACACGGCGGTGGGCGCGCTGGGCATCCGTACGGTGGTCGACTTCCGGACAGCCGCCGAGCGGGCCGAGCGGCCCGACCACGTCCCCCTGGGCGGGCGGCTGCTGGTCGCCGACGTCCTGGCCGACCGGCTCGCCGCCAGCGGGCTGCCGCCCGCCGCACGGCTCAAGACCCTGCTCTCCCACCCCGCGCTCGCCGAACAGCACCTGGGCGGCGGCAAGGCACGGGCGGCGTTCGAGGACACCTACCGGGCCTTCGTCACCACGGAGTCGGCCCGCACCTCCTACCGCGCCTTCCTGACCGAGCTCGCCGATCCGCAGTCCGGGCCGCTGCTCTTCCACTGCACGGCGGGCAAGGACCGCACGGGCTGGGCGGCGACGATCGTGCTCAGCCTGCTCGGCGCGGACGAGGAGACGGTCCGGGAGGAGTACCTGTCGGTCAATCCGGCGGTCCGGCAGGCCTTCGCGCCGATGATCGAGGGGTTCGTCACGCAGGGCGGCGACCCCGAGCTGGCCCTCGCGATGATCGGAGTGGTTCCGGAGTACCTGGAGGCCGGTCTCGACGAGGTCGCGGTGCGGCACGGTTCGATGGAGAAGTACGTACGGGAGGGGCTCGGGGTACCGGACCGTACGGTGCACCGCATCCGCGAGCAGCTCGTCACCACGGCACCCTGAGCCTCACCCGTCCCATGGCGGGGTGACCATCGCACCATTCGCTCGTTCAGCTGAATGTGAGCACCCAGGAAAGCACCCGCGTCAGCGCCCAGGAACTCGCCCCCTTCCCCATCGACGTCGAGCAGGCCGAGGCCGCCCTGGTCGAGCACTATCCCCGCCTCGTCCGCATCGCGTACCTCGTGCTGCCGCCCTCCCTGGGACGCAACCGGCGGGTGCTCACCGCGCATTCGCTCGTCCAGCGGTCCCTGCCGCGCCGCCGTACCGGCGGAGCCGCGTCCGTCGTTGCCCCCCGGCGCCCCGAGGACGCCGTGGACCCCGGCTACGCGTACGTACGCGGTCAGGTGCTGCGGCAGGCGCTGATCGCGGGGCTGCCGCTGCGGCGGCGGGCCTGGCCGCACCGGGCGCAGTTCCCGCCGCTGCTGCCGCAGGTCTGGGGGCTGCGGCTGTTCCCCCGTGCGGGCGGCGCCGACGAACTGGCGCTGGACCAGCGGCTGTCCGCGCTCTCCGGGCCGGGCCGCGCCGCGTACGTGCTGCGCGGTCTGGAGCGCCAGGGCGACGCGGAGGTCCGGCGGGTGCTCGCCGCCGCCGGGGTGGAGGACCCGCGCGCCGCGCTCGCTGAGGCGGACGGCGTCGAGGCGCCGGAGGGGATCGGCATGGCCGGGCTCCTGGACTCCCCCGAGTTCGACCCGTGCTCACTGCAGGCACGGCCCACGGATCTGATGCGGCGCCGCCAGCACGCCAGGGCGGCACTGGCGGCCGCGGCGGCGGTGGTGGTCTGCGGGGCGCTGCTGGGACTGCCGGGCGAGGGCTGGGGACCCAGCGGCGCGGCGGCGCCGTCGTACGCGCGCAATCCCGCCGCCGAGGCGGCCCTCGACCCCACACAGCTGCGGCGGGTGGCCCCGGCCGTCTGGCAGCGCTCGACGCGCACGGACTTCTCGGTGTGGCCGGTACGGGGCGGTCTCACCGGTGACAGTGCGCTGCTGCGCCGCGCGCTCGCGGTCTGGGCCAGACCCGGCGGCACGGTCCGCACGTCCGCCACCCCCGGCACCCCGCCCGGGCCGCCCATGGGCGCGCCGCAGCTGCTCTTCGCGGGGCAGGTCGACGCCGCGCGCGTGGTGCTCTTCCACGACGGCCTGCGGGTCGTGCGGTACGCGGAGCCCGTCGGCGACACCAGTGGCGCGGCCCTCGACTTCGCGCGTACGGACGGCGCGGACGTCGCCACCTCGGGCGCGCTGGTGGTCGGGCGCGACCAGGGCAATGTGCGCTATCTGACGGCTCCCTGGGTGCGGGACACCGCGGTCCGGGACCTTCTGGACCCCCGGGGCGGCGTCCGTCCGCTGAAGCGGGACGCGTACGGCGTGACCGATCCGGTGCCGAGTCCGGCCGAGTCGGGCGCGTGCCGCACCTGGGACGCCCTGGAGGTGCGGGACGACCTCGCGGTACGGCTGCTGGCCGATCTGGGGGAGCTGACGCCGGCCCGGCTCACCTGGGGGCCGCCGGCCGCGCCCGCCGATGTCGGGGACGCCCCGGCGCGGGCGGCATGGGCGCGGACGGCGTGTCTGCTGCCGGTGATGCGCGCGCACGGCGTCCGATCCGTCAACTCCTGGCAGTTCGCACGCCAGCGGCTGCCCGAGGCTAGTGGCAGCGCGGCCTGGCTGTGCACCCGCGCGGACACCTGGCGGGGCACCGGCAGCAGGGTGCTCGCGCAGATCCAGGCCGCGTCACCGCAGCCGGGGGCTCCCGGGGTCGTCGCGGCGAGGGCCGAGGACTCGCCCGCCTGCGGGGCCCGTGATCCGCGGGTGCTCGCGGGCGTGCTGTGGCAGGCGCGGGGCGGGCAGTGGTACGTCCTGGCGGCCGGCAGCCCGCAGTTCACGTCCCTGCGGACCTCGGGCGGGGTCAGCGGCCGGGCGAACGGTCACCTGCTGGCGGTGAGGGCGAAGGCGGGCGCCCGCGCCCAGCTGGAGGGCAGCCTGAAGGACGGCACCCGAGTGGGCGCGCTCCGCTAGCGATTCGCGGGGCGTCACCCGCCCGTCGACCCGGTGCCCGAGCGCCCTCCGCCGGCGATTCGCAGGCGGCACCCGCCCCATGCGCCCGGTCCCCAAGGCGCTCCACCCTGGGCGATTCGCGGGGCGTCACCCGCCCCGTGAGCCGGACGCCCCGGGGCGCGCTCAGCCGGCGATTCGCAGGTGACACCCGCCCGGCGAGCCGGACGCCCCGGGCGCCCTCCGCCAGTCGCAGGGCCCCGGCGCAGCCGTCCTCACACGCCGATCGCTCCGTCGATCCGCTCTCGCAGCAGGTCGGCGTGGCCGTTGTGCCGGGCGTACTCCTCGATCATGTGGATGAGCACCCAGCGCAGCGACACCGCCCCGCGCCACGCGTCCTCACCCTCGACGTCGAGGTCGGGTGCCCCGACGGCGAAGTCCTCGGCGAAGGCCACCTCGCCGCGCCAGGCCTTCCACGCCTCCGTGACGGCCTCGGGGGTGGACACCGCGCCGTCGAAGTCCCCGTCCGGGTCGGCCTCGGACGAGAACAGGAGCGGCGCGTCCTGGCCCGCCAGTACCTGCCGGAACCAGCGCCGCTCGACATCGGCGAGATGCCGGACCAGGCCGAGCAGCGAGAGCGTCGACGGCTCCACGGCCCGCCGGGACAGCTCCACGTCGAGCCCGGAACACTTCAGCTCCAGCGTCGCGCGCTGGGCCCCGAGGACACCCAGCAGGACGCGGCGTTCGTCACCGGTGGCGGGAGTGCTGAACCGGGGGTCGCCCTCGGCGGCGCCGAATATCTCTGCTCTTCTCGTGGGGTTGGCCATGCACACGATCATCGGTCAATCGCGGGGCGGCACGGGTCGAAATCCGGTGCACGACCCTGTTGCCAACCGCTTACCCGTCAGTACATTGACGCCATGTCTAATACGCAGCCTGCACCGGTGGCGTCGGAACACATCGCGCTCAAGGCCCGCAAGGTCTCCTTCGACTGGGAGAAGACCCCGCTCCACTGGGTTCCCGGCGACCCCTTCACCACCCACACGATCAATGTGCTCCACCTCCTGCTCCCGGCCGGCGAACGCTGGTTCGTGCACGTCTACAAGCAGGTGCTGCCGTACATCCGCGACGACCGGCTGCGCGAGGACGTCCTCGGGTTCATCGGCCAGGAGGCCATGCACTCCCAGGCCCACGACGACGTACTCCCCCACCTCGCCGCGCAGGGTCTGGACCCCACCCCCTACACCGCCCAGGTCGACTGGCTCTTCGAGAAGCTGCTCGGCGACCGGACGCTGCCGCCGGGCCGGGCGCGCGAATGGTGGCTGATGGAGCGGGTCGCGCTGATCGCCGCGATCGAGCACTACACCGCCTTCCTGGGCGACTGGGTGCTCAACGCCGAGGAGCTGGACCGGCGCGGCGCCGACCCGGTGATGCTGGATCTGCTGCGCTGGCACGGCGCCGAGGAGGTCGAGCACCGCTCGGTCGCCTTCGACCTGTTCATGCACGTCGACGGCAGCTACCGCCGCCGCGCGCGCACCTGGGCCACCGCCTTCAGCGCACTGGTCTTCCTCTGGCAGCGCGGCGCCCGCTTCTTCATGGAGAACGACCCCTCGCTCCTCGACGGAAAGGCGTCCGTCGCGCAGCTCGTCGCCAAGGGCCGCGAGGGTCTGCTGCCGTCCACGACGGCGATGCTGCGGTCCATCCCGCGCTATCTGAGCCGCGCCTACCACCCCTCCCAGGAGGGCAGCACGGCCCAGGCGGTCGCCTATCTCGCCGCCTCACCCGGCGCCAACGGAGGTCACTGAGCCATGCCCCGTACCCGCACCCTCGTCCTCGTCGCCGCGGCCGCCCTGCTCGCCAGGCGGGCGATGCGCCGCCGGATCAGCGGCTCCCCGCTGTGGCCGATGCTCGCCCTCGAGGAGCCGGTGTCGGGCCGCGGCCGCCGCAGGACGAGCGTCCGCAGGGTCCTCGTCACCGAGCGGACCGCCCCCGCCGACGGAGTGGTCCAGCTGCGTCTGGAAGGCACCGACCTGCCGCCCTGGGAGCCCGGCGCGCATCTCGACCTCGTCCTTCCGTCGGGCCTGGTCCGCCAGTACTCGCTGTGCGGAGACCCGGCCGACTCGGACACGTACACCGTGGCGACGCGGCTCCTCGAGGACGGGCGGGGCGGCTCCCTCGAGGTCCACAAGCTCCTCCACGAAGGGGCCGAGATCGAGATCCGCGGTCCCCGCAACCGCTTCCCGCTGGTGGAGGCCCCCGCGTATGTCTTCGTCGCGGGCGGTATCGGCATCACGCCCGTACTACCGATGCTGCGCGCGGCCGAAGCGGGGGGCGCCGACTGGCGGTTGCTGTACTGCGGGCGGAGCCGCGCCTCGATGCCGTTCCTGGCGGAGATCGAGCGCCTGGGCACGGAGGGCGAACGCGTCACGGTCGTCGCGCAGGACGAGTCGGGGCTGCCCGATCTGGCCTTCCTGGGCTCCGTGCCGGCCGGGGCGGCCGTCTACTGCTGTGGACCGGACGGGCTGATGGCCGCGGTCGCCGCCGCGCTGCCCGAGGGCCGTGAGCTCCATCTGGAGCGGTTCGCGCCCACGGCCGCGACGCCCGGTGGCCCCTTCGAGGTGGAACTGCGGCGCACCGGGCGGACGGTGGAGGTGGCGGCGGACCAGACCCTGCTCGCCGCCGTCCGCGCGGAGCTGCCCCATGTCTCGTACTCCTGCGAGCAGGGGTTCTGCGGGACCTGCCAACAGCGGGTCCTGGAGGGCGAGATCGACCACCGTGACGAGCTGCTGACGGACTCCGAGCGGGACGACTCCATGCTGATCTGTGTGTCGCGGTGCCTCGGCGACCGGCTCGTCCTGGACCTGTAGGTCAGGGGAGCAGCAGCCAGTCGGCGGCCAGCGCCGCGAGCAGGCCGCCGGCGAGCAGCCAGGTGCCCAGCCGGGTGCGGCCGTTGCGGGAGAGCTCGATCACGACTCCGCACAGGATCATGGCGAGCCCGTACACGCCGACCACCAGGACGGAGGTCCGGCTGGCGAGCCGGACCACCAGCACCACCGCCATCGTCACCAACAGCACGGACGCTGCGGCGATTCTCAGACGGCGGGCCTGCTGGGGGCTCATCCCCTCGGTCGGTGCGGGTGTGTCCCGATCGGAAGCGCTCATGTGAGGGGAGCGTAACGGACGCCCGTTAGGCTGTTCGCATGACGACCGGGGTACGCCGCAGAATGGGCGTCGAGGAGCGCAAGCAGCAGCTGATCGGGGTGGCGCTCGAGCTGTTCAGCCACCGCTCCCCCGACGAGGTGTCGATCGACGAGATCGCCGCGGCCGCGGGGATCTCGCGGCCGCTCGTCTACCACTACTTCCCGGGCAAGCAGAGCCTGTACGAGGCCGCGCTGCGGCGGGCGGCGGACGATCTGGCGGGCCGGTTCGTCGAGCCGCACCAAGGGCCGCTGGGCGTACGGCTGCTGCGGGTGATGGGCCGGTTCTTCGACTTCGTGGAGGACCACGGTCCGGGCTTCTCGGCGCTGATGCGCGGCGGCCCGGCCGTCGGGTCCTCGACGACGAACGCGATGATCGACGAGGTGCGGCAGGCCGCGTACGAGCAGATCCTCGCCCACATCGGGATCACCGACCCTCCGGCCCGTCTCGAACTGGTCGTACGGTCCTGGGTGTCGCTCGCCGAGTCGACGGCGCTGATCTGGCTGGACGGGCGCCGCATTCCGCGCGCGGAGCTGGAACTGCAGCTGGTGCACGACTTCGGGGCACTGGCCGCGGTGAGCGCCGCCTACGACGGGGAGATGGCGTCGATCCTGACCGGCATCCTGGCGCACGAACCCGCCGACGGCCCCTTCGGTGACCTGGTCGGCCGGCTCATCGGACTGGCCCCGGGAGTTCCGGCCCAGCACACGGGCCAGTGAGGCCGGCGCCGCCGATTACAGTGATCATCATGCCTCTGCCTCTCACCTTCCGCACGGCCGGCGACGGCGATCTCCCCACGCTGGTCGGCCTCTTCGACGGCGCGGCCCACTGGATGCGGCGCCTCGGTATCGACCAGTGGAAGCCGGGTGACAAGGGCGTCGAGCACTTCCGGCGGTGGATCGCCGAGGGCGAGGTGTGGCTCGCGGAGGTGGACGGTCAGGTCGTCGGCGCGTACGAGCTGTGGTGGGACGACGAGCCGGCATGGGGGCCGCAGCCGCCCGTCGCGGGGTATGTGCACCGGCTGATGACCGACCGGGAGGCGGCGCCCGCCGGCACGGGACGGATGCTGCTGGCGCACGCCGAGGAGCGGATGGCGGCGGCGGGGCGGACGCTCGCCCGGCTGGATTGCGTGGCGCACGGCCACAGGTTGCGCGCGTACTACGAGGACGCGGGATACCGGGTCGTCGGCGAGGAGCCGGGGAAGGTCGCCGCGGACGGCACGCTGTACGGGGTGACACTGCTCGAGAAGGCCCTCTGACCTGACCGTGGCGCTGGCCACGGCCGGGCCGTGACCGTTGAGGGCGGGGCCGTGGGGCCCCGCCCTCGTGGTGGGTCAGTCGCGGGTGAACACCGCGACCGTGCGGGCCGGGACGGTGAAGGTGCCCGAACCGGTGTCGTACGAAGCCCTCCTGACCACCGGGTCCGCGCCCCGCGCCTGGATCGGGTGCAGGGTGTGGCCGGTGCCCACGAGCGCCGGGACGCGCTGTGTGCTCGTCTCCGGAGTGGCGTTGAAGACGACCACGAGCTCACCGAGGCGCATGGTGATCACGCCCGGGGTCTCGTCCGCCCCGGAGAGCGGGAACGAGAGCCGCGACTGGACGTCGGCCGCCGAGGCGAGGTCGAACGCCTTCTCGGTGGAACGGATCTTCTGCAGGTCCCGGAAGGCGGCGGACGCCCCCTCGATCTGCGGGCAGCCGACGCTCGGCGAGCCGGTGGTGAGCAGCGGCTTTCCGTACGGCCACTTGGACCGGTTGTCGGCGGCGGGCGGCAGCCCCCGCCCGAAGCCGTTGCCGTCGCGGCAGTCCCAGTGAAGGGCGTTGAACCAGTCGCCGCTGTCGAAGGAGTTGCGGTCGAGCGACTTGGAGCGCAGCAGGTCCGAGCCCGCCTGGGAGAGCGCCGGCCCCTGGGACAGGGTGGCCGTCGCCATGGCCAGGACCTGCGCCCTCGCCCGGTCGTCGGGCGAGGTGCCCACCGGGAGCTTGAAGGCGAGCGCGTCGTACAGGGACTCGTTGTCGTGGGCGTCGGCGTAGGCGAGCGCGTCGCCGGGGGCGGCGGCGTAGCCGGCCGGGGCGCCGTTGTAGTCGACCTCGGAGCCCTTGACCGTACGGCCGCTGGTGTCGGTGAAGGTGTAGGACGCGAGGTTGCCGGTGAGGCCGACCTTGATCAGGTCCTGGTAGTGGAGCAGCCGGGCCTTCTGCTCGGCTGGGGTTCCGTTGGCCTTGGAGGAGTTGGGGGCGGTGTAGAGGCCGGAGGCGAAGCCCTGGACTCCGGGGTCCTCGTCGAAGGGGCCGCCGCCGCGCACGGCGTCGCGGGCCCGGTCGGAGAAGGTCGCCACGCCCGTCCCGGCCATGTTCTTCTGGGTGGCCTGGACGAAACGCGCGTCGTCGGCGATCTCGCCGAAGTTCCAGCCCTCGCCGTAGAGGACGATCTTCTTGCCGTCGACGCCGTCGTGCTCGACCGTGAGCGCGTCGAGGGCCTTGCGCACGGCGAGGATGTTGGCCTTCGGGTGGTGTCCCATCAGGTCGAAGCGGAATCCGTCGACCTTGTACTCCTTCGCCCAGGTGACGACGGAGTCGACGACGAGCTTGCCCATCATGGCGTTCTCGGGCGCCGTGTTGGCGCAGCAGGTGGAGGTGGCGACGGTGCCGTCCGCGAGGAGGCGCTGGTAGTAACCGGGGACGATCCGGTCCAGGACCGACTTCTCCGCCTGGCCGCTCGCGACGGTGTGGTTGTAGACGACGTCCATGACGACGCGCAGTCCGGTGCCGTTGAGGGACTGGACCATCCGCCGGAACTCGACCGTGCGCCGGGTGCCTTCCGGGTCGGAGGCGTACGAGCCCTCGGGCACGGTGTAGTGCAGCGGGTCGTATCCCCAGTTGTAGGCGTCCTTGGCGGCGGCCTGGGCCACGCACGCCTGCTGTTCGTCGGAGTCGGGGGCGTACACCTTCAGATCGCAGGCCGGGGTGGCCTGGTCGGACGCCTTCTCGGGGATGGTGCCGATGTCGAAGGCGGGCAGCAGGTGGACGTACGACGTGCCGCTGTCGGCGAGGGCCTTCAGGTGCTTCATCCCGGCCGATTCCCGGTCGGTGAAGGCGAGATAGCCGCCGGGGTGGGCGCTGGTGCGGTCCGCGACGGAGAAGTCGCGGATGTGCAGCTCCTGGATCTGGGCGTCCTTGAGCTCGACGGCCGCGGGCTTCCTCAGGGCCGACCAGCCGCTGGGGGCGAGCCTCGGGTCGGCCAGGTCCACGACGAGGCTGCGGGCCGAGTCGGTGGTCAGCGCGGTGGCGTACGGGTCGGTGACCTGGTTGGTGACCATCTTCCGCGCACTGGGCGCGTACACCGTGACGTTGTAGCGGTACGGCTTGCCGCGCCAGCTCGGCGGACCGGTGACCGACCAGACGCCGGAGGTGTCGTCGCGGCGCATCGGCACGGTCTTCCCGTCGAGGTCGAGGGAGACCTTGCGGGCGGTGGGGGCCCACACGGACAGGGTCGGGCGACCCCGGGTGAAGACCGGGCCGAGCTTCGCGTCCGTCGCGTCGTAGAGGTCGTCGAGCACGCCGGGGATCTGGACGCCGGTGGCGGCCAGCAGTGCGCCGTTGGCCGCCCGCTGGGTGGCGATGAGCTGTCCGCGCAGGGCGTCCGTGACCCGGTCGCGGTCGCGCGGGTCGACGGTGAAGGCGGGGTAGTCCTTCAGGTGCGGGTACTTCGCCTTCTGGGCGTCGCTCAGGGCGCCCGGGTTCAGCCGCAGCCACTGCCCCTCGTCGCCGAGCGCCCCGTCCACGACCCGCAGGGAGCCGTCGGGGGCGTACACGAGCTGCTGGCTCGTGGCCTCGGTCGCCTTCACCTTCCAGACGACGGTCGTGCGGTCGATGAACTGGGCCTCGGCCTTGGCCAGGTCGAGCGAGGGCGTGCCCCCGGTCTGCGGGAGCAGGTACGCCGGCTGCCCGGCGAGCAGCCAGACCTCACGGCCGTGAGTGCCGAAGGTGAGGGCCTGGTCGCTCGGCAGGTCCTTCTGGTCGCCCTTGTGGAGGATGTAGTTGAGCGAGGTCGCGCCGTCGGCCAGCGGTACCTCGAACGTGACTCCGTACGCGTCCTCGCGCACGGGCGTCAGCGGCTTGGACCAGTCGGTGGGCTGGGCGGCGCCGGTCCAGGTGTGCAGGCCCCAGCCGTCGTAGTCGCCGTCGGGGCGGTTGTAGTGAAGGACGGCCTTGGCCGGGTCCTGGGGCGGCTTCGCGCCGTCGGGGGCGGTGTCGGCCTGGCCGTCCTTGCCCTGCTCGATCCAGACCTCGCCGGTGCGGGCGAGGGTGATCGTGCGCCGCGGGCCGTCGGCGGTCCCGTCCTTCTCGACGGTGTACGGGACGGTCGTGGCGCCCTCGGGCAGCTTGACCCAGGCGAACGCGCCGTACGCGTCCCGCCCGGTGAAGGCCGCGTCCCGGCCCTCGGCCCTCAGCTTCCAGCCGTCGTAGGCGCCGTCGGCCCGTCGGTAGTGGACGACGGCGTGGTCGCGCTCGACGGCGACCGGCTTGGCGGGCGGAGGGGTCCGGCCGGCGGTGGTGGCGGCGAGCGCGCTCGCGGTGCGGCCGAGGGTGTCGACGGCGACGGCCTTGTAGCGCAGGGCGGTGCCCTCCGGCGCGGTGATGTGCTGCGTCACCTTGTACGGCGCGTGGTCCGCGGAGCCGAGGACCTTCCAGGCGCCGGAGCCGGCCTGGGCGGCGAAGACGACCCGGTTGAGCGGGCCGCCGTCCACGTCGGCGGAGATCTCGACGGTGCCGGTGGCGCCGACGGCGGGGGCGTGGAGGGTGAGTGACGGGCCGGAGGCCGGGCGGGCCACGGGCTTGTCGGCGCGCAGCACGAGCGACGCCAGGGCCGGGACGGTGACGGTGATCTTCCCGTCGGTGGCGTGGACGGTGCCGGGACCCCCGTACAGGACACGGAAGTCGGCGGAGTCCACCGGCAGGGTCACGGTCTTCTCGGTGGTCGCGTTGTTGAGGGCGACGACGTATTCCGTGGCTCCGGCGCCCGCCCGGGTGTCCGTACGGGAGAAGGCGTAGACGGAGTCCTTGGCGTAGCGCTCGCGCTGGACGCCGTCGCGCAGCGCCGGGTGCTCTCGCGTGAGCTTCGCGAGCGCGGCGATCGCCCGGTAGGTGGGGTGGGCGGGGTCGTACGCGTCGTCGGCGTGGGTGCGGTCGGTGCCGAGCTGGTCGTCGTAGAGGTAGTCGGGGGTCTTCGAGGCGAAGAGGGTCTGGCGGGCGTCCTTGTCGCCGCCGGCGCCCGTGAAGCCCTGTTCGTCGCCGTAGTAGACGACCGGGTTGCCGCGGCTGAGGAACATCAGCTCGTTGGCGAGCCGGGAGCGCTTCAGCAGTTCGGCGTCGTCGGCGCCGGGGTGGTCCTGCCGGAGGAAGGTCCCGATGCGTCCCATGTCGTGGTTGCCGAGGAAGGTGACCTGCTCATAGGCGTTGGCCTTGTCGGTGGTGTACCGGTAGTCCTCGGCGAAGACCTTGGCGAGCCGGTCCGCTCCGGCGCCCTGGGAGGCGTAGGCGCGGGCCGCGTCCTGGAAGGGGAAGTCGAGGGTGGCGTCGAGCCGGCCGCGGGTGACGTACGGGGCGGTGACGGAGGCGTCGGCGGAGTAGACCTCGCCGAACATGAAGAAGTCGTCGCGGCCGCGCTGTGCGGCGTAGGCGTCCAGGGCGGTCGCCCACTGGGTCCAGAAGTCCATGTCGACGTGTTTCACGGTGTCGATCCGGAAACCGTCGACGTCGAAGTCGCGGACCCACTTCTCGTAGATCCTCTTCATGCCGTCGACGACCTCGGGGCGCTCGGTCCACAGGTCGTCGAGACCGGAGAAGTCTCCGTACTCGGCGCTCTCGCCGACCCAGGTGGAGTCGCCTCGGTTGTGGTACATCGTCGGGTCGTTGAGCCAGGCCGGGACCTTGCCGCCGGGGTCCGTCCCGGTGGTCGGCGTGTAGGGGAAGGAGTCCTTGTCGACCGTGCCCGGGGTGGTGCGGTCGTCGAAGGGGCGGCCGTTCCTGTCCAGGTACGGATGGGAGCCCTTGGGGCGGTAGCCGTACGTCTTCTCGGCGTAGTCGACGGTGTCGGCGGTGTGGTTGGTGATGACGTCGAAGTAGACCTTCATGCCCTTGGCGTGGGCCTTGTCGATGAGCCGCTCCAGGTCCGCGTTGGTCCCGAAGTGCGGGTCGACCTGGGTGAAGTCGGTGATCCAGTAGCCGTGGTAGCCGGCCGAGGCTCCCCCAGAGCCTTCGGCCTGGGAGGTACCCCCCTTGTCGGCGCCCTGCACGGGCCGGTTCTTGAAGATCGGCGCCATCCAGATGGACGTGGTGCCGAGCCCCTTGATGTAGTCGAGGCGCTGGGTGAGCCCCTTGAGGTCGCCGCCCTGGTAGAACCCCTTGTCGGCCGGGTCGAACCCGGTCTCGAGCCGGGAACCGGTCAGTCCGCCGCGGTCGTTGGCGCGGTCGCCGTTCGCGAACCGGTCGGGCAGGACGAAGTAGAACTGCTCCCGGGTCACGTCGTGCCGCGCGGGCTGCGAGGCGAGAGCGCGGTCGGAGGGCGGAGCGGGCGGGCGGGGTGCGGCGGCGGCCGGGAGAGCGGGCGCGAGCGCCGCGCACAGGGCGGCGGCCAGCGCCGCCGCGGTGGTTCTGCGCCTGCCGCGCGGGGGCTGTGTCACAGGGGTGCTCCTGATCAGGGACGAGAAGGAGGAGTCGCCGCTCCGCGCGCAGCGGGGATGAGCGCGCGGAGCGGCCGTCGGAGGGACACCCGGCGTCAGCCGCGCCAGGTGTCGTTGAGGGTGACCTTGCCGGTCGGCGGCACGGTGGCCGTGCGGTTGGCGCCGGTTTCCCAGACCACGTTCCCGGAGGCGTCCTTGCGGAGGTACTTGTACGCGAAGGCCGTCCCGGCCGGGAGGGACGTGTCGAGTTTCCAGACGGGGTAGTTCGCCGGGTCCAGCTTCAGGGCGACCGCCGGGGACCAGTTGCCGAGTTCCGGCCGGTCACCGGTGACATAGATGTTCTCGCCGGGCGTCGTCGTGGCGTTCACGGCGAAGGACGCGCCCGACGCGGTCGTCGCTCCGCCACAGCTCCGCGCCCCCGCGTGCAGCGCGAGCGCCGTGTCCGGGGCGAGGGTGGCCGTGAACTGGCCGGAGGCACTGACCGTGACGGGGGTGTTCGACTGGACGTCGCAGTAGGTGCCGGACGGCAGGGAGGTCTGGAAGGTGCGGGTGAGCGGGGACGTCTCGTGGTTCAGGGCGACGTAGGCCTTGGTGCCCCGGCCGAAGGCGATCCGGTCGCCGCCGTTGTCCCACCAGTCGGTGACCGACTGCCCGGTCGAGACGTTGCGCAGGGCGACCATCGAGGCGATCTCCCGCCACGCGTGCTGGCACTTCCAGCCGTCCGTGTAGCAGGCGCCGACCGTCCCGCCGGCCGGCGGCCCGGCGTCCTTGTCCGTCCACTCGTAGCCGGAGTGGATGTCCGGCGCGCCGTACGGCCAGGCGAGCATGAAGACCTGCGCCAGGGTGTAGTTCGCGCCGTCCTTGTAGGTGAGGGTGTCGCCGCCGCGCTCGGTGTCGTGGTTGTCGACGAAGACGGCGGCCTTGCCCGACGGCAGATAGCCCCACGCCTCGCCGTAGTTCTTCAGGTAGGCGAGGTTCTCGTTCTGGAAGACCCGCTTGAGGTCGCGGGCGTACCGGAACTCCTGCACGTCGCCGTTGCCGGTGTACTCACCGGGCGAGACGGCCTCGCCCGCGCCGAAGATCGCCTCCTGCTTCCAGTACACGCCGGGGTTGGTGAGCCGGGACTTGATGTTCGCGAGGTCGCCCGCGGGGATGTGCTTGGCCGCGTCGATCCGGAAGCCGTCGACGCCCAGCGACAGCAGGTCGTTGAGGTAGCCGGCGATACGGCCGCGCACGTACTCCTCACCGGTGTCGAGGTCGGCGAGGCCGACGAGTTCGCAGTTCTGGACGTTGGCCCGGTCGCCGTAGTTGCTGCCGATCTGGCTGCGGCAGTCGTCCATGTCGGCGCCGGAGTAGGTGCCGGGGTAGTCGTACTTCTCGTACGAGGAGCCGCCCGTGCCCACACCGGGCCCGGCCGCCATGTGGTTGATGACGGTGTCGGCGACGACCTTGACGCCGGCCGCGTGGCAGGTGTTCACCATGTCGCGGAACGCGGTGCGGTCGCCGAGCCGTCCGGCGATCTTGTAGCTGACGGGCTGGTACGACGTCCACCACTGGCTGCCCTGGATGTGCTCCTGCGGCGGGGAGACCTGGACGTAGCCGTAGCCGGCGGGACCGAGCGAGTCGGTGCACGCCCGGGCGACGGAGCTGAACTTCCACTCGAAGAGGACGGCGGTGACGTCCTTGCCCCCGGGGGGATCGGCCTGGGCCACCGGGGCGGGGATCAGCACTCCGGCCGCCGCTCCCGCCGCGAGGGCGAGGACGGCGGCGACCGGTATGCGGGCTCTGGCACTTCTGCGGGCCATGTGGAGCCTCCTGCGTGAGGGGGATACGGCCTCGTGCGGGGCGGCTCGCCCGGGCCACGGGGCCGCGCGTTCACGTGAAACGGTTGAGAAATCTTTCTGCAAGACAGCAGAAATTTATTTCAGACGTGACCGTACGAGCCGCCCGGGCGCCGGTCAACCCTTCTGGCGGCGTCCTCGGCTCACCTGCGCGGTCGATCCGCGGACCACGAGTTCAGGCTGGAAGACGAACTCCGTGCGCTGCACGGGGTTTCCGTCGATCTCCTCGAGGAGCGCGCCGACGGCGGCCGTCGCCATGGCCTGCACGGGCTGGCGCACGGTGGTGAGCGGCGGGTCGGTGAAGGCGATCAGCTGCGAGTCGTCGAAGCCGACGACCGAGACGTCCCCGGGCACGTCGAGGCCGCGCCCGCGCACGGCGCGCACCGCGCCGAGCGCCATCATGTCGCTGCCGCAGACGATGCCGGTACAGCCCAGGTCCAGCAGGGACCCGGCCGCGGCATGGCCTCCCTCGACGGTGAACAGAGTCTGCTGGACGAGGAGTTCGGCCTCGTCGCGGTCGACGCGGAGCAGGTCGCGCATCGCCGCGACGAAGCCTTCGGCCTTGCGCCGCGAGGGCACATAGCGCGTCGGCCCGACGGCCAGGCCGATGCGTTCATGGCCGAGCTCCACGAGATGGCGCACGGCCATGCGCGCCGCCGCGCGGTCGTCGGGCGACACGAAGGGCGCGCTGACGCGTTCGTTGAAGCCGTTGATGAGGACGAAAGGCACCTTGCGGGCCGTCAGTTCGGCGTAGCGCGTGGGATCGGCCGCGGTGTCGGCGTGCAGCCCGGAGAGGAACACGATGCCGGTGACGCCCCGCTCCTCCAGCTGCTCGACCAGTTCGTCCTCGGTGGCTCCCCCCGGCATCTGGGTGCAGAGCACCGGGGTGTAGCCGTGGCCGGCCAGGGTCTGTTCGATGACCTGCGCGAAGGCCGGGAAGATCGGGTTGGTCAGCTCCGGGATCACCAGGCCGATCAGACCCGCGCTGCGCCGGCGCAGCCGTACGGGACGCTCGTAGCCGAGCACGTCCAGCGCGGCGAGGACGCGGTGCCGGGTGGGGCCGGCGACGCCCGCCTTTCCGTTCAGTACACGGCTGACGGTGGCCTCGCTGACATTCGCCTGGGCCGCGATGTCCGCGAGCCGCGGGGCGCCCGTCTCGGCGCCCCGCGGCCGGGGAATCGTCACACCGCCCACCACAGGGCGCTGTCGGCGGGCAGTTCGGCGGAGCCGTCCGCGAGGCCGGGCTCCGCGCTGGCGAGGAGCAGCCGGCCGGGGGCCGGTATCCGTATCGCCGCGCCGGTGGTGTTCACCGTGCACACGAAGTCGTCCCGGCGGAAGGCGAGCACACCCTCGGGCGCGTCCAGCCAGTCGACCGACTCACCCGCGCCGAGCGCCCGGAGCTCCCGGCGCAGCGCCAGCGCGCTGCGGTACAGCTCCAGCGTCGAGTTCGGGTCGCCGGTCTGCGCCTCGACGCTGAGCGCGGCCCAGCTGTCGGGCTGCGGCAGCCAGCTGCCTCCGCTGCCGAAGCCGTACGACGTGCCCTCCGTCGTCCACGGGATGGGGACGCGGCAGCCGTCGCGCAGACCCTCCTGACCGTTCTCCTTGAAGAAGGAGGGATCCTGGCGCACCTCGTCTGGCAGCTCGGTGACCTCGGGCAGGCCGAGCTCCTCGCCCTGGTAGATGTACGCGGAGCCGGGCAGCGCCAGCATCAGCAGCGCGGCGGCCCGCGCCCGGCGCAGGCCCTGCTCGGCGCTTTCCTCGGCGAACCGGGTGGTGTGCCGGACGACGTCGTGGTTGGAGAGCACCCAGGTGGTGGGCGCGCCGACCGGGCGCATCGCGTCCAGTGACTCGTCGATGGCGGCCCGCAGCGCCGACGCGTCCCAGCCGGTGCCCAGGTAGTGGAAGTTGAAGGCCTGGTGCAGCTCGTCGGGGCGCAGGTACAGCGCGGTGCGTTCGGCGCTGGGGGTCCAGGCCTCGGCGACGCCGATGCGGTCGCTGGGGGCACCTCCCAGGCCGGAGGCTCGGGGGGAGTACTCGTCGAGGACCTTGCGCCAGGAGCGGTAGATCTCGTGGACCCCGTCCTGGTCGAAGAAGGGCAGCACCTGGTTGCCGAGGAGCTTGAGCTGTTCGCTGTGGCCGAGGTCGGGCAGGCCGGGGGCCTTCACGAGCCCGTGGGCGACGTCGATCCGGAAGCCGTCGGTGCCCATGTCGAGCCAGAACCGCAGGATCGAGCGGAACTCGTCCCGTACGGCCGGGTGGTCCCAGTTGAAGTCGGGCTGCTCGGGCGCGAAGAGGTGGAGGTACCACTCGCCGTCCGCGACGCGTGTCCAGGCGGGGCCGCCGAAGATGGACTCCCAGTCGTTGGGCGGCTCGGAGCCGTCGGCGCCGCGGCCGGGGCGGAAGTGGAAGCGCTCGCGCAGCGGTGAGCCGGGGCCCTCGGCCAGTGCCCGCTTGAACCATTCGTGCTGGTCGGAGCAGTGGTTGGGGACGAGGTCGACGATGATGCGCAGACCGAGCTGGTGAGCTTCGCGGATGACGGCGTCGGCATCGTGCAGGGTGCCGAACATCGGGTCGATGGCGCGGTAGTCGGCGACGTCGTAGCCCGCGTCCGCCTGCGGAGAGGCGTAGAAGGGGCTCAGCCAGACGGCGTCGACGCCGAGGTCCTTGAGGTGGGGCAGCCGACTGCGCACCCCTTCGAGGTCGCCCATGCCGTCGCCGTTTCCGTCGGCGAAGCTGCGCGGATAGACCTGGTAGATCACCGCGTCACGCCACCAGCCGGGCTGGATCCCGGTGGTCGGGTCGGTGGGGGCAGCGAGGTGCTGGGTCATGTCTTCCCTGGTGGTCGGAAGTGGGAGCGGTGCCGGCCCGGGGACGGCCGGACCGGCACCGCAGACGTGGATCGCGTACGGGCGAAAGGCGCGGCGGGGGTCAGGACTTGGTCGCGCCGGCCGTCAGCCCGGAGACGAGATGGCGCTGGGCGAGTCCGAAGACGATCGCCGCGGGCACCGCGATGATCACGGCGGCGGCGGTCAGCGAACCCCAGTCGCTGGTGTACTGGTTGACGAAGCTCTGCAGGCCGCCGGCGAGCGTGAGGTTCTCCTCGCCGGTCATGAAGGCGGAGGCGTAGGCGACCTCGGCCCAGCCGGTGATGAAGCTGTAGAAGGCGGTGACCGCGAGCCCTGGCTTCGCGAGCGGCAGGATCAGCCGCCAGAACGTGCCGAAGGGGTTGAGCCCGTCGACCCGGCCCGCCTCGTCGATCTCCACGGGGATGCCGTCGAAGTACCCCTTCATCATCCAGGCGCAGAACGGCACGGCGATGGTGAGGTAGGTGATGACCAGGCCGATGGGCTGGTTGAGCAGGCCGAGGCTCGCGAGCAGGTTGTACAGCGGCACGATCAGCACGGCGACCGGGAACATCTGGGTGATCAGCAGCATCCACATCAGCGGGCGCATCCCGGGGAACCGGAAGCGGCTGACGGCGTAGCCGGTGGTGGCGGAGATGAACACGCCGATCACCGTGGTCAGACCGACGACGATCAGCGAGTTGCCGAGCCAGGACAGGAACGCGGTGTCGTTGATGACATGGCTGTAGTTGCCGAGGGTGAAGTCCTTGACCAGCGAGGTGTCGAATGCCTCGGACTTCGGCTTGAAGGAGGTGACCACCAGCCACAGCGGCGGGAACACCGCGATGACGGAGGCGACCAGGAGCGTCAGATGGAGTCCGACGGAGGCCAGCGGGGAGCGTTCACCGCGCCCCCGGACCTTCTTCGGGGCCTGCGTGTGCGTGGTCATGGAGGTCACCACACCTCTCCCTGCTTGCGGAGCGCGCGGCGGTAGACCACGGCGAAGAGCGACAGGAGCAGCAGGATCAGCACGCCCCAGGCGGCGGATCCGGCGTAGTCGCGGGGGCTGACGACGAAGGAGAGCCGGTACGCGTAGGTCACGAGGATCTCGGTGGCGTCACCGGGGCCGCCCCGGGTGAGCAGGAAGATCACCGGGAACATGTTGAAGGTCCAGATGGCGCTGAGCAGGATCACCGTGCTGCTCACCGAGCGCAGCCCGGGCAGGGTGATGTGGCGGAAGCGCTGCCAGGCCGTCGCGCCGTCCATCTCGGCGGCCTCGTACAGCTCGCCGGGGATGGACTGCAGGCCGCCGAGCAGCGCGACGAGCATGAAGGGGACACCGAGCCAGACGTTGACCGCGATGACGGAGATCTTGGCCCAGGTGGGGTCGTTCAGCCAGGAGACGCCGTCGAAGCCGCCGCCGGTGAGCAGCTTGTTGAAGAGACCGCCGCGCTCGTTGAACAGCAGCCGCCAGGTGAAGACGGAGACGAAGGCCGGCACCGCCCAGGGCAGGATCAGCGCCATGCGGTAGAAGCCGCGGCCCTTGATCTTCCGGTTGAGCATGTTCGCCAGGACGAGGCCGAGGGTGAAGGAGATCGCGACGCAGCTGACGGTCCACACGACGGTCCAGCCGAGCCGGTCCCAGAAGACGCTGTCGGTGAGGACGGCCTGGTAGTTGTCGAGACCGACGTACTCGTAGGTCGCCGGGATGTGATTGACGCCGATGGTGCGCTCGACGTTGGCCTCGTTGGCGTCGGTCAGCGACAGGTAGATGCCGCGCGCCAGCGGATAGCCGATGATCAAGCCGATCACGACCACCACCGGGGCGACCATGCTCCAGGCGTACCAGTGGGTGGACAGCGCCCTGCGCAGCCGGCCCGGGTTCTTGTCAGTGCGGTGGCCGCGACCGCGGGCGCCTGGGGCGCCCGCGGCCTGCGTCACCGACTGGCTGGTCTCGACAGCCATTGGTCGGTCAGCCCTTCCCGTGACTTACTTGTAGTCCTTGAGCAGCTTGCCGTAGGCCTCGCCGCTGCTCTTCGCGGCCTGCTCCGGGGTCGCCTTGCCGGTCAGCACCTTGGCCATCTCGACCTTGAGGGGCTCGAAGAGCGAGTTGCCCTCGGGGATCCACGGACGCTCGACGGCCTTGTCGACGGCCGGCTTGAAGAACTTCACCATCTCGTTGCCGGAGACCGACGGGGCGGCGTAGACGGACGTACGGGTCGGCAGCAGGCTGAGCTTCTCGGTGGTCTGCTGCTGCACCGTCGCGGAGCTCATGTACTTGGCGAACTCGTAGGAGGCGTCGAGGTTCTTGGAGCCCGCGTAGACGGAGAGGTTCCAGCCGCCCTGCGGAGAGCCCTGCTTGACGCTGCCGGCCGGGACCGCAGCGATGCCGAGGTTCGACTTGTCGGTGAACTGCTTGCCGGCGCGGGAGTCCTCGATGGCCCAGGGGCCATTGAGCATCATCGCGACCTCGCCGTTCTTGAAGGCGTTCTGCATGTTGTTCCAGCCGTCGGCGGCGTCGGTGATGGCCGCCTTCGAGTCGACGAGGTCCTTGATGGTGGCGAACGCCTTCACACCGGCCGCGTCGTCGACGGTGATCTGCTTGTCCTTGGCGTTGACCATGTCGCCGCCCTCGCCGTAGAGGAAGGGGAGGAACCAGTAGGCGTCGTCGCCGCGCATGTAGAAACCGGTCTTGCCGGTCTTGTCCTTGATCTTGGCGGAGGCGGCCTTCAGCTCGGCGATGGTGGCCGGCGGCGTGGCGACACCCGCGTCCTTGAGCATCTTCTTGTTGTAGAAGAGGGCCATGGTGTCGATGACCTGCGGGACCGCGTAGGTCTTGCCCTTGAACTTCGTGGAGGCGGCTGCCTGCGGGAGGTAGTCCTCCGCCTTGTCGATCGCCGCGGTGCCGTCCAGCGGGGCGAGGTATCCGAGGTTGGCGAAGTCCGCGACCCAGGCGACCTCGGTGCGCATCACGTCGGGCGCTCCCGAGTTGCCGCCGGCGGCGTTCTTGAACTTGGAGTTCGCGTCACCGAAGGGGACGTTGACGTACTTGACGTCGACACCCGGGTGCAGCTTCTCGAAGCCCTCGGCGAGCGCCTGGTAGGTGCCCTTCTCCGCCTCGTTCGAGGTGTCCCAGTAAGTGACGGTGCCGGAGAGCTTGCCGCCCTTCTTGGCGCTGTCGCTCTGGGTGTCGCCGTCCCCACCGCACGCCGCCATCGTCAGGCCGAGGGCCGCGACCAGCGCGGTGGCCGCTATGCCACGCCGCATGTGAACTCCTTCAACAGGTCCCTCCCCCGGAAGCTTCCTCGCCCCGGGGGACCTCCGGGGCCGCCTCGGCTCCGGGTTGCCAGGAACGTAACAGGGATGCAAATGAGCCGAAAGACCTTGCGGCAATTTTCTGCAAGGGCAGCGATTCGTTACATCCGCGTGTCCTTACGGTTGCCATGGGGGAGCTTGACAGAGGCGCCCGAACGGGCCTGAACAGGGCGGGGCGGGGTTGCCAGGCCCCGGGAGGCTCTGCAAGCCTTTTCGTAAGCACTTGCAGGACCGTTTCAAGGCCACCCCTCATGTCGTTACAAGGTCAGCCGCTCTGACAAGCGAGGACACCGCACATGACTCATGACCTCACCTCCTCGGCCCCGATGCCGGACCAGCGCCTCGCGAGCCCCTCCGGCAGGGAAGCGGAACAGGACTGGTGGCGCGACGCCGTCATCTATCAGGTCTACGTCCGGTCCTTCGCCGACAGCGACGGGGACGGCGTCGGCGATCTGCGGGGCATCCGCGAGCGGCTCCCGCACCTGCGCGACCTCGGAGTCGACGCCGTGTGGCTGACACCCTTCTACGCCTCCCCGCAGGCGGACGGCGGCTACGACGTGGCCGACTACCGGGCCGTCGATCCGCTCTTCGGGGACCTCTCCGACGCCGACGACCTGGTCCGGGCCGCCCACACCCTGGGCCTGCGGGTCATCGTCGACATCGTCCCCAACCACACGTCGGACCGGCACGCCTGGTTCCGCCAGGCGCTCGCCGAGGGTCCCGGGTCACCGATGCGGTCCCGCTTCCTCTTCCGCCCCGGCAAGGGCGAGGCCGGAGAACTGCCCCCCAACGACTGGGAGTCGGTCTTCGGAGGCCCCGCCTGGACACGTGTCGCGGACGGCGAGTGGTACCTCCACCTCTTCGCGCCCGAGCAGCCCGACCTCGACTGGGACTGCCCCGAGGTGCGCGACGAGTTCGAGTCGGTGCTGCGGTTCTGGCTGGACCTCGGTGTGGACGGCTTCCGTGTCGATGTCGCCCACGGCATGGTCAAGGCCCCCGGCCTGCCCGACATCGGCCACACCGAACAGGCCCGCCTGATCGGCACACAGGTGCTCCCCTTCTTCGACCAGGACGGGGTCCACGAGATCCACCGCGGCTGGCGCCGGCTGCTCGACTCCTACCCGGGCGAGCGGATCGCCGTGGCCGAGGCCTGGGCTCCGACTCCCGAGCGGCTCGCCCTCTACGTACGCCCCGACGAGCTGCACCAGGCCTTCAACTTCCAGTTCCTGAACTGCCCCTGGGACGCGGCCGCGATGCGGGGCGTCATCGACGACTCCCTCGCCGCCACCGCCTCCGTGGGCGCGCCCACGACCTGGGTGCTCTCCAACCACGACGTGGTACGTCACACCACGCGCTACGGAGACGGGGTCACCGGTCTGCGCCGGGCGCGGGCCGCCGCGCTGCTGATGCTGGCACTGCCCGGCTCCGCCTACATCTACCAGGGCGAGGAGCTCGGCCTGCCCGAGGTCACCGAGCTGCCCGACGAGGTGCGCCAGGATCCGGCGTTCCACCGCGGCTCCGGCCAGGACGGGATGCGCGACGGCTGCCGCGTCCCGATCCCCTGGTCCGGCAGCGAGGCGCCGTACGGCTTCGGCCCCGGCGGGAGCTGGCTGCCGCAGCCGGAGTCCTGGCGCGACCTGTCCGTCGCGGCACAGACCGGCGACCCGCTCTCGACCCTGGAGCTGTACCGCTCGGCGCTCGCCCTGCGCCGCGGCCTGCCCGGACCGGACAGCGGCCCGATGCGGTGGCTGCCGGGCCCCGAAGGAGTGCTGGTGCTGTCCCGTCCGGGCCTCGTCTGCACCCTCAACACCCTGGGCCGCGACATCCAACTCCCCCGCCCCGGAAGGAGGGTGCTCTCCAGCGTTCCGTGGGAGCCCCAGGAGCGGCCGGAGGACGGCCCGGAGGGGGGCACTGCCCTTATTCCCGCCGATTCCTGCACGTGGTGGGCAATCTGACGTGCGAGCGGTACAGTCCCATCCCATGACCGCGCGGCTCTCCGACATCGCAGCCCAGGCGGGGGTCAGTGAAGCCACAGTCAGCCGCGTGCTCAACGGCAAGCCCGGTGTGGCCACCGCCACCCGCGAGTCCGTCCTTGCCGCGCTCGACGTCCTCGGTTACGAGCGTCCCGTACGGCTGCGCCAGCGCAGCGCCGGACTGGTCGGCCTGATAACGCCCGAGCTGGACAACCCCATCTTCCCGGCGCTCGCGCAGGTGATCGGCCAGGCCCTGACCCGCCAGGGTTACACCCCGGTGCTCGCCACCCAGACCCCCGGCGGCTCCACCGAGGACGAGCTGACCGAGATGCTGGTGGACCGGGGCGTCTCGGGGATCATCTTCGTCTCCGGGCTGCACGCGGACACCACCGCCGACACGCAGCGTTACGACCAGCTGCGGGGCCAGGGCGTTCCCTTCGTCCTCCTGAACGGCTTCTCGCCGAAGGTCCAGGCTCCTTTCGTCTCGCCCGACGACCGGGCGGCGATGCGGCTGGCCGTGACCCATCTCGTGGCACTCGGTCACACCCGGATCGGCCTGGCGGTCGGCCCCAAGCGTTTCGTCCCCGTCCTGCGCAAGATCGAGGGTTTCCAGCTCGGCATGGCCGAGCGGCTCGGTCTGACCGCGGAGGAGTCGGCGGCGCTGATCGAGCACTCCCTGTACACGCTGGAGGGCGGTCAGGCCGCCGCCTCGGCCCTGATCTCCCGGGGCTGCACGGCGGTGGTGTGCGCCAGCGACATGATGGCCCTCGGTGCCATCCGTGCTGCCCGCGAGCAGGGTTTCGAGGTCCCCCGGGACGTCTCGGTGGTCGGCTTCGACGACTCCCCGCTCATAGCCTTCACCGATCCGCCGCTGACCACGATCCGGCAGCCGGTGCAGGCGATGGGGCAGGCGGCGGTGCGGACGCTGCTGGAGGAGATCGGTGGCACACCCGCTCCGCACAGCGAGTTCGTGTTCCTCCCCGAGCTCGTGGTTCGTGGTTCCACGGCCTCAGGCCCTCAGGGGCAGCGGTCATCCGACAGACGGAGCGGTCGCGCCGAAGACCCGACCGACGGATGATCGGTAGGGGTACCCGTCACTGGCAACCTTCTCCCATGGGTGAATCGACCGTGAGAACTCTGGAAGGCCGTACGGCCCCGCTGTCACCCATCGACGAGGTCGAAGGGCACGGCGACCGGCCGGACGACGACCGCTCCTCGTGGCTCAACCGGACCCGCTCCCCGCGCCGGCCGCGGATCTGGTTCGAGATCCTCCTGATCGCGGTCAGTTACTGGACGTACTCGCTCGTTCGCAACGCCGTTCCGGAGCAGAAGGCCGCGGCCCTGCGCAACGCCGACTGGATCTGGCAGGTGGAGCACTCCCTGGGGATGGCCGTCGAGCAGACGATCAACCATGCGGCGAACTCGGTCACATGGCTCATCGTGGGGATGAATTACTACTACGCCACGCTGCACTTCGTCGTGACGATCGGTGTCCTGGTGTGGCTCTACCGGTGGCATCCCGGCCGTTACGCGGCGACCCGTACCGTCCTCTTCGCCACCACCGGTGTGGCACTGCTCGGCTACTACCTGTACCCACTCGCGCCGCCCCGGTTGATGAACGGCGGGCAGTTCGTCGACACGGTGCTGGTCCACCACACCTGGGGCTCGATGGCCTCGGGCAACTTCAAGCACATGTCGAACCAGTACGCGGCGATGCCGTCGATGCACATCGGCTGGTCCACCTGGTGCGGACTGACGATCTTCGCACTGGCGTCGGCCCCCTGGGCGAGGATCCTGGGGCTGCTGTACCCCACCCTGACGCTGGTCGTGATCGTGGCCACGGCCAACCATTTCTGGCTGGACGCGGTGGGCGGCCTGATGTGTCTGTCCTTCGGGCTGCTCGTCTCCCGGCTCTGGTACGGCTCGCTGCCGCAGCGGCTGCCCAGGCTGGTGGGGCGCCGTCCGGCGACCGCCGTGCCGGCGGGTCCGCCCCCGGTGGCGGAGGCGGACCCCGAGGAGCGGAAGGTCAGCTCCAGAAGGTGACGCGGCCTCCGGCCATGGTCAGCCGCACCGGCGCGTTTTTCCGTCTCGTCGGCCGGCGCCTCGACCGGGTCGACGGTGAACGCGGCGAGATCGGCCCGGTAGCCGCTCGCGATCCGGCCCGCGGCCGGGCCTCTCCCCCGCCGCCAGGGCGGCGTGCGAGGTGCAGCCCCCCAGTGCCATGCGACCGGTGAGCCCCCGGCCCGCGGCCGCGGCGCCGCGCGGGCGATATGCGGTGGCGAGGACCTGACGCGCGTCGTAGTGGGCGATGGGCCAGTCGCAGCCGAGGGCGAGGTGGGCGCCGGCGTCGCGCAGGTCCCGGCAGCGCCAGGCCCGGCCGGCCGCTCGTCGCCCAGCCTCCTGGGCCATTCGTCGGTGTGGTCGGCGCGGGTGTACGCGGTGTGCTCGGCGCTCGACCTCGCGGCGCCCGAGCCGATGTGGGAGCTCCCCGACGAGAGCGCGCCCCCGCCTGGCCGAGGCCTGGCGGCGGTGGGCGCCCAATCGCGCGGACGCGGCGTTCGAGCCGGCCCTGGAGGCGTTCCTGGAGCACTGCCGGGGGCCGCGGGCCCGGCCCGCTCCACCGTGCGGCCCCTACGCCCCGTAGAACATCTCCTCCACCACCGCGCGGGCCCTGCGGGTGATCCGGCGGTAGTCGTCGACCATTTCCCCGACGTGTCCGGGGCCATACCCCAAGTACCGTCCCACTGCGGCCAGTTCACGGCCGTCGGAGGGGAAGGTGTCCCCCGGGCGGCCGCGCACCAGCATCACGCCGTTGCGCACGCGCGTCGCCAGGACCCACGCGTCGTCGAGGATCTGCGCGTCCTCCGTGGAGATCAACTCCGCCGCGTGGGCGGCCGCCAGAGCCTCCCGCGTCCCGGTCGTGCGCAGGCCGGGCTCCGCCCAGCCGTGCTGCATCTGGAGGAGCTGGACCGTCCATTCCACGTCGGACAGGCCGCCGCGCCCCAGCTTGGCGTGGAGGGTCGGGTCGGCGCCGCGCGGCAGCCGCTCGGTCTCCATCCGGGCCTTGAGGCGCCGGATCTCGCGCACGGCGTCGTCGCCGAGCCCCTCGGCCGGGTAGCGCAGCGGATCGATCAGATCGATGAAGCGGCCCGCGAGCTCGGAGTCGCCCGCCATCGGCTCGGCGCGCAGCAGGGCCTGGCTCTCCCAGACCAGGGACCAGCGGCGGTAGTAGGCCTCGTACGACTTGAGCGTACGGACCAGCGGACCGCTCTTGCCCTCCGGGCGCAGGTCGGCGTCGATGAGCAGCGGCGGGTCGGCCGTGGGCAGTTGGAGGAGCCTGCGCATCTCGGCCACCACCGTGTTGGCGGCCCGCGCGGCCTCCTGCTCGTCGACCCCCTCGCGCGGCTCGTGGACGAAGAGGACGTCGGCGTCGGAGCCGTAGCCCAGCTCGTGGCCGCCGAAGCGGCCCATGCCGATGACCGCGAAGCGGGTGGGCAGCTCGTCCCCCCACTCGCCGCGCACGGCGGCCCGCAGCGCGCCTGCGATGGTCGCGGCGTTCAGGTCGGTGACGGCGTTGCCGACCCGGTCGACGAGCGCGCCGGGGTCGCCCTCGGCGGGGCTGTCCTCGGTGCCGTACGAGCCGATGATGTCCGCCGCCGTCGTACGGAACAGCTCACGCCGTCGCACGCCGCGCACCGCCGCCACCGCCTGCTCGGCGTTGTCGGCGCGTCCGACGGCGGCCAGCACCTCCTGCTCCAGATGGTCGCGGCCGCGCGGCTTCAGCCCCTCGGGGTCGCCGAGGATCGCGACCGCCTCCGGGGCCCGCAGCAGCAGGTCGGGAGCGAGCCGCCCGGCGGACAGGACCCGCGCCAGGTTCTCGGCCGCGGCGCCCTCGTCGCGCAGCAGCCGCAGGTACCAGGGGGTCTTGCCGAGCGCGTCGGAGACCTTGCGGAATCCGAGGAGTCCGGCGTCCGGGTCGGCCGAGTCCGCGAACCAGCCGAGGAGCACCGGCAGCAGCGTCCGCTGGATCGCCGCCTTGCGGGTGACCCCGGAGGACAGGGCCTCCAGATGGCGCAGGGCGGCGGCCGGGTCGGCGTACCCCAGGGCCTCCAGTCGCTGCCCCGCCGCCTTGGGGCTCAGCCGAGTCTCGCCGGGGGCGAGCTGTGCGACGGCGTCGAGCAGCGGCCGGTAGAAGATCTTCTCGTGGAGCCTTCGGACCACGCCCGCGTGCCGCTTCCACTCCTTGGTGATCTCGGCGACCGGGTCGGTGCGCAGCCCCATCGAGCGGCCCAGCCGGCGCAGATCGGCCTCGCCCTCCGGGACCAGGTGGGTGCGGCGCAGCCGGTGGAGCTGGATGCGGTGTTCCATGGCGCGCAGGAAGCGGTACGCGTCGTCGAGCTGGGCCGCGTCCGCGCGGCCCACATAGCCGCCGGCGGCCAGCGCTCCGAGCGCGTCCAGGGTGGTGCCGCTGTGCAGGGTCGCGTCGCTGCGGCCGTGGACCAACTGCAGCAACTGGACGGCGAATTCGACGTCCCGCAGCCCACCCGGGCCGAGCTTCAGCTCCCGCTCGATCTGCGCGGCGGGGATGTTGTCGACGACCCTGCGGCGCATCTTCTGGACATCGGGGACGAAGTTCTCCCGCTCGGCGGCCTGCCAGACGAGCGGGGAGACCGCGTCGATGTAGGCGGCACCGAGCTCCTCGTCCCCGGCGACCGCCCGGGCCTTCAGGAGCGCCTGGAACTCCCAGGTCTTGGCCCACCGCTGGTAGTACGCGAGATGGCTGGACAGGGTCCGCACCAGCGGGCCGTTCCTGCCCTCGGGGCGCAGATTCGCGTCGACGGGCCAGATGGTCCCCTCGACGGTGGTCTCGGAGCAGATCCGCATCAGGTGGGAGGCGAGCCGGGTCGCGGCCTGCAGCGCCCTGCCCTCGTCCGCCCCGTCGGCCGGCTCACCGACGAAGATCACGTCGACGTCGGAGACGTAGTTGAGCTCATGGCCGCCGCACTTGCCCATCGCGATGACGGCGAGCCGGCACTGCGCCGCGTCGCCGGGGGCGGCGGCGCGGGCGATGGCGAGGGCCGCGCGCAGGGTGGCGGTGGCCAGGTCGGCGAGCTCGGCGGCGGCCTCGGCGACATCGGTGGTGCCGCAGACGTCCCTGGCCGCTATGGCCAGCAGGCAGCGGCGGTAGGCGACGCGCAGCGAGACTGCGTCGGTCGCCTCGGCGAGGCCCTGCTCGAACTCGGCGACACCGGGGTGCAGATCGGACGCCTCGTAGGTGACCAGCGCCCGCCAGTCGCGGGGGTGGCGGGCCAGATGGTCGCCGAGCGCCTCCGACGCGCCGAGGACGCCGAGGAGCCGGTCGCGCAGCGGTTTGGCGGCGATGAGCGTGGAGAGCAGGCTCTGCCGCTCGTCGGCGGGCTGCGCCTCGGCGAGCCGGACCAGGCCCCGCAGGGCGAGGTCGGGGTCGGCGGTGGCGCCGAGCGCGTCGAGGAGGACGGAGTCGTCACGGACGGCGGCCAGCTCGGGGGCGTCCAGGAGGCGTCCGGCGGCGGACGGGTCGGTGAAGCCGTGCCGCAGCAGGCGGGTGAAGGTACTGCTCCTGCGCCCCGGCACCGTCATCCCGTCGTCTCCCTCCGCGCCGGGTCCCGCTGCCCGGGGTCTCCGATCAAGGTCCAGGACCGAGCCTAGTCGCAGGTCCGCCCGTGGGCGGCGCGCCCCCCGGCGCCTCACGGACGAGGTCGCGCGACGAGGGGCGGGACGCGGGGGGTGACATACGCCATGTTCTTCGTGGTTCGTCCTCGATGAACCGTATTCATGGAAACGCCGTCTTCCCCCTCGCTCCACCCCGATCCGCCCTGCCCGGATCAGCGCTGCCCCGGTCCGCGCTGCCCGGATCAGCGCCGCCCCGATCCGGTCCGCCCCGGCCGCACACGAAAGCACCACGCCCATGCCCCCGAGCTTCCGTCGCTCCCCGCGCGGCCGGATACGCCCGCGCCGCTCCGCCCTCGTCGCCACGGCCGCCCTCACCGGACTGCTGGGCGCCACGGCCGGGACCCTCTGGTTCACCTCGACGTCCTCGGACGCCTCGGACGTGCCGAGCCGGGGCGTGCCGGTGGAGGCGGCGATGAAGCCGGTCCGTACGGCGGGCACGGCGGTGATGCAGGTCGTGGCCCACCCGGACGACGACCTGTTCTTCATGAACCCGGACACGAGCCACTCCATCCGGTCCGGCTCCACGCTCACGTCGGTCTATCTGACGGCGGGCGAGTCCGACGGCGTCAACGCCCGCAAGGACGACGCCCCCCAGCCCCGCGCGGACAAGGCGGCCTACTCGGAGGCCCGGCAGAACGGCATCCGCGCGGCCTACGCCGAAATGGCCACCGGCAACCGCACGAGCCCCTGGGACCGGACGGCCGTCCCGACCGAGGGCGGCGGCCTGGCCGAGCTGGACACCCTGCGGGCGAAGCCGCAGATCAGCCTGGTCTGGGTGCAGTTGCACGAGGCGGGCAGCATCAGCGGCGACCGGCCGGTGAGCCTCCACGGGCTGTGGGACGGCCGCATCGAGGCGCTCCCCTCCCAGCGCGCCGCCGGGACGCCGGTCCGCGAGGACTTCTCGTACACCCGGGAGCAAGTGGTCGACACGGTCACCGGCCTGCTGAAGCGCTTCCGGCCGACCTTCGTCCGGATGCAGGACCCGACGCCCGGGCGCAGCGCGACGACGGGACGGTACGCCGACCACCAGGACCACATGTACGGCGCGCGGTTCGCGCAGGCCGCACTCGCCCGGTACGCCGGGGAGACGGGCCGCCCGGCCTTCGGCGTCCAGAACTACCTCGGGTACTTCACCGGCGGCCTGCCCCACACCCTCGACGCGCGGTCGACCGAGGAGAAACTGCGCTCGCTCAGGACGTACGCCTGGATGGACCACACCGACTACTGCGAGGACGCGGCCGGCTGCGGCGACCGCAAGGTCGCGGCGCGGCCCGCCGGGCACGGCTGGGCGCAGTCGGTGCGCTACACGCGCGGCACCTCCACCTCCTGGGTGCAGCGCGGCGGCGACGGAACCCTGTGGGCGTTCTCGGTGCTCGACGGGCGGCTGGCGGTGTGGCGGAAGGCGGCGGGCGACCCCGGCGGTCTCCAGGAGAGCGCGTGGCACGGTCCCGAGCTGGGCGCGGGCGGGGGCCTGGACGCGGGAATCACGTCGGTACGGCTTCCGGACGGCCGGATCGCGGTGTTCGGCACCCGTACGACCCTCGGCGCCACGGCCCGGGAGTACCGCCGTGACGTGGTGACGGCGGTACAGCGCGGCGTGGGCGGGGCGTTCGGGCCGTGGCTCTCCCTGGGGACGCCGGAGCGCGACGACAGCAGCGGTACGTCCGACATCAGCGCCCCGGCCGTGACCGTGGACCCGGCGGGTCTGATGACCGTCCATCTGCGGGACGCCCACTACCGGCTCACCTCCAGGGCCCAGCGGGCGGACGGCGGCTGGTCGCCCTGGCGCACGGCCGGCGGGCAGAACGTGCACGGCGACCCGGTGGCCTCCACCGACGCGTCCGGCCGTGCCCATGTCTTCGCCAGCACGCCGAAGACGGTCCTGGCGTGGGCCCAGCAGAGGCCGGGCGGTCCGCTGACGGGCCCGGTCGCGACGGGGCTGCCGCCGACGACGCTCGCGCTGAGCGCCGCCCCGGACGACACGGCCGGCCCGGGCGAATCGGCACGTCCGGGCGGACCGGCGCCTTCGGGTCGGTCGGCGGACCGGGGCGCCGGACCCGCAGGCGGCGGGCGGGCGGACGGTGTGCGGCTGTGGTTCCGCAAGCCCGTCTCGGGCGACGTCCTCAGTGTCCGGTTCTCCGGCAGTGGTCTCCCCTCGCCGGTGACCGACCTGGCGAACCCGCTGGCCGGCTGGGGTCCGGTGAGCGGCGGCAAGGGACTGGTGGCGGTGCGCTCGCGCACCGGTGCACTGGCGACGACGCGTCCGGGCGGGGCCGCCCGGCCGCGGTGGGAGCAGGGGACGTTCCTCTTCTCGGGCGCGCCCGGCGGTGTGCCGGAGGGCGTCGGGGCGATCGGGCTGGACGGCCGGCTGCACTGGATCTCGTCGCGCCGATGAGTTCCGGGCCGTGGCACGGTCCTCATAGCGGCGGTACGGAAACGGCTCCGTGCCCCGATGCCGAGAGGACCGCGCCATGGACCCGCAGACCGCGTTGGATTCCCGTTACAGCGACCCCGCGGCGTCGCCCGCCCACTGGTCGGACGCGGCCGGGCGGCTCGCCGAGGCGGAGGTGTTCTGGCTGACGACCGTCCGCCCGGACGGCCGCCCGCACGTCACCCCGCTGATCGCCGTCTGGTCCGGGGGCGCGCTGCATTTCTGCACCGGCCCCGACGAGCGCAAGGCGAGGAATCTCGCGCACAATCGGGAGGTCGTCCTCACCACGGGCGCCAACACCCTCGGCGAGGGCTTCGACGTGGTGGTCGAGGGCGAGGCCGTGCGGGTGACGGACGAGAAGCGGCTGGCGGAGCTGGCCGGGGACTATGTCGCCAAGTACGGTCCGGACTGGACCTTCGACGTACGCGACGGCGCGTTCCAGGGCGACGGCGGCACGGCCCTGGTGTTCGCGGTCGCGCCCCGCACGGCCTTCGGCTTCGCCAAGGGCGAGTCGTTCGGCCAGACGCGCTGGACCTTCTGAACGGCGATCGCCCCGACTGCACGAGGAGAGACCATGAACTGGACGCTCGAAGTCATCCTGGTCCCCGTCACCGATCTGGACCGGTCGAAGGAGTTCTACGCCGACAGGATCGGCTTCAAGGTCGACCTCGACGACGAGGTCGCTCCCGGCATGCGCATCATCCAGCTCACTCCCCCGGGCTCGCGCTGTTCGATCGCGATGCTCGAGAACATGCCGGCGGCGCCCGGCACCAGGGTGATGGCCCCGGGCACCCTCCACGGTCTTCAGCTGTGCGTCACGGACATCGAGGCGGCGCGCGCGCAGTTGGTGGACCGGGGCGTGGACGTCAGTCCTGTCCGGCACGTCGGGGCAAGCGGCTGGGAGGACGGCAAGGGTGACACCTGGAACTCCTTCATGACCTTCGAGGACCCGGACGGCAACAGCTGGGTGGTCCAGGAGGCCCCCTCGGAGCTCTCCGCACGCTGAGCCGGCGTCAGAAGCGCGGGCTCCCTGCCCACTCGGCCCGGTAGTACCTCACCCGCTCGTCCTCCGCGACGACGCGCATGCCGGCGGCGGTCATCACGTGCTGCGAGGCGACGTTGTCCAGATCGGCGTCGCCCCTCACACAGGCGATCCCGCGCTCCCGCGCGAAGGCGAGCAGCGCCCGCAGGGCCTCGGAGGCGTACCCCTGACCGCGGACCTGCGGGATCATCCCGTACCCGATGGTGACGTGCCGCCGCGCGTCCGGAGCGCCGTGGAACCCGATCCCTCCTATGGCCCGTCCGTCGCCGCGCCGCCGTATCTCGTACGCCCCGAACGGCCGGGGATCGCCCAGCTCCTCACAGACCCGAAGGAACCCCCGCGCCCCGGCCACGTCCCCCTCGGCGGGATAGCCGACCGCCCACAGATCCCCGCTCCCGGGCTCCTGCCGCACGACACGGGCCGCCTCGGCGGGGGTGAGCGGGTGCAGGGTGAGACGTGCCGTCACAAGATCGTCCATGACAGCTGAGGTATCACGCACGCCGACCGCCCCGCAGGGCCTTTTCCCGCCAACGCCGACGGCCGCCGGCCGGTGCGACCGCACCGGAACCAACGGCCGTGGGCGGCAGGGCAGTAGCCCTGAGGGGCTACAGCACCGGCAGGTTCTTGCGCAGCTCGAAGGCAGTGACCTCCGAGCGGTACTCCTCCCACTCCTGCTTCTTGTTGCGCAGGAAGAAGTCGAAGACATGCTCGCCCAGCGTCTCGGCGACCAGTTCGCTGCGCTCCATCAGGTCGATCGCCTCGCCCAGGTTCTGCGGCAGCGGGGCGATGCCCATCGCGCGGCGTTCGGCGTCCGAGAGGGCCCAGACGTCGTCGTCGGCGCCCGCCGGGAGTTCGTAGCCCTCCTCGATGCCCTTGAGGCCCGCGGCGAGCAGGACCGCGTACGTCAGGTAGGGGTTCGCTCCGGAGTCGATCGAGCGGACCTCGACGCGGGACGAGCCGGTCTTGCCCGGCTTGTACATCGGGACACGGATGAGCGCCGAGCGGTTGTTGTGGCCCCAGCAGATGTACGAGGGGGCCTCGCCGCCCGAGCCGGCGGTGCGGGCCGAGCCGCCCCAGATGCGCTTGTAGGAGTTCACCCACTGGTTGGTGACGGCCGAGATCTCCGCTGCGTGCTTCAGCAGGCCCGCGATGAAGGAGCGGCCGACCTTGGAGAGCTGGTATTCGGCGCCGGACTCGTAGAAGGCGTTGCGGTCCCCCTCGAAGAGGGAGAGGTGGGTGTGCATGCCCGAGCCGGGGAACTCGCTGAACGGCTTCGGCATGAAGGTGGCCTGCACCCCCTGCTCCAGCGCCACCTGCTTCATGACGAGGCGGAACGTCATGATGTTGTCCGCGGTGGAGAGCGCGTCGGCGTAGCGCAGGTCGATCTCCTGCTGGCCGGGCGCTCCCTCGTGGTGGGAGAACTCGACGGAGATGCCCATCGACTCCAGCATGGTGATGGCCTGGCGGCGGAAGTCCATGCCCACGTTCTGCGGGGTGTGGTCGAAGTAGCCGGAGTTGTCGGCCGGGGTGGGCTTGGTCCCGTCGAGGGGCTTGTCCTTCAGGAGGAAGAACTCGATCTCGGGGTGGGTGTAGAAGGTGAAGCCCAGGTCCGAGGTCTTGGCCAGGATCCGCTTCAGGACGAAGCGCGGGTCGGCGAAGGACGGGGAGCCGTCGGGCATCAGGATGTCGCAGAACATCCGGGCCGTACCGGGGGCCTCGGCGCGCCACGGCAGGATCTGGAAGGTGCTCGGGTCCGGCTTGGCGATCATGTCGGACTCGTAGACGCGGGCGAAGCCCTCGATCGCCGAGCCGTCGAAGCCGATGCCCTCGTCGAAGGCCTGCTCCAGCTCGGCCGGCGCCACCGCCACCGACTTCAGGAAGCCGAGCACGTCGGTGAACCACAGGCGCACGAACCGGATGTCGCGCTCCTCGAGCGTGCGGAGCACAAATTCCTGCTGCTTGTCCATGTCTACGTTCCTACCCATCCTTGCTGGTCAGGCCGCCTGTCCCACCGCCACGCACACACCGGGGGGCCCATGAGCATCCCACCACACGGTTTCGTCCAGGTTGCGGACCCATACTGCCTGCTCAGGTGTGGCGCATGTAATGGCCGCCCCCCGCCAATTCCCGGCCACGATCCTCACCCGTCTGGCGTACGCCGGGGGTACGCCCATTACGATCGGCCCCCATGGGGGGCCTGCGGCTGATACGCACTTCGCGCACGGCGCGTCCCGTGGCGCTGGTGAGCGCCATGGCGACGCTGCTCGCCGCGCTCCTGCTGTGCCTGAGCGCCACCGAGGCCGCCGCCGGGGAGGCTCCGCACCACGGGATGCCCGGCCCCTTCCCGGCCGCCGCGACCGGTCCGGCGCAGGCCGGTTCGACCTCCTACGTCTGTCCGTACGACAGGGGTGACTGCGGCCTCTTCCCGTCGCTCAGCCCCGCCGTTCTCACCGCTCCTCCCCTCGATCCGCCGCTCCATGCGGACGGGCGGCTGCCGCGCCTCGCCCCCGCGCACGGCGGCGGGGGGCCGGTCCTCGTGGGCGCCCGGCCCCGGGCGCCGGATCTTCACGTCCTTCAGGTCCTGCGGACATAGCCGGGCCACGCCCGCAGCCGCCCGTACATGCCCGTCCAGCCCTTTCCGAACATGAAGGACACCACCATGGCCGCCAACCGCAACGTCACCTCCGACCGCCGCGCCCGAATAGAGGAGATGCGCCGCGCCGAGAAGTCCCGCGAGCGCCGCAACAACATCATCATCTACAGCCTCAGCGGCGTCCTAGTGGCGGGCCTCGTCGGCTTCGGCGCCTACGTGATCAACAACCAGTCGGAGAAGAAGCAGAAGGAAGAGACGGTGGCGAAGGCGCCCATCAAGGACGAGAAGTCCTGGGACGCCAAGAAGCTGGGCCGCAACCACGTCACCCAGGCCGTCACCTACCCGATGAAGCCCCCGGTCGGCGGCGACCACCACCCGACGTGGATGAACTGCGACGGCGACGTCTACAAGGACAAGATTCCCGAGGTGAACGCCGTGCACTCGCTGGAGCACGGCGCGGTCTGGGTGACGTACAACGACAAGGCCCCGCAGGCCGACGTGAAGAAGCTCGCCGCGAAGGTCGACAAGACGCCGTACACGCTGATGAGCCCGGTCAAGGACCAGACCGGGGCCATCATGTTGAGCGCCTGGGGCAAGCAGGTCACGGTGGACAGCGCCGACGACCCGCGCGTCAACGCCTTCTTCACGAAGTACGTCCAGGGCCCGCAGACCCCTGAGCCCGGCGCCGCGTGCACGCAGGGAATGGGCGCCCAGTGACCCGTACCCACTGGGCGGCGGTCACGGCGGTCGTGCTGGCGCTGCTGTTCGCCGGGGCCGCGACGGTCACCTCGGCGCAGCGCGACGAGCCGAAGGCCGCCGCTCCGGCGGGGGACTCGGCGGACGCCGGGTTCGCCCGCGACATGTCGGTGCATCACCAGCAGGCGGTCGAGATGTCCTTCATCGTGCGGGACCGCACGGACGACGAGGAGGTGCGCCGCCTCGCCTACGACATCGCCAACACCCAGGCCAACCAGCGCGGCATGATGCTGGGCTGGCTGGACATGTGGAGCCTGCCGAAGGTCTCGCCGGACAGCGAGCCGATGGCCTGGATGGGCATGGGCGGCGGCCACGGCGGTCATGGCGGCGCGGGCGCGCAGGACGTCTCCGCGGACGGCGCGCTGATGCCCGGCATGGCGACCAGGACCGAGCTGGACCGGCTGCGCGAGGCACGCGGCGAGCAGGCCGAGATCCTGTACCTGCAGCTGATGACCGACCATCACAAGGGCGGGGTGCACATGGCGCGCGGCTGCGCGGACAAGTGCGCCGTCGGTGTGGAGCGCAAGCTGGCCCAGGGCATGGTCGAGGCCCAGGAGTCGGAGATCCTGCTGATGGCGGATCTGCTCCAGCGGCGCGGCGCGAAGCCGCGCGGCTGAGGTCCGGCGACGACTGACGGAGGGTGACGGCCGCCGTGGGTGCCCAGCGCTCCCGGCGGCCTTCGCCGTCCGTGGGGCGCCCCACGGGGGCCGCGCCCCGGCCAGCGGTCGCGTGCACCCGCACGACGGACGATGATGGATGCGCTCGGGGACGTACGACGCCCTACGGAGGTACGCACCCCATGACTACCGCGAAAGACATCATGCACCCGGGCGCCCAGTGGATCCCCCGGCACGAGACCCTGGACCGTGCCGCGCAGTTGATGAGGGATCTCAACGTGGGCGCCCTGCCCATCGCCGACGAGGACGAACGGCTCTGCGGCATCATCACCGACCGTGACATCGTCGTCGGCTGTGTGGCCGAGGGCCGTGACCCGGCAAGGATCACCTGCGGTGAGATGGCCAAGGGGACGCCGCGCTGGATCGAGGCGAGTTCCGACATCAGCGAGGTGCTGGAGGAGATGGAGAGCCACCAGATCAAGCGCCTGCCGGTGATCGAGAACAAGCGGCTGGTCGGGATGATCAGCGAGGCGGATCTCGCCCAGCATCTGTCGGACGAGCAGATCAAGGAGTTCGTCGAGAAGGTCTACGCGATTCCGTGAGCGCGGGTGAGCGGTGGGGCCGTTCGGTCCCCGGCTCCTGAGCGAGGATCGCCTCCGCGACCGCGTCGGGGCGGTCCAGCATCATCAGATGACCCGACGGTTCGACCGCCTCGAAGCGGGCGCCGAGCCGTCGGGCCAGTGCGTACTGGCGGCGGGCCCAGCGGCGTGATCCGTCGGGCGCCGCGAGGACCGTGACGGGAAGGTCTTCAAGCAGCGGGTGGCGCTCGCGCAGGGCAAGGAGCTCGGCGGCGACCGCACGGTAGTGGGTGTTCTCGAGGAGGGCGCCGCGCATCACCCGTGAGGTCGCGTAGCAGCGGCGTACGAGGTCGGCGGGGGCCGGGTCGCCTCCTCCGGCGCGGGAGAGCCGGACCGTGGCGCGCCGGGTGAGCGGGCCGAGCGCGGCGGGCGCGCCGACGGCGGTGAGGGCCCTGCCCAGACCGCGGGCGAGGGCCGTGCGTACGGCGGGTGCGGCCGGGACGCGCGCGTGCTCCTCGATGGACGTGTCGACCAGGACGATCCCGGCCGCCCGGTCCGGGTGGAGGCGGCCGAACGCCTCGGCGTGGAAGCCGGCGATGGAGTGCCCGACGACGGTGGCCCTGCCGGGCAGGGCCAGCGCGTCGAGGAGCGCGGCGATGCGGTCGGCCTCCCCGACGGCGGTCGGGGGTACGGCGGCGGGAGCGGACAGGCCGTGGCCCGGCCGGTCGAAGCGGACGACGGTGCGGTGAGGTGCGAGCAGCGGCACGACGGGGTCCCAGTCGAACCAGCTCATGGCGAGCCCGGCGCTCAGCACGCAGACCGGGCCGCTGCCCTCGACGACGACGTGGTGGCCGACGCCCGCGACCCGTACGAACACGCTCAACGTTTCTCCCGGGGCCGGATTGCGGGGTGCCTCGGCCAGCCTGCCACGCCGGGGGCCTCGGGCGCCGCCCGGCCCCCACCGCGGCCGTGGCGGGCGGTCACGGCCCCCGCGGCCCCGCACCGCCGTGCGCGCCCCATGACGCGGGAGACCCCCACACGTCGCCACCGGGACATCGCGTCGCTCTGACGATTACACTGGCCGGGTGCCTCAACTACGCCTCGCTCTGAATCAGATCGACTCGACCGTCGGTGATCTCGCCGGCAACGCCGAGGCGATCGTGCACTGGACCCGGCACTCCGCCGAGCAGGGGGCGCATCTCGTCGCCTTCCCGGAGATGGTGCTGACCGGATACCCCGTCGAGGACCTGGCCCTGCGGTCGTCCTTCGTCGAGGCGTCCCGGGCCGCGCTGCGCGCGCTCGCCGAGCGCCTGGACGCCGAGGGCTTCGGGGAACTCCCGGTGATCGTCGGCTATCTGGACCGTTCCGAGAGGGCCCGGCCGAAGTACGGCCAGCCGGCCGGTTCCCCGCAGAACGCGGCGGCCGTGCTGCACCGCGGCGAGGTGGTCCTGAGCTTCGCCAAGCACCACCTTCCCAACTACGGCGTCTTCGACGAGTTCCGGTACTTCGTCCCGGGCGACACCATGCCGGTGATCCGGGTCCACGGCGTCGATGTCGCGCTCGCCATCTGCGAGGACCTCTGGCAGGACGGCGGCCGGGTCCCGGCCACCCGGTCCGCCGGGGCCGGGCTGCTGGTCTCCATCAACGCCTCGCCGTACGAGCAGAACAAGGACGACACCCGGCTGGAGCTGGTGCGCAAGCGCGCCCAGGAGGCCGGCTGCACCCTCGCGTACCTGGCGATGATCGGTGGCCAGGACGAGCTGGTCTTCGACGGCGACTCGATCGTCGTCGACCGTGACGGCGAGGTCGTGGCGCGCGCCCCGCAGTTCTCCGAGGGCAGTGTGGTCCTCGACCTCGACCTTCCGGCGGCGGCCGCCGAGCCGGTGACGGGTGTCGTCGACGACGGGCTGCGCATCGAGCGGGTGATCCTTTCCGAGGAGCCGCTGCCCGCGTACGCGCCGGAGCTGACCGGGGGCTACGCGGACCGGCTCGACGACGACGAGGAGGTGTACTCGGCGTTGGTCGTGGGCCTGCGGGCGTACGTGGCCAAGAACGGCCTGCGTTCCGTGCTCATCGGCCTGTCCGGCGGTATCGACTCGGCGCTGGTCGCGGCGATCGCCTGCGACGCGCTCGGCGCGCGGAACGTGTACGGCGTCTCGATGCCGTCGAAGTACTCCTCCGACCACTCCAAGGGCGACGCGGCGGATCTGGCGAACCGGACGGGCCTGCACTTCCGCACCGTCGCGATCGAGCCGATGTTCGACGCCTATATGGAGGCGCTGGGCCTGACCGGACTCGCCGAGGAGAACCTCCAGTCGCGGTTGCGCGGCACGATGCTGATGGCCATCTCCAACCAGGAGGGTCACATCGTCCTCGCTCCGGGCAACAAGTCCGAGCTCGCGGTGGGCTATTCGACGCTCTACGGCGACTCGGTCGGCGCGTACGGCCCGATCAAGGACGTCTACAAGACCTCGGTCTTCCGCCTCGCGCGGTGGCGCAACCGCGCGGCCGAGGAGCGCGGCCAGACCCCGCCGATCCCCGAGAACTCCCTCTCCAAGCCTCCGAGCGCCGAGCTGCGCCCCGGCCAGGTCGACACCGACTCGCTGCCGGACTACGACGTCCTGGACAGGCTGTTGGCGATGTACGTCGACCGGGACCAGGGCAAGGACGCGATCATCGCGGCCGGGTTCGACGAGGAGCTGGTGACCCGGACGCTGCGGCTGGTGGACCTGGCCGAGTACAAGCGGCGCCAGTACCCGCCGGGCACGAAGATCTCGGCGAAGGGCTTCGGCAAGGACCGCCGCCTGCCGATCACCAACCGCTGGCGGGAGACGACGGGCTGACGCCGGCTCCGGCCCCGCGGACAGGAAGAGGGGCTTCCCGCACATGGCGGGAAGCCCCTCTTCCTACCGGGCAGGTGTCAGAGCCGCACCCGGGCCGCGATCGGCAGATGGTCGCTGCCGGTCCGGGCGAGCGTCCAGGAGGAGACGGGTTCGACGCCCTTCACCATGATCTGGTCGATGCGGGCCATGGGGAACGACGCGGGCCAGCTGAAGCCGAAGCCGTCGCCCGCCGCGCCCTGGGTGGAGCGCATCTGGGAGGTGACCGCCTTGAGGGAGCGGTCGTTCATCGTGCCGTTGAGGTCGCCGAGCAGGACGACCCGGTTCAGCGGCTCGTGGGCGATGGCCTCGCCGAGCTCGTCGGCGCTGTTGTCGCGCTGGTTGGCGGTGAAGCCGGCGTGCAGCTTGACCCGCACGGACGGCAGATGGGCCACGTAGACGGCGACCTCGCCGCGGGGGGTCGTCACCGTGGCGCGCATCGCGCGGGTCCAGCCCATGCGGATGTCGACGGGGCGGTCGTCGCTCAGCGGGTACTTGCTCCACAGGCCGACCGTGCCCTCCACGGAGTGGTACCGGTAGGCATCGGCCAGCGCCTTCTCGTAGACCGGGACCATGTCGGCCTTGAGCTCCTCCAGGGCCACCACGTCCGCGCCGGACCCCGCGACCTGACGGGCCGTGCCCTGCGGGTCGGGATTGTCGGCGTTGACGTTGTGGGTGGCGACGGTGAGGTCGCCGCCGGTGGCCGACTTGTCGGTGACCAGCCCGCCGAAGAGGTTGAGCCAGACGACCGACGGGAGGAGCAGGGCGATCAGCGCGGTGGCCGACCGCCGCAGGAGGGCGACGACGAGCAGCACCGGGACGAGGAGACCGAGCCAGGGCAGGAACGTCTCGGTGAGGCTGCCCAGGTTGCCGATCCTGTTCGGGATCTGGGCGTGGAACACCATGGTGAGGGTGAGCAGTACGGCGAGGGCGGCCGGCACCATGCCCCGGCGCCAGATGCCGGGGTCGCGGCGCCACCGGTCCAGGACCGTCCGGAAGCGGGATCCGGAACGCTGGTCCTGCGCGCCGCCGCGTCCGGTCTCCGTCATCTCCACCCGAGCCATACCGCTGTCCTCACTGCCTTGCCGTGCTCACCGTCCCGGGATCGACACTAGGCGATCAGGGGACGGCCGTACTGCCACGAGGACGAGGAAGCGGCACGGCGGGTTCCTGCAGGTGGCGGGTGGGCAACGGCTGTGACAGAACGCGCACAATCGGGCGGCTTCGAGCATTCTCGAACAACGACGCGTTCGCTCGTCCTCGCTCCCTCCGCCCTATGACCGTACGGATTCCCGCGCCTCCCCCGCCCCCTCGTCCGCCGGGCCGTGCGGCAGCGTCCGGTGTGCGGGCAGGAAGAGCGCCACGACACCCGCGCCGATCACGGCGACGGCCACCGAGCCGAGCGCGGTGACGTGTATGGCGTCGAGGAAGGCGTCGTACGCGGGGGTGATCAGCGGCTCGCCCTCCGGTCCGAGCCGCTCCGCGGCGGCGAGGGTCGCCTCGATGGACTCGCCCGCCGCCGTACGCTCCCCGGGCGGCAGCGCCGCGGCACGGTCGAGAGTCCCCTCGATCCTGCCCCGGTACACGGTGGAGAGCACCGACCCCAGGACGGCGACGCCCAGCGCGCCGCCGACCTGGCGGAAGGTGTTGCTGATGGCCGAGCCCGAGCCGGCCTTCTCCCGGGGCACCGACTGCATCACGGAGACGGTCACCGGGGGCAGGACGTGGGCCATTCCGGCGCCCTGCACGAAGAAGACGATCTCCATCGTCCACACCGGTGTCGAGGCGTCGAAGAAGGCGAAGGAACCGAGGCCGGCGGCCACCATGAGCATGCCGGCCGTGCAGACGACGCGGGCCCCGAACCGCTTCACGACCAGCCGGGCCCGGGGCGCGAACGCCATCTGGGCGACGGCCAGCGGCAGGATCATCAAGCCCGCCTGGAGAGCGCTGAAGCCGCGGACGCTCTGCATGTAGAAGGCGGAGAAGAAGGTCACGCCCATCATCGCGAAGAAGACGAGCGCGATGGCGGCGATCGCCGCGGAGAAGGCCGGCTTCCTGAAGTACGAGAAGTCCAGGGCGGGCTGGTCGCGGCGCCGCTCGTACAGGACGAAGCCGGTGAGGACGGCCAGGCCCCCGACGAGCGGGACCACCACGCCGGGCCCGGTGAAGTCGGCGAGCTCGCCGCCGCGGATGATGCCGTACACGAGCAGGACGAGCCCGATCACGGACAGCACCACGCCCACCGGATCCAGCCGTCCCGGCTCGGGATCCCGGGAGTCCGGAACGATCAGCACCATCGCCACCAGGGCGACGAGGACGACCGGCACATTGATCAGGAAGACCGAGCCCCACCAGAAGTGCTCCAGCAGGACGCCGCCGGTCACGGGGCCGATCGCGATGCCGATGCCGACACCGGTCGCCCAGACGCCCATCGCCTTGGGCTGCTCGGCGCGCTCGAAGACGTTCATGATGACGGCGAGTGTGGCGGGCATCACGAAGGCGGCGCCGAAGCCCATCACCGCGCGATAGGCGACGAGCTCCGTGGGCGATCCGGACAGGGCGGCCAGCGCGGAGCCGGCACCGAAGACGACGAGGCCGAAGAGCAGCACCTTCTTGCGGCCGAGGCGGTCGCCGAGCAGCCCCGAGGTGAAGAGCAGCCCGGCGAAGACGAGGGTGTAGGCGTTGATCGCCCACTCCAGCTCGCTCTGGGTCGCGCCGACACCGGTGGGGGCCGGGGCGGCGATCGTCTTCACCGCCACGTTCAGGATCGAGTTGTCCAGCACGACAATGAGCAGGCTGAGCATCAGGACGCCGAGGATGGCCCAGCGCCTGCGGTGCACCGCCTCCGGGACGGTTGTGTGTGGCATGCCGGGCAGCGTAGGGATTTTTCGATACGGGGCCGTCTCGTCTCGCCTGTGTCGGGAAGGAAACACCGCGTTACCGGCGGGTGGACGCCGCCGTGTGAGTTACCGCCGTATGAACAGACCCACTTCCGCCGACGCGGCACGAGGTGCCACCATGGATGCGGTCCGGGGACGCCGTAAGGGCGCCTCGAGATGACGAAGGAGCCGTTTCCCATGACGCTTCAGGCTGCCCAGAAGCAGTCCGCCGACAGCAGCAAGGCGCTGTACGGCGGCACGGGCACTCGCCGCATCACCGTCCACGACATCGCCCGCGCCAAGGAGCACGGCGAGAAGTGGCCCATGCTGACCGCTTACGACGCGATGACCGCGTCCGTCTTCGACGAGGCCGGGATCCCGGTCCTGCTCGTCGGCGACTCCATGGGCAACTGTCATCTCGGTTACGACACCACCGTGCCCGTCACGATGGACGAGATGACGCTGCTGTCGGCCGCCGTCGTCCGGGGCACCAGCCGCGCCCTGATCGTCGGCGACCTGCCCTTCGGTTCGTACCAGGAGGGCCCGGTCCAGGCCCTGCGCAACGCCACCCGGCTGGTCAAGGACGCGGGTGTCGGCGCGATCAAGCTGGAGGGCGGCGAGCGCTCACTGCCGCAGACCGAGCTGCTGGTCCAGGCCGGCATCCCCGTGATGTCCCACCTCGGTCTGACACCGCAGTCCGTCAACACCATGGGCTACCGCGTGCAGGGCCGCAGCGACGAGGCCGCCCACCGGCTGCTCAGCGACGCGAAGGCGGCGCAGGACGCGGGCGCGTTCGCGCTCGTCCTGGAGCTGGTCCCGGCCGAGCTGGCCGCCGAGGTCACCCGTTCCCTGCACATCCCGACCATCGGCATCGGCGCCGGCCCCGACACCGACGCCCAGGTCCTCGTCTGGACCGACATGGCCGGTCTCACCGGCGGCAAGGTGCCGCGCTTCACCAAGCAGTACGCGAACCTGCGGGCGACACTCGGTGACGCGGCCCGCGCGTTCGCCGACGACGTGGCCGGCTCCGCGTTCCCGGCCGAGGAGCACACCTTCCACTAGTCCGCTCCCGGCACCCCGTAGCCACTGCGGCACAGACGACAGCCCGCCGACATCCCCCATCGGCGGGCTGTCGGTCGTCCGGCGGGAGGTGTCGGCGCCCGCTGTCAGGGGGCTGTCGGTGATCTGTCGGTGATCTGTCAGTGGCGCCTGGTCCCATGGTGGACATGACGCGATCCGACACCAACGCCGTCGAGGTACGAGGCCTCGTGAAGCACTACGGCGAGACGAAGGCCCTGGACGGGGTCGACCTCGATGTACGCGAAGGCACCGTCCTCGGTGTCCTCGGCCCGAACGGCGCCGGCAAGACGACCCTTGTCCGCTGCCTGTCCACCCTGGTGGCCCCCGACGCCGGCACCGCCGTCGTCGCCGGCTACGACGTGGTGAAGCAGCCCCGGCAGCTCCGCCGCACCATCGGCCTCACCGGCCAGTACGCCTCGGTCGACGAGAAGCTCTCCGGCTGGGAGAACCTCTACATGATCGGCCGGCTGCTCGATCTGTCCCGCAAGGACGCCCGCCGCCGTTCCGACGAGATGCTGGAGCGCTTCTCGCTCACCGAGGCGGCCAAGCGCCCGGCCATGACCTACTCCGGCGGTATGCGGCGCCGCCTCGACCTCGCCGCCTCCATGATCGGGCAGCCCGCCGTCCTGTACCTGGACGAGCCGACGACCGGCCTCGACCCCCGGACCCGCAACGAGGTCTGGGACGAGGTCCAGCGCATGGTCTCCGAGGGGGCGACCGTCCTGCTCACCACCCAGTACATGGAGGAGGCCGAGCAGCTCGCGAGCGAGCTCACGGTCATCGACCGGGGCCGGGTCATCGCCCAGGGCAAGGTCGACGAGCTGAAGGCCAAGGTCGGCGGCCGCACCCTGCAGATCCGCCCGGTCGACCCGGCGCAGCTGCCCGCGATGGCACGCGCGCTCCGGGAGTCCGGCCTGGACGGCATCGCGGGCTCCACCGTGGTGCCCGACGAGGGCGTGCTGTACGTCCCGATTCTCAGCGACGGCCAACTCACCGCCGTCATCGGCCTGCTGGGCGCGCGTGGCTTCGGCATCGCGCACATCGGCACCCATCTGCCCAGTCTGGACGAAGTGTTCCTCGCCCTCACCGGCGAGAAGACGTCCCTGTCCGACACGATCCCCGAGGAGGTCGCCGCATGAGCAGCGCACTTGTCAACGCTCCCGCCCCCGTCAAGCGCTCCCCCGGTTCGCCGGCCTCCGCCTCCGAGGGCCGGATAGGGCTGCGGGCCAATGTTCGCCACATCGGCGCCCTGGTGCGCCGCAACGCCCTGCAGATCAAGCAGGACCCGGAGTCGATGTTCGACGCCGTCCTGATGCCGGTCATCTTCATCCTGCTGTTCGTCTATGTCTTCGGCGGCGCGATCGCCGGCAAGGGCAACAACCAGGAATACGTGAACTACGTGGTTCCCGGCCTGATGGCGATGATGGGCATGAACATCGCCATGGCCGTGGGAACCGGCATCAACGACGACTTCAAGAAGGGGGTGATGGACCGGTTCCGGACGATGCCGATCGCCCGGTCGTCCGTCCTCATCGCGAAGATCGTCGTCGAGGTCGGCCGGATGCTGATCGCCACCTCGATCCTGCTGGCCATGGGCTTTCTGCTCGGTCTGGAGATCAAGACGTCCGTCCTGGATCTCCTCGCCGCCGTCGGTCTCTCGATGGTGTTCGGCGCCTCGCTGATGTGGATCTTCATTCTGCTCGGGCTCACCATGAAGACGGCCCAGGCCGTCCAGGGAGTGGCCATGATCGTCCTGATGCCGCTGCAGTTCGGCTCCTCGATCTTCGCCCCGCCCACCTCGATGCCGGGCTGGCTGGAGACCTTCACGGACTACAACCCGCTGTCCAACCTCGCCGACGCGGCCCGGGCGATGATCAATGGCACACCGGTCGGCCACTCGGTGTGGATGACGCTGGGCTGGTCGGTGGTGATCACCGTGGTCACGGCTCCGCTCGCGGTCGCCAAGTTCCGCAAGAAGACCTGACGCACGGACCCCGGCCCGCGCATACCCCCGCGGATCCCGGCACACCGACCCTGACGCCGTCGGGTCGCGTCCGGCGGGCGGCGTCAGAGCAGGGCGGTGGCCTCCTCCAAAGTGAGGCCGCCGCCCTCGGCGTACGCCGCGTCGAATGCGGCGTCCCCGACGGCGGCCCGCGCCAGGGCGGTGGCCCGCGCGAGGTTCTCCCGCTCCATCGGCGCCGGTACGTGCCCGGGCGGCAACAGGCCCTCGTGGGCGCCGAGCAGAACGGCCGCCGTACGCGCCCCGGGGCCTCCCCGTCCGGCGAGCGCCCAGGCGACGACGACCAGATGGATGGCGGGCATCTGCGGCGCGACCATCATCGACACGGCCTCCTGGGAGTGCGCGAAGGCGCGCACCGCCACGTCGAGGGCCTCGTCGTAGCGCCCGTCGAGGGTGTCCAGCCAGCCCAGGGTGCCCAGCGTGAAGCCCTCGAACAGGGACAGGGCCTCGGACCCGAACTCCTCCCGCATGGCCCGCAGATGCTCACGGGCCTCCCCGGTCCGGCCCGTGCGGCCCAGCAGGAGCGTCAGATACAGCCGGGCGGCCGGAATGGCCTCGTACCCGGAGCTGCGGCCGCCCGCCAGGACGTCGCGCAGGATCCGCTCGCCCTCGGCGCCCCGCCCCGTCTCGTTGAGCATCCCGGCGTACCGGGCCCGCAGCAGGGCCGTCTGGGCCTGGGCGCCGATCCGTTCCGCGTGCTCGACGGCGGCCCGGAAGTCCTCGGCCGCGGCCTCGAACTCGCCCCTGCGCTCATGGGCCTCGCCACGCGAGGACAGCGCCTCGGCGGCGCCCCAGGAGTCGCCGAGGCGGACGAAGATCTCCAGGCTCTCGTCCGCGTCACGGCCCGCCCGGCCGGCCCAGTCGCTCCGGTTGGCCAGCACATTGGCCCGCAGCTGGAGGGCGTAGGCGAGCTCCCAGGTGTCGCCCAACTCCCTGCAGGCCTCGACCGTCGCGTCGAACAGACCGCGCAGCCTGTCCTGGTCGCCGGTGAGCAGCACGGCGTAGAACCACAGCATGCCCGGCATCCGGCAGGTCTGCGGCAGCCCCGGCCGGTACGCGGTGGAGATCCGGCGGAGCTCCTCGAGCCCCTCGGGGGTGGTCCACCGCGTGACCTGGTGGTCCATGTTGACCAGCTGGACCAGGCGGACCCCCCGGCGCGCCTCCCACAGCTGCTCGTCGCTCATCGGTGGCGGGGCGGCGGTGCAGCGCTCGGCCAGCGGCGGCGCGGCGGCGACGGGCGGGGCGAAGGGGTCGGGGCCGAGCGCGGCGACTTCTCCGGACCAGTGCCGGGCCTCGGCGCGCAGGTCGCGCATCTGCCAGTACCAGCCCAGCGAGTGGACCAGGCAGAGGGCCTCGTGTTCGTCCTTCCCGGCGACGGCGCCGCGCAGGGCGGTGCGCAGGTTCTCGTACTCGGTCCGGAACCGGGCCATGGCCCGCGCCTGGCCGGCCCCGCGCAGCTCGGGGTCGGTGGCGCGGGCGAGTTCGCGGTAGTGGACGAGATGGCGGCGCTCGGCGTCGGCGCGGTCGCCGGCCTCGTCGAGGCGTTCGGCGCCGTATTCGGCGACGGTCTCCAGCAGCCGGTAGCGCATTTCGCCGCCGGACGCGTCCGGGCCGTCGGGCGGGGTGGCGACCACCAGGGACTTGTCGACGAGGGCGCCGAGGAGGCCCAGGGTGCCGGGAACGGCGCACACGGCTTCCGCCGCCGCCAGGTCGCAGCCGCCGGCGAACACGGACAGCCGGCGCAGCACGGTCCGCTCCTCGTCGCTGAGCAGGTCCCAGGACCAGTCGACGACGGCACGGAGTGTCTGTTGGCGCGGTAGGACGGTACGGGCACCGGAGGTCAGCAGCCGGAAGCGGTCGTCGAGCCGGTCGGCGATCTGACGGGGGGTCATCATCCGTAGCCGGGCGGCGGCCAGCTCGATGGCGAGCGGAAGGCCGTCGAGCCGGTGACAGATCTCCGCACAGGCGTCGGGGTCACCGGTCACGTCGAAGCCGGGGCGGGCCGCCGCCCCCCGGTCCGCGAGCAGCCGGAGCGCCATCGGGTCGGGAAGCGGATCGACGGGGCGCAGGAACTCGCCGGGGACGCCGAGCGGTTCGCGGCTGGTCGCGAGGATCGTCAGCTCCGGGCATCCGGCGAGAAGCCGGTCGGCGAGGCCGGCCGCGGCCTCGACGACATGCTCGCAGTTGTCGAGGAGGAGCAGCATCCGGCGCCCGGCGCAGTGCTGGAGCAGGCGTACGAGCGGGTCGTCGGTCTTTCCCTCGGCGGCCCGCAGCCCCTCCGCTCCGGCGCCCCGCAGTACGGTCTCCCGCGCCCCGAGCGCTCCCAGTACGGCCTCGGGGACGGCCGACGGGTCGGTGAGGGGCGCGAGTTCGACGAGCCAGACGCCATCGCTCCAGCCGGCGGCGGCGCGTTCGGCCGCCTCCTGCGACAGGCGCGTCTTCCCGGCGCCGCCGGGTCCGAGCAGAGTGACGAGCCGGGCGCGCCCGAGGTCCGCGTGGAGCGTGGCGATGTCCTCGTCCCGTCCGACGAAGCTGGTGAGCCGGGCACGGAGGTTGCCGCGGCGGGCCGCCGGTCCGGCGGGCGGGTTCCGCGGCGCGGCGGGGTTCAGCAACGCGGCGTGCAGGGCGACAAGTTCCGGTCCGGGGTCGGTGCCCAGACGGTCGGCGAGTTCCCGGCGGACGGCCTCGTACGACGCCAGCGCCTCGGCCGGGCGGCCCGCGTCGCGCAGGGCGCGGATGTGGAGGGCCCGGAGGGGTTCGTCGAGGGGGAGGTCGCCGCACAGTTCGGTGAGCTCGGGCAGCGCGTCGCCCGGGCGGCCGGTGTCCAGCAGCGCCGCGAGGCGGGCCCGGCGGGCGTCGAGGCGGCGGGACTCCCAGCGGGACGCCTCGGCGGAACGGTCGGGGAGGTCGGCGAGCGCGGGCCCGCGCCACAGGGCGAGCGCCTCCCCGAGGAGCGGGACGGCCCTGCCCGGTGCGCCGCCCTCCGCCGCCCGTACGCCTTCGGTGACCAGCCGCTCGAAACGGTGCAGGTCCACGTCGTCCCGGTCGGCCGCGAGCCGGTACCCGCCGTCCACGGACAGCACCGCGTCCCTGCCCAGCGCCCGCCGCAGCCGGGCGATCAGCGCCTGGAGCGCGGCGCCGCCGTCGGCGGGCGGGTCCCCGTCCCACACCTCGTCGACGAGGTGTCCGACGGACACGGCCCGCCCCGCCCGCAGGGCGAGCACGGTCAGCAGGGCGCGCAGCCGGGCCCCGCCGATCGCCAGGGGGGTGCCGTCGTCGTGGAATGCCTGCGTGGTGCCGAGTACGCGGTAGTGCACGGCCTCATTCTCCCCGGGTTCGCCCGCTCCCCGCCCCGGCCCCCGGGACGACGGGCTCCGTCGGGTCCGGGGGCGGTTCAGGAACCCCGGGACCTCGCCCGGACGTTCCGTCCGCGTCGCCTGTACCGTCGACCCTCCGCGTCCCCCCTTCCCTGGAGCGCTCATGACCACGGCCACCGCTCGCGGCGATCGCCGGATCAGCCCCGTCTTCCTGGGGATCGTCGCCGTCATGGCGGTCGCCGGATGGGCGGTGTGGACGGACTTCGCGGCCTCGCCCGGGCTCGCGGTCTTCCTCTTCGTGACCGCCGCCTGGCTGGTCTCGCTCTGTCTCCACGAGTACGCGCACGCCCGCACGGCCCTGCACAGCGGTGACATCACCATTGGGGCGAAGGGCTATCTGACCCTCAACCCGCTCGCGTACACCCACGCCCTGCTCAGCATCGTGCTGCCGGTGCTCTTCGTGATCATGGGCGGTATCGGGCTGCCCGGCGGCGCCGTCTTCATCGAGCGGGGCCGGATCCGGGGGCGCTGGAAGCACAGCCTGATCTCGGCGGCCGGACCGCTGACGAACGTCCTCTTCGCGGTCGTCTGCACCGCGCCCTTCTGGCTGGACGCCCTTGACGGCGTGCCCCTGGCGTTCCGCTTCGCGCTCGGCTTCCTGGCGCTGCTGCAGCTCACGGCCGCGCTGTTGAACTTCCTGCCGGTTCCCGGGCTGGACGGCTACGGCGTGGTGGAGCCCTGGCTCTCGTACCGCTTCCGGCGGCAGGTCGAGCCGTACGCGCCCTACGGCTTCTTCGTCGTCATCGCGCTGCTGTTCGTGCCCGTGGTCAACGAGGCCTTCTTCGACGCGGTCGACGCGATGCTGCGCGGTCTGGGCGTCGCGGGGTTCGAGCGGTACTGCGGCTGGGAGCTCTACCGCTTCTGGCAGGACGCCTCGGACGTCTGCACGCTCGCCGCCGGCCAGTAGCCGACGGCCGCGGACGGGCGCGGTCAGCCGTGGGCGGCGGCGCGCCCGGTCTTGGCTCGGCGGATGTAGTACCAGGCCATGTTGGACGAGAGCCCGGCGAGCAGCACCCAGACGACGCCGAACCAGCTGCCCTGGACGAAGGAGACGACGGCGGCGGCCACGGCGAGGGCGCAGACGGCGAGGGCGTACAGAGCGAGGCGGGGCATGGGGGTCGGCTCCTGTCCGGATACGGCTGAGATGGCCCGTCCAGTGTCCCCCATGCCCCGCACCGCTCGTGGCCCTGCCTAGACGTCCGTGACGCGCAGGCCCGCGTGGGCCTTGTAGCGGCGGTTCACCGAGATCAGGTTGGCGACCAGCGACTCGACCTGGTGAGCGTTCCTGAGCCGGCCCGCGAAGACGCCCCGCATGCCGGGGATCCTCGCGGCCAGTGCCTGGACGAGGTCGGTGTCGGCGCGGGCCTCGCCGAGCACCATCACATCCGTGTCGATCTCCTCGATCGACACGTCCTGGAGCAGCACCGCCGAGAGGTGGTGGAAGGCGGCGGTCACCCGGGAGTCCGGCAGCAGGGCGGCGGCCTGCTCGGCGGCGCTGCCCTCCTCCGGCTTGAGGGCGTAGGCGCCCTTCTTGTCGAAGCCCAAGGGGTTCACGCAGTCGACGACGAGCTTGCCGGCGAGCTCCTCGCGCAGGGACTCCAGGGTCTTCGCATGGCCGTCCCACGGCACGGCGATGATCACAATGTCACTGCGGCGCGCGCACTCGGCGTTGTCGGCGCCCTCGACGCCGAGCCCCAGCTCGGCGGCGGCGGTCCCGGCGCGCTCCGCGGCCCGGGACCCGATGATCACCTTCTGCCCGGCGCGGGCGAGGCGGTAGGCGAGGCCCCGGCCCTGGTCACCGGTGCCGCCGAGGACACCGACGGTCAGACCGGAGACGTCGGGAAGGTCCCACGGGTCCTTGGCAGGGGTCTTCTGAACACTGTCAGTGGAAGTCATGGTCCCGACAGTACGGGACCACCCCCGCCGCTCCCTTACGGGTGAGCCACGGCCAACCGGCCTCCTCGGGGCCACCCTTCGGGGCATGATGCGGGCCCATGGATGCCGTACGTGTCGCACTGCTGCGGGAAGTCCTCGCCGGGACCGAGTGGCCGGCCCTCACCCGCCGCTTCGCCGGGACGCTCCGGTCCTCGGTGGTCCCGCAGGGCGGCGGACTGCTGCTGGTGGGGACCGAGGAGTACGAGCCCTGGCACCTGGCGGCGCATCTGGTGGACGAGGCGGCCTGGTCGGGGCGGCCCGAGCTCTCTCCCACGCTCGTCCGTCACCGGGTGCGGCCCGGCGACCCCGCGCATCTGGCGGTCGGTCTGGGTCGTCTGGAGGCGGCCCGGCGCGGGGCCACTCTGCTGGTGGTGGCGCCGGGGCGGCCGGACGCCGGGCTGCTGGAGCGGGTGCACGACGCACGGCGGGCCGGCGCGACCGTACTGGCGCTGGACGGCGGCGACGCGGAGGTCCACGGCCTGGCGCACGAGGCGCTGACCGTCGCCGAGGAGACGGCGGAGGTGGACTTCGACACGGTGCAGCACCTGGTCGGGGCGGCGGCCGGCGAGAACAGCCTGCCGGCCGCGCCGCGGGGCAGGCGCCGCCTTCGCGACCGGCTCTCCCGCCTGGCGGACCATCTGACGGCCCCGCCCCCGACCCGCTGGTGAGCCCGGGGGCCCGCCCGGCCGGGCACGTCCGGGAACGGCCGAGCGGGCGGGCCGGCCCCGGAACAGCCTAGGTCTCCTCGTCACCCGGCCGGGGCGCGTCGTGCCACTTCGGGTCGTTCTCCCACTGCAGATTCCGCTCCCGCGCCGTCTCCATCGCGTGCGACGCCTCCGCCCGCGACGCGTAGGGACCGAAGCGGTCCTTCGCCGGGCACTCCGGGCCCTCCTCGACCTTCTTGTGCTCCAGGCAGTAGAACCACTCGCCCGGTTTGCCGACCGTGCGCTTCTTGAACAGGGCCATGTCCGGCTCCTTCCTCTGCAGCCATGCTGCCCCACCGGCGCTGGTTAGACTCGCTGGTATGTCTGGCCAGTCGCTGCTCGCACCGGGGGAGCTCTCCCCCCTCCGCTCCGTTCCCGGAGCCATCCGCCGCCCCGAGTACGTCGGGAAGCCGGCCCCCACTCCGTACACCGGGCCGGAGGTGCAGGATTCCGACACCGTCGAGCGGATGCGCATCGCCGGGGGGATCGCCGCCCGGGCGATGGAGGAGGCCGCCAAGCACATCGCGCCGGGTGTGACCACGGACGAGCTGGACCGGGTCGCCCACGAGTACATGTGCGACCACGGCGCCTATCCGTCGACGCTCGGCTACCGGGGCTTCCCGAAGTCGCTGTGCTCCTCGGTCAACGAGGTCATCTGTCACGGGATCCCCGACTCCACCGTCCTGCGCGACGGCGACATCGTGAACCTCGACGTCACGGCGTACATCCACGGTGTGCACGGCGACAACAACGCCACCTACCTCTGCGGTGACGTCGACGAGGAGTCCAGGCTGCTGGTGGAGCGGACCCGGGAGTCCCTCAACCGCGCCATCAAGGCGGTCAGGCCCGGTCGGCAGATCAACATCATCGGGCGGGTCATCGAGTCGTACGCCAAGCGTTTCGGCTACGGCGTGGTCCGTGACTTCACCGGGCACGGCATCAATTCGTCGTTCCACTCCGGCCTGATCGTGCCGCACTACGACTCCCCGCACGCCACGACGGTGATCCAGCCGGGCATGACGTTCACCATCGAGCCCATGCTCACGCTGGGCACGCACGAGTACGACATGTGGGACGACGGCTGGACCGTGGTGACCAAGGACCGCAAGCGGACCGCGCAGTTCGAGCACACGCTGGTGGTCACGGACACCGGGGCCGAAATCCTCACGTTGCCCTGACCCCCGGGCGGGGTAGCGTTTTACCGACAGGTCGTCGGGAACCAGTTGACTTAGGTATACCTAAGTAGAAGGATCGTACTGGTTCCCGTCCCCATCGGTCCCCCGGAGGCCCGCCTTGGACACGCCCTTCTCCACGCTCATCCGTGTGGCGTCGCACGAGCAGCACACCGAGGCGGAGACCTCGACCTTCATGAGCGATCTGCTGGGCGGACGGCTGGGTGTGGACGCGTACACCCGCTACACCGAGCAGCTGTGGTTCGTGTACCGGGCCTTGGAGGACGCCGCCGAGGCGTTGAAGGACGACGCGGTCGCGGGCCCGTTCATACAGCCCGAGCTGTTCCGCGGCGCCGAGCTGGAGCGGGACCTCGCCCATCTGCGCGGGGCGCACTGGCGCGAGGAGCTCGCTCCGCTGCCCGCCACCGCCGCGTACGCCGCCCGCGTCGAGGAGTGCGCGCGCACCTGGCCCGCCGGATATGTCGCCCACCACTACACCCGCTACCTCGGGGACCTCTCCGGCGGCCAGATCATCCGGGACAAGGCGGAGCGCACCTGGGGCTTCGCGCGCAAGGGTGACGGCGTCCGCTTCTACGTCTTCGAGCAGATCTCCAACCCGGCGGCGTTCAAGCGGGGTTACCGCGAACTGCTGGACCGGGTGAACGCGGACGAACTCGAGAAGCAGCGGATCGTCGACGAGTGCAAGCGCGCCTTCGACTTCAACGGCGCGGTGTTCCGGGAGCTGGGCGGCGAGTTTCCGCTCAGCGCCTAGCGCCCGCCCGGATCCCTGGCGGGCACGGGCCTCAGGGGCGAGCGGCCGGGTCGAAGCGGACGCGGCCGCCGAGTTCGATGACGCCGTCAGGGCCGGGGGCGGTCAGCAGTTGCGACCCCCGGCCCTGCGTGATGTTCAGGGCGCGGCCGAGGGCGGCGGTGAGCAGGAGCGCCGCGGCGCCGGTCGCCTCGTCCTCGTCGATGCCGTCACCCCTGCCGGGGAAGGCCCGGGCGCGGACCCGCCCGGCGGCCTCGTCCTCCCAGGCCCAGGCGTAGATCCACTCGCCGGGGGGCGGCACGTCGAGCGCCTCGACCTCGGCCGCGGAGGCGTACTGCCGCAGGGTGCGCGGGGGCGCCCAGTCGCCGCGGGCGGCGATCCAGGTGAACTCGCCGTCGTCACGCACCCACACCTCGCCCACCGGCGGATTGACGACCTCCAGGTCGAGCAGCCACGCGGCCCCGACGACCGGGTGTCCGGCGAAGGGCAGCCGTACACCGGGGGTGTAGATGTCGACGACTCCACGCTCGGGGTCGTCGACGAACACGGTCTCGCTGAAGCCGAGTTCCTTGGCGAGCGCCTGCCGGGACGCCTCGTCGGGGTGAGTGCGCCCGTCGCGCACGACACCCAGGGCATTGCCGTACCCGCCGTCGCCCGCGCAGAAGACGCGCAGGACTTCGACCTCGGTCGCCGTCGTGTTCATTCCGGCATTCAAGCATCAGCGGGCCGCCTCGCGCGGGGCTACGGCACGGACGGCCCCACATCCGACAAATCACCCATAACCCTCAAATGCTCGCACTTGGCTGATACTTGACCCTCCCTTGACTCGTTCGTGAATCAGCCGTGATCGGGCCGTAGCCCCGCGCCCCTCCGCGCCGGCGGTGAGAGCTGAATCACTGGACGGGGGGGTATCGGTCAGGTAAGCCTCGGTTAAGTTAGGTCCGCCTCACCCCCCGTACCTCGTCCCGTGGAGCCCTTATGCGAGCCGTCCGCCTCTCCGTCGTCACCGCCGCCGCCACCGCGGTCGCTCTGACCGCCGTCACGGGCTGCGCCGAGAAGAGCGACACCAAGGGTGGTGACGGCGCGATCTCCATCGTCGCCAAGGACGACGCCTGCGAGATCTCCAAGAAGGAGTTCCCGGCCGGCCACGTCGAGCTGGCCGTCGAGAACAAGGGCTCCAAGGTCACCGAGGTCTACGTCCTCTTCCCGGACGACCGCATCGTCACCGAGCGCGAGAACATCGGCCCCGGCACCAAGGCGAAGATCACCGCCGAGGTGAAGGCCGGAGACTACGAGATCGCCTGCAAGCCCGGCATGAAGGGCGACGGCATCCGTCAGAAGGTCACCGCGACCGGCAGCGGCAAGGCCGCCAAGCGTTCCCCCGAGATGGACGCGGCCGTCGCCGCCTACCGCCAGTACGTGCAGCAGCAGGCGGACGAGACGCTGCCCAAGGTCAAGGCCTTCACCGACGCCGTGCGCGCCGGCGACATCGAGGCCGCGAAGAAGGCGTACGCCGATTCCCGCATCGGCTGGGAGCGCACCGAGCCGGTCGCCGAGTCCTTCGGCGACATCGACCCGAAGGTCGACGTCCGGGAGGACGGCCTGGAGCCCGGTCAGAAGTGGACCGGCTGGCACCGCCTGGAGAAGGCGCTGTGGCAGGAGAAGAAGCTCGGCCCCGAGACGAAGGTCCTGGCCGACACCCTCGACAAGGACCTGGCCGACTGGGTCAAGAAGGTCGGCAAGGCCGAGATCACCCCCACGTCCATGGCCAACGGCGCCAAGGAACTCCTCGACGAGGTCGCCACCGGCAAGGTCACCGGTGAGGAGGAGCGCTACTCCCACACCGACCTCGTCGACTTCAAGGCGAACGTCGAGGGCGCGCAGAAGTCCTACGAGCTGCTGAAGCCGGTCGCCTCCAAGAACGACCCGAAGCTCGTCGCCGACCTGGACAAGCAGTTCGCCGCGCTGAACACGCTGCTCGACAAGTACCGCACGGACAAGAACTCCTACGTCTTCACCTCGTACGACCAGGTCGGCAAGGAGCAGCGCAAGGAGCTCTCGGACGGCGTCAACGCGCTGGCCGAGCCGCTCTCCAAGCTCGCCGCCGCTGTTGTGAAGTAGGGACGGCAACCATGTCTGACGAGATGACCACCACGGACGAGAGCACGACGGGCTCCGCAGCGCCCTCCCGGCGCTCGCTGCTCGCCATCGGCGGGGCCGGGCTCGCGCTCGGTGCCGCCGCGGCCGGCGGCGCCGTCGCCCTGACCCGCGCCGGCGACACCGCCGTACCCGCCGCTTCCGAGGGCGCGGCGGTGCCGTTCCACGGCGCCCACCAGGCGGGTATCGCCACCCCGGTCCAGGACCGGCTGCACTTCGCGGCCTTCGACGTGAAGACCAAGGACCGCGCCGAGCTGATCGCGCTGCTCAAGGAGTGGACGCGGGCGGCCGAGCGGATGACGGCCGGCCATGAGGTCGGCGACGGCGCGTACGGCGGGCTCGCCGAGGCGCCGCCGGACGACACGGGCGAGGCGCTCGGCCTCAAGCCGTCCCGGCTCACGCTGACGATCGGCTTCGGCCCCTCGCTGTTCGACGGCCGCTTCGGTCTCGCCGGCAAGCGCCCCGACGCGCTGGTCGACCTGCCCAAGTTCCCCGGCGACAACCTCGACCCGGCCCGCAGCGGCGGCGACCTGTGCGTCCAGGCCTGCGCCGACGACCCGCAGGTCGCGGTGCACGCGATCCGCCAGCTCGCCCGGATCGGCTTCGGCAAGGTGGCGGTGCGCTGGTCGCAGCTCGGCTTCGGCAAGACGTCCTCCACCACGCCGGACGCGCAGACGCCGCGCAACATGATGGGCTTCAAGGACGGCACCCGGAACATCGCGGGCACCGACACCGCCGCTCTGGACAAGCACGTCTGGGCCTCCGAGAAGGACGGCTCGTCATGGATGACGGGCGGCTCCTACCTGGTGGCGCGCCGCATCCGGATGAACATCGAGACCTGGGACCGCACTCCGCTCCAGGAGCAGGAGGACATCTTCGGCCGCGACAAGGGCGAGGGCGCCCCGGTCGGCAAGTCCAAGGAGCACGACGAGCCGTTCCTGAAGGCGATGAAGCCGGAGGCGCACGTCCGGCTCGCCCATCCGGACTCCAACGGCGGGGCCACCATCCTGCGCCGCGGCTACTCCTTCACGGACGGCACGGACGGCCTCGGCCGTCTCGACGCGGGCCTGTTCTTCCTCGCCTACCAGCGTGACGTGCGCAAGGGATTCATCCCGGTGCAGACCTCGCTGGCACGGGCCGACGTCCTCAACGAGTACATCCAGCACGTGGGTTCGGCGCACTTCGCCGTCCCGCCGGGCGTCCGCGACACGGGCGACTGGTGGGGCCGGACTCTGTTCTCGTAGAGCTCGCAACAGGAGAGGACCGACGTGTTCGGCAACTATCTGATCGGCCTGCGCGAGGGCCTCGAGGCCAGCCTGGTCGTCTGCATCCTGATCGCCTATCTGGTGAAGACGGACCGCCGCGACGCGATCGGCCCGATCTGGACCGGCATCGGGGTCGCGGTCGCGCTGGCCCTCGGCTTCGGTTTCGCGCTCGAATTCGGCTCGCAGGAGCTGACGTTCGAGGCGCAGGAGGCGCTCGGCGGATCGCTTTCGATCATCGCGGTCTGTCTGGTGACCTGGATGGTCTTCTGGATGCGGCGCACCGCGCGGCACCTGAGGGCCGAGCTGCACGGGAAGCTGGACGCCGCCCTGCGGATGGGGACGGGCGCGCTGGTCGCCACGGCCTTCCTGGCCGTGGGCCGTGAAGGCCTGGAGACGGCGCTGTTCGTCTGGGCGTCGGTGCGTGCCTCGCAGGACGGCACGTCCGGGCCGCTGGTCGGCGTGCTGCTGGGCATCGCCACCGCGGTGGCGCTGGGCTGGCTGTTCTACCGGGGCGCGCTGAAGATCAACCTGGCCAAGTTCTTCACCTGGACCGGCGGGATGCTGGTCGTCGTGGCGGCCGGTGTGCTCGCCTACGGCGTCCACGACCTCCAGGAGGCCCGCTTCCTGGGCGGTCTGGCGGACAAGGCGTTCGACGTCAGCGCGACGGTTCCGCCGGACAGCTGGTACGGCACGCTGCTGAAGGGTGTCTTCAACTTCCAGCCCGACCCGACGGTCCTCCAGGTCACGGTGTGGGCGCTGTATCTGATCCCGACGCTCGCCCTGTTCCTCGCCCCGGTAGGGTTCGGACGGTCCGTGGGGGTCGAGAAGCAGAAGGCAACCGATGAGAAGGCTGGGTCGGTCGGCGAGAAGGCCGACGGCGGGGCTCGCGACGACGACGGCGCTGACGCTGCTGGCGCTGACGACGAGCGGGTGCGTGACGGTGCACGGCGAGCTGGAAGTCGTACCGGCGGCGACGAAGACTGAGGCCGCGCAGGCCGTCAAGGATTTCACCGAGGCGTACAACAAGGCCGACAAGGCCTATGACCCGGCCCTGGACGCGGGCCGGGTCACCGGCCCGCTCGGGGCCGTCAACCAGGCAGGTCTGAAGTCGCGTTCGGTCACGAGTCCGCAGGGCAACGCGGCGCACCGGCCGCTGGAACTGACGGAGGCGGCGTTCGTCGTCCCGAAGAAGGCCGGGTGGCCGCGCTGGTTCCTGGCGAACACCGACTCCAACCGCGACACCGACAGCGGCCCCGGCGACAACCGCTGGCTGCTGGTCTTCGTGAAGAACGGCGCCGACCAGCTGTGGGAGGTCGCCTATCTGTCGATCCTCACCCCCGCCGAGATCCCCGCGTTCAAGACCGGCTCCGACGGCTTCGCGGAGCCGGCGGACCCGGACTCGGCGAAGCTCGCGGTGGCGCCGAGGAACCTGAGCGAGGAGTACGCCTCGTATCTGGGGAGCGGACGGCCCGAACACTTCACAGCCGGGCCGCACACCTCGCTGTGGCGGATGGAGCGCGAGAAGACCGCGCGCCGCGCGGGACTTGCCACGCAGTACGTCGACCAGGCCATGGACACCGGCGACTTCGCGCCTCTCGGGCTGATGACCGAGGACGGCGGGGCGATGGTCTTCTTCGCGATCCGTTTCTTCGAGCGGCAGACGGCGGCGCAGGGCTACCGGCCGAAGATCGACCCGGACGTGAAGCCGCTGCTGACCGGCGAGGTGAAGAGCACGGTCACCAAGGAGTGGGTGTCCAGCCAGTCGGCGCGGGTGAAGCCGGCGGGCGCGGGGCAGGACGGTGTGACGATCCTGGGACGGCTGCAGGGCGTGACGGCGGCGACGGGTTCGTAACCCCGTTTTCTGGTCGTGAAAAGGCCGTTGAGGCGCTCAGCGCCTCAACGGCTCATGTCTCAGGCGCCCAACAGGGCGTGCCTCAACGGCTCAACGGCTCAACGGCTCAACGGCTCAACGGCTCAACGGCTCAACGGCCAGGCGACCGCGTGGTCGGCCGGCTCGTCCCGCCCGTCCGCGTAACGCGCGCAGGCGTCCGTGAGGGTTTCGAGGAGTGTCAGCGGGTCGGGCAGCGGGTGCTCGGGGCCGCGCACCCAGTCGACCGTCAGGTCACCGGGCAGCCGCGCCGGGGGGACGAGCACATAGCTGCCGCGGCAGTGCCAGCGCATGCCCGGGTGCTCGTCCATGGTTTCGGGGTGGCAGTCCAGCTCGCAGGGCCACCACTCGTCCTCGTCCTCGGGGGTGCCCCGGGTGGCGGTGAAGAAGAGCATCCGCGCGGTGCCGTCGGCCTCACCCGCCGAACTGGCGACCGGGCCGACCTCGATGCCCTCGGCGAGCAGCCGCTCCAGGGCCGCGCGACCGGCCTCCAGGGGGACGTCGAGGACGTCGTGGACCATGCCGGTGGCGGTGATGAAGTTGGCCTGCGGCTCATTGCGTACCCACCGCTCCAACTGGGCACGATCGGTGGTGGACTGGGTCTGCCAGGCGAAGGAGACGGGGTGTCGTGCCGGGGTGGGACAACCGATGCGTTCGCAGGAGCAGCGGTAGCCGAGGGGGTAGGCGGCGGGGGCCAGCGGGAGTCCCGCGGCCGCGACTGCCAGGAGCAGGCTCTCGCGGTGTGTGCCGTCGGCGTCGACGGTCGGCTTGGGGCTGCGACGCAGCCACTGCGCAAGTTTGCTCCCCGTGCCGCGGTTGCGGCCCATACCGTCGCCCATCTATCCCCTCACACCTCACGCTCGCCCCAGCGGACTCTGCCATGGTCCCACCATCCTGCGCTCCGGGTGACCGGAGTCCCCAACCGGGGTACGGCGGCTGAGGGCCGGATGCGTACCCGCCGGGTGTCATTGACCTCTTTGTCCCGATATGCCGATCTAGCGTGACGCCCATGGCCTACCCGACTCCGTCGACTCCGCTGACGTCGCTGGCTTCCTTGATCGCCCTTGCCCTGGCCGGTCAGGCCGTCACTCTGCCCCCGCTGGAGTGGGGGCAGGGAGCGGGCAGGGTGACGATCGACACACTGCCCCGCATCGTCTACACCGCGCACCGGGGCGGCGCCCTGGAGTCCGCGGAGAACAGCATGTCCGCACTGACGGCGTCCTACCGGAGCCGCAGGACGCAGGTGCTGGACGTGGACGTACGGATGCTCCGGGACGGGACGCTCGTCGCGATGCACGACGCGACGCTCGACCGCACGACCCTGTCGTCGGGGCCGGTGCGGGCGCTGGACGCCCGGGAGTGGCGGTCGGTCCGACTGCGGGGCACCCGGCCCGCGGAGCGCCCGCCGACACTGGCGGAGGTGCTGGACCGGTTCGGCGGACGGTCCGTGCTGATGCTGGAGGCCAAGGACCCCGAGAGCCTGGAGCGGCTGGCGCGGGTGCTGCGCGCGCGGAAGCTGACCGCCTCGGTCCTGGTGAACTCCAACCACCCCGGGGTGGCCCGCAAGGCCCACCGGCTCGGGCTGCGCGCCCAGTTGTGGCGCTCGGCGCGGCAGATGAGGACGGACGAGCCGCGCCGGTGGCGGGGGTACGTGGACGTGCTGGACGTGGACCACCGGGCGCGCGACAGGGATCTGCGGCGGGCGGTGCGGTCCGGGATCGCCCGAGTGTGGGCGCACACGGTGAACACGGACGCGGACCGGAAGCGGGCCCTGCGCCTCGGCTGCGACGGGATCATCACGGACGCGCCGGGCCTCCTGCTGACCGACCCGGACACCGGCGTCGACCCCGGCCCCGACATCGCCACCGACCCCGGCACCGACGGCGCCGGGCGCGCCGACTGACCGACGCGGCTCAGGGGCGCGCGTCGGACGCGCTGCGGCCGGGCGCGCGGGCCTCAGGTGCGGGGAGCCAGGCCGTTCAGGGCGTAGTCGACCAGCGCGTCCGCGTACGCGTGGGTGAGCGGAAGAGTGCGCATCATCCAACGGTGGGCGATCGGGCCGGTGAAGAGCTCCAGGGCGATCCGCGGATCGATCTCCGGGCGGACGTCACCGGCTTCCTGGGCGGCGCGCAGCCGCCGGACGTAGAGCTGGAGCTGCGGCTCCAGGAGCTGCTCCACGAACTGGGCGCCGAGCTCCGGGTTGATGATGCCCTCGGCGGCGAGCGCCCGGGACGGGGCGTCGAACTTGGGGTCGTTCATCTCGTCGACGGTGGCGCGCAGCACGTACTTGAGGTCGGCGGCGAGGTCGCCGGTGTCGGGGATCTCGCTGTCGGCGTCGCCGCCCAGGGCTTCGTTGGCCTGCCGGCCGAGGTCGAGGAAGGCCTCCAGCAGGACGGCGGCCTTCGACGGCCACCAGCGGTAGATCGTCTGCTTGCCGACGCCGGCGCGGGCGGCGATGCCCTCGATGGTGGTCCTGGCGTAGCCGGCCTCACTGACCAGGGAGAGCGCGGCGTCGTAGATGGCGCGGCGGGAGCGGTCGCTGCGACGGGTGGAGTCGGGTGCCTTGGTCTCAGCCATGAGGTCAATCTACCAGCGTACGAGGCGAGACGTATCGTCTCGATACGGTGGGTGAACCACTCGTTCGGTTCAGTGCGCGCGAGCCCCCCACGGCGGACCATGGGCTGCACGCACACACCGTGCGCCGCGCCAATCGGCCCGTCCGTGAGGAGCCCTCATTGCGCTCATCGCCACGCGAGGCATCGCCCCGCCACTACCTGATGTGCCCACCCGCGCACTTCAGGGTGACGTACTCCATCAACCCATGGATGGACCCCACCAAGCCGGTGGACCTGCCGCTCGCCCTCACCCAGTGGGAGGACCTGCGGGACCGCTACCGCTCACTCGGCCACACCGTCGACCTGCTCGACCCGCACCCGGAACTCCCCGACATGGTCTTCGCGGCCAACGGCGCCACCGTCATCGACGGCCGGGTCCTGGGGGCCCGGTTCGCGCACCCGGAGCGCACGGCCGAGGCCGCCGTCCATCTGGACTGGTTCAGGGCCCACGGCTATGCGGAGAGCGACATCCACGTACCCCTCCACGTCAACGAGGGAGAGGGCGACTTCGCGGTCACCGCCTCGTACGTCCTGGCCGGCCGGGGCTTCCGCTCCAGTCCGCTCTCGCACGACGAGGCGCAGGAGTTCTTCGGCCGCCCGGTGATCGGGCTCGAACTGGTCGACCCCCGCTACTACCACCTGGACACCGCGCTCAGCGTCCTGGACGTGGCGACCGACGAGATCATGTACTACCCAGGCGCCTTCTCCCCCGGCAGCCGGGCGGTTCTCGCCCGGCTCTTCCCCGACGCGCTCCTGGCCGGCGAGGACGACGCGGCCGCTCTGGGACTCAACGCGGTGAGCGACGGCCGCCATGTACTGCTGCCGCAGGCGGCGCTGGGGCTGTTCGATCCGCTGCGCGAGCGGGGGTTCGAGCCGATGGGCATGGACCTCGGCGAGCTGCTCAAGGGCGGCGGCAGTGTGAAGTGCTGTACGCAGGAGCTGCGCGACTGATCTCCTGAGCGTCAGGGCTGGGGAGGCCAGGGGTCTCCCCAGTCCGCGTCACGAGCCTCCTTGTACATCGGGCCGTGCCGCTTGGTGACCGTGTCGCGGCGCAGCCCCTCGTCCCGGGTGCACAGCTCGATCAGCACCTGGCCCTTGCGGATCTGAGGCTTGCGGGTGATGCGGGCGAGGGTGGGGGCGACGGGGAAGCGGGTGGCCGCGACGTAGCTGAACTTCTCGTCCTCGTACGGCAGGGAGCCGCCCTTGACCTGGCGGTGCAGCGAGGAGCGGCTGACGCGCGCGGCGAAGTGGCACCAGTCGGTGCCCGGTTCGATCGGGCAGGCGGCGTCGTGCGGGCAGGGGGCGGCGACGGTCATTCCGGCCGCGATCAGGCGGTCGCGGGCGTCGATGATCCGCTGGTAGCCGTCGGGGGTTCCGGGCTCGACGATCACCACGGCCCGCGCGGCGCGGGCCGCCTCCACGACGACGGCGGCCCGGTCCTCCTCGGTGAGCTCCTTGAGGACGTACGACACCGTCACGAGATCGGTGCTCTCCATCCGGAGCGACGCACTGATACGAGAGCGCTGCCAGACGACGTCCGCGAGGCCGGGAATCCCGGACGCGCGGGCCAGCTCCTGTCCGAGCGCCAGCGCCGGCTCCGCCCAGTCGAGGACGGTCGTCCGCGGACAGCCGCCCTCCTCACCGGCGTCACCGTCACCGCCACCGGGCTCACCGGGCCACGCCTCGGCGACCGCCCAGCTCGCCGCGCCCGTGCCGCCGCCGATGTCCGTGTGCGTCGCCGGGACCCAGTCCGGGGCCGCGTCCCGCAGCGCGCCGAGGGCCGCCCGAACCGCCTCGAAGGTCGCCGGCATCCGGTACGCGGCGTACGCGGCGACATCGGAGCGGTCACGCAGTACCGGGGCGTCGGTCGGGGTGGTCCCCCGGTAGTTGGCGATCAGTCGCTCGACGGCCTGCGCGGCCTGCTTCGGCGGCAGCCCGTCGAGCAGTCCGGCCAGAGCGGCACGCAGGGCGTCGGCGGCGGAAAGGGAGGCGTTCACCGGCCCATCCTAGGCGGGGCGGGCAGTTGCTACGCTGACGGCCGTTGTCGGGGAGGCAGTGCTCATCGGGGGGACCAGAGTTGCGCATCAAGCGGACCGGCTTCGCATGGAGCGGCTTCTGGGGCCTGGTCTTCGGGGGCGCGCTGGGAACCACCCGGAGAGAGCGCGTCGTACGCATGTCCCTGGTCGCCGGGGTGGGCGTCCTCGTGATGATCTTCCTTCTCGCCATGTGCGGGGGCGGGGCCGACGGCAAGGACGCCAAGGCCAAGAAGCCGGTGAAGAAGACCGGACCCGCCACCCAGCTCGCCGTCCCGGACGCGTACGACACCGGCCGGGGCTGGGAGATCCCGAACGCCTCCCCCGAGTACGCCCTGGCCCCCGCCGGTGAGCTCCTCGGCTATCTGGAGCGCGTCGACAGCACCCAGTACCGGCTGCGCACCATCGACGCCGCGACCGGCAAGCCCGGCTGGTCGGGCAAGCCGTGGCGGCCGCTGTCCGACCCGGGTGCCTTTCCCCGGCTGCTCTCGGTCACCAAGGGGGACCGCGAGTACTTCGTGACCTGGTCGTACGGGAAGGCCCACTCGGACACGCCCTCCAGCACGTTCATCTCGCTCGACCTGTACGCGGCGGAGGACGGCGCCCGGCAGCGGGTCGAGGTGCCCTGGACCGACGCGCCCACCGTGACCGGCACCGGCCCCGCCGTGCTGATCACCGACGGCCGGGCCAGGAGCGCGGTCATCGACCCGGAGACGGGCGAGGTGACCGGCGTCCAGCCGGCCGGCCTGGGCTACCCGGCCAACTGCCCCAACTGCCGCCGCCTCACCGAGGTGCACGGGCTGACGGCGAAGGGCCTGCTGGTCGGCGGCTACAGGGAGTTCTGGGTGCGCGGCGGCTGGTTCAGCCGCACGCGGCCGCCCGGCGGCGCGGACGCCGCGTCGGGGGTGCCGACGTCGGTGACGCCGGGCCGGGTCCTCGCCCGCTGGCAGGAGAAGAAGGGCGCCAAGCAGGCGGCGACGCACGACATCTGGGCGGTGCACGACACGGCGACCGGTGCCCCGATCGTTCAGGTCGAGTGCCACAAGCCGGCGATAGAGCCCGGCGACTACCCCCAGGCCGTGGTCTCCCCCGACGACCGCTATCTGATCGCCGGTAACCTCGCCTTCGACCTGGAGAGCAAGAAGGGCCACTGCTTCGAGGAGGCCGACGGAACCCACCGGCCCAGCCTCGCGACGGTCACCGAGGACGGCGTGGTGTACGGGGCCGCGGGTGCCCGCGGCGCCTCGGACGCGCTCGCGGGCAACGGTTCGCCCGTCGAGGTGGACCTGTCCACGGGCGACCTGGAGCCGCTCGACCCGAACGTCCGGCTGCCGAGCGCGGACATCGCGGGCGTCGGGATCTTCCGCTGGACCGACTCGAAGGACCGGACGCATCTGATCGGCTACGTCCGCGAGGAGTGAGGGGCCGGGCCTGGGCACCCGGGGCGACATGGGCCCCGGTACGGGCTCAGTCGGCCGCCGGGCGCTGCCACGGCCGGCAGAGCCCGAGGAAGCACGCCACCGCGCCCGCCGCACAGACCAGCTGGACCACGGCCATCGGCACCGCCGTCGCCTCACCCGCGATCCCCACGAGCGGCGAGGCCACCGCGCCGATCAGGAACGAGGACGTGCCGAGCAGCGCGGACGCCGAGCCCGCCGCGTGCGGGGTGCGCATCAGCGCCTGGGCGTTGGTGTTCGGCAGGGTCAGGCCCATCGCGGACATCAGCACGAACAGCCCGGCGGAGACCCCCACCAGGCCGGGCTCGCCGAAGACACCGGTGGTCATCAGCAGGAGCGCCACGGCCGCCAGGGTGATCAGGCCGAGGCCGAGGCCGAGGGTCTTGTCGAGGCTGACCCGGCCCACCAGCAGCTTGCCGTTGATCTGTCCGGCCACCACCAGGCCGATCGAGTTGAGGCCGAAGAGCAGGCTGAAGGTCTGCGGCGACGCTCCGTAGATCTCCTGCACGACGAACGGCGAGGCCGAGATGTACGCGAAGAGCACGGCGAAGGACAGTCCGCCCGCCAGCGTGTAGCCGGCGAAGACCCGGTCGGCGAGCAGTCCGCGCATGGTGCGCAGCGCCTCGCCCACACCGCCGCTGTGCCTTCTTTCCGGCGGAAGCGTCTCCCCCAGCCACCTGGCCACGACGGCGGTGAGCAGGACCCCGATCACGGTCAGGACGTAGAAGACGCCGCGCCAGTCGGTGAGCCGCAGGATCTGGCCGCCGATGAGCGGCGCGACGACCGGTGCGACGCCCGAGATCAGCATGAGCGTGGAGAAGAAGCGGGCCATCTCGACGCCGTCGTACAGATCGCGGACCATCGCGCGGGCGATCACGATGCCGGCGGCGCCTGCCAGGCCCTGCAGGAGCCGGAAGGCGATGAGCAGTTCCGCGCTGGGCGCCAGCGCGCAGACGGCGGTCGCCGCGACGTACACGATCATCCCGATGAGCAGCGGCCGGCGCCGGCCCCATTTGTCGCTCATGGGACCGACGACGAGTTGGCCGAGGGCCATGCCCATCAGGCAGGCGGTGAGGGTGAGCTGGACGGTCGCGGCGGGAGCGCCCAGCACCTGGGTGACCTCCGGCAGAGCCGGCAGGTACATGTCCATGGAGAGGGGCGGCAGCGCGGTGAGCCCGCCGAGGACGAGGGTGACGACGAGGCCGGCGCGCCGGGCGGCCTCCGGTGCCGAGGCGGGTGCCGGCCCGGGAGCGGGCGCCGGTGCCAACCCGGGAGCGGGCGCGGACCGAGGATTCGGTACGGCCCCGGGAGGGGGTACGGATGCCGGGTCGGCGTCGGATATGTGTCCTTGAGTGCCCTGGCCGCTCTCCGGCATCGACTGCTCCGTTTCGTTGAATTCCTTCCCATGTTCTCAGCTCGCGCCGCGTGGTCGAGACCCTTCTCGGGCGGCGTCCGCGCGGCTCGACCGGGCCACTAGGCGGGGGTGAGGCCGGGGTTGCCCGCCTCCGTCACGAACGACGCGGCCGTGGTGACCGGTGCTCCCGGCGTGGTCACCGCGGACACCGTCCGGAAGTCGGCCCGCGCCTGCGACTGGGAGAGCGTGACCTTCAGATAGCCGCGCCGCCCGTCGTAGAACTTCAGATGCGGGTTGGCCCGGGTGAGGTTGGTCCAGTTCGAGGGGCGTTCGGCGCCGTCCCTGCCGCTGCTGACGGAGGTCGCGACCAGCTCGGTGCCGACCGTGCGGGACGCCGGGTCGTTGAAGTCCTTCTTCACGTCGAAGGCGTATCCGACGTGCACGTCCCCGGTGAGGACGACGAGGTTGTCGACACCGGCGGCCTCCGCACCCGCGAGGACCCGGGCGCGGGAGGCGGGGTAGCCGTCCCAGGCGTCCATGGAGTACTTGAAGTCGGCGGTCGGGACATTGCGCCGCTGGGAGAAGGTGACCTGCTGCGGTACGACGTTCCACAGCGCGGCGGAGGTCTTCCACCCGTCCAGCAGCCACCGCTCCTGCGCCGCTCCTGTCATGGTGCGCGCCGGGTCCTCGGACGCGGGGCCGGGGGTCTGCCAGCCGTCCCCGTACGCCTGGTTGGAGCGGTACTGGCGGGTGTCCAGGATGTCGAACTGTGCGAGCTGCCCGAAGTGGAGCCGCCGGTAGAGCCGCATGTCGGGCCCGACGGGCTGCTGGGGCAGCCGCAGCGGCTGGTTCTCCCAGTAGGCGCGGTAGGCGGCGGCCCGGCGCAGCAGGAACTGCTCCGTCGGTACGCCGTTCTCGGGGATCCCGCCCGCGTAGTTGTTCTCGGTCTCGTGGTCGTCCCAGGTGACGACGAAGGCGTGGGCGGCGTGCGCGGCCTGGAGGTCGGGGTCGGACTTGTAGAGGGAGTAGCGCAGCCGGTAGTCAGCCAGGGTCATCGTCTCGCGGTTGAAGACGGCCGGCAGGGTCCGGTCGGTGTAGGCGCGGGCGCCGCCGACGCCGTCGACCGCGTACTCGTAGAGGTAGTCGCCGAGATGGAAGACGGCGTCGATGTCCTCGCCGGCGAGGTGGCGGTACGGCGTGAAGTACCCGTCGTGATAGGCCTGGCAGGAGACGGCGGCAAAGCGCAGCTGCGCGTTCTGGGCGTCGGCGGCCGGGGCCGTGCGGGTGCGGCCGACCGGGCTGATCCAGTCGCCGACGCGGAACCGGTAGTAGTGGACGCGATCCGCGGCCAGCCCGGGAACGTCGACATGGACGCTGTGGTGGAACTCGGGGTGCGCGGTGGTGGCGCCGCTCTTCACGAGGCTGGTGAAGCCCTCGTCGAGGGCGACCTCCCAGTCGACGGTGACGCGCTGCGCGGGCAGGCCACTGGCGGGCTCGTACGGACGCGGGGCGAGCCGGGTCCACAGCAGGATCGCGTCGGGCAGCGGGTCGCCGGACGCCACGCCCAGGGTGAACGGGTTCTCGGTGATCTTCCGCGCGTTGAGTTCGGCGGCGCTCGCGGCGCCCGTGGCCGGCAGCTCGACCGCGAAGGCGAGTGCCGCCGCGGCGCCGCCGAGGCTGAGGAACCTGCGGCGGTCCACCTGCCGTGCTGCGGCACGGAACGTTCGGGCGTGCTGATCTGCGGATGCCATATGGCCCTCCCCGGACGGTGGTTGTCCCCTGGCATTGGAGTGGTGGGGGACGACGGTTCGTTGTCGCGTACAGAACATCCGCGTGTCGGACGGATGAGTTCCCTGTGCACGCGTCTCACGTACGCTGCGGCCCCATGAATGCCATGGACGCTGAGCAGAAGATCGCGGTGGTGACGGGAGCGGGCTCGGGTATCGGCCGCAGCGTGGCGCTGGCCCTCTCCGAGGCGGGCTGGTCACTGGCGCTGGCGGGCCGCCGTGCCGAGGCGCTCGAGGAGACCGCGGACGCGGCGGCCGGGGAGGCCGTGTGCGTACCGACGGACGTCACGTCCCCCGACCAGGTGGCCGGGCTCTTCGCCACGACCGTGGAGCGGTGGGGCCGCGTGGACCTGCTCTTCAACAACGCCGGAACCTTCGGGCCGGGCGGTGTGCCGTTCGAGGACCTCACGTACGAGGCCTGGCGCGCGGTGGTGGACGTCAATCTGACGGGATCGTTCCTGTGCGCGCAGGCGGCGTTCCGCGCGATGAAGGCGCAGTCCCCGCAGGGCGGCCGGATCATCAACAACGGCTCCATCTCGGCGCATGTCCCGCGCCCGCACTCGGCTCCGTACACCTCGACGAAGCACGCGCTGACGGGCCTGACCAAGTCGCTGTCGCTGGACGGGCGTCCGTACCGGATCGCCTGCGGCCAGATCGACATCGGCAACGCGGCGACGCAGATGACGCAGGCCATGCAGCGCGGCGTCCCGCAGGCGAACGGTGAGCTGGCCGTGGAGCCGGTGATGGACGCGGCGGACGTCGCCCGGACGGTCGTCCACATGGCGGCCCTGCCTCTGGAGGCGAACGTCCAGTTCGCGACGGTCATGGCGACGAACATGCCGTACATCGGCCGCGGCTGACCCGGACGCGCCCGGCGATACTCCGGGCGTGGGTACGGCGTGGCCCGTACGGCGGAGCGGCCCGCCCCGCCGTACGGGAACAAGCACGCCCCCCGCGCCGTTCACGCAGCATGACGACGCCCTCCCCCGCTCCCGAAGTCCTGCGCTACACCGCCTTCTCCTCCGATCCGGGCGGCGGCAATCCCGCGGGCATCGTGCTCGACGCCGCCGGGCTCGGCGAGGACGAGATGCTCGCGATCGCGGCCGAGGTCGGCTACAGCGAGACGGCGTTCCTGACCGCCCCTCCGGAGGGGCTCGCCGAGGACGCCACGGAGGGGCGGGCGTTCACCGTCCGCTACTTCAGCCCCAAGGCCGAGGTCCCCTTCTGCGGACACGCCACCGTCGCCACCGCCGTCGCCCTCGGCGAACGCGTCGGTCCGGGCGGGCTGGTCTTCGCGACGCCGGTCGGGACCGTGCCGGTGGCCGTGACCGAGGAGGGCGGGTCGCTGCGGGCGACGCTGACCAGCGTGGAGCCGCACGTCGAGGACGTCCTGGCCGACGACCTCACCGAGGCCCTCGCCGCGCTCGACTGGCCGGCCGGCGACCTCGATCCGGAACTGCCGCCCCGGATCGCCTTCGGCGGGGCACGCCATCTGGTGCTCGCCGCGTCGACCCGCGAGCGGCTGGCGGACCTCGACTACGACTTCGCCCGCCTCGAAGCCCTCATGCACCGCCTGGACCTGACGACGGTTCAGCTGGCCTGGCGCGCGTCGGAGGACGTCTTCCACGTCCGAGACCCCTTCCCGGTGGGCGGCGTCGTGGAGGACCCGGCGACCGGCGCGGCGGCGGCCGCGTTCGGCGCGTACCTGCGTGAACTCGGTCTCGTGCCCGAGACGTCCGTCCTCACCCTCCACCAGGGCGAGGACATGGGCCGCCCCGGCGTCCTGACGGTGGAGCTGCGCGCCGGGGACCGGCGGGTCAGGGTCGGGGGGACGGGGGCCCGCATCCCGGCGTGACGCCCGGCCGGGAACCTGAGCCGTCCGTGGCGCGTCGGCCACCGGCCGGTGGCAGGCTCCCGGCCATGGACACCACCTGGGAGACCGTCACCCGGCTCCACACCTGGCTCGAGGCGAACAACCCGTCCTCCCCCGGGCAGACGACGCTGCTGAGGGTCCTGAAACTGTCGGAGGAGGTGGGCGAGGTCGCGGAGGCGATCATCGGCGCGACGGGCCAGAACCCGCGCAAGGGCACCAGCCACACCTGGCAGGACGTGGAGTCGGAGCTCTGCGACGTGATCATCACGGCGATGGTGGCGCTCCGCCATCTGACGCCGGACGCGGCACGGGTCTTCGAGGGCCACCTGGCCCGGATCGCCGAGCGCTCGGCGCCGACGGAGCGCGGGACCGGGAGCTGAGGTTTCCGGATCATGACTGTGCCCCCAGGTCGGAGACTTGGGGGCAGACGAGTCGGGCTGTACGCCGGGGAGAGTTACCTCATCGCTATGGCGGCGTGAAAGCGCAATAGAACGCTCGCGGCCTGCCGCGCCGCGGTGGCGTCGCCGGCTCGCCCAACGATGCCCTGGATTGCGTCCGCGGCCTGCACCATGACGGACCGGCCCTGTGGTCCGCGTCGCGTGCGCGATGCAGGCGACGGGCGGTCAGGCGTCCTCGGCCGTCTACTTTCCCTGCAGTTCCTCCCGGTCGGCCAGCAGCGCGTCGAGGACGTGCAGGGCGCGCCAGGTCCGGGTCATCCCGAACGTTGCGGTGGCGCGGACGGCGGCGCGGACCTCGTCGGGCGTCGCCCCTGAGCCCAGCGCGCGGCCGACGTGGGCACGGAAGCTCTCCTGGAGGGTCTGGTAGAGGACGTCCACCGTCATTGTGGCGAACGCCCGCTCGCGGACGCTGATCCGGGACATGCTGGCGCGCATCCGCGACTGCAGGTCCATGTAGTCCGCGAAGCCCGGGTCGAGGGCACGCACCTCGGCGCGCATCGCCGTGGGGATGGGGCTGCCCGTGCCGTCCGCGTTCACCTGATGGCCCTGGCCTGTCGGCCCGGGCAGGCCGTACTTGCGCTCGACCTCGGCCAGCCGCTCCAAGGCGGCCAGCGCCGCCGGGTAGCCGCTGTCATAGGAGATGAAACGGAGCAGCTCGCGCAGGTCATCGGCGTCGAGGCCGCTGTCCAGGGCGGCCCGCACGTGCAGTTCGAACGGCATCCCAAGGACCTGTTCGCAGACGTCGGCAACGAGGCTGAGCAGAGTGAGCTCACGCGGCGTCAGCTGCCCTCCTGGCTCGGCAAGTTGGAAACTTGCGGCGGCCATTTCCGCGAACACCGGGTCGAGATCCTTGACCGTGATCTGGGTCGGCAGCGTCATGGTGACTCTCCTTGAGTGAGCGCCTGTAGGGCTACGACTGTAGCCCTACAGGCAGTCCATTACAATGGCTGATCATGGATGCGACCACTCCGGCCCCAAAGACCGCCCGCACTGCGCCGCGCGGCCGAAACCCTCGCGGCCAGGGCGAGCGGCTGCGCGCCGAGATCGTCGACGCGGCGCTGCGGCTGCTGGACGAACTCGCCGACGACCAGGCGCTGTCGCTGCGGGCGGTCGCCCGCGAGGTGGGCATCGCCGCGACCTCCGTCTACATCCACTTCGCCGACCGCGACGCGCTGGTGCTGGCCGCGCTGGAGCACTGCCATGCGGACCTGTTGCGCGCGGTGGACAACGCGGAGTCGGGCGCCGCCGACCCGGTGGCCGCACTGCGCGCCCGAACGGCGCTGCTCGGAGCGTGGTCCCGCGAGCACCCGGGGCTGTACAAGGTGCTGCACGAGAGCACGCTCAACCGGCGCACGGACATGTCCTTCAAGGAGGAGATGGCCAAGCGCACGACCGCGGCGATCCGCCGCTGCATGGACGCCGGGCTGGCGACGCGCGACGACGCGGAGACCGTCTCCCTGGACCTGCGCACGGCCGTCCACGGCGCGGTCTCGCTGCGCGTCAACCAGCCCGAACTGACCTGGCCACCGCTGGAGGAACAGGTGGACCGGTTCCTGGTGAAACTGGTTGGCGTTCCGCCTGCGGAAGGGTGACGGCGGGTGTGACGTGCGGCGAAATGGCTCGGTGCCGCGGCAGCCGCCCCCGGAAGGCCGGGCTCCGCGCTCCGGACCCGGCGCAGGACTTGATCGCGTCCTGAGCGTGCCGCTGGCGTACGGCAGGAGCGGCAGACGAGTCGGGCTGTACGCCGGGTTCTGTCCCCCGGGACCTCGCGGTCGTCGGGGCGACGGCCATCCATCTAGGACCGGCGTTGCCGCCGGCCTCGTGCGGTCTACCCGCGGACTCGGGCGGGCAGCCCTCGAACGTCCGCGCAGGGCCGCCTCGCGGCGGCCCCTCTTGACCTTGCTCCAGGTGGGGTTTACCTAGCCGCCTGAGTCACCTCAGGCGCTGGTGGTCTCTTACACCACCGTTTCACCCTTACCGAGGTCCGTACGGATACGGTCCCCGGCGGTCTGTTTTCTGTGGCACTGTCCCGCGGGTCACCCCGGGTGGGCGTTACCCACCACCCTGCCCTGTGGAGCCCGGACGTTCCTCGGGGAGATCCGGGGATCCCCACGCGGCCGCCCGCCCGGCTCGTCTGCCGTGTCGACCATGGTACCCGCCCCAGGACCGTGGACCGGCCCGCTTGACCTTGTCGCGACGTCAGGGTTTGTACTGGGCTCATGCGTATCGGAGAGATCGCCGCCCTGGTCGGGGTGACCACCCGGGCCGTCCGGCACTACCACCACCTCGGGCTGCTGCCGGAGCCCGTCCGCAGGGCCAACGGCTACCGCGACTACACGGTCCGCGACGCCGTGCTGCTGGCCCGGATCCGACGGTTGACCGAGCTGGGGCTGGGGCTGGACGAGGTGCGGGACGTCCTCGCCGACGACGCCGGGCGCGAACTCGTCGACGTACTGGAGGAGCTGGACGCCGACCTCGGGGAGCAGGAGGCCCTGATCAGGGAGCGGCGGGAGCGGCTCGCCGTCCTGCTCGGCCAGGCCCGCGAGGGCCGGCTGCCCGCCGAGGGGCCCGTGTCGCCCCAGCTCGCGGCGGTGTTCGCGGACCTGCCCCCGCTTCCGGCGTCGCCGATGGCCGCCAAGGACCGCGAGCTGCTGTCCCTGCTGGACACGGCGGCCCCGGCCGGGGAGCGGGAGCGGCTGATGGGTGCGATGCGGCGGATGACCGAGGACCCGGTGGCCGTGGAGCGGGCGCATGACGTGTACGCGCGGCTCGACGCCGGACGCGGCCGTCGACGATCCGCGGGTGGCCGAGGCCGCCGAGGCGCTGGCGGCCTGTCTGCCCGACGAGCTGGTCGCGGAGCTCGGCGACGGCGATCCGGCGCCGCACGAGGGGCCGTTCGCCGACGCGTTCTTCGCGGACTTCGCCCCGGCCCAGGCCCGGGCCGTACGCGAGGCGCTGCGCCTGGTCGTGGAGCGTGCCCGGTGACCCGGGTGATACGGGTCCTGCGGGCCGTCGCCTACGCCGTACTCCCGGCCGAAGGGGTCCTCGCGGTCTGCCTGGTGGCAGGCGTGCGGCTGCCGTGGGCGGTGTGGGCGGGGGCCGAGGCGGTCTTGGCCCTGCTGTTCGCCGTCGAGGCGCTCGCCTTCGTCCGGCTGCGCAGGCGGACGGGCACCCGGGAGGCGGTCGCGGAACTGGTTCCCGAGCCGGTGCTGAGGCTCGTCGGGCATGAGCTGCGGCTGATGTACAGCGTCGTCCTGTGGGCGGGGCGGCGGCGCAGCGGGGTCGGCCCGGACGACCGCGCCTTCGGGCACGCCCGCGACCAGGCCGCGCTGCTCCTCGGCTTCGCGTTCGTCTGTGTCGTCGAGACGGTGGGCATGTCGTACCTTCTCGGCGACTGGCCCGTGGTGCACGCGATCGTGCTCGTGCTCGACGTCTACACCGTCCTCTTCGTCGTCGGGCTGCACGCCGCCTCGGTGACCCGCCCCCATGTGCTGACGGCGGACGCGCTGCGGCTGCGGCAGGCCGCCCATGTCGATCTGCGCATACCGCTGCACCGGATCGCCTCCGTACGGCACGAGCTGCTGTTCTCGCACGAGAAGCGGGAGGGCGTGCTCGATCTGAAGGTCGCCGCGCAGACCTCGCTCACCCTGGAGCTGTCCGGTCCCGTCACCGCTGTCGGCCTGCTCGGGCGCCGCCACGAGGTCCACACGGTCCGCTGCCACGCCGACGACGCGCGCGCCCTCGTCCGGGCTCTGGCCGAGGCCCTCAGGCAGGCGCGAACAGCGCCTTCGCCGAGCCCGGCTCCGCCTGCGTGAGCCGTACGCGCAGCCGCTCGCCCAGCGGCAGCGGCGCCGCGCCACCCTCGATCCGGGCGACGACCGCGGGGTCCTCGAGGTGCACGGTCCCGACGGCCCGGTCGCGCTCCTTCACATCGATGACGTAGGCGTCGAAGACCTCGCCGATCCGGTCCTTGAGCAGGGCCGCCTCGACGATGTCGACGCATTCGCGTTCGACGGTGTTGGCGCGGCGGGAGCCCTCGGCCATCTCGCGGGGCAACGCGTCGAGCGACGAGCGGACCCATTCGGGCGGCTCCTCGCCGGCGACGGCCGCGACGCACAGTTCTCCCGCGTACCGGTCGACGAGGCGGCGCAGCGGCGCGGTGCAGTGGGCGTACTCGTCGGCGACGGCGGCGTGGATCGCGGGCGAGGGGACCTGCCCGTCGGTGAAGACGGTGTAGCCGGCGCCGCGCAGCAGGGTGGTGCACTCCTGGAGGAACGCGGCGTGACGGGTGTTGGCCGGGTCGAGCGAGCGCACCACGTCGGCGTACGAGACGTGGTGCGGCCAGTCGATGTCGAGGGCCTTCGCCGAGCGGCGCAGCCGGGCCACCGCGCCGTCGGGGGCGGTGGGCAGGGTGCGCAGGATGCCGGTGCCCGCGGCGGTCATCAGGTCGGCGGCGGCCATGCCGGTGAGCAGGGAGATCTGGGCGTTCCAGCCGTCGGCGGGGCGCGGGGCCCGGTATTCGAGGGTGTACGTGTGGTCGTGCTCGACGATCTCCTGTTCGGGGACGTTGAGGGAGATCCCGCCGCGCTCCACCTCGAGCGCCTCCCTGAGCTGCCCGATGGTCTTCAGCAGGGCGAGGGGTTCCTCGGCGGTGCCGGCGTCGATCTGTGCCTGGGCGCCGGCGTAGTCGAGCCGGGCGCGACTGCGGACGAGGGCCCGGTGCACGTCGGTGGCGACGCGGCGGCCCTCGGCGTCGAGGTCGATGCGCCACAGCAGGGCGGGCACGATCTGGTCGGGCAGCAGGCTGGCGGCGCCCTCGGACAGCTGGGTGGGGTGGAGCGGGACCTTCGCGTCGGGGAGGTACAGGGTCAGGGCGCGGCGGTGGGCTTCGGTGTCCACGGCGCCGCCGGGGGTGACGAAGGCGGCGACATCGGCGATGGCGTAGTGGACGCGGTAGCCGCCCTCGGCTCGGCGCGCCAGGAACATGGCCTGGTCGAGGTCGACGGAGCCCGGCGGGTCGATGGTGAAGAAGGGGAGGTCGGTGGCGTCGTGCCCCGGCAGTCTCGGGGACCCGACGGCCTCCTCCGCCTCGGCGAGCACGTCCGGGGGGAAGGCGTCGGGGATGGCCAGCTCGGTTCGCAGAGCGCGCAGGGCGGCCCGCAGCGGAGCCTCGGCTGCGCCGGTCACATGGATGTGGCGGCGGGGCATGGACCGAGCGTAGAAGGTGGGGAGGGCCTCGGCACTTTGTAGGCTGGCGCGGGGGCCGCACCCCCTCTCGTACCGATGAAGGAGAACCACCGTGCTGGTGCTGTTGCCGCCCTCCGAAGGAAAGGCCGCCTCGGGGCGCGGTGCTCCGCTCACGCCCGGGGCCCTGTCGCTGCCGGGGCTCGCCGGTGCGCGGGCCGCGGTCCTGGAGGAGCTGGTCGAGCTGTGCGCCGCGGACGAGGAGAAGGCGCGTGAGGTGCTCGGGCTGAGCGAGGGACTGCGCGGCGAGGTCGCGAAGAACGCCGAGCTGCGCACGGCGGGGGCGCGGCCCGCCGGGGAGATCTACACGGGTGTGCTGTACGACGCGCTGAGCCTGGCGACCCTGAACGGGGCGGCACGGGAGCGGGCGCACGCCTCGCTGCTGGTGTTCTCCGGGCTGTGGGGCGCGGTGCGGGTGGACGACCGGATTCCGTCGTACCGCTGCTCGATGGGGGTGAAGCTGCCCGGGCTCGGCGCGCTGGGGGCCCACTGGCGGACGGCGATGGCCTCGGTGCTGCCCGAGGCGGCCGGGGAGGGTCTCGTACTGGACCTGCGGTCGTCGGCGTACGCGGCGGCGTGGAAGCCGAAGGGGGAGGTCGCGGAGCGCACGGCGACGGTGCGGGTGCTGCACGCTCCGACCCGGAAGGTGGTCAGCCACTTCAACAAGGCGACCAAGGGGCGGATCGTGCGGAGCCTGCTGGAGGCCGGTGCGGCGCCGGCCGGCCCGGGGGAGCTGGTGGAGGTGCTGCGCGCGCTCGGGTACACGGTGGAGGCGGAGGTTCCGGCGAAGGCCGGGAAGGCGTGGCAGCTGGACGTACTGGTGGACCAGATCCACTGACCCATTCGGGAGCGTTGCAGCATGCGCAACGCTCGTTGCGAGGAGTGTTACGCCCGGGCAGGATGGGCGCATGACCTCCGCGCCGTCCGTCCTCGACCTCGCCCCCGTCGTCCCCGTCGTCGTGATCGAGGACGCCTCCGACGCCGTGCCGCTCGCCCGCGCCCTGGTCGCCGGGGGTCTGCCCGCGATCGAGGTGACCCTGCGCACCCCCGCCGCGCTCGACGCCATCCGGGCCATCGCCGACCGGGTTCCGGACGCCGTGGTCGGCGCGGGCACGGTCATCTCGCCCCGGGCCGTCACCGACGCGGTCGGCTCCGGGGCACGCTTCCTGGTGAGCCCCGGCTGGACGGACACGTTGCTGGACGCGATGAGGGCCTCGGGCGTGTCCTTCCTGCCGGGGGTGTCGACGACCTCGGAGGTCGTGGCGCTGCTGGAACGCGGGGTGCGCGAGATGAAGTTCTTCCCGGCGCAGGCCGCGGGCGGCCCGGCCTTTCTGAAGTCCCTGGCGGGACCGCTCCCCCAGGCCCGCTTCTGCCCGACCGGCGGGATCTCGCTCGCGTCGGCGCCGTCGTACCTCGGCCTGCCGAACGTCGGCTGCGTCGGCGGTACGTGGATGCTTCCGGCCGACGCGCTCGCGGCACGCGACTGGGACCGCGTCGAGTCGCTGGCGCGCGAGGCGGCCGCCCTCAGGTGAGTTGGAGCGCCAGGTGGTCCACGACGGGGCGATAGCCGAGGCGCTGGTACAGGGCGTTGCTCGTCGGGTTGGCGAGGTCGGTGAAGAGCAGCACCCGCGCGGCTCCGGCGTCGAGGGCCGCCCGGGTCACGGCGGCGGTCACCGCGCCGGCGTATCCCCTGCCGCGCAGCTCGAACGGCGTGTACACGGGCGACACCCGGGCCTGGCCCGCGACCGGCGCCGAGACGCTCGCCATCGACACGGGCCGGCCGGCGCGGGCCTCCCAGAGGTGCAGCCGGCGGCCTGCGATCCGGGCCTCGATGGTGGGCCGGTAGTCCACGTCGGCCGTCTCGCCGATGTCGAGGGCGAAGGAACGCATCCAGGCGACGGCCAGCGGCACGTCCTCGGCGCCGGCGAGTCGCGCCCGGCCCTCGGGCGCGCGAGCGGGCGGCGTGAGCTCCCCCAGCTCGAACAGCCGCATGTGACGCGTGGCGGCCCAGCGGCCCGGGAGCTCACCGGCGAAGGCGCGGACGGTCTCCGTCTCGCCCCGTACGCCGGTGGTGTCCGGCAGCACGCGGGCGAGTGCGCGCGCGGCCACGAGGGTCATCGTCCCCAGCGCCGGCGCATGGGGCGGGGTGACCACGAAGGCACCGGTGACCCGGCCGTCCGGCTCTGTCCACCAGCCGTAGCGGGCCCGGGAAGCGGGCGTTTCGCGGACGGACTCGCGGGCGGACTCGCTGACGGTGAGCAGCACGGTGTTGCGTGCGGCCTCGGCGGTGAGATGGGGGTCGGCGGCGACTCTGAAGGCTTCGACGTCCTCGGTGAGGTGCCAGGTCATGGAGGCGATGGTGCTATGCGGAACAGCGCGCGGTCACGGGGTTTTCCGGTGACCGCGCGCGTCTGTCAGCCTGGTGCTCAGCGCAGGTGCGAGGTGTCGTTGAGCAGCCGCACGGAGGCGTTGCCGTCCGCGTAGTACGCGACCGCGGAGAGCGAGGCGGCCGAGAGTTCCATCCGGAACAGCGACTCCGGCGGGGCGCCGAGCGCCAGCCGGATCAGGGTCTTGACCGGCGTGACATGGGTGACCAGCAGGACGGTACGGCCCGCGTGACTCGCCGTCAGTTTGTCCCGGGTCGCCGCGACCCGCCGGGCGACCGTCGCGAAGCTCTCGCCGCCGCCGGTGGGAGCCGCCTTCGGGGAGGCGAGCCAGGCGTTGAGGTCGTCCGCGTACCGCTCCCGCACCTCGGCGAAGGTCAGGCCCTCCCACGCGCCGAAGTCCGTCTCGCGCAGGCCGTCCTCGATGCGGACGTCGAGCCCGAGGCGGGCGGCGACCGTCTCGGCGGTCTGCCGGCAGCGCCGCAGGGGCGAGCTGATGATCTCCTGGATGGTGCCGCGCGCGGCGAGGGCGGCCGCGACGGCGTCCGCCTGGCGCTGCCCGGCGGCGGAGAGCTCGGGGTCGGAGCCCCCACTGCCGGAGAACCGCTTCTCGGGCGTGAGGGCGGTCTCGCCGTGCCGCAGCAGGACGAAGGTCGCGGGCGTCCCGAGATCGGGCCCCCATCCGGTCGTCCCGGGAACGGCGGCGTGCGCGGGGGTGGTCGCGCGGGTGGCCTGCTGGCCGATCCCGGTGGGTGCGGCGCTCGGGGCCGGAGCGGTGGCACCGGCCACGCCGGACACCGAGGCGCCGGTGGCCGTGCTCGCGCCCGCCGGAACCCCGGCCAGGGCCGCCCGGGCCCTCGCCGCGCCGGCCGCCGCGTCGCCGGGAGGTCCCGACGGCGGGGGCGCCGCCGCGTTGCGCGCCGCGGACGTGTCGAGGGCGGCCATGGACGCCGACGGCTCCCACTGCTTGCCGCGCTTGCCCGCGTCCATCGCCTCGTTGGCGAGCCGGTCCGCGTGCTTGTTCTTCTCGCGCGGGATCCACTCGTAGGTGACCTGCGACGGCGGCAGGATCCGCGCCGCCTCCGCCGCGAGCGGCTTCATGTCCGGGTGCTTGATCTTCCAGCGGCCCGACATCTGCTCGACGACGAGCTTGGAGTCCATCCTGACCCGCACGCTGGCGTCGGCCGCCAGCTCCTTCGCCGCCTTCAGGCCCGCGATGAGGCCCTTGTACTCGGCGACGTTGTTGGTGGCGACGCCGATGTACGCGGCGGCCTCGGCGAGGGGCTCGCCGGTCACCGGGTCGAGCACGACCGCGCCGTAGCCGGCGGGCCCCGGGTTGCCCCGGGAGCCGCCGTCGGCCTCCACGATCAGCTCACGCATCAGATGCCGGACTCCGACGTACGGACCAGGATGCGACGGCAGTTCTCACAGCGCACGACGGTGTCCGGGGACGCGGCCTTGACCTCGTTGACCTCGGTGATGTTGAGCTCCAGCTGGCAGCCCTCGCAGCGGCGCTGGTAGAGCCGGGCCGCACCGACGCCGCCCTGCTGCTCGCGCAGCTTCTCGTACAGCTTCAGCAGGTCGGCCGGGATGGATCCGGCGACGATCTCGCGCTCCTTGCGGACGGTCTCGGCCTCGCGGTCCAGCTCGGCCTCGGCGGTGTCCCGGCGGTTCACTGCGTCGTCGGTCTTGGCCTGGACGGACTCGACGCGTCCGGTCAGTTCGGCGACCCGCTCCTGCGCGGACTCGCGGCGCTCCATGACCTCCAGGACCACGTCCTCCAGGTCGCCCTGGCGCTTGGCCAGCGAGACGATCTCGCGCTGGAGGCTCTCCAGGTCCTTGGGGGACGAGACGGCGCCGGAGTCGAGGCGCTGCTGGTCGCGGACGGCGCGCTGGCGCACCTGGTCGACGTCCTGCTCCGCCTTGATCTGCTCGCGGGCGCAGTCGCTCTCCTCGGTCTGCGCGGCGACAAGCAGGTCACGCAGCTGGGTGAGGTCCTTGTTCAGCGACTCGATCTCGGCGTGCTCGGGGAGCGACTTGCGCTTGTGGGCGAGCTGCGACAGTCGTACGTCCAGGGCCTGGACGTCGAGAAGTCGGATCTGGTCGGCGGGCGCGGCGTTCAGTTGGGGGCTCCAGAGGAAGTGTGGTGGGAGGACCAGGGGTCGGTGACCGTCTTCGAGACGTGGACCCGCAGGCCCCAGCCGTGGCGGTCGGAAATCTCGTCGAGCTGGGCGGCGGCCTGCTCGCACCAGGGCCACTCGGTGGCCCAGTGCGCGGCGTCGACCAGGCCGAGCGTGCCCGAGGGGGAGGCGTGCTGGGTGGCCTCGGACACCGGGTGGTGGCGCAGGTCGGCGGTCAGGAACGCGTCCACGCCCGCTGCCCGTACGGCGTCGAAGAGGCTGTCGCCGGAGCCGCCGCTGACGGCGACGCGGCGCACGACCGCGTCCGGGTCGCCCGCGAGGCGGACGCCCTGCGCGGTGGCGGGCAGTCGCTTCGCGGCGCGTTCCGCGAACTCCCGCAGGGTCTCCGGTGGATCGAGCTCGCAGATCCGGCCGAGGCCGTTCTCGGGCACGAGGGGGCCGACGACCCGCAGGTCGAGGGCGCCGGCGAGCGCGTCGGAGACGCCGGGGTCGGCGGTGTCCGCGTTGGTGTGGGCGACGTGGAGCGCGATGTCGTGCTTGATCAGGGTGTGCACGACCCGGCCCTTGAAGTGGGAGGCCGCGACCGTCGTCGTCCCGCGCAGATAGAGCGGGTGGTGGGTGACGATCAGCTGGGCACCGAGGCGGATCGCCTCGTCGGCGATCTCCTGGACCGGGTCGACGGCGAACAGGACGCGGGTGACCTCGGCGTCGGGGTCGCCGCAGACCGTGCCGACGGCGTCCCACTGCTCGGCCCGCTCGGGGGGCCAGAGGGCGTCGAGCTCGGCGATGACTTCAGACAGACGGGGCACGGAGGAAAGGCTACCTGGCGCGCCTGCGGGCCTGAACCGGAGCGCGGTCGGGCGGCCGCTGGAGCGGCAGGTGGGAGCCCCGGCGTCGCGTTCACGGCGGCGCCGGGGCCCGCACCTCGGATCGTCCGGCGTCCGGCTACTTCTTGACGAGGTCGGCCCGCAGGTCGTCGAGTACCTCGCCCGCGGCGGTGACGCCGAGGCCCAGGTACCAGGTCTCGTCGGGGACGTCCTTGGCCCGGCCGGCCTTGACGGCCTTCAGGTTCTTCCAGAGCGGGTTCGCCCGTGCGGTGTCGCGCTTGGTCGCCTTGGGGTCTCCGTAGACACCGGTGAAGATCCAGTCGGCGTCGGCCTGGTCGATCTTCTCCGGGCCGACCTCCACGGCGAGGTCGTTGATCTGCTGGTTCCTGGGCCGGGGCAGACCGACGTCCTCCAGGATGGTCCCGATGAAGGAGGCCCTGGCATAGAGGCGGATGCGGTCCGGGAGGTAGCGGACCATGGAGACGGTCGGCTTCTTCGGGCCGATGTCGGCGCCGAGCCGCTCGGCCTCCTTCTCGTACGCGGCGAGCTTCGCCCTGGCGTCGGCGGTCCTGTCCAGGGCCGCGGCGTTGAGGAGGTAGTTCTCCTTCCAGGTGAAGCCGGGGCGGATGGAGAAGACGGTCGGCGCGATCGTGGAGAGTTCCTTGTACTGGTCGGCCGCGCGCAGCCGGCTGCCGAGGATGAGGTCGGGCTCCAGGTTGGCGATCGCCTCGAGGTTGAGGTTGTTGATGGTGCCGACGCTCTTGGGGCTGCCGGCGTCCTTCTTCAGGTATCCGGGGATGCCGTCGTCGCCTTCGGCGGGGGCGTAGCCGACGGGCTTGACGCCGAGCGAGACGACGTTGTCGAGCTCACCGACGTCGAGGACGACGACGCGCTTGGGCGCGCTCTTGATCTCGGTGGTGCCGAGGGCGTGGGTGAGGGTGCGCGGGAACTGTCCGGGCTTGGCGTCCGTCCCCATCGCCGCCGTCTTCCTGGCCGCGTCGCCGAAGTCCTTGCCGCCGGTGGCCACGGACTTCTTGCCGCCGCCGTCGGCCTTCTCCCGTCCGCCGGTCCCCGACGAACCACTGTCCTGTCCTCCGCAGGCCGCGAGGGTGAGCGCGGTGGCGAGGGCTACGGCGGTGGTGGCACCGCGGCGGCGCAGGGACATGAGTCCTCCTGACGAGGGCGACTTAGGACTGCCTTACCTTACGCACCTCGCGCCACTCCAGCACAACCTCCCTCTCGGGCTCAGCCGAACCGGGACATGGCCACCCTTATGTGTGAAGTGGCAGGTCTCGCGTTGTTCGGCTGGAAGTGCGAAAACTAGCTTCGGTGGCCGGAGGTGACGAGTCGATGACAGCCTGTGCCATCGAGGCCGCCGCGGAGGACGACGCCGCGATGTGGCCCACGGGGTTCACGATCACCGCGGACGGCGCGTACGCCGCGCGGCTCGCGGGGGTCGGGGACGCCCTGTTTCCGGAGCGGTGGACGCTGGACGGCCCCGAGCCGTACGCGGTTCCCCTCCCGCTCGGGCAGCCGGAGGAGCCCGACGCGCAGGTGCTGCCGCTCGCCGACGGACGGGTACTGATCGGCCGGCGGGTGGCGGAGCGGTACTCCTTCTCGCTGCTGTACCCGACCGGTCCCGGTACGGGCGAACTGCCGCTCGGCGCGGTCGAGGCGACGGGCCTGACGCTGCTTCCGCCGTCCCCGGACGGCACGAGCGCGTTCGCCCTCGTCACCGGCGAGCACTCCACCACCATCTGGCTCGTGGCGGGCGGCGCGTTCGGCCCCGAACGGGTGGCCGAGGTCACGGGTCACTGCTCGGGCGGTGTGTGGCTGGACCGCACGGGGCGGATGCTGGCGCTGGACCGGCGGCTGGACGACGCGCCGGTGAAGGCGGTCGCGGTCGACCTGGAGCGGGCCGGCGAGGTCACACCGCTGCTGCAGATCACCGACGAGAGCAACGACCGGCTGCTGCTGGCCGATCCGGACAGCGGCCTGCTCCTGATCCGTTCCGACGCTCCGTCACCCGGGCACGAGCGGCTGGGCTGGGGTGTGCTCGGCAGCCAGCGGCCGGTGCGGTTCCCCGACTGTCTGCGCCTGCCGGACGCGGCGGTGGCACCGTTCGCCGTCCAGCCGGGTCAGGTACTGATGCCGGAGAACTGCGCGGTGGCGCTGCGGATCGACGGCGTCTCGGGGTCCTGGGTGGGGATGTGGCGACCCTCGGCCCGACGGCTGCACCACCTGGCCGCGCCGGAGGGCTGGATCGCGGGAGCGGGGCTGTGGACACCGGACGGGGTGCTGCGCCTGCCTTGTACGACCGGGGCCGTGCCGTGCGGAGTGGTCCGGCTGGACATGCCCCTGCCGGAACCGGAACCGCAGAAGCCGGTGGTGGTCGAAACGCCGGCGGCGCCCAAGCCCGTTCCCTTGCAGCAGGCGCCTCTGACCGGCCGTAAGTCGTCTCGTTAGACTCTCCGGTCGCACCAACATCACAATCGCTACGGGGTGACTTTCCAGATGTCTGAAAGCAGCAACGACACGAGCCGGACCGGGGGATCCGGTAAGCACCGAGGGGGCGCGTCGTCGCAGGACGACCAGTCGACCCAGCCCCACGGCCGGCACCGCCGCGACGGCGGGGAGTAGCCCCTTCGGGGCGGATCGTGAAGGGGGCCGGGCGGCAGTCGCCCGGCCCCCTTGGCTCACCCCGGGGCTACTCCTTCTTCAGGCCGAGGACCTCCGCCGCCGCGAACGTCTCCCCCGCCGGCCTGGACTCGTAGTAGGGGGACAGCGCCCCGTCCAGTTCCTCGTAGGAGAAGCACTCCTTCGACGTGTCGAACTGCGCCGCCACTCTGGGGCGTTCCACGATGGCCACCATCCCGCCGTGGACCACGAGGAGTTGGCCGTTGATCCGGGCCGCCGCCGGGGAGGCCAGATAGCCGACGAGCGGAGAGACATGTTCCGGGGCGAGCGGATCGAGCTCGCCCGCATCCGGTTCCTGGAAGCCCGCGAAGACGTCCTCCGTCATCCGGGTGCGGGCGCGCGGGCAGATGGCGTTCGCCGTGACGCCGTACTTGGCCAGGGCGAGCGCCGTGGAGGTGGTCAGGCCGACGATGCCGCCCTTGGCCGCCGCGTAGTTCGGCTGACCCGCCGAGCCTGCGAGGAAGGCCTCGGAGGACGTGTTGACGATCCGGCCGTAGACCGGGCCGTCCGTCGCCTTGGACCGCTCGCGCCAGTGCACCGACGCGAAATGGGTGGTGTTGAAGTGGCCCTTGAGGTGGACTCGGATCACCGAGTCCCACTCGTCCTCGCTCATCGAGAAGACCATCCGGTCCCGCAGGATGCCCGCGTTGTTGACCAGGATGTCCAGCTTTCCGTACGTCTCGACGGCCAGGTCGACCAGGGCGCGGGCCGCTTCGAAGTCCGCGACGTCGCCCAGGTGCGCCACCGCCCGGCCGCCCGCGTCGCGGATCTCGGCCGCGACCTCCTCGGCGGGCCCGGCGGAGGCCTCACCCGTGCCGTCGCGCCCGGGTCGGCCGTAGTCGTTGACGACGACGGCCGCGCCGAGCCGGGCCAGCTCCAGCGCCTCGGCCCGGCCGAGGCCGCGCCCCGCACCCGTGACGATCGCGCTCAGGCCCTCAAGAGGGAGTGACATCCGGGAAATCCCTTCAACAGTCTCGGTCCGGCTCGCGGCTCGGGGGGCCTGGGGTCAGATCTCGATGCAGGTGCGCAGCGCCACACCCGTACGCATCTGGTCCAGCGCCTCGTTGATCTCCGCCAGCGGGACGCGGTGGGTGATGAGCGATTCGAGGTCGATCCGTCCCGCCCGCCACAGCGCGATGGCGCGCTCGTAGGACCTGAGCACGTCCCCGCCGCCGTACATCGACGGCAGGATCTTCTTCTCGTCGAAGAACAGCTCGAACATGTTCACCTGGAAGTGGTCGTCCAGCGCGCCCGCCCCGACGACGCAGAGGGTGCCACCGCGCCGTGTCATCTCGTACGCCGTGCGGGCCGTGGCGGACCTGCCGACGACCTCGAAGACGTAGTCGAAGCCCTCACCGGCCGTGACCCGCTGCTTGGCGTCGGCCAGCTCACCGGGGTCGACGGCCTCGGTCGCGCCGAACCGCAGCGCCGCCTCCCGGCGCGAGGCGACCGGGTCCACGGCGACGATCTGCGCCGCTCCCTGGAGCCGGGCGCCCTGGATCGCGGAGATGCCGACGCCGCCGCAGCCGATGACGGCGACCGACGAACCAGCCTCCACTTTGGCCGTGTTGATCGCCGCGCCGAGGCCGGTGGTCACACCGCAGCCGATGAGTGCCGCGATGTCGAAGGGCACGTCGTCAGGGATCGGGACGGCGCAGCCGGCGTCGACGACGACCTCCTCGGCGAAGGTGCCGGTGCCGGCGAAGCCGAAGAGGTCGCCGCCGGAGCGCCGGAAGTTCGGGACGCCCGCGTTCATGAAGCCGGCCAGACACAGCTGGGTCTGGCCCCTCTTGCACGCGGGGCAGCTGCCGCAGGCGGGCAGCCAGCACAGCAGGACCCGGTCGCCCTGCGACAGGCCGGTCACGCCGTCGCCGACGTCGAGGATCTCGCCCGCACCCTCGTGGCCGGGGATGAAGGGGGCGGGCTGCGGCAGCACCCCGTTCATCGCGGAGATGTCCGAGTGGCACAGGCCGGTGGCCCGGACCCGGATCCTCACCTTGCCGGGGCCGAAGCCCACCGCCTCGACGTCGTCGAGGACCTCGAGCTTTTCCTGGCCGATCTCGTGCTGTACGGCTGCGCGCATGGTGCGGCTCCCTTCAGGAGATCTCAACGATGGTGTCGGCCAGCACCGGCGCGTCGTCCCTCTCGACGGCCGTCACGGATGCCTGGACGCGGCCTTCCTCCGACCACATCCGGATGCGGAGCGTCTCGCCCGGGTAGACGACTCCGGCGAAGCGGGTGCTGTACGAGCGGACCCGGGTGACGTCGCCGCCGAGAAGCGTGTCGACGACCGCCTTGAGCGTCATGCCGTACGAGCACAGGCCGTGCAGGATCGGCCGGTCGAATCCGGCGAGCTTGGCGAACTCGGGGTCCGCGTGCAGGGGGTTCCAGTCCCCCGACAGCCGGTAGAGCAGCGCCTGGTCCTCGCGGATGGGCCGCTCGACGATCCTGTCGGGCTCGCGGGCGGGGGGTTCGGTGCGGGCCGAGGGTCCGCGGTCGCCGCCCCAGCCGCCTTCGCCGCGCACGAAGATCTGGGCGTCGCTCGTCCACAGCGGGCCTTCGCCGTCGGACGCCTCGGAGCGCAGGACGAGGATCGCGGCCTTGCCCTTGTCGTAGACGGCGGCGACGCGCGAGGTGGTGACGGCCCGGCCCTCGGCGGGGAGGGGGCGGTGCACCCGCACCGTCTGGCCGCCGTGCAGGACGGCGGCCAGGTCGACCTCGATCCCGGGTGCGGACAGCCCGCCGACGACGCCCATTCCGGCGCCCGCGACGGTGGCGAAGCTGGGCAGGACGTGCAGCCGGGATTCCAGGGTGTAGCGCAGCTCGTCGGGGTCGGTGGCGGGGCTCTCCTTGTCCGGTGACGAGCCCGCCCCGAGGCCGAGGTGGTAGAGCTGGACGTCCTTGTGGTCCCAGGTGATCTCGGCGGATCGGGGTTCGGCGGCGACTGCCTTCGCGGCATCAATGGGCATCTGTCACAAGCTCCTTGACGGAGGGAAGACCTCGGTGCGGCCGTCCGCACCGTCGGCCGCACCGAGGCCGTTCGGGGCCGGCCCGCAGGCGCCCTTCCCGGGCGTTCTAGAACGCGTTCTAGGCCGGTGATCCTCATGTATAGCCGAGCACCCACCACTTGTGAAGTGTGCTGACGATACGTCAGATCCGTTGCCCGCCGGGTGGCCCAGTACATGTGTCACGGCCGGGTCCGTACATACGCATCTGCCGGGGGCGCCCCCACCGACCGGGCGCGGGACCTGCTGACCGCGGCGGGCATCGATCCGGTGGTCCGCCAGTCGGGGCCGCCGCTGGAACCGCAGGCCGAGGCGTTGCTGAGCCGGGTGGTGCGCGAGTCGGTCACCAACGCCGTGCGCCACAGTGGTGCCTCCCGCTGCGAGATGACCGTGCACGGCACGCCGGAGCGCGTGCGTCTCGTGGTCTCCGACGACGGGCGGGGCTCGGGGGCGGGGTCGCCCGGCAGTGGGCTCGTGGGACTGCGCGAGCGGGTCGCGGCGGCAGGCGGCACCCTGGAGTCGGGACCGTCCCCGCGCCGTGGCTTCCGGGTCGTGGCGGAGCTGCCGGTCGACACGATGGTCGCCGATGAGGAGCACAGCCCATGATCAGAGTCATGCTCGCCGAGGACCAGGGCATGATGCGCGGTGCCCTCGCGCTGCTGCTGGGGATGGAGCCCGACATCGAGGTGGTCGCACAGATCGGCCGGGGCGACGAGATCGTGGACACGGCATTGCTCGCGCGCCCGCAGGTGGCTTTGCTGGACATCGAGTTGCCGGGCCGCAGCGGTCTCGACGCGGCGGCGGAGCTGCGGGACGAGGTGCCGGACTGCCGGGTTCTGATCCTGACGACCTTCGGGCGGCCGGATTATCTGCGGCGGGCGATGGAGGCGGGGGCGGCCGGGTTCCTGGTCAAGGACGGGCCGGTGGAGGAGCTGGCGGAGGCGATCCGGCGGGTGCTCACCGGGGAGACGGTGATCGATCCGGCCCTGCGGCGGCCGCGTTGAGCGCGGGCCCCAACCCGCTGACCGCGCGGGAGCGGGACACGCTGAGCGCGTCGGTGGACGGGGCGACGATCGCGGACATCGCCACGACGCTGCATCTGCCGGAGTCGACCGTGCGGAACCATCTGTCGTCCGCGATCGGCAAGACGGGCACCCACAACCGCATGGAGGCGGTCCGGGCGGCCCGTCGGCAGGGCTGGCTGTAGGTCTGTTCCCCACGCCACGGCACGGACCTGCCTGCAGGGCCCGCCCGGCGGCTCTACGGCTCCGAGCGGCGCGGCAGCCAGAGCAGCATCAGGACCGCGCCCGCCAGCAGCACGCCCGTGCCCGTGCGGAAGGCCAGCGCGTAGCCCTCGGTCAGGGCCTCGGGGCCGGTGCCGCCGGCCGTCCTCGACGCGGCGACCGTCGAGAGGACGGCCAGACCGAGCGCGCCGCCCATCGTCCGTGAGGTGTTGACCAGCCCGGACACCAGGCCCGCGTCGCCCGGGGCGGCCCCCGACGTGGCGAGCGAGGCGAGCGGAGTCACGGCCAGGCCGATGCCGGTCATCATCAGGATGCCGGGGCCGAGGATCGAGGTGGCGAAGGCGCCGTGGGCGGTCATCGTGGACTGCCAGCCGAAGCCGGTGGCGGCGATCAGGGCGCCGAGGACGGCGAGGTTGCGGGCGCCGGTCGTCGGCATCAGACGGGGTGCGACCTTGGCGCCGATGATGACGCTCAGCGAGCTCGGCACGAGCGCCAGTCCGGCCTCCAGCGGGGTGTAGCCGAGGACGTTCTGCGCGTACACCGTCATGAAGAACCACATGCCGAACGAAGCGGAACCGCACACCAGCATGGCGACGTTGGCGGCCGAGACGGCTCGCGCGCGGAACACCTTCAGCGGCATCAGCGGGGCCGCCGTCCGTGCCTCGACGACCACGAAGACGGCGAGCAGGGCAAGCCCGCCGAGCAGCGGAAGCAGGGTCCGCCGGGCACCCCAGCCGGCCTCCTCGGTCTGCACGATGCCGTACGCGAGCGCGGCCAGGCCGCCGGTGACCAGGACGGCGCCGGGCAGGTCGAGCCGCCGTCCGCCGTCCGTACGGCTCTCGTTCAGCCACACCGCGGCGCAGGCCAGGACGAGGACACCCACCGGGACGTTGATCAGCAGGACCCAGCGCCACGACAGCAGATCGGTGAGCACCCCGCCGACGAGCCCCCCGGCCGCGCCGCCGCCCGCGCCCACCGCCGACCAGGTCCCGATCGCCCGCGTCCGCGCGGGCCCGGGCGGCACGGCGGCCGTCACGATGGTCAGCGTCGCCGGCGCGAGTACGGCCGCTCCGAGCCCCTGTACGGCGCGGGCGACGACCAGCTGCCACCCTTCCTGCGCGAGCCCGCCCGCCACCGACGCCGCGGTGAAGAGCGCGAGCCCGAGCAGGAACATCCGCTTCCGCCCGAAGAGATCCGCGGCCCGCCCGCCGAGCAGCATGAACCCGGCGAAGGCGATCGAGTACGCGTTGAGGACCCACTGCAGTCCGAGGGCGGAGAGCCCCAGATCGGCCCGCATCGACGGCAGGGCGACATTGACGACGGACACGTCGAGGACGACCAGGAACTGTCCGGCGCACGCGGCGGCGACGGCCACCCACGTCCGGGTGGGGAGCGAACTCCCCCTGGACTCGGTGGCTATGGAGGCGGCTGAGGTCTCTGCGGGGGCTTGGGCCATGGGTGTCATGGTCTCAGGCACCCGGTGGCCCGTACATCCGGACACCGATGTACGGGCCACCCCGCCGCTCGACCTAGGTCGCGCGGCGCAGGAGCGTGACGACCGCCGCGCCGCCCAGGCCGATGTTGTGGGCGAGGCCCACCGCGGCCCCCTCGACCTGGCGGGCGGCGGCCTCGCCGCGGAGCTGCAGGACGAGTTCGGCGGCCTGGGCCAGGCCGGTCGCGCCCAGGGGGTGGCCCTTGGAGATCAGGCCGCCGGAGGGGTTGACGACCCAGCGGCCGCCGTAGGTGGTGGCTCCGGATTCGACGAGCTTGCCCGAGTCACCGGTCTCGCACATGCCGAGTGCTTCGTAGGTGAGCAGTTCGTTGATGGAGAAGCAGTCGTGGAGTTCGATGACGTCGACGTCCTCGATCCCCAGGCCCGCCTTCTCGTAGACCTGGCGGGCCGCCTCCCGCGACATCGGCTGCCCGACGGCGTCGATGCAGGTCCCCGACGCGAAGGACGCTGCGGTGTCGGTGGTCATGGCCTGGGCCACGATCTCCACCGCCTTGTCCCCGAGGCCGTGGCGCTCGACGAACCGCTCGGAGACGACGACGGCCGCGGCCGATCCGTCGGAGGTCGGTGAGCACTGGAGTTTGGTCAGCGGCCGGTGGATGGTCTTGGCGGCGAGGATCTCCTCGACCGTGTATACGTCCTGGAACTGGGCGTTCGGGTTGTGTGCCGAGTGCCGGTGGTTCTTGGCCCCGACGGCGGCGAGCTGCGCCTCCGTCGTGCCGTAGCGCTCCATGTGTTCCCGGGCCGCGTTGCCGAAGATCTGCGCGGTGGGGGGCGACATCTCGAAGCCGTGGCCGGCAGCCATGATCCCGTAGTGCCGTGCGACCGGTGACGTCTTGAAGTCACCGCCGTCGGAGCCCCCGCCGAGTGCGCCCCGGGTCATCTTCTCGAAGCCGAGGGCCAGCACGCAGTCGGAGATCCCGCCTTCCACGAACTGCCGGGCCAGCATGAGGGCGGAGGAGCCGGTGGCGCAGTTGTTGTTGACGTTGTAGACGGGCACACCGGTCAGACCGAGTTCGTACGCGGCGCGCTGGCCGGCCGTGGAGGCCTGGAAGCAGTAGCCGACGGGGACCTGTTCGACCTGCTCGTAGGAGAGGCCCGCGTCCACGAGGGCCCGGGTGCCGGCCTCCTTCGCCATGTCCCAGTACTGCCAGTCCCGGGTCTCCGGCTTCTCGAACTTCGTCATGCCGACGCCGACGATGTAGCTCTTCACTGCACGTCTCCTTCAGTCCTTCGGTCCCGGGGCGGGGCGTGGGGTCCCGGGGCGGCCTTCAGTCGCGGGGCAGGCCGAGGATGCGCTCGGCGACGACGTTGAGCTGAACCTGGGTGGTGCCGCCGGCGATGGTGAGGCAGCGGGACATCAGCAGGCCGTGAACGGCCCGCTCCCCCGGCCCCTCGCGCACCGCGCCCGCCGGCCCGAGCAGTTCGAGGGCGAGCTCGGCGACCTTCTGCTGATGGGTGGTCTGGATGAGCTTGCGGACACTGGCGCCCGCGCCCGGTTCGAGGCCGGAGACCTGCTGGAGGGTCGTCCGCAGTCCGACGCAGCCCAGCGCGTGGGCCTCCGCCACGAGGGCCCCGATGCGTGCGCGGTACGTCTCGTCGAGGCCGTCGGCCCGCGCGAGGAGCGCTTCGAGGCCGGTGTCGAAGGCCACTTGGTCGGCCATGTGGACACGTTCGTTGCCGAGGGTGTTGCGGGCCACCTTCCAGCCGTCGTCCACCTCGCCGACGACGGCGTCCAGGGGCAGCGGCGCGTCGGTGAAGTACACCTCGTTGAAGAGGGAGTCGCCGGTGATCTCCTTGAGCGGGCGGATCTCGATGCCGGGAGTGTTCCTCATGTCGACGAGGAAATAAGTCAGGCCCTTGTGCTTGGGGGCGTCCGGGTCGGTGCGGGCCAGCAGGATGCCGAAGTCGGCCCACTGCGCGGCGCTGGTCCACACCTTCTGGCCGTTGATCCGCCAACCGTCCTCCGTGCGGTCGGCCCTGGTCCGCAGCGAGGCCAGGTCGGAGCCGGCCCCCGGTTCGCTGAACAGCTGGCACCACTGCGCCTCGCCGCGGAGCGTGGGCAACAGGTACCGCTCCTGCTGTTCGGGGGTGCCGTGGGCGAGCAGGGACGGCACGACCCAGGTCGCGATCCCGAGGTCGGCGACCTTGATTCCGGCGGCGGACAGCTCCTGTTGGACGGCGAGCTGGTGGACCGGTCCGGCGCCCAGGCCGTAGGGGGGCGGCAGATGCGGGGCGGCGTAGCCGGTAGGGGCGAGGACGCGCCGGGCCGCGGCGGGGTCGAGGCCCCGGGCCACGGCGATCTCCTCGCGCGCCCGGATCCGGTACCGCTCGGCGTCCGGCGGCAGCTCGAGCCGCAGTTCTCGCCGCGTTCCGGCGGCTGCCAGCCGGGCGGCCCGCAGCCGGTGGCCGTCGGTGTTGCCGAGGAGCTGGCGGGCGACGAGGGCCCGGCGGAGGTACAGGTGGGCGTCGTGTTCCCAGGTGAAGCCGATGCCGCCGAGCACCTGGACGCAGTCCTTGGCGCAGCTGTACGCGGCGTCGAGCGCGGTGGCGGTGGCGAGCGCGGCGGTGAGGGAGCGTACGGCGGGCTCGCCATCGGCGGCGCGGGCGGCGTCCCACGTCAGCGCCCGCGCCTGTTCGAGCCGTACGAGCATGTCGGCGCAGAGGTGCTTCACAGCCTGGAACCGGCCGATGGGCCGCCCGAACTGTTCGCGCACCTTGGCGTATTCGGCCGCGGTCTCCAGCGCCCGCGCCGCGGTGCCGCAGGCGTCCGCCGCGTACAGCACCGAGGCGAGGTCCCTGACGTGGTCGGAGTCCAGCCGTTCCAGGATCCGGTCCTCCGTCACGACCGCACCGGAGGCCGTGACCTCGGCGGTGGGCCGGGTGGGGTCGGCGCTCTCATGGGCCCGCACGGAGAGGCTGTGGGCGTCGACGGCGAGCCAGACGGTGCCGTGTCCGGCCCCGGGCGCCCCCGCCGCGAGGATCAACAGGTCGGCCTGCGCGCCACCGAGTACGGGCGGCGCGGTCCCCTCGATCCGCAACCCGCCGCCCTCGGCGGCGACGGCGGTGAGGGTTCCGGGCCCGAGGGCCACGGCCCCGATCCGGTCGCCGTGGGCGAGGGCCGCTGCCTGTTCCCAACGCCCGGCGCGGTGCAGCAACTCGGCGGCGAGCGTGCTGGGCAGGTACGGCCCCGGCAGTACCGCCCGGGCGGCCTCCTCCAGAACGACGGCGAGTTCGGTGAGTCCGCCGCCCCCGCCCCCGTACGCCTCGGGCAGATGGATGCCGAGCAGGCCTTGTTCGGCGGCGGCGGACCAGTAGGCGGGGCGCGCGGCACCGGAGCCGGGTAGGTCGAGGTGTTTGCGCACTTCTTCGGGAGGCACGGCCCGTCCGAGCCATCCGCGCACGGACCGGGCCAACTCCCGCTGCTCCTGCGTGATTCCGATGCCCATGAGCGGCAGACTAGAACACGTTTCAATCTGACGGAAGGTCAGATGCCTCAGGGGCCGCTCTTTGCTCACCACCCCGCCTGCGCGGCCAGGGGTCCGACGGGTGATCCATGGGCCCCGGGGAGCGTCGCGCCCCGCCCTCGTGGCCCGGCGCGCCCATAGTGCGGGCATGAGACGTACACGCGCGACGACACTGCTCTGCGTCGCGGGCATCCTCGCCGCGAGCGCCCAGGTCACGACCGCCGACGCCGGCGCCCCGGCCCGGGGCGGCGAGGCCCGCCCCTGCGCCGGCGCACCGGTGGGCAGGGGCGGGGAGCTCCGTACGGTCCTACGTGTCGCCCAGCGGGCGGGGACCGAGCTGGGCCAGCTGGAACTACCCCTCGGCCCGCGAGCATTCCGCCAGGAGTCCACCTTCTGGAACCCCTGGCGGATCGCCCCCGGCGCCGTCCTCGCCACCCACGTCTGCGAACTGGCCCGCGACGGACGCCGATGGGCGGCCGACCACAGTGACCTGTGACCTTTCACCGTGGACCGGGACTGTGCACGGGTCGATGTGCCGCCATAATGGCGCTCCACGTACTGACCAGTAGGAGGACCTCATGGCCGCCGCCGCTGCCGCCGCGCCCAAGCCGGAGACGCTCGCCGCCTTCGAGGCCGCCAAGGGGTTCATGCCCGTGGGCGAGGGACTCGCCCTCTACGCGGCCGCCGCCGAGGCCGCGTCCGCGCTCGGGCTGCCACTGCTGGAGGTGGGCACGTACTGCGGGCGGTCCACGATCCTGCTCGCCGACGCCGCCCGCGAGGCCGGGACGGTCGCGGTCACCGTCGACCACCACCGGGGCAGCGAGGAGCAGCAGCCGGGGTGGGAGTACCACGACCCGACCGTGGTCGACCCGGAGGTGGGGCGGATGGACACGCTGCCCACCTTCCGCCGGACGCTCCACCACGCCGGCCTCGAGGACCACGTCGTCGCGGTCGTCGGCCGCTCCCCGCAGGTCGCGAAGGTGTGGGGCGGCGAGGTCGGCCTGGTCTTCATCGACGGCGGCCACACCGACGAACACGCGACCGGTGACTACGAGGGCTGGGCCCCGAAGGTCGCCGACGGGGGCCTGCTGGTCATCCACGACGTGTTCCCCGACCCGGCGGACGGCGGCCAGGCCCCGTACCGCGTCTACCTCCGCGCGCTGCGGTCCGGCGCGTTCACCGAGGTGTCGGTGACGGACTCCCTGCGGGTGCTGCGCCGTACCGGCTCGGGAATCTGACGCCGTACGGCTAGGGTCACGACGTGCCGTACGACGAGGAACAGCCCCCCACCCCCCGCCGACCGGCCCGTTCGAAGCCGGCGATCGCGGCGATCGCGATCGCCGCGGTGATCACGGTCACACTGGCCGGCCGGCTGGTCTGGCAGGCGATGGCAGGGCCGTTGCCGGAGCCGAGCGGGTCCGCGACCCGAGCGACACCCGCCACCCCGGCCACGCCGGCCTCACCGCCCGCCGGATCCTCACCGGCCGCGCCCTCCACCAAACCCCCCTCGGCCACCCCGGGCACCACAGCCTCGGCGAAGCCCCTCGCGGGGAAGGTCGTGGTGGTCGATCCCGGTCACAACCCTGGAAATTTCGCACATTCCCGCGAAATCAACAGGTCAGTAAATATCGGCACGAACCGCAAGGAATGCGACACCACCGGCACGTCGACCAACGCCGGTTACACCGAGGCGGAATTCACACTCGACGTGTCGCACCGCCTCGTTTCCCTGCTCCGCGGGAAGGGCGCGACGGTGGTCCTCACCCAGGACCACGACCGCCCCTTCGGCCCCTGCGTCGACGAGCGTGCCCGGATCGGGAACGCCGCCCGCGCCGACGCCGCCGTGTCCATCCACGCCGACGGCTCGGCGGTGGGCAACCATGGCTTCCATGTCATCCTTCCCGCCCTGGTCAAGGGGGGTGCGGCCGACACCTCGAGGATCGTCGGACCGTCCCGGGCGCTCGGCGAGCGCATCGCCGGCAGCTTCACCCTCGCGACCCGGAGCGCGCCCGCCAACTACGTGGGCGGGCGTACGGGCTTGGACACACGCGAGGATCTCGGCGGACTCAACCTGTCGACGGTCCCCAAGGTGTTCATCGAATGCGGCAACATGCGTGACCCCGACGACGCCGCATTGATGACGAATGCGGCGTGGCGTCAGAAAGCGGCGCAGGGAATCGCGGAAGGCATCAGTACCTACCTGCTGGGGTAGCCCGCGCAGGCGATAGATTCTTCTTTACGATGGGGGCCGCCCCCGTGATTCGCGCCGCCCCGACGAGACGACCCGACGAAGGACTTTTCACGTGAACATCCGCTCCCTCACTCGAGGCGATGGCGTGGTGATCGGAGCAGCGGTGTTGCTCTTCATCGCCTCCTTCCTCAGCATCAGCGACTGCTCAGGCAGCTTCTGCGCCAACGTCAACTCGTGGGAGGTGTCCCCCCTCGGCTGGGGCGGCTTCTTCCTCGGCATCGCGGGCGCGGCCCTGATCGTGCTCTCCCACGGCCTGCCGCAGAGCCGCAAGGTGGCCGGACTCGACCTGGGACAGACCGGCGTGGTGTTCACCATCGCCTCGGCGTGGACGATCCTCATGTGGGTCTTCGAGTCGAACGGCGCCGGTGCCGGACTCATCCTCGGTCTGATCGCGGCGCTGGTGCTCGCCGGCGCCGCTGTCGCCGGGCCGCTGGTCCCCGCGCTCAAGGCCCCGCTGGTGGGCGCCCCGAGCCCGCAGGCCGCGCAGCCGTACGGTGCGCAGCCCGGCGTCCCCGGTGGCTACGGCTACCCGGGCGCCCAGCAGCAGCCCTTCGGCGCTCAGCCGGGTCAGCCGGGTCAGCCGGGTCAGCCGCAGCCCTACGGCGCCCAGCCGGGCCACCCGCAGCCGCAGCCCGAGCCGGCCGCGCAGCAGTCCCAGCCGCAGCCCGCGCAGGGCGGTGCGCCCGCCGGCGCTCCGGCCGGTGACTTCGCGCCGTTCTGGTTCGCGGTTCCGGTGGCCCGCCCGCTGTACGGGGAGGACGGTTCGCCCGCCCCGATCGCCGAGCTGGCGCCGGGCACCTGGTACCTCGCGGTCGAGCAGCGCGGTCCGGGCCTGGTGGCCCAGACGCAGGACGGCCGGCGCGGCGTCCTCCAGGACACCACGGGCATTCAGCGCGGCTGACCTCCCGGTCGCACGACGGCCCCTCGCCCGGAACCCTTCCGGGCGGGGGGCCGTTGTCGTACAGTCGGACCCCGCTAGCTGACGTACCGTCAGAAAGGGATCCGGCCATGCGTCTCGGACTCGCACTCGGCTACTGGGGCCGCGGCCCGAACCCCGCCCATCTCGACCTCGCCCGCGAGGCCGAGCGGCTCGGCTACGACTCCGTGTGGACCGCCGAGGCCTGGGGCTCCGACGCCTTCACCACGCTGACCTGGATCGCGGCGCACACCTCCCGCATCAAACTGGGCACGGCCATCGCCCAGATGGCCGCCCGTTCCCCGACCGCCACCGCCATGCACGCGCTGACCCTGGACCATCTCTCCGGCGGGCGGATGATGCTGGGGCTCGGACTCTCGGGCCCGCAGGTGGTGGAGGGCTGGTACGGCCGCCCCTTTCCGCGCAGTCCGCTCACCGCGACCCGGGAGTACGTGGAGGTGATCCGCCAAGTCCTGCGGCGTGAGGGCCCGGTCGAGCTCGACGGACGCTTCCACTCGCATCCGTACGCCGGGGAGGACGGCACTGGCCTCGGCAAGGCGCTCAAGCCGATCACCCACCCCCTGCGCGCCCGTCTGCCGATCCTGCTGGGGGCGGAGGGGCCCAAGAACATCGCGCAGACCACCCGCATCGCCGACGGCTGGCTGCCGCTGTACTGGTCGCCGACCCGGACCGACGGGTACGAGGCGTCCCTGACCGGTCTGCCGGAAGGCTTCCTGGTCGCGCCCATGGTCCGCGCCCAGGTGTGCGACGACATCGCCGCCGGACTGCTGCCGGTCAAGGCGATGCTGGGGTTCTACATCGGCGGGATGGGTCACGCGACCCGCAACTTCCACGCCGACCTGATGGGCAGGATGGGGTACGAGGCCGAGGCACGGCACATCCAGCGGCTCTTCGCCGAAGGCCGCCGTGAGGACGCCGTCCTCGCCGTCCCCGACGCCTTCGCCGACGAGATCTCGCTCGTCGGCCCGCGCGAGCGGATCGCGCGGCGGCTGGAGGCCTGGCGCAAGGGCCCGGTCACCGATCTACTGGTGACGGCGCCGGACCCGGCCACCCTGCGCGTGCTGGCAGAACTCAACGACTGAGCTCAGGCGCGCAGTTGGGCGGTGGTGGGCACCTTGTCCGTCACCTCGGCACCGGCGCTCCTGCCCGCGTCCTTGATGTTCCCGATCACGCTCTCGAACAAGCCGACGTCCGCCTCGCTCGCCTCGCCCCTGCGGAGCTTGGTGCCCAACCCCTTCAGCGATTCGATGCCCGCCGTCAGCGGGGCGACGGCCTTCGCGAGCAGGGGGTCCCCCTTGGCGTTGTTCACGGCCGCCTTGAGCCTGTTGTACGCGAAGGCGCCCGCGAGGCCGGCCTTGACCAGGGCCACCTTCCGGCCCTCCGCGCCCTTCTTGAAGGTGCCCGCGCGGTAGGGCTTCACGATCCACTGATAGGTCGCACCGGCTGCCAGTCCCGCGTTGGCGACGAAGCGGGTCTTGGCGAACCGCTGCGCTTCCGTCGAGCCGGAGGGCGTCGCCGACCCGCTCGCGCTGTCGTCACCGCCGCAGCCGGAGGTGGAGACGAGCAGGGCGCAGGCCAACAGGAGCGCCACCAGGACGCGGCGCGGCGGAGCGGCACGGAGCACGGCGGGACCTCCCGGAGAGCGGTTGGCGCCAGCCTCGCCCGGGGCCGCCGCGTGTGCCACCCGGGCGACGCCGTACGGGTTTCGTCCGGGGGAAAGCGGCAAGCCGTTCGATATGTTCTCTCGCCATCGCAGCAGTGGAACGAAACAAGCGGCGTCGATCGTCTCGGTCCTCGCCGACGTCATGGCCGCCATCATCGGCCTGTGGATCCTGATGTACCTCCTGGACGCGAACCGCGCCAACGACCTGGTGAACGTCGTCCAGAACACGGCGCGCTGGCTCGCGGGCTGGTCGTACGACCTGTTCACCTTCGACGAGGCCTGGGCGCGCGTCGTGGCGGGTTACGGCCTCGCCGCGGCCGTGTACCTCGTCGTCGGCCACGCCGCGGCCGGCCGTCTGCGCCGCTACTGACGCGCGGGGCAGCAGTCCGGCTCGAGTCCCCTCGGCAGTCGCTCCCCGCCGAACACCGCCGACGTCGCCTCGTCCCCGCCGAGCGCCCCGACCGCGAGCAGCAGCGAACCGGCCGTCCAGGTGGTCAGCTCCTCCGGCCACACGGCCGGACTGCCCTCGAAGACGTACCCCGTCCAGTACATGCCGTCGTCGGCGCGCAGGTGCTGGATGGACTGCAGGATGTCGAGCGCCCGGTCCGACTGGCCCATCACCCAGAGGGCGAGGGCCAGTTCGCAGCTCTCGCCGCCGGTGACCCAGGGGTTCGGCAGGACGCAGCGGACCCCTAGGCCCGGAACCACGAACTCGCTCCAGCGGTCCTCGATCCGGGCCGTGGCCTCGGCGCCGGTGACGGCGCCGCCGAGGACCGGGTAGTACCAGTCCATCGAGTAGTGGCTCTTGTCGAGGAACCGCTCCGGGTGGTGGCATATCGCGTGAGCCAGCGAACCCGTCGCCAACTCCCAGTCCGGCTGCGGCTCTTCGCGCGCCTCGGCGATCGCGAGGGCGCAGCGCAGCGCCTGGTGGATGGACGAACTGCCGGTCAGCAGCGCGTCCTCGACGGCCGATCCGTCGTCCTCACGCTTCCAGCCGATCTGCCCGCCGGGCTGCTGGAGTTCCAGGACGAACTCGATCGCCGCGTAGACGGTCGGCCACATCCGGTCGAGGAAGGTGTCGTCGCCGGTGGACAGGTAGTGGTGCCAGACGCCGACGGCGATGTAGGCGCAGAAGTTGGTCTCGCGGCCCCGGTCGGTGACCTGGGTGTGGTCGCCGTCGTGGTACGCGGCGAACCAGGAGCCGTCGCCGTTCTGGTGCCGGGCCAGCCAGTCGTAGGCGCGTTCGGCGGCGGCGTGCTCGCCCGCCACGTCCAGCGCCATGGCCGCCTCGATGTGATCCCACGGGTCGAGGTGGTGTCCGCGGAACCACGGGATCGCGCCGTCCTCGCGCTGGACGGCGAGGATCCCGGCGACGGTCTGCGCGGCCTCTTCGGCGGTGAGGACCCCGGGCAGGACGAGGTGTTCCGTACGCTCCGGTGAGGTCACTTGGCGGCCGTCGCGGCGTCGGCGGCGGGCAGGTGCGGCTTGGTCGCGTAGGCCACGAAGCTCTTGCCGACGATCGGGTTGAGCGCCTGCTCGGCGAGCCGGGTGACCAGGGGCTTCTTCATGATGTCCCAGACCAGCAGCTTGTGGTACGCCCGGACCGGGAGCGCCTTGTCGTTGTCCACTCCGAAGGCGCACTTGAGCCACCAGTACGGGGAGTGCAGCGCGTGGGCGTGGTGGGTGCCGTACGGCTTGAGTCCGGCCTGGCGGATCTTGCCCAGCAGCTCGTCCGCCTTGTAGATGCGGATGTGCCCGCCCTCGACCTCGTGGTAGGCGTCGGAGAGGGCCCAGCAGACCTTCTCGGGGCCGTAGCGGGGAACGGTGATGGCGATCCGGCCGCCGGGCTTGAGGACGCGGACCATCTCCGCGAGCACGCCCTTGTCGTCGGGGATGTGCTCCATGACCTCGGAGATGATCACGACGTCGAAGGACTCGTCGGGAAAGGGGAGGTTGAGCGCGTCGCCCTCCATGGCGGTGGCGGTCGCACCCGCCGGTGCCTCTCCGGCCTCCTTCATCGCCGCGAACCACTTGGCGACCTCGCGGATCTCCTCGCCGTTCTGGTCGAGGGCCACGACCTGGGCGCCCCGCCGGTAGCACTCGAAGGCATGGCGGCCGGCGCCGCAGCCCAGATCGAGCACACGGTCGCCGGGGGCGAGCGGGAAGCGGGTGAAGTCGACGGTCAGCATCAGCGATTGCTCCCAATAGGGGTACCCGTACCCGGGGCCGCGGAGCGGCCCGGAATCCTTGCCGCGGAGCGGCCCCCGGCCGCGCCGCCGGGCGACTGCGCGGCGATCGCCTCGCGGTAGAGCTCGGCGGTTCCCTGGGCGGCGCGGGCCCAGGTGAAGTTGGCGAGAACCCGCGCGCGGCCGGCGGCGCCGAGGCGCGCCCGCAGCGCGTCGTCGCCCAGGGCCCGTCCCAGTGCGGCGGCCAGGGCGCCGGCGTCGCCGGGCGGTACCGCGAGGCAGGTCTCGCCGTCGCTCCCGGAGACCTCCGGGATGGCGCCGCCGGTGGTGGCGATCAGCGGGGTGCCGGTGGCCATCGCCTCGGCGGCGGGCAGCGAGAACCCCTCGTACAGCGATGGCACGCAGGCGACCTGCGCGGACCGAACGAGGTCCACGAGCTCGGCGTCGGAGATGCCCTTGACGAACTCGACGGCGTCCTCGAGGCCGTAGCGCTCGATGGCCTGGGCGACCGGTCCGTCCTCGGCGCGCCTGCCGACGACGACGAGGTGGGCGGCCGGGTTCTCGGTGCGCAGCTTGGCGAGCGCCTCGACGAGATGGATGAGGCCCTTGAGCGGCACGTCGGCGCTGGAGGTGGTGACGATCCTGCCGGGGACCTCGGCGACGGACGGGTCGGGCGACCACAGGTCGGTGTCGGCGCCGATGTGCACGACACGGACGCGCTCGTCCCGTACGCCGAGGTGGTCCACGATCTCCTGGCGGGAGGAGCCGGAGACGGTGAGGACCGAGGGCAGCCGGCGGGCGACCCGCTTCTGCATCCGGGTGAAGGCGTACCAGCGCCGGACGGAGGCACGGCGCTTCCAGTCGGTGGCGGCGTCCAGGTCCAGCTGCCGGTCGACGGTGATGGGGTGATGAATGGTCGTGACGAGCGGGGCGCCGATCGCGCCCGGGCCGCCCAGCAGGCCGTAGCCGAGGGTCTGGTTGTCGTGCACCACGTCGAACTGGCCCTTGCGGGCGGCGAGATGGCGGCGGGCGCGCAGGGAGAACGTCAGCGGCTCGGGAAAGCCGCCGGTCCACATGGTGGCGACTTCCAGCGCGTCGATCCAGTCGCGGTACTCGTCCCGCTTGGGCGTACGGAAGGGGTCGGGCTGCCGGTAGAGGTCGAGGCTGGCCAGCTCGGTGAGCGGGACGCCCTCGTCCAGTACGGGATAGGGCTGCGATCCGATGACCTCGACGTGGTGACCGAGGCGGGCGAGCTCACGTGAGAGGTGCCGTACGTAGACGCCCTGGCCGCCGCAGAAGGGGTTTCCCTTGTACGTGAGGAGGGCGATGCGCAGGGGACGGTCACCGTCTCCTGTGGCACCGGCACGGGGGCCCGTCTCTATGGCCTCAGCGGTCACTCGCGGCCCCCTTCTCACTGCGTTTCGCGGGAGCGTAACCGCTCGCGCTAATCTAGAACAAGTTTCAGACTTGGTCGTTCGACGAGCTTCGAATCTACCGGCAGGTAGCGCCGCTGTAAGAGCCGGATCAGGTGATTCGCGCCACGGCGGACGCCCGGCCATACTGTCGCGAGCCAACGCCACGGAACGGGACCCATGACAGCGGAAGACAGACCTGCGTCGCCTCCCCTGACAGAGCGCCAGGAGGCGCGTCGCCGGCGCATCCTGCACGCCAGCGCGCAGCTCGCGAGCCGGGGCGGTTTCGACGCGGTGCAGATGCGCGAGGTCGCCGAGGCGGCGGGGGTCGCCCTGGGCACGCTCTACCGCTACTTCCCGTCCAAGATCCACCTTCTGGTCGCCACCATGCAGGACCAGCTCCAGCACCTCCACACCACCCTCCGCAAGCGCCCCCCGGCCGCCGAGGACCCGGCCGAGCGCGTGGCGGAGACCCTGATGCGGGCGTTCCGCGCCCTCCAGCGGGAGCCGCATCTGGCCGACGCGATGGTACGGGCCCTGACCTTCGCCGATCGCAGCGTCAGCCCCGAGGTGGACACCGTCTCCCGTCAGACCACGGCGATCATCCTGGACGCGATGGGTCTCGACCATCCGACGCCGCAGCAGCTCTCGGCGGTCCGGGTCATCGAGCACACCTGGCACTCGGCCCTGATCACCTGGCTCTCCGGACGGGCGTCGATCGCCCAGGTGAAGATCGACATCGAGACGGTGTGCCGGCTGATCGACCTGACGGACCCGGCGTCGGAAAAGTGAGTCGGGCGTGAGCCGGGAGAGCGACGCGGGAGGGTGGAGCGGGGGCGGAGCCGCAGCCCCGCCCCGGCGCCCGCCCCTCCCGGCTCTTGCCCCGGCCTAGGTGTGCCTAGTCCTCCGGGGGGAAGACCGGCTCCCCCGACTCGAGGAGGGTGATCATGATCGCCTCGACCGGGCAGCCCTCCGCCGCGGCCAGCACCTTCTCGTTCGCGTCGGACTCCGCCTGCCGCGGATGCGACTGCCGGGCCGTGTCGAGCATGAAGCCGTCCGGGGCGTGGTTCACACACATCCCCGAGCCGATGCAGACGCTCCGGTCGACCTCGACGTGCCAGCGGTCGCCCATCACGCGCCTCCGTGCCCGGCCGGGAGGTGGATCATCTTGTGCTCCAGGTACTCACTGAAGCCCTCCGGCCCGAACTCGCGCCCCAGGCCGGAGCTCTTGTAGCCGCCGAACGGCCCCAGCATGTCGAGGCTGAAGGTGTTGACGTTGAAGGTGCCCGTCCTGACCTGCCGGGCGAAGTCGATGCCGTGCTCCACGTCCCCCGTCCAGACGCTGCCGCTGAGGCCGTAGTCGGAGTCGTTCGCGATCCGCAGGGCCTCGTCCTCGTCGCCGTACGGCAGCAGGCAGATGACCGGGCCGAAGATCTCCTCGCGGGCGATCCGCATCCCGTTGTCGACGCCTCCGAAGAGCGTCGGCTCGACGTACCAGCCACGGTCCAGGCCGGTGGGCCGCCCGCCCCCGGAAAGGATCTTCGCGCCTTCCTCCTGGCCGATGCGGATGTAACCGAGGGAGCGCTGCTGCTGGCGCCTGGCGACCAGGGGTCCGACCTGCGTCGCAGGGTCCAGCGGGTCGCCGACCGCCAGGGCTCCGGCCGCCGCCGCGAGGGCGTCGGCGATCTCGTCGTACCGGCCGCGCGGCGCGAGGATCCGGGTCTGGGCGACACACGCCTGGCCGTTGTTCATCCAGGCGGCCGGGACGATCCCGGCGACCGCCGCCTCCAGATCGGCGTCCGGCAGGATCACCGCGGCCGACTTGCCGCCGAGCTCCAGCGTGACGCGGGTGAGATTGCGGGAGGCGACCTCCATGACCCGCTTGCCCGCGCCGACGGAACCCGTGAAGGAGACCTTGTCGACGCCGGGGTGACCGACCAGGTACTCACTGACCTCGCGGTCGGCGGGCAGGACCGACAGCACACCCTCGGGCAGCCCAGCCTCCCGGGCGATCTCGGCGAGGACGTAACTGTCCAGCGGGGACTCGGGCGAGGGCTTGAGAATCACCGCGCACCCGGCGAGGAGCGCGGGCCCCAGCTTGGCGGCGGCGGTGAACTGCGGGACGTTCCAGGGCACGACGGCCGCGACCACGCCGACCGGCTCGCGCCGGACGAGGATGGGCCCGAGGACGCCGGCGCGCTCTGCCTCGTACGGGAAGTCGCGGGCGACGGTGATCGCCGCGTCCCAGACCATCATCGCGCCGAGCGCCTGGGCGAGGACGCTCCAGGAGTAGGGCGAGCCGTTCTGCGAGCTGATCAGCCGGGCGATCTCCTCGTGCCGTACGGCGATCGCGTCCTTGATCCGGGTGACGACGGCGATCCGCTCGTCGAGCGACATCCGCCGCCAGGGCCCGTGGTCGAAGGCTGCCCGCGCGGCGGCGACCGCCCGGTCGACGTCGGCCTCGGTGGCATGCGGGACGCGTCCGATGACCTGCTCGGTGTGCGGGGAGATCACCTCGATGACGCCGGTGCCGCTCGAATCGGTCAACTCCCCGCCGATGAACAGTTTTCCGTGTTCCACAAGCTCGGTCATGGCTGCTGCCTTCCCGCCCCGGAGATCTCCTGACACTGTTTCAGAACTGATACCAGTTCTAGTTATAGGGAGCAATGCTTCGGACGGAATGGGCCCTACCAGCCGCTTTGCCGCCGGCGGTGCTTCGGTGGTGCCACCTGGGCCTTCCCGGCAGGGGCACAACACCGCCACCTGCCGCCGAGCCTGCGCGGCACAGCGAAACGGCCCCGCCCGAGGGGCAGGGCCGTTCGCGCCGGTGCCGATCCAGTGGGGCCGGCCGGATCCGGACCTAGGCGGCGCTCAACAGACCTCTACGGTCCTGGCGTAGGCGCCGGGCATGCTGCCGTTGCCGATGACGCCCCCCAGGGCATGGGTGCAGTAGGCCGCTGAATCGGCGCCGTACGAGTAGAGCTCGTACGTCCTCGTGTTGAGGACCTGGCGATACCCCTCCGACTGACCGCCGCTGTGGTAGACGCCGATGTAGATGTCCCAGTCACCGCTGGGGTGGGCGCTCCTGAAGGATTCCCACACGTATATGTAGGCGTAGTTCTTGCCGCAGCCGTAGAACTGCTTGACCGAGGCGACCGTTTCGCTGCCGCTCGTGGCGTACGCGGTGGCTCCGAGCTGACGCATGCTGCCGCACGGCGCCGTGGCCGCGGAGGCCGACGGCCCGACTGCCACAGATGTGGCGAACAGGGCACTGCAAGCCGCCGCGACAAGACCCGCCTTGCGAGCGATGTGTGAAGTGATCATGCGAGGAAACTATCGACGTGATTTGTCCACGTCAACGACGTTACGGGCCTCCGCCGCGGCCGCCGCCCGGTGCGGGGCGTGGGTGCCCGACGGCGATGAGCGCCCCTGCCTCGCCGCGCGGGGCGAGGGCGGTCCCGGGCCGTCCGTGGGCCGCGCGAGAAGGGCCCGGACGGCCGACAACGACCAACGCCTACGGCCCGATTGCTGGTCAGGGGCCGCTCACGGATGATTACCGCAGCTCTCTCTGACGGAACGTCAGTTCTCGTTATAGTGAGCAATGGCCGTGCGGCCCGGGAGCGCCCGGGAGAGACGAGGACTCATGTCACAGGTGACCGTGCACGGCGGAGGCGTCTGGTCCATCAAAGTCGCCATTCCGGACAACCCGCTGGGGCACACGCTCGTCCATCTCCTAGACACCGACCGAGGACCGGTCCTGATCGACACCGGCTGGGACGACCCGCGGTCGTGGGCCGAACTCACCGAAGGGCTGGCGGAGCTCGGCACATCGGTGGCCGACGTCCACGGCGTCGTCATCACGCACCACCATCCCGACCACCACGGCCTCTCCGGCCAGGTGCGCGAGGCGTCCGGCGCCTGGATCGCGATGCACGCCGCCGACACCGCCGTCGTACGCCGCACCCGCGCGTCCGAGCCCGGCGTCTGGCTCGACTACCTGGCCCGCAAACTCGCCACCGTCGGCGCCCCCGAGGACCACACCGCTCCCCTGCTCGCCGCCCGGGCGGCCGGGCGGATGCGTACGCTGCCCGGGCTGCGCTCCGCGCTCCCCGACCGGGAGATCGTCCCCGGGGAGCTCCTCGACCTGGCCGGACGGCGGCTGCGCGCCATCTGGACGCCGGGCCACACGCCCGGCCATGTCTGCCTGCACCTGGAGGAGGAGCACCCGGCCCGGCTGCCCGGCCACGGGAGGCTCTTCTCCGGCGACCATCTGCTCCCCGGGATCACCCCTCACATCGGCCTGTACGAGGACCCCGAGGACCTCACCGTCACCGATCCCCTCGGCGACTACCTCGACTCCCTGGAGCGGATCGGCCGGCTCGGCGTCGCGGAGGTCCTGCCGGCGCACCAGCACGCCTTCACGGACGCGGAAGGACGGGTCCGGGAGCTGCTGGACCACCACGAGGAGCGGCTGACCGGGCTGCTCGGCCTGCTGGCCACCCCACTGACGCCGTGGCAGCTCGCCGTCCGCATGGAGTGGAACCGCCCGTGGGAGCAGATCCCGTACGGCTCACGGAACATCGCGGTGAGCGAGGCGGAGGCGCACCTGCGCCGCCTGGTGAAGCTGGGCCGGGCCGAGGCGGTGCCGGGGAGCGAGCCGGTGACGTACGTGGCGGTGTGACGGCCGGGCGCGGGACACGCGGCGGCGCGCCGACCGCCGGCCCGGCCCCGGCACGGCTCGCGCGGGGGGCCTCGGCGGGGGGCGGCCGCCCCCGGGGGCCTGTTCTACGGGCCGGTACAGTGGGCGCGTCGTCATCATGCCCGTACGGGGGAAAGCCGGTGCGAATCCGGCACTGACCCGCAACCGTGAGCCGCCCCGGGCGGCGAGTCGGAATGCCCCGGACGGGACGTGACCGGCTCGTGCTCCCGGGACCCGCCCGGTGAGCGGCACCGTCGAGGTATACGGAGCCGGAGCCTGGTGCCTCCGTGTGCCGGTGCCCGGCCACGCAGGAGAGGCCAGCCCCGCCATGACCACCGTCCGCCGCAGCGCCGCCACGCTCGTCGCCACCGCACTGCTGTGCACGGTGGCCGCCGGAGCCGTCGCCCCCGCCGCGTCCGCGGCGCCCTCCCCCGCCTCACCGTCCCCGGCGCCCACCTCCGCGGCCCCGTCCGCGCCCGCGGCGCCCTCCCCGACGCCGACGCCCGCCGTCCCGGCCGGGCTCTACGGCACGAAGGACCCGACGTACGACGGTGTCTGGCGGCAGTCGCTCGCCTTCATGGCACAGAAGACGGCCGGTCTGACGCCCGCGCCGCAGTCGCTGACCTGGCTCCTCGACCAGCAGTGCGACAGCGGCGCCTTCGCGTCCTACCGTCCGGACCCGGCCAAGCCCTGCGACCCGTCCACCCTGCTGGACACCAACGCGACGGCCGTCGCCGTGCAGGCGCTGAACGGGATCGCCCGGGCACCTCAGGCCACGACCGGCGCGCCGAGCGCCACGGCCACCCCCGCGCCCCACCCCGCCGCCGTCGCCGTGGCCGCCGGTATCGGCTGGCTGAAGGGCATACAGAACAAGGACGGCGGCTGGGGCTACAACCCCGGCAGCCCCAGCGACGCCAACTCCACGTCGATCGTCATCGGCGCGCTGGTAGGGATCGGCCAGCAGCCGGGCGGGGTGAAGTCCGCCGAGGGCAGGACCCCGTACGACGCACTGCTCACCTTCGCCAAGCCGTGCGCCGACAAGGACGGCCCGGGCGCCTTCGCCTACCAGCCGGACCCGGCCGGCACGCTCGTCGCCAACGGTGACGCGACCGCTGCCGCCACCCTCGCCGGGCTCGGCAAGAGCCTCCAGACGCGTGGTGTGAAGCCGGACCAGGAGCCGAGCTGCCAGGACACGGCGAAGCCCACGCCGGAGCGGGCCGCCCGCAACGGCGCCTCGTACCTCGCCGGCGCGCTCGCCGCGACCGGCCACCTCGACCTTCCCCCGATGCCCGGTGCCACCGACCCGGCCCCTCTGCCCGACTTCGGCAACACCGCCGACGCCGTGGTCGCGCTCGCCGCCGCCGGTCACAGCGGCAAGGCGCTGACCGCGCTGACCTGGCTGGAGAAGAACTCCGCCCCCTGGGCGAAGGAGAACGGTCCGGCCGCCTACGCCCAGCTGATCTTCGCCGCGAACACGATGGGCGCGGACATCCGGGACTTCGGCGGTGTCGACCTGGTCCAGCAGCTCAATGCCACCGGGCCCGCGCCGCTCACCGCCACCGGGCCGGTCGCACCGGCGCAGGACGAGGAGTCCGGCTTCAACGTGTGGTGGATCGTCGGTGTCGGCCTGGTCGTCGGCGTCGGGATCGGCTTCCTGCTGAGCGGCCGCCGCAAGGGCAAGCAGCTGTGATCCGTGCCCGGTCGCTGTCCCCCGCCCTGTCTCTGGTCCTGGCGCCGGCCCTGGCGCTCGCGGCCGCGCTGACGATGCTGGGCGCCGGGCCCGCGCAGGCCGCCGGATACCGGTACTGGTCGTTCTGGCAGTCGGCCCCCGCCTCCTCGGCCTGGGCCTATGCGACACAGGGGCCGGCGACGGCACGCCCGGCCGACGGCGAGGTCAACGGGTACCGGTTCTCCGTCAGCGCGGACTCCGGGGACTCGGCACGGCCCCGTACCGCACCGGACTTCGCCACGATCTGCGCCGCCACTCCGGCCAGGGACGGCAGCAAGCGGGTCGGCGTCGTCATCGACTTCGGCACACCGTCCGACGCGCCGGCCGGCGAGACCCCACCCGCGCGGCGCACCGGCTGCGCGCAGGTCCGTGAGGACGCGACGAGCGCCGAGGCGCTGGCGGCGCTCGCCCCGCCGCTGCGGTACAACGGCGAGGCGCTGCTGTGCGCGATCGCCGGCTTTCCGAGGACGGGATGCGGCGAGCAGGTGACGGGTGAGCGCCCGGCCCCCTCCGCGACCGTCTCCGGCCCGGCTCCGGCGACCGGCGCCCAAGAGCCCGGTGACGCCGGGGACTCCCGGGGCACCGAGGGCGGCGGGCCGTCGCTCGGGCTCGTCGCGGGAGCCGCCGCCGTGCTCGTCTTCGGCGGAGCGGCCTTCTGGCAGGCCCGCCGACGCCGCGGATGACGACCCGCACCGGCTCTCTGCGCGCTCCCGAGGCGACCCGCGCCAACGCCCTGCACGCCGGGGCGTGGTGGCTGTGGGCGCTGGGCCTCGCCGCGGCCGCGTCGCGGACGACCAACCCCCTGCTGCTCGGGCTGCTCGTCGGCGTGGCGGGTCATGTGGTGGCGGCCCGGCGGACGGACGCGCCCTGGGCGCGGTCGTACGGCGCGTTCGTGAAGCTGGGGCTGTTCGTCGTCGCGATCCGGCTGGTCTTCACCGTGGTGCTCGGCTCACCGATCCCGGGCACGCATCCGCTGTTCACGCTGCCCGAGGTGCCCCTGCCCGACTGGGTCCAAGGGGTGCGGATCGGCGGCCGGTTCACGGCGGAGCAGTTGGTGTTCGCGCTGTACGACGGGGCGAAGCTGGCGACGTTGCTCATCTGCGTGGGCGCGGCGAACTCGCTGGCCAACCCGGCGCGGCTGCTGAAGTCGCTGCCGGGCGCGTTGTACGAGGCGGGGGTCGCGGTCGTGGTCGCCATGACCTTCGCGCCCCACATGGTCGCCGATGTGGTGCGGCTGCGGACGGCCCGGCGGCTGCGGGGCCGCCCCACCGGCGGGGTGAAGGCGGTGCTCCAGATCGGACTGCCGGTCCTGGAGGGCGCGTTGGAGCGGTCGATCGCCGTGGCGGCGTCGATGGACGCGCGGGGGTACGGGCGTACGGTGCCGGTGCCCGTTGGGGTGCGGCGCACCACCACCGCGCTGACGCTGGGCGGGCTGTTCGGTGTGTGCGTCGGCGCCTACGGGCTGCTCGCGTCGTCCGGAGCCGGCTACGGCCTGCCGCTGCTGCTGGCCGGCCTGGTCGCGGCGATGGCGGGGCTCCGTCTCGGCGGGCGCCGCTCCGCCCGTACGCGCTACCGGCCCGACCGGTGGGGCGCGCGTGCCTGGCTGGTCGCCGGGTCGGGCGTGGCGGTGGCCGCGCTGATGATCTGGGCGGCGTCGTACGATCCCGGGGCGCTGCGGCCCGGTGTCGTACCGCTGGCGGCGCCCGGGCTGCCGCTCTGGCCGGCGCTGTCCGTTCTGGTGGGTCTGCTCCCGGCGTTCGTGTCCCCTGTCCCCGCCCCGCCGCGCACCCCGTCCCTTCCCCCCGCCGTGCCGGCCGCCCCGGCATCCGCCGGCACGGTCCCTTCCCCCGCCAAGGAGTCGCAGTGATCCGGTTCGACAACGTCTCGGTGACGTACGGCGACGCGGCCGTACCGACGCTGGCGGACGTCGATCTGACCGTCCCCGAGGGCGAACTGGTGCTGCTGGTGGGCCCCTCTGGTGTCGGCAAGTCGACACTGCTCGGTGCGGTGTCCGGGCTCGTCCCCCACTTCACGGGCGGGACGCTGCGGGGCCGGGTGACGGTCGACGGCCGCGACACCCGTACCCATCGGCCGCGCGACCTGGCGGATCTGGTCGGCACGGTGGGGCAGGACCCGCTGGCGCACTTCGTCACCGACACGGTCGAGGACGAGCTCGCCTACGGCATGGAGTCCCTGGGTCTCGCGCCCGACGTCATGCGCCGCCGCGTCGAGGAGACCCTGGACCTGCTCGGCCTCACGGAGCTGCGGGACCGCCCGATCGCCACGCTCTCCGGCGGCCAGCGCCAGCGCGTCGCGATCGGCTCGGTCCTCACCCCGCACCCGAAGGTGCTCGTCCTCGACGAGCCGACGTCCGCGCTGGACCCGGCGGCGGCGGAGGACGTACTGGCGATTCTTCAGCGCCTCGTCCACGACCTCGGTACGACGATCCTGATGGCCGAGCACCGCCTGGAGCGCGTGGTCCAGTACGCGGACCGCGTCGTCCTCCTGCCCGCCCCCGGGGCCGCGCCGGTGACGGGCGCCCCCGCCGACATCATGTCCCGCTCCCCCGTCCACCCCCCGGTGGTCGCCCTGGGCCGTCTGGCGGGCTGGGACCCGCTGCCGCTCTCGGTCCGCGACGCGCGCCGCAGGGCGGCCCAGCTGCGCGAGCGGCTTGCGGACCGGATTCCGGGCACGACGACGGCGCCCCCGCAGGCCGGCCCGGGGACGAACGCCGGGGGCCCGATGGACGCCGGCACACCGGACACCGCACCGGCGGCCACCGGCGGACCGCGGGGCGCCGCACCGGCCGAGGCGGCCTCCGGCGCACCGCGGGCCCTGCGGGTCGTCCGGGGATGGTTCGGACGCCGTGCCGGAGCCGCGGAGGCCGAGCCACCGCGGGAGGCGCGCGCCGCCCTGACGGGCCCCCTCGTCGACGTACGGGGCCTCAGCGTGCGCCGGGGCCGCGTCGAGGCGTTGCGGGGCGTCGCTCTCCGTGTCGGCGCCGGGGAGACCGTCGCGCTGATGGGGCGCAACGGGGCCGGGAAGTCGACGCTGCTCGGGGCGCTCGTCGGCATGGTCGAGCCCGGGGCCGGGTCGGTGTCCGTCGGCGGCCTCGCTCCGCACCGGACCGCGCCGCGCGAGCTGATCCGGCGGGTCGGGCTCGTACCGCAGGAACCGCGGGACCTGCTGTACGCCGACACCGTCGCCGCCGAGTGCGCGGCCGCCGACGCCGACGCGGGGGCCGTGCCGGGGACCTGCCGGGCACTGGTCTCGGAGCTGCTGCCGGGCGTGGCGGACGGCACGCACCCCCGGGATCTGTCCGAGGGGCAGCGGCTCGCCCTGGCCCTCGCCGTCGTCCTCACCGGCCGGCCCCCACTGCTGCTCCTGGACGAGCCGACGCGCGGGCTCGACTACGCCGCCAAGGCCCGCCTCGTCGTCCATCTGCGGGGTCTCGCGGCGGCCGGGCACGGCATCGTGCTGGCCACCCACGATGTGGAGCTGGCCGCCGAGCTGGCGCACCGGGTGCTGATCCTCGCGGACGGCGAGGTCGTCGCGGACGGACCGACGTCCGAGGTCGTCGTCTCCTCGCCCGCCTTCGCGCCGCAGGTGGCGAAGATCCTCGCTCCCCAGCCGTGGCTCACCGTCGGCCAGGTCGCGAAGGCCCTGCGATGAGCGCGCCACGCCCCGTCCGCCTGGGGCCCCGTTCCGCCGTGGCCCTGGGGCTGGTCACCGCCATCGGCGTGATCGCGTTCGGCTGGCCGCTGCTCGCGGACAGTGACAGCCTGCTCACGGGGCACGCCGCCGACGCGCCCTGGCTCTTCGCCGCGCTGCTCCCGCTGCTCGCCGCGGTCGTCGTGGCGACCGTCACCGACTCCGGGATGGACGCGAAGGCCGTGGCCATGCTCGGCGTGCTGGCCGCCGTGGGAGCGGCGCTGCGGCCCCTGGGCGCGGGCACGGCGGGTCTGGAGCCGATGTTCTTCCTGATGGTGCTGAGCGGCCGGGTACTCGGGCCGGGCTTCGGCTTCGTCCTGGGCGCGGTGACGATGTTCGCGTCCGCGCTGCTCACGGGCGGTGTGGGTCCCTGGATGCCGTTCCAGATGCTGGCGATGGCCTGGTTCGCGATGGGCGCGGGGCTGCTCCCGGGCGCGGACCGGCTGCGGGGGCGGGCCGAGCTCCTGCTCCTGTCGCTGTACGGGGCGCTCGCGGCGTTCGCGTACGGCACGGTCATGAATCTGCAGGGCTGGGTGCTGCTGCAGGGCATGAGCGGCGGTGTCTCCTTCCACCCGGGCGACCCGGTCCACGAGAACCTGGTGCGCTTCCTGGCGTACTGCGCGGCCACCTCGCTCGGCTGGGACCTGGGGCGCGCGGCGCTGACCGTGGTGCTGGTCCTGACCATCGGCGGGACCGTCCTGAAGGCCCTTCGACGGGCCACGAGGAGAGCCAACTTCGAGGCCCAGGTCACATTCGAGGGTCCCGACGTGGTGAGGCGCCCCACAGGACCTTAGTCCTGCCCTAGGCGCGGTAGTAGGCGCGAAGGGCGCCGCCCGGGGGGTTTAATACCAGCTCTGACCTGCGGAAACGCCATCGCGCCCGCGCGGGGTCCGAGGGGCCGGGATGCGAAAGGGGCTAGTAAGAGGGGGCATTGCGGCGGCCGAACCGCCCTGCTTCTCTGGATGAGTCGCCGGGCACCGCCGCAGCGTGGTGCCGGCAGCCAACTCCCCCGCCCCCTGGTGTGGTTCCGGCTTGCCTGGTGACGTCCCATGTCCCCGACGTTAGGTCGATCTGTGTTCCGCTCGCTCGTCGCTCGTGTCTCCACCCGCCAGAAGTCCGTCGCCGCCACCGCAGTCGTCCTGCTGGGTGCTTCGGGAGCGGTGCTCGGCACGACTGCGCCGGCTTCGGCCGCGACTCCTCAGGAGATCGCCCGGAAGATCGTTCCGGCGGACCAGTTCGACTCGTTCAACAGGATCGTCGAGCACGAGTCCGGCTGGAAGCACACCGCCACCAACGCGTCCAGCGGCGCCTACGGCCTGGTGCAGGCCCTGCCCGGCTCCAAGATGGCTACGGCGGGCAAGGACTGGAAGACCAACCCGGCCACCCAGATCAAGTGGGGCCTGAAGTACATGAACGAGCGTTACGGCGGCCCGAACGGCGCGTGGAACTTCTGGAAGTCCCACGGCTGGTACTGAGCCCGCCGAGCCGGCCGAACAGCCGCCAACGCGCTTCGGGGCCCCGGTGGGCGACCCTCCCAGGTCGCCCACCGGGGCCCTTCGCGTTCCGCTTGCCCCGGCCGCCGCCTACAGCCGCTGGATGATCGTGCCGGTCGCCAGCGCCCCGCCCGCGCACATGGTGATCAGGGCGAACTCCTTGTCCCGTCGCTCCAGTTCGTGCAGGGCGGTGGTGATGAGCCGCGCCCCCGTGGCACCCACCGGGTGCCCGAGCGCGATCGCGCCCCCGTTCACATTGACCTTCTCCAGGTCCTGGTCGAAGACCTGCGCCCAGCTCAGCACGACGGACGCGAACGCCTCGTTGATCTCGACCAGATCGATGTCCTTCAGGGACATCCCCGCCTTGCCGAGGACCGCGCGGGTCGCGTCGATGGGCCCGTCGAGGTGGAAGTGCGGGTCGGATCCGACCAGGGCCTGGGCGACGATCCGGGCACGCGGCTTGAGTTTCAGGGCGCGGGCCATCCGCTTGGACGCCCACATGATGGCGGCGGCGCCGTCGGAGATCTGGGAGGAGTTTCCGGCGGTGTGCACGGCGGTCGGCATGACGGGCTTGAGCCGGGCCAGGGCCTCCATGCTGGTGTCCCGGAGCCCCTCGTCGCGGTCGACGAGCCGCCACATGCCCTGCCCGGCCGCCTGTTCCTCCTCGGTGGTGGGCACCTGCACCGCGAAGGTCTCCCGCTTGAAGCGCTCCTCGGCCCAGGCGACGGCGGCCCGCTCCTGGGACAGCAGGCCGAGCGAGTCGACGCGTTCACGGGTCAGGCCGCGGTGGCGGGCGATGCGCTCGGCCGCCTCGAACTGGTTGGGCAGGTCGACGTTCCACTCGTCGGGCCAGGGCTTTCCGGGCCCGTGCTTGGAGCCGCTGCCCAGCGGTACGCGGGACATGGCCTCGACGCCGCAGCTGATGCCGATGTCGATGACTCCGCCGGAGATCATGTTGGCGACCATGTGACTCGCCTGCTGCGAGGAGCCACACTGGCAGTCCACGGTGGTGGCGGCCGTTTCGTACGGCAGGCCCATCGCCAGCCAGGCGTTGCGCGCCGGGTTCATGGACTGCTCGCCGGCGTGGGTGACGGTGCCGCCGACGATCTGTTCGACGCAGTCGGCGTGGATGCCGGTGCGGCCGAGGAGTTCACGGTAGGTCTCACCCAGCAGATAGGCGGGGTGAAGATTGGCGAGCGCACCTCCGCGCCTGCCAATGGGGGTGCGTACGGCTTCGACGATGACGGGTTCCGCGGCCATGAGCTCGTCCTCTCCTCGCACATCGGCCAGGTGTCCCGGCACCCGGCGACGACTGTGTCCTTTCGGGAGCGACCCCGAACCCCCGAAGTAGTACGCGTTCTAGTTCTGAGTGCAGTCTTATGAGTGCTACCCCCGGTACGCAAGGGTTGTGCACGCCTCCTGACCGGATCCCGCGCGCAACAGTTCCGCCCGCACCCCTTGCCACTTATAGAACTCGTTACTACCTTCACGGCACTATCTGATGGGCCGTCAGACAATGGAGTTGCCGATGCCCTGCCCCGCGCTCCCCGAAGGGTTCGACTTCACCGATCCCGATCTGCTCCAGAGCCGCGTCCCCTTCCCGGAGTTCGCCCAGCTGCGGCAGACCGCGCCGGTGTGGTGGTGCGCCCAGCCGCGCGGCATCACCGGCTTCGACGACGAGGGCTACTGGGCCGTCACGCGCCACGCGGACGTCAAGTACGTCTCCACCCACCCGGAGCTCTACTCCTCCACCGCGAACACGGCGGTCATCCGCTTCAACGAGCACATCACCCGCGACCAGATCGACGTCCAGAAGCTGATCATGCTGAACATGGACCCGCCCGAGCACACCCGGGTGCGCCAGATCGTCCAGCGCGGCTTCACCCCCCGGGCCATTCGGAGCCTGGAAACCGCCCTGCGCGAGCGCGCCGCCAAGATCGTCGCCGAGGCGAAGAAGAGCGCCGACGGCACCGGCGGATTCGACTTCGTCACCAACATCGCCGTCGAACTGCCCCTCCAGGCCATCGCCGAGCTCATCGGCGTCCCCCAGGAGGACCGGTCGCGGATCTTCGAGTGGTCGAACAAGATGATCGCGTACGACGACCCCGAGTACGCGATCACCGAAGAGGTCGGCGCCGAGGCCGCGATGGAGCTCATCGGCTACTCGATGAACATGGCCGCCGCCCGCAAGGAGTGCCCCGCCAAGGACATCGTGTCCCAGCTCGTCGCGGCGGAGGGCGAAGGCAACCTGTCCTCCGACGAGTTCGGCTTCTTCGTCCTGCTCCTGGCCGTCGCGGGCAACGAGACCACCCGTAACGCCATCAGCCACGGCATGCACGCCTTCCTCACCCACCCCGACCAGTGGGAGCTCTACAAGCGCGAGCGGCCCGCCACCACCGCCGAGGAGATCGTCCGCTGGGCCACGCCCGTGGTGTCCTTCCAGCGCACGGCGACCCAGGACACCGAACTGGGCGGCCAGAAGATCAAGAAGGGTGACCGGGTGGGGCTGTTCTACTCCTCGGCCAACAACGACCCCGACGTCTTCGACCGCCCCGAGGACTTCGACATCACCCGCGACCCCAACCCGCACCTGGGCTTCGGCGGCGGAGGCCCGCACTTCTGCCTCGGCAAGTCCCTCGCCATCCAGGAGATCGACCTGATCTTCAACGCCCTCGCCGACGCCCTGCCCGGCCTGAAGCCCGCCGGCGACCCGCGCCGGCTGCGCGCGGCCTGGCTCAACGGCATCAAGGAACTCCAGGTGCGGGTGGGCGACTGAGCGGAACCCCCGACAGGGCGATCCGCCCTCACGACGTGGGAGGCGGGGGCAACTCCCCCTACGCCCCGCCCTCGCCTCCCCGACAGGCACTCCGGTGGCCGGACGGCTCCCGAAGAGGCCGGAACCGGATCTTCCCCTCCGTCGTCTGAATGCTCATGCGGGGGAAACGAAGAATATTGACACTGCTGTTCGCGCTGCTCGCGATGCAGCTCGGGTCGCTGATCAGCCCGGCGTACGCCTGCGGCTGCGGGGCCATGGTCCCCGACCGTATGTCCCGGATCGGCGTCGACCGGGAGACGTCCATCGTGCACTGGGACGGGCGTACGGAACAGATCGTGATGCGCTTCACCGTCGTGGGCGACGCGCCCCGGGCCGCCTGGGTCATGCCCGTACCCACCCGGGCGACGGTCGAGCAGGCCGACGGCGGCATGTTCGAGGACCTGACCTGGCTCACCCAGCCCGAGGAGAAGACCCGGCACTACTTCTGGCCGCGCAGTCGCGACTGGCCCTTCAACGGCGAGACCACGGACGGCGCGGGCGCCGCGCCGCCCACCGCGAGCGCGCCGCCGGTCGGCGTCGTCGGCCGGGAACAGCTCGGTGACTTTGATGTCGCCCGCCTCACCGCGACCGACCCGGACGCCCTGCGCGACTGGCTGGAAGACAACGGCTTCCAGCTGCCCGACCGGCTCGCCACCGAGCTGAAGCCGTATGTCGAGCAGAAGTGGGAGTACGTCGCCGTGCGCCTTGCCCCCAAGGAGAAGGGCACGGTGCTGCGGGGCACCCTGGATCCGCTGAAGATCCGTTTCGCCAGCGAGCGGCTCGTCTATCCGATGCGGTTGTCACGCCTGGCGAAGACGCCCCAGTCGCTGGGTCTGTACGTCCTCGCGGACCACCGCATGGAGCCGCGCACGGCCATCGGCGGCGAGCCGCCCGAGGTGATCTTCGCCGGGACGGTCGACACGAAGGGTTCGCTCGCCGAACTGACCGGCGGCAAGCCGGTCTTCCTGACCGCCATCGATCAGCGGTTCCCGGTACCGGGCCGGATCGACGGTGACCACGAGCTGCGGCCGACGGCGGCCGACACCCCCTACCGACAGGCCGTCTACCACGACCGGCTGCTGACCGTGGGCGACGACATCCCGGTCTGGCTGCTGACCGTCACGGGCGTCCTGGTGGCGGTGGGCGGGGCGGCCGTGGCGCTGCGGCTGCGACACCGGCGCTCCGGTGTACGTTCGCCGGCATGACTCAGGAAGACACCGCACAGGAGCGATGGACCGCCGTCGACGCCTATCTCGCCGGTCTCCTCGCCCCGCACGACGACGCCCTGGCCGCGGCGCTCACCGAGAGCGACGCGGCCGGGCTTCCGGCCATCAACGTGGCACCGAACCAGGGCAAGTTGCTGCATCTGCTCGCCCGTATCCAGGGCGCGCGCTCGATCCTGGAGATCGGCACGCTCGGCGGTTACAGCACGATCTGGCTGGCCCGGGCGCTCCCGCCGGACGGCCGTCTGATCTCCCTCGAGCACAACCAGCGCCACGCCGATGTCGCCCGCGCCAACCTGGCCCGCGCGGGCCTCGACACGATCGTCGAGGTCCGGACCGGAGCGGCCCTGGAATCCCTGGACCGGCTCGTCACGGAGAGCGCGGGCCCCTTCGACCTCGTCTTCATCGACGCCGACAAGCCCAACAACCCGCGGTACGTGGAGTGGTCGCTGAAGCTCACCCGGCCGGGCAGCGTGATCGTCGTCGACAACGTCGTACGCGGCGGAGCGGTCGTCGACGCGGGCGGCGAGGACCCGTCGGTCAGGGGTACACGGGAGATGTTCGACCTCGTCGCGCGCGAACCGCGCCTGGACGCGACGGCGCTCCAGACGGTCGGGGTGAAGGGCCACGACGGCCTGCTGATCGCCCGGGTCGTCGCCTGAACTCCTATCCTGCCCTCATGAGCATCGTGAAGATCAATGTCCTGACCGTGCCGGACGAGCAGCGCGAGGTGCTGGAGCAGCGGTTCGCCGCACGGGCGGGGGCGGTGGAGGGCTCCGACGGGTTCGAGTGGTTCGAGCTGCTGCGGCCCGTCGAGGGGACCGACCAGTACCTCGTGTACACGCGCTGGCGCAGCGAGGAGGACTTCCAGAAGTGGATGGAAGGCCCCATGAAGGCGGCGCACCAGGGCGGCGGCGCCGGACAGGCCTCGGGAGCCGGGCAGGGTGAGGGCGGCGGGCGTCCGAAGCCCGCGGCGTCGGGGTCCACGCTGTGGTCCTTCGAGGTCGTGCAGCAGGCGGCGCCCAAGTGATCGCCGGCGGCGCCGGGGGCTGGTCCCTGGGGCCCGAGCCCTTCGACTCCGCCGACTCCACCGCGCTGCGACGCGACTACTACGGCGAGGTCGCGGGCCGCTACTGGAAGCGCCCCGCCACGGAGGCGGAGATCGACGAGGGCCTTGCCGACGACGGGGTCGACCAATTGACCCCGCCCACCGGCCAGTTCCTCGTCGGTCGGCGCGACGGCGGCCCGGTGGCCTGCGGCGGTGTGCTGATGCTGGACGCCGAACGCGCCGAACTGACCCGGGTCTACATACGGCCCCGCTTCCGCGGCTCCGGCGGCTCCGGGCTCCTGATGCGGGGACTGGAGGACGCGGCGCGGCGCCTGGGCGCCCGCCGGATGGTCCTCAACACCCGCCTGGACCTCATCGAGGCGCGGTCGCTGTACACCCGTCATGGCTACGCGGAGGTCCCGGCGTACTGCCGAGGCCCGTACATGGACATCTGGTACGGCAAGGAGCTCTAGGGTCTGCCGGGCCCCGAGCCGGCACCACGCCCGTTCAGGGGCGCCGGGGGCCGGGAGCCGCGCTCGTGCGGAGGCGCCGGGGCAGGAGCCGCGCGGTCCTCAGCGGTGGTGGTCGCGGGGCGGCGGCGGGGTGTGCGGCCGGTCGTCGTCGGAGCCGCCCAGTTCCGCCGTCAGCTCCTCGACCAGCTGCACCAGGTCCGTCGGCCGCTCCGGCCCCCACCAGTCGCCGAGCAGCTCGGCCAGCGACTCCTCACGCGCCTTCGCCAGCTTGGCCGCCACCTCCACGCCCTGGTCGGTGAGCATCAGTTGGATCCCCTCCCGCCGGGCCAGGCGCCGCTCCTCGAGCTGCCGTGAGGCCTCGGTGATCGCACGCAGCGGTACGGGGGTGACATCGGCCAGCCGGGCGGGCTCGACCGTGCCGTGGCGCTTGATCCGCAGCAGCAGCCAGCTGGCGGCGGGCAGCATGTCGAGTCCGGCCTTCGTGGTGATCCGCTCGTAGATCGCCTTGCGGCCCTCCCGGGACCCCAGTACCGACAGGGCCCGCGCGCACTCGTCGTACGAGGAGCGTTCGACCGGGTTGGAGGCGAGTGTCTGGCTGGGGTCGGGGGCGGTGACCGAGCCGCGCAGCTTGTCCTCCTTGAGGAACCAGGCGATCGCGAAGGCGACGACGACGACCGGCGCCGCGTACACGAAGACATCGGTGATCGAGGTCGCGTACGCGTGCAGGACCGAGGGGCGCAGCGTGGGTGGCAGCGCGGCGATCGAGCGCGGGTCGGCGGCGAGCCGGTCGGGGCCGACGCCGGGCGGGAGATCCTGGCCCGCGAGCGCGTCGGTCAGTTTGTCGGTGAGCCGGTTGGTGAAGACGGTGCCGAAGATGGCGACGCCGAACGACGCCCCGATGGACCGGAAGAACGTCGCCCCGGAGGTGGCGACGCCGAGGTCCTGGTATGAGACGGCGTTCTGCACGACCAGCACGAGTACCTGCATGACCAGGCCGAGTCCGGCGCCGAAGACGAAGAAGTAGGTGCTCATCTCCCAGGTGGAGCTGGTCTCCTTCAACTCGCCGAGCAGACCGAGGCCGAGGGCGGTGACGGCGGTGCCGGCGATCGGGAAGACCTTCCAGCGGCCGGTGCGGGAGACGATCTGGCCCGACGCGGTGGAGGTGAGCAGCATCCCGAGCACCATCGGCAGCATGTGCACGCCGGACATGGTCGGGGTGACGCCCTGGACGACCTGGAGGAACGTCGGCAGATAGGTCATCGCGCCGAACATCGCGAAGCCGACGATGAAGCTGATGACGGAGACGAGCGTGAAGGTCCGGATCCGGAACAGCTTCAGGGGCAGTACGGGTTCGGCGGCCCGTCGCTCCACGAACACGAACCAGACCAGGAGTACGGCTCCGAGTACCGCGAGCGAGATGATCTGCGCCGAACCCCAGGCCCAGGTGGTGCCGCCGAGGGAGGCGACGAGGATCAGGCATGTGGCGACCGACGCGATGAGGAAGGTGCCCAGGTAGTCGATGGTGTGCCGGGTGCCCTTCGCCGGGAGGTGCAGCACGGCGGCGATGACGAAGAGCGCGACGACTCCGATGGGCAGGTTGATGTAGAAGACCCAGCGCCAGGAGAGGTGTTCGGTGAACAGGCCGCCGAGGAGCGGCCCGAGGACACTGGTGGCGCCGAACACGGCGCCGAAGAGGCCCTGGTACTTGCCGCGTTCCCGGGGCGGGACGATGTCGCCGACGATCGCCATCGACAGGACCATGAGACCGCCGCCGCCCAGGCCCTGGAGCGCGCGGAAGGCGATCAGCTGCGGCATGTTCTGGGCGATGCCGCAGAGCGCCGAGCCGATGAGGAAGATGACGATCGCGGCCTGGAACAGCTTCTTGCGTCCGTACTGGTCGCCGAGCTTGCCCCACAGGGGTGTCGCGGCGGTCGAGGCGAGCAGATAGGCGGTGACCACCCACGACAGATGGTCCATGCCGCCGAGTTCGCTGACGATGGTCGGCAGCGCGGTGGAGACGATGGTCTGGTCGAGCGCGGCGAGCAGCATGCCCAGCAGAAGCGCCCCGATGGCGATCAGGACGGTGCGGTGACTCTGCCCCTCGCCGGGCCCCGAATGGGCGGCCGGGGTGCGTACTTCCTGGGCCATGAACATCCCCTTCGCTGCGCTCCACCCTCCGTCTCACCCTCCATCGTGAGGTTTATGCGCGGTTATGGCCTGCCGAGGGGTGGAGCGGCCTGGGGCGCGGAGCGCGGGGGCTGCATAATCGCTCGCAGTTCAAGGGGAGGGAACACTGTGACCGGACACGTCTGTCCCGCATGCGGCGCGCCGCCGAGCCCGGACGGCAGGCCGGGGCCCGGCTGCGGCTGCGCCCCGGCCGCCGCGACGGCGGAGGCGGAGGACTTCAATCCGCTGCGGATACGGCCGTACGTGAACTTCGGTGCTCCGCCGGTTCCGGGTGGAACGCGGGCGTCCGACGGTGACGGCCCGTCGACCGTACGGCTGCCGACGACACACGGCGCGACGGGGGCCCAGGGCGTATCGGCGGGAGCGTGGGCGGGATATCCGCCTCCCGTCGGGACCGGCGGCGTGCCGACCGGGGCGTGGACGGGCGGTCCGCCTCCCGTCGCGGACGGCGGTGTACCGGCCGGGGCGTGGACAGGCGGTCCGCCTCCCGTCGCGGACGGCGGCGTACCGGCCGGGGCGTGGACAGGCGGTCCGCCTCCCGTCGCGGACGGCGGCGTGCCGGCCGGGGCGTGGACAGGCGGTCCGCCTCCCGTCGCGCCCGCGGAGGAGACGATGCCTCTGTTCCTCGGCGACGCGATCCACGACCTGACGCCGGACTCCCGGGAGGAGGCGCCCCGGCGGCGCGGCCCGCTGGCCGTCGTCGCGGCGGCCGGAGTCGCGGTCGCGGCGGTCTGCGCGGCGGCCTTCGCGGGGGGCCTGTTCGACAACGACGACGACGAGAACCTGCGCGTGCTTCCGACGGTCTCCGAGAGCGCCGCCCTGGTGTCCGAGGCGCCGACGCCGTCCGGGTCGCTCCGGGCCACTCGTTCGGCATCGGTGTCGGCGTCCGCCTCGGCCGCGACGTCGGCCTCCGCGCCGCCGACCCGTTCCGCGCCGAGCGCCTCCGCGTCGGCGGCCGGACGGTCCGCGCGGTCGGCGGCCGCCCCGACCCGTACGGAGTCGGCGACGGGCGTGATCTCGCGTCCGCCGGCCACGCCGGTGGCGGACGGCACGCTCCAGCGGGGTGACAGCGGCCCGGAGGTGGTCGAGCTCCAGCACCGGCTGGCGGAACTGGGTCTGTACAGCGGCCCGGCCAACGGCAAGTACAACGACAAGGTCGAGCAGGGCGTCGCCGTCTACCAGTCCTACCAGAGCATCGAGGGCGATCCGGAGGGCGTCTACGGACCCGATACGCGGCGGGCACTGGAGGCGGAGACGGACGGCGGCGGGGACAGACGCGGGAGGTGACCGACCCCCGGGTTGGTATCCGGCGCCCTCGTTTTGTATCGTAGAGAAACAAAGTGGCCCCGCCCGTATTCCCTGACCGGCGGGCGGGGCCACTCTGTTCCTGCTCCCGCGCCTTGGAGACCCGCCGATGCCGGCCACCCCTTCCGCCGCCAGCCCCGCCCCCGACGCCGCCCCTGCCGTCCTGACCGCCAAGGCCTTTCTGCTCGACATGGACGGCACGCTCGTCAATTCCGACGCGGTGGTGGAGCGCTGCTGGCGCCGGTGGGCGGAGCGGCACGGGCTGGACCCCGAGGAGGCCCTCAAGGTGGTCCACGGCCGCCAGGGCTACGCCACGATGGCCGTCCTCCTGCCGGAGCGCCCGATGGAGGAGAACTACGCGGACAACCGGGTGATGCTCGCCGAGGAGACCGCCGACCTCGACGGCGTGGTCCCGGTGCCCGGGGCCCCCGGCTTCCTCGCCGCGATAGCCGGGCTGCCGCACGCCCTGGTCACCTCGGCGGACGAGGCCCTCGCCCAGGCGCGGATGGGCGCCGCCGGACTGCCGATGCCGCGCACCAGGGTGACCGCGGAGCGCGTCGGCGCCAGCAAGCCGGACCCGGAGGGCTTTCTGAAGGGCGCGGCCGAGCTGGGCTTCGCCCCCGAGGACTGCCTGGTCTTCGAGGACTCCCAGGCGGGCATCGAGGCGGGCCGCGCCGCCGGCATGCGCGTCGTGGGCGTCGGCCCCCGCGCGGCGGCCTTCGGCCCGGACGTCCAGGTGGCGGACCTGACGGCCCTGCGGGTGGAGACGGCGGCCGACGGCACGTTCCGCCTCCACGTCACGGTGTAGTGCCACGCCCCACCCCCGCACGCGTCACGGGTCGGGGCGCGCACCACGTCACACGTCACGCCCCGCGCGTCACGGCGCAATCGCCTCGTAGAGGCTGAAGCCCGCCAGCGCGACCATCAGGCACGCCGCGACCTTGGTGATCAGCCGCAGCGGTACGTACTTCATCAGGGTGCGCCCGCCCAGGATGCCCAGACCCGCGACCGCCCAGAGCGCCAGAACCGCTCCGACGCCGACCGACAGCGGATTGTCGTAACGCGCGGCCAGGTTGGCCGTCATGATCTGCGTGAGGTCACCGAACTCCGCGACGAGGATCAGCATGAAGCCCGCGCCGGACACCTTCCAGAAGGACTGGTCGGCCGGGGTCCTCATCTCCTCGTCCTCGTCGTCGTTCCTCTTGAGCAGGAGCATCGCGGCGCCCGCGAGGAACAACACGCCCACGACCGCCTGCACGAGCCGGTGCGGCAGGAGGGTCAGGACGCTGCCCGCCGCGATGGCGAGGGCGACGTGGACGGCGAAGGCGGCGGCGACACCGACGAAGACGTACGAGGCGCGGTAGCGGGTGCCCAGCATGAGGCCGGCGAGCGCGGTCTTGTCGGGGAGTTCCGCGAGGAAGACGACGCCGAAGGTGATCGCCATGATCGTGAAGCTCAGCACGGAATGGATTCCTAAATCGGTCGGGCGCCGCCCTGCCGAGAGTCCTGAGCGTTTCAGGGGTCGCTTCGGCACGACAGCACCATGAAAGAACAGGCATGGATGCTGTGGCCGAAGGTCTCGCTGGCCGGTCCCTGACGGGTCCTGCCTCCGGGCGCCGGCTGAGACGCGCTCAGCAGTATGTCGACGGTCCGGCGAAGAGCTACTCCCCTTCTGCTCCGTACAGGGTACGTCACCCCTGCTCGGGCGGGTCAGGGCCGGACGTCCCGGTCGAGCCGCCCCCGGGCCACCAGCTCCAGTACGACGGCCACCGCCACGGCCTGGACCGCCATCAGCGCGACCAGGACGAACAGCTGCACCGCCCCGGCGAGCAGCGGTGACGAGCCGGCGAGCAACATGCCGACGAAGGCCCCCGGGAGGGTGACGAGACCCACGGTCCTGGTCTGGTCGAGGCCGGGCAGCAGCGCGTCGGAGGCGGCGGGCCGGGCGATCTCCAGCCGGGCGTCCCGGTCGAGGAGCCCGAGCGCGAGGCCCGCCTCGACCTCGCCGTGGCGGGTGGTCAGCTCGTCGAGCGCGCGCCTGCCGCCGAGGACCGTGGCGGTGAGAGCGCCGCCGATGAGGATGCCGGTGACCGGGATCAGCGCGATGCCCTTGACCGGGACGAGCCCGGTGAGCAGCAGCGCGGCGACGACCGGGACCACGCCGGCCGCGAGCGGCAGGGCGGCCCACCACCAGGTGGCGTTGGGGGTGATGCGGCGGCCGGCGGTCCGTACCGCGACGGCATACATCAGCAGCAGGAACGCGAGCAGCAGCGGTACGGATCGGACGACCCAGCCGATGAGCAGGGAGACGGCCACCAGCTGGACGGCGGCGCGCACCCCCGCGATGACGAGTTCGCGGGCCCGGCCCAGGTGAGCGAGGGCGGCCACGGTGGCGCCGGCGGCGAGAAGGACGGCGAGCACGGCGCCGAGGGTGGCGTTCACGGGCAGCAGCACGGCCCAACCCTATGGCGACGCAGATGAACTGTTGGTGTGTCAACCCCTTGATGTGACGTGCCCATGTCGCCACTCTGTTACCTGGCGCTCCCCTCACGGAAACCTCGCGCCGCCACGATGACCGAGCCGCCCAGCCACCCCGCCGGGCCGCACGGCCAAGGCCCCCCCACGACCAGGGAGTTCGTATGTCCGGTATCTACGCGCGTCGAATAGCAGTGCTCCTCGCCTCCGCCGCACTCACCGCAACCGGCCTGCTGGCCACCGCCCCGGCCGCCCAGGCGTCCCCGCCGACCCCCATCAGCGCCGCCACCGCCCGTACGTACCTCGGCCAGCTGACCGTGCGGGCGGAAGGTTCCTCCAGCGGTTACAGCCGTGACCTCTTCCCCCACTGGAGCACCCAGTCCGGAGCCTGCAACACCCGCGAGGTCGTCCTCAAGCGCGACGGCGTGAACGTCGTCCAGGACTCCAACTGTGCCGCCGTCAGCGGCAGCTGGTACTCCGAGTACGACGGCGCCACCTGGACGGCCGCCTCCGACCTCGACATCGACCATGTCGTCGCCCTCGCCGAGGCCTGGCGCTCCGGCGCCAACTCATGGACCACCTCCAAGCGCCAGCAGTTCGCCAACGACCTGACCCGCCCGCAGCTCATCGCGGTCACCGACGACGTCAACCAGGCCAAGAGCGACCTCGACCCGGCGGAGTGGATGCCGTCGCGCACCGCGTACCGCTGCACGTACGCCCGCATGTGGGTGCAGGTGAAGCAGTACTGGGCCCTGACGGTCGACCCGGCCGAGAAGAGCGCCCTGCAGTCCGTCCTCAACGGCTGCTGACACCGCCGGCGAGACACCCCCGCGGGCCCGGCTGCCGGCTTCCCCGTCGGCCCTGTCGCCGGCTCGGCCGCCGGCTCCGCCGCCAGTGGAACCCAGCCGGTCTCCTCCGTCGTTCCGTACCGTAGGTGCGGGGCGACGGAGGGGGCACTCATGGCAGCCGGGCTGCGGCTTGGACCACTGCTGAGGTACGTGGACTGGGAGACGGGGGACACCGCGACCATCTGGGTCGAGACCGACCGGCCCTGCACCACGGCGGTCCGGTGCGCGGACGGGGCGGGCGGTGAGGCCCGTACGTTCCAGATAGCGGGCCACCACTACGCGCTGATCACCGTGACCGGCCTGACTCCCGGCACGGCGACGGCGTACGAAGTCCGGCTCGACGGGCGCGCGGTGTGGCCGCTGCCCGACTCCCGCTTCCCGGCGAGCGTGATCCGCACCCCCGAAGTGCCCTCCGCCGGAGTCTCGGTCTCCTTCGGATCCTGCCGCTGGGCCGCGCCGCCCGCCGGCGAGAAGGACCCGGTCGGCCCCGACGCGCTGGACACGCTCGCGGCGAGGCTCGCCGCCGACCCGGACGCGCCCGGACCCGACGTTCTCCTTCTGCTGGGCGACCAGGTGTACGCGGACCAGACGTCCAAGGCCACCCGCCGCTGGCTCGCCGCCCGCCGCGATCTGCGCGAACCACCGGGCGCGGAGGTCGCGGACTACGAGGAGTACACCCGGCTCTACGACGAGTCCTGGCTGGACCCCGAGGTGCGGTGGCTGCTCTCGACCGTCCCCAGCTGCATGATCTTCGACGACCACGACGTCATCGACGACTGGAACACCAGCGCCTCCTGGGTCGCCGAGATGCGGGCCACCCCGTGGTGGCGGGAGCGGGTGGTCAGCGGCCTGATGTCGTACTGGGTCCACCAGCACCTGGGCAACCTCTCCCCGGCCGAACTGGAGACGGACGAACTGTTCGCGGCGGTGCGGGCCACACCCGACGGGACCGAGCAGCTGCGCCGGTTCGCCGCCGGGGCCGACGACGATCCGGCCGGGGTGCGGTGGAGTTACCGGCGGGACTTCGGCCGGACCCGGCTGCTGATGGTCGACACCCGCAGCGCGCGCGTACTGGACGAACGCCACCGCGCGATGCTCAACCCGGCCGAGGCCGACTGGCTGCGGGAGCAGGCGCTGGCCGGCCGGGGGACGTACGACCATCTCCTGATCGGCACCTCGCTGCCCTGGTTGCTGCCGCCGCTCATCCATGACGCGGAGGGCTGGAACGCGGCGCTCTGCCGGGGTGAGCGGGGCGCGCGCTGGGCACGCTTCGCCGAGGACCTGCGCCGGCGTTCGGACCTGGAGCACTGGGCGGCCTTCCCGTCCTCCTTCGAGGAGTTGACGGAGCTGATCCGGGAGGCGGGCAGCGGCCCGCACGCCCCGGCGACGGTATGCGTGCTCTCGGGCGATGTGCACCACGCGTATGTCGCCGAGCCCGAGTGGGCGTCCGGCGGGCCCGTGTCACGCGTGCTGCAACTGACCTGTTCGCCCGTGCACAACGCCATCCACCGGTCCGTCCAGCTCGGCTTCCGCTTCGGCTGGAGCGGGGCCGGACGACGGCTCGGGCACGCGCTGGCCGGGCACTGCGGGACGGACAAACCCTCGATCACCTGGGCGAAGACGGGCGGCCCCTGGTTCGCGAACCAGCTGATGTCCCTCGATCTGCGCGGGCGTTCGGCGGTGCTGCGGCTGGACCAGGCCCGCGCGGAGCGGGGCGGGACGCGCGCGGGCGATGCCGGCGCGCGGCTGGTCACGGTGGAGGAGCGGGCCCTCACGGAGGGCACGGGCGGAGCAACCGGCCCGGGCAGTGAGGCGGAAGGGGAAGCGGGGGCGCGTGAGGCATCCCGCAGCGGAGGTTGATCCTCCGCCAGGGGTTCGACTCCGGGCGCTCCAACGGCATGATGAGGCGGACGTTCCGCTTCCAGTAGCACCCATGCCCCGGGAGTCACCGCTTTGTCCGATGTACGCCCCCACGTATCCGACAGCGCCATCGCCCTGGTGGGCGCGGGCCCGCGCGGGACATCGGTCCTGGAGAGACTCTGCGCCTCCGCGCCCGAGCTGTCCCCGGACGCCCGGCTGACCGTCCATGTCGTCGACCCGGCACCGCCGGGCGCCGGTCAGGTCTGGCGTACCGACCAGTCCGGCGAACTGCTCATGAACACGGTGGCGTCACAGGTGACCGTGTACACCGATGACAGCGTGCGCTGCGAAGGGCCGGTGCGCCCGGGGCCGAGCCTGTACGAGTGGGCGGCAACCCGGGGCGAGGCCCTGGGCGAGGGCGATCGCGGCAACGGCGCGCATCAGGATGGCGCCCGACACGACGGCCGTCCGGGGGGTGAGGTCGGCCCCGAGGGCGATCCGGGCCGGAACGCGGGTCCCGACAGCGATCCGGACCGGGGCGCCGGCCCAGAGGGCGATCCGGACCGGGGCGTCGGCCCAGAGGGCGGGCTCGGTCCCGACGACTATCCGACCCGCGCCTGTTACGGCCGCTATCTGCGCTGGGCGTTCGAGCGGACCGTACGCCGTGCGCCGGACTCGGTGACCGTCCAGGTGCATCAAGCCCGTGCCGTACGCCTGGAGGACGGAGACGAGGGACTCCAGCGGCTCGTCCTCTCCGACGGAACGACCCTCTCCGACCTCGGCGCGGTGGTCCTCGCGCAGGGCCACCTCCCGGTGCTGCCGGGCCCGTCGGAGGCGCGGCTCACCGAGTACGCCGCGCGTCACGGCCTGCGCCACTTCCCGCCCGCCAACCCCGCCGACCTCGACCTCTCCGTCGTCGCACCGGGCGAACCGGTCCTGCTGCGCGGCCTCGGGCTCAACTTCTTCGACCACATGGCCCTGCTGACGGCAGGCCGGGGCGGGGTCTTCGCGCGAGCGGAGGACGGGCGGCTGGTCTACCGGCCGTCCGGCAGCGAGCCGCGGCTGTACGCGGGATCGCGTCGCGGTGTCCCGTACCAGGCGCGCGGCGACAACGAGAAGGGGCCGTCGGAGCGCCACGAGCCCCTGGTGCTGACGGACGACGTGATCGAGGTGTTCCGCGAACGCGCGGACGCCGGGGATCCGCCGGACTTCCTGCGGGAGATATGGCCGCTGGTGGCCAAAGAGGTCGAAACGGTCTTCTACGAGGCGAGGCTCCGCGGCGCGCCGGACTTCCGCCGGCGCTTCCTGAAGGCGCCGCACGGCAGCCCCGAAGAGGCCGCCGTACTGGACGACTTCGGCGTACCGGGCAAGGACCGCTGGTCATGGGACCGGATCTCCCGGCCCTACGCGGGCGAAACGTTCCACTCGCCCGCCCACCATCGCGCCCGCCTGCTGGCCCATCTGCGCCGGGACGCGACCGAGGCCGCGCGCGGCAATGTCACGGGGCCGGTCAAGGCGGCCCTCGACGTCCTGCGCGACATCCGCAACGAGCTGCGCCGGATCGTGGACCACGCCGGCCTCTCGGGCGTCTCCCGGCGCGACCAACTGGACCGCTGGTACACCCCGTTGAACGCGTTCCTCTCCATCGGTCCGCCGCGCCGCCGCACGCAGGAGATGACCGCCCTGATCGAGGCGGGAGTTCTCGAGGTGGTCGGTCCGCGACTGGAGGTGCGGCCGGAGGGCGGGGTGTTCCTGGCGCACTCCCCCGATGTGCCGGACTCGACGGTGGCCGTCACCACCCTCATAGAGGCCCGTCTGCCCGAGCCGGACCTGACCCGTACCGGTGACGAACTGCTCGCGCGGCTGCTGAGGGCGGGCCAGTGCCGCACCCACACCGTCGACGGGTACCCGACCGGTGGACTCGACGTCACCCCGCGCCCGTACCACCTGATCGACCACCAGGGCAGCCCCCACCTGCGGCGTTTCGCACTGGGAGTGCCCACCGAGGGCGTGCACTGGGTCACGGCGGCCGGTGCCCGGCCCGGTGTCGACTCGGTGATGCTCGCGGACGCCGACGCGGTCGCCCGTGCCGCGCTGCGCGTCACCCTCCGGCGCCCGGCCCCCGAACCGGGCCATACGGCGGAATCCACCCGCGCAGCGAATGTTGAACTTGCAAGTATTGATTAGGTCCGCCTAACCTGACGCCCTCGTCGGTTTTCGTCCCCACGACCGAGGGAGTCCTCCCCCCATGTCCACCCTGCCCCACCGTCTCCAGCAGGCTCAGCCGTACGCGCTCGGCCTCTTCCGCATCGTCGTCGGCCTGCTCTTCGCCTGCCACGGCGCCGCCTCCCTCTTCGGCGTCCTCGGCGGCGCGATGGGCGGCGGCACCATCGCCGCCGGCACCTGGCCCGGCTGGTACGCGGCGGTGATCCAGCTGGTCGCCGGCGCCCTGGTGCTGCTGGGCATCGGCACGCGTGCCGCGGCCTTCGCCGCGTCCGGCTCGATGGCGTACGCGTACTTCTACGTCCACCAGTCCGAGGCCCTCTTCCCGCTGCAGAACGGCGGCGAGGCCTCCGCCATGTTCTGCTGGGCGTTCCTGCTGCTGGTCTTCACGGGCCCGGGCGCGCTGGCGGCGGACCGGCTGTTCGGGGCGCGCGACGCCGACGAGCACGCCGAGGACCTGCGCGAGGAGCGGAAGTCCCCGGTCGCCGCGTAACCCACGCCACGAGGGCCCGGAACCGGCAGTGGCGGTTCCGGGCCCTGCTCCCTTCCCGGAAGATCGCCAGGCGTACGCTCTCTTGCTGTCAGGCGGTGCGTCACGGGGAGTCAAGGTGCTCGACAGCGTGGGGCCGCTGGTCGCAGGCCCATGGATCTATGCCGTGGTGGCCCTGTCGATCCTTCTCGACGTCTTCCTGCCGGTGCTGCCGAGCGGTGTCCTCGTGATCACGGCGGCGACCGCCGCGGCCGCCGGCGCCGAGGTGGCACAGGACGCCCCCTCCCTGCTGGTCCTCCTCCTCTGCGCGGCCACCGCCTCGGTCCTCGGCGACCTGGTGGCGTACCGGCTGGCCTGGCGCGGCGGAGCCCGCCTGGACCGTGCCATCGCCCGCTCGCGCCGTCTCACCACCGCGCAGGAACGTCTCGGCGCGGCGCTCGCCCGGGGCGGCGGAGCACTTGTGGTGATCGCCCGCTTCGCCCCGGCCGGCCGCTCGGTCGTCTCCCTGGGCGCGGGCGCGGCCCACCGCACGATCAAGGAGTTCCTGCCCTGGTCCGCGCTGGCGGGCGTGGCCTGGGCGGGCTACAGCGTGGGCCTTGGATACTTCGGCGGCCAGTGGCTGGGCGCGACATGGTTCGGCGCGGCGGTCTCCGTCCTCGCCCTCTTCCTGGCGGGAACGCTCGCCGCCTACCTCATGCGGCGTCCGGCTGCGGCTCCGGCTGCGGCGTCCTGACGCCTCGTACCTCTATCCCTTCGAGCAGCCTGCGGGTCGCTTCGGTGATCTCCTCCACGGCCTGCTCGAACACCTCCCTGTTGTGCGCGGCGGGCGCGCGGAAGCCGGAAACCTTGCGCACGTACTGCAGGGCCGCGGCGCGGAAGTCCTCCTCGGTGGCCTTCTCGGGCAGGGCGGGCGGGCGGAGAGTCTTGATGCTTCGGCACATGCCTCCAGTGTGGCGCGCACCACTGACATCCGGGGGTGGGCGCGACGCCCGGGCCCGGCGCCCGTCCGGGCGGACATCGGATGCGGCCCGCTCCCGTACGTGCGACGTTTGAGCGGGATGTCCCATGATCGCGGGTCGTGACCGGAGGTGCCGTGCGATGACGGATCGGACGCCCGCCGAGGCGCGCGGTACGGCGGTATCACCCGACGGCCGGTTCCCGAGCCTGGGGAGCGACCGGTGAACGAGCTCTCCGCCCTGGCGGCCGAGGCGTACGTGTACGGATATCCCCTGGTCAACGGCCTGGAGATGGTGGACGCGTTCAAGCACAAGGGCTTCGGAGCGCTCCCGCCCACCCCGTTCAACCGCTTCGCCCACGCCACCGATCTCGCCGGGCCGCGCGACCACCTCGTCTCCGTCAACAACGACACCCTGTACTCGATGGCCCAGCTCGACCTGTCGAGCGGTCCGGTCCGGCTGCACGTACCGGACACGGACGGCGCGTACTACGTCCTCCAGCTGGTGGACGCCTGGACCAACAACTTCGCCTACATCGGCACGCGGTCGACGGGGACCGCCGAGGGCGACTGGTTGATCGTGCCGCCTGGCTGGTCGGGCGCGGAGCCCGAGGGCGTACGCGGAGTGATCGACGCGCCGACGGCGGTGGTGTCGATCGTCGGCCGCAACGCCTGCTCCGGCCCGGCGGACCTGGCACGGGTGCGCGCGCTCCAGTCCGGCTTCACCCTGACGGCGGGCGCCACGACGGGCGAACTGCCCCTCCCGGACCCGGACGTCCCCGCCGACCTCCGCTTCTTCGAACAACTCCGCGTCTGGATGGCGGACTTCCCGCCCTCACCACCGGACCAGGAGTACCAGGAACGCTTCCAGCCCCTCGGGCTCCTCGAGGAGGGCCCTTCGCCGTACGTCTCCCCCGGCACCGCTCTCGTACGGGCCCTGACGGAGGGCCTCGCGGCCGGCCGGGCGCGCGTCGAGGCAGCGGCCAGACCACCCGAGGGGGACGAACGCCCGCCGGGCGAGTGGGAGATGAACCTTCACCTCTGCGACTACAACCTGGACCACTTCGGCGTCGGCACCCTCGACTCCTCCCTGTGGAAGGCCCCCGACCGCCCCTCCTCCTACCTGCTGCGAGCCGCGGCCGCCCGGGCGGCGCTCTGGGGCAACCACGGCTACGAGGCCGTCTACGCCCAGGTCTTCACGGACACCCACGGCCACCGACTCACCGGCGGGCGCTCCTACCGCCTGCGCTTCTCCCAGCCCCCACCGGCCGACGCCTTCTGGTCGCTGACGATGTACGACTCCCCCGACTACTACCTGGTGCCCAACCCGATCGACCGCTACTCCGTCGGCTCCCACACCCCGGGCCTCATCCCCGACCCGGACGGCGCCCTGACGATCACCCTCCAACACACCTCACCGTCCCACCCGACGGAAACGGCGAACTGGCTCCCGACCCCGAACGGCGCCTTCCGCCCGGTGCTGCGCCTCTACATCCCGGGGGACCCGATCCTGGAGGGCGCCTACCGCTTGCCGGGCATCGAACGACGCGCCTGACAATCGATGGAAGATCTCCGGCCCGAGGAAGCATTCCGGCGAGGGCGGGTCCGCGGGCTGGGGCTCGGTCATGGGTAGTGGCAGTGGGCCGGGTCGTTGCAAATGCAGCCGGTCGAGGGGATCGCCGGGTCGCGAGAATAGCCGGGGCAGTCGCACAGGAGGCACCGAAAGTCCCCGATTGGCGGGTCTTGGCCAGCATGTGCCAACCGTGCACGCGCGGTCTCCTGGACGCCCCGCAGCCGCTCGTTCAGCTCGGCGAAATCGGCCCGGTTCTGTTCGTAGGCCAGCTTCAACTCGTCTGAGGCTTCTCTCTGAAGGCTCATCATCCCTCCGGGCGAAGATCGAATGACGCTCTCAGTGTCCCTCTGAGGGCAGCGGCGTGCAGGACGGAGGCATCTGTTGCGGCAGGCAGCTGACCGATCAGACCGGGTTCCCCATCCAGCCCTCGTCAGCGCGAAGCGGTCAGCCGGCAATGGATCGGCTGCTCAGGGGGCGTCGCCAGTCATGGACGCCCATGAACGCCGTCAGAAGTAGATGTCAAAGGCCCCCCGCCATGATCGGCGGGAGGCCTCTGTGCTGGTGGGCGCGGACGGTTTCGAACCGCCGACATCTGCTTTGTAAGAGCAGCGCTCTACCCCTGAGCTACGCACCCGTTGAATGAGGCAACAGCGTACATGGCCCCCGGGTGTGTCCTGCAAACCGATACACGGGGCGCGGGGGCCCGGGGGATAGCCCCACCCCCGAGACGGTGGGTCGCAGGATCGTGGGGGCGGTGGGGTTCTCCGTATCTTGGCGGGGTCTTCGAACGCGCTACCTGGGGGAATGATCATCGTGGCCGCACATCGCGTACGTACCGGCGCCGGCGCCCGTCACCGCACACTCGTCGCCGGCGTGGCCGTCGTGGTCGGGATGGTGGGGGTGGCCGGGTGTGGGAGTGGGGATCTGGACGCCGCGCCCGTCGAGAGGAAGACGTTCGCGTTCGAGGGGAAGGCGCTCACCGTCGACGCCGGGAACTCCGGGCTGGAGCTCGTGCCGGCCGATGTGAAGGACGTCGAGGTGACGCGGCAGGTCGACGGGTGGGTGTTCATGGGGAGCGGGCCGGACGCCACATGGAAGCTGGAGGACGGGACGCTGACGCTGCGCGTGGAGTGCGACGGGCTCGCGGCCGACTGTGACTCCCGGCACCGGATCAAGGTGCCGCGCGGGGTCGCCGTGGTGGTGCGGAACGACAACGGCAGTGTCACCGCGGACGGGTTCGCCACCGCGCTGGACGTCCGGTCGGACAACGGCGAGGTGACGGTACGGAACGCCGGCGGCCCGCTGACACTGGAGAGCGACAACGGGCAGGTCACCGTGGAGCGGTCGACCGCGAAGAGCGTCGTGGCGCGCAGCGACAACGGAGAGGTGCGGCTCGGCCTGAGCGCCGTGCCCGACCGGGTGGAGACCTTCAGCGACAACGGTGCCGTCACGATCGATCTGCCGCGCGGCAGCACCCGTTACGCGGTCACCGCCGACAGCCGTAACGGCGAGGTCGCCGTCGACGTGCCGACCGACGACAGCAGCGCGCATGTGGTGAAGGCGCAGAGCCACAACGGGGAAGTCACCGTGCGAACCGCGAACTAACCGGCCCGTGTGTTCGTCCTTACCTGGTGGGAGAATGAACCGGCAGGGTGGACACGGCACGGGAGAGGGATGTGGCGGCGACACACGCGAGGGCGAGTGCGAGCAGTGCCGTCAGTGCCGTCAGAGCTGTCCTCGGGAAAGGCGTCCGGGCCGGAGTCGCGGCGCGCCCCCGGACGGGTCTCGTGGCAAGCCTCGGGAAAGGCGTCGGAGATGTTGTCGGGCTGACGCTCCTCGCCGTCCCCATCGCCCTCGCCGTACTGCCGGCCGCCTTCGCCGGTGGGGGTACGCGTCGGTGGTTCGGCGGGCGCGGCGAGAGCCAGCGGGCCGAGGCCCAGGCCGCCAAGGACGACGCCGCCGCGGCCTTCTACGAGCTCGACACCGCCCAGCGTGACTTGCGCATCTCGATCGAGACGATCACGGCTGTGGACAGTTCCCCCGGCGCCCGCCGGGCAGTGGACGACTTCGCCGAGCTGGGGCGCCGGATCGACGAGGTGAGTCATCGCTACATCACCGCCGTCGACAGCCATGACCTCGACCGTGACGATCTCGACGCGTCCACGGCCGTGCGGGCCCGTACGGAGCTGACGCGGGCCAAGGACGATCTCGTACGGGTCAAGGGGGAGCTGGACCGGTTCGAGCAGGGGCTCGCGCCGCTCCTCGACACGGCGGAGACCCAGCTGGCGCGGCTCGCCCCGGCCGTCGAGCGGGCGCGACAGGCGCTCCGCAACGCGAGCACCGCTCTCGACACGGTGCGGGGCTCGGGTCTGAGAGCGGACGATCTCGCCGCCCGGCTCGCCGCCCTCGGTCCCGAGCTCACCAAGCTCAACGAAGGCGCGGGCCGGCATGGCGTCCCCGAGACGCTCCGGCGCGCCGACCAGGTCCTGCGCGACGCCGAAGCCGTACGCGCCGAGGCCGAGCGGCTCCCCGAGCGCGCTGCCGAGATCGACAAGCGTCTGGTCTCCCTGCGCACCCGCGCCCAGGCCCTGGGCAATCGCTCCGATGCCGTCGAGCCCGTCCTCAGCGAGCTCCGGCGCCGCTTCTCCGCCGCCTGCTGGCAGGACCTCCAGTCCGTTCCCGGGCAGGCCGCGGAGAGCGTCCGGCAGGCCGAGGAGAAGCTCAAGGAGGCGGCCAAGGCCCGGGACGAACAGCGCTGGCCCGACGCCACCGCCCTCCTCGCCACCGTGCGCGCCCTGCTCAACGCCACCGACGAGGCCGTCTCCGCCGCGGGCGACCGGCTCCAGCGGCTCAACGCCGTCGCCAAGGACCCCCAGCAGGAGGTCGACCGCACCCGCTTCGCCATCCGCGACGCCCAGCGCCTCGCCATGGCCGGCCGGAACACGCCCGATCCGCGTCACGCCCGTCCTCTCGACGACTCCGTGGCCCGTCTGGAACGGGCCGTCGCCGGTCTCGAGGGCCGCCACCCCGACTACTGGCACTTCCTCACCGAGACCCGGGCCGTCCGGGCCGCCGCCGCCCGGGTGGTCGAGCTCATCCGGGAGGAGCGCGGCGCCGGCACCCACTGAGCCGGTCCCGCCCCGCCTCACGAACCACCTCGCGCCACGACCCCGGGCGCCCCTTGAGCTGCCCCGCCCACGCCTCCGCCCCACGCCTCCGCCCCACGCCTCCGCCCACGCCTCCGCCCCATGCCTCCGCCCCCGCCCCCGCCCCACGGGCCTCACACAGCCCCCTGACTTGTTCCCGGCCCCGCCCACGCGGATGCTGGAAGTGCCCGCGTTCCGCGTTCCGCCGGTGTCAGGAGGCCGCCATGGCCACCCCTGCTCTCCACCCCCGCCGCCGCACCCCCCACTCCGTGCGCCGCGCCGCCCCGCGTCGCGCCGGACACGTGCGCCTCGACGAACACCTCCCCGTCGACCACCGTCTCAGCCGGGTCTACCGCGTGGGCGCCGGCCTCACCGGCCTCGTCCTCCTCGCCTTCGGGATCCTCGGACTCCTCGACAGGACCGGCTTCTTCGACACCCACGGCGACACGGTCGCGGGCCTCAACACCAACGGCGCGCTGAGCGTGCTCTCCATCTGCGTGGGGCTGCTGCTCTTCGTCGGCATGGTCATCGGCGGCAACTTCGCCTCGACGCTCAACATGGTCCTCGGCATCGCCTTCATCCTCAGCGGCTTCGTCAATCTCGCCCTGCTGGACACCGGCCTGAACTTCCTCGCCTTCCACATCCAGAACGTGCTCTTCAGCTTCGCCGTCGGCCTGATGCTTATGTTCTTCGGGATGTACGGGCGGGTCAGCGGCACGCTTCCGCACGACAACCCCTACTGGCGGGCCCGTCACCCGGAACAGGACGCCAGCGAGCGTCGCCGGGCCGAGCGGGCGGCCCGGGCCAGGACCGCACGGGAGAGCAGCCGGTCCCGGTAGACAACGCCGCTAACCTGGGGCCATGCCTCGTTACGAATTCCGCTGCCGCACCTGTGGCTCCACGTTCGAGCTGAACCGGCCCATGGCCGAGTCCGGCGCCCCCGCCTCCTGCCCCGACGGACACGACGACACCGTCAAGTTGCTCTCCGCCGTCGCGGTCGGCGGCACCGCGTCCGGGCCCGCCCCCGGCGCGGGCGGCGGGGGCGGCGGCTGCTGCGGCGGGGGCTGCTGCGGCTAACGGAAGACCTGCGGCCCCCGGACCGCCAGGCGGTCAGGGCCGCGCCCAGGCCCCGGGGCGGCCCCGCACACCAACGATGACCGCCACGCTCAGACCCGGGCGGCCCCGCACACCGCGACGACGACCGCCGGACCCGCCCGGTGGTCGCGCACACCACGGCGATGACCGCCAGGCTCAGGCCGGGGCGCCCCGGCGCACCGCCGGGATGACCGCCGGACCCGCCCGGTGGTCCCGGCCCGCCCTGCCGAAGCGGCGCAGGATCTCCTCGCCCGCCGCGACGCCGCGCTCGGGCAGGACGTCCAGCTGCGGGGCGGTCCACTCGCTGTCGGCGAGCTCGCCGTGGCCCGGCCGCCAGGAGCGGTCGGCGGCGAGCAGCAGGTCCGCGTCCAGCAGGGAGTCCCCGGCGGCGAGGGTGAGCGTGGCGCCGGTGCGGTGGGCGACCTCACGCATGGCCGCGCTCTTGGTCAGCGGCTTCGGCACGGCGTACACCTTGCGTCCCTGGAGCGAGACCGTCCAGCCGCGCTCCTCGGCCCACTCCGAGAACTCGTCCAGCCACTCCGGCGGCAGCAGCTCCCGTTCGATGACGAGATAGGTGAAGACGTCCTCGGCCACCCGGTGCTTGCGCACCCAGGACGGGTCGGTCGTGGCGAGGAGCCGGGCCCGTACGTCCGCGAGCGGCGCGCACTCGGCGGCCAGTCTCTTCACGACCCCCGCGTGCCAGTCGTGGTCGGTGACGCCGTCCACGAGGAGATGCCCGCCGTTGGCGCAGATCGCGAACTTCGGCGGACGGCCGGGGAGTCGGATGCGCTGGTACTGCTTGCGGGTGCGCGTCGTCGTGGGGACGAAGACGGTGTCGGCGGAGAGTTCGGCGAGCAGCGCGGCCGCGGCCTCGGTCATGTACGACAGGGGCTTGCTCTCGTGCACCTCGACGCAGAGCAGCCGGGGCGCCTGAGCGTCGGGCATCGCGAGTGCGAGGGCGGCGGAGGAGTAGATCAGGGTGCGGTCGAGGTCGCTGGCGACCAGCACGGTGGAGGCGGTACTCACTTGGCCGTCACCGCCCTGCCGTCGGCGCCGGTGGCGCCCCGCGTGTACTGGGGGTGGATCAACCCCACGCAGGTGTAGGGGAGTCCGTCGACCTCCTCGACCGGGACCCCGCGCTGTCGCGCGAGCAGGCGCACGTGGTCGAGGTCGGCGCCGGCGCCGCGCTGGGCCAGGATCTTCCAGGGGACGCGCCGCAGCAGCACCCGGGTCGTCTCGCCGACGCCCGGCTTGACCAGGTTCACGTCGTGGATGCCGTACTCCTCGCTGATCCGCTCGACGGCCGCCCAGCCCTCCCAGGTGGGTGCGCGATCGGCCGAGAGCAGCTCCTTGACCTCGGCGTCGACCGCGTCCGTGGCCTCGTCGAAGCGGGCGGCGACCGCGTCGAGGAAGTGGCCGGACAGGTCGGCGGCGGCGAGCTCGCGGTAGTACTTCCCGCCGTGGAAGTCGTCGGGTCCGACGAGGTCGGCGCGCAGGACCGTGCGGGAGATCAGGCCGGAGACGGTGGAGTTGAGGCAGGCGGAGGGGATGAGGAAGTCCTCGCGGGTGCCGTAGGTGCGGACGCACGAGCCGGGGTCGGCGAGGACGGCGATCTCGGGGTCGAAGCCGTCGAAGTCCTTCAGCGCGTCGGCGAGCTCGCGGGTGATGGCGCCCTTGCCGGTCCACCCGTCGACGAAGACGACGTCGGCGGGGTTGTGGTGCTGCTGGAGCCAGCGCAGCGCGTTGGCGTCGATGCCCCGGCCGCGCACGATGGAGACGGCGTAGTGCGGCAGGTCCAGGCCGTGGCGGTACTGGGCCCAGCGGCGCATCAGGATGCCGACGGGCGTCCCGGCTCGGGCGAGCGAGACGAGGACGGGCCGCGGGGACCGTTCGGCGAGGACGGTCTCGGTGACCGTGCCGACGGCCCGCGCGATCCGGGCCGCGGAGGTCTCCAGCGCGGCGTGGAAGAGCTCCTGGTACTCGGGGCTCGGCTGGTACTCGACGGGCAGCGACTCGGCGTAGTGGGCGCCGCCGCTCTGTATGGCCTCCTCGCGCTCCTCCGTGGGCGCCTCCAGCTCGACGCCGGAGAGGTCCTGGAGCAGCCAGCCGACCTCCTCGGGGGCGTACGAGGAGAAGGCGGGGCCACGGAGGGGCTCGGGCAGGCGCGGCATGGAAGCCCTTTCGGGTGCGCGGTCGGTGTCGTGCGCGGGCGTGAGGGTGTGCGTGGGAGCGTGGGCCGGCGCGGTGGGGGACGCGGGCACGTGGGCCGGCGTGTACGAGGGGACGACGGCGAGGGCGACGCGCGGTATGTGCGCGGCGAGCTGGGCCAGCAGGCCGTCGGAACCGTGCAGTTCGGGTGTGTCGGCGGCGGAGTCGACCACGACGACGACCGCGTCGAATCCGCCGCCGGCGACGTTGTACGCGTACCGGTCGCCCGGTCCGTCGGCGGGCCGGTCGTGGGCGGGGAAGACGAGCCGGGTCCGTATGGCGTACCCGGGGTCGTCGACGGCGAGGACGGGCGAGCGGGTGGTGGTGGAGTACCGCACGTCGACGCCGTCGCGTTCGAGGGCGACGCCGAGCGCCAGCGGCGCGTACATCAACTCCTCGAAGCCGAGGACGAGGACGCGGGGGGTGGCGGCGGGCGTGGGCCCGTCGGCCGGCCCCGCGGGTGCGCCGGGTCCCGTCACGGGGGTGGCGCCGCCCGGCCGCCCGCCGGCCTCGGTGGCGGCGCTCGTTCCCGCCGCCACCTCGTCGCCTCCGCCGCCCAGGCCCAGCGCCCGCGTGACGCGGGCTGCCATGGCGGGCAGGGCGGCTTCGAGGCGTGCCCGGTGGGCCGGGGTGAAGCCGTGGCGGCCCCCGTCCGGGACGCCCTCGGGCCAGCCGAGGTCGACGCGGGTGAGGCCTCCGGCGAGTTGCTCGCTCCGGGGCGCTCCCGGCGGTCCCGCGGCCCCGTCCGTGCTCGGAGCGTCCACGCCCGACGCGGCACCCGCGCCCGCCCGACGCGGCTCGGGCCCGGCTGCCGACTCGTACTGCCGGACCAGCTCGCGTCCCCGCTCCAGTACGTCCTCCGGCAGCCGGACCGTGCCCGAGGCCAGTGCTATGAGGTCCACCCGCGCGTCGATCTCGTTCGCGAAGGCGGCGAGGCGGGCCCGGTCCTCCTCGCCGCGCATGTCGACGAGGGCGACGATCACGTACCGGTCGCGCGGGTAGCGCTCGTGGAGGGCGCGGATCGTGTTCAGGACCGTGTTGCCCGTCGAGAACTCGTCGTCGACGAGGACGAGCGGTCCGTCGCTCCCCAGCAGTTTCGGGTCCTCCGGGAGCAGCAGGTGGGAGGTGGCGTGGGAGTGGGACTCCTCGAAGCCGCCCGCGCGCTCGACGCCCTCGACCGGGCGGCGGGTGGAGTGCAGGTACGGGGCGACGCCCACGCCGTCGGCGACCGAGTGGCCGAGGCCGGTCGCGGTTTCCGCGTACCCGAGGACGACCGCGCGGGCCGCGTCGGGGCCGAGCAGGTCACGGACGCGGACGCCCAGGTCGTAGCCGGAGCGCCAGACGACCGTGGGGCGCTGCGGCACATGCTTGCCGAGGACCTGGGAGACGAGCAGATGCGCCCGCTTGGGATTGCGGCGCAGGGCCAGGCCCAGCAGGTCCCGCAGCCTGTCGTCGCCGACCAGTTCGACGTTCAGCCGCTCGGCGACCCACGTTCCGGACCACACCACGTCGCGTATCTCTCTTCCTCGGGTCATCGCCGGCGTCACCGCTCGGGTCATCGCTGGGGTCATCTCTCGGGTCACCGGCCGGGTCACCGGTCGGCGAGTCCGGCCGTGAGCAGCTCCACGAAGCCGACGTCCTCGTTCGCGACGCCGAAGACCTCGGCGCGCCGGAGGGTCCGCTCGGCCCAGGCGCGGTGCGGCTTCACCTCGTTCATCTTGTTCGTGTACGCGGAGCGCAGGACGCCTCCGCCGCCCCGCTCGGGCCGCAGGATGTCCTGCGCGTCGCTGAACTCCTCGTGGCTGACGACGGACAGGGCGTGCACGGGCAGGACGTGAGAGGGGTGGATGCAGGTCTTGCCGAGCAGGCCGTTGGCCCGGTCGAGTTCGATCTCGCGGAGGAGACCGTCGAGGTCGTGCTCGATCAGCGCGGTGCGCAGTTCCTCGGCCCGTCCCTCCATGAAGGGGCTGCGGCGCAGCTGCGGCTTGAACATCCGCTCCTGGAGCCGGAAGTACTCCCAGACGGGTCCGGTGATGGTGAAGCCGGTGCCGTCGGAGCGGCCGAGGACGTTGACGACGTCGGCGATGACATGAGCGACGAGCTGGACGTCGTACGCGGTCATGTCGGGCGAGCGGCGCAGGCCGTACGCCGAGCAGAAATCGGTGACGCCGAGCCGCAGGGCGAGGACCCGGTCGCGGTACTTGTCTACGGTCCGGGCGATTCCGGTGAGGGTTTCTGCCCGTGTTTCCAGGTGGAGCAGCTCGGGCGACTCGAGTACGGGCATGGCGAAAAGCCGCCGTCCGCTGTCGCTTTCGGCCGTCGTGAGCGCCTCCAGGAACGGAACGCCGCGTTCCTCGGTGAATTTCGGCAGGACGAACCCGCAGAGCAGCCGGGCGGACGGGCCGAGCCTGCGGACCAGGTCGGTGATCTGTCGGGGCTCGCGGACCCGCACGAAGAGCAGCGGCACTTCGCCGCCCCGGGCGTCGAGGTCGGCGAACTGCCTGATCAGGTTGGTCTCGGCCGCTTCCACCTCGCCGTCGCTGATGGAGTCCTCCAGGCACAGCACCATGGAGACGACTCCCCGGGCGGCCTGCTTGTGGATGTCGTCGGCGAGCCGCGGCCGGGTGGCCGGGCTGTAGAGAGTGGCGCCGAGGGCGGCGGCCAGCGTACGCGCGGGCGAGCCCGCGTCGAATTCCCCGGGCTCCTGATGGAACAGCCCGGCCCGGGCAGAGGGCGGGATATGCCCGAAATGACGCATGTGGATCCCCCGAACTGCCGTGATGGCCCTGACAACATGTGGCCGGTAATAGTACGTAGGGACGAGTGTCCGGAGTTCCCCCACGTGCATGAATTTCAGGTAACTCGTCTGCTTCTCGCCCGTGTGACGTGCATGGGGAGAGAGTGGGGTCGGGGCCCCGCGTTGTCCAGTGGGTCCACGGGAAGGCAGGATGACCGCCATGACGCACGCCATGCTGAAGGGCTCCAACGTCCCTCTCGACGCAGCGGCCGTACGGGCCGTGCTGCGCTGGACCCCCGGGGCCGGCGTCCCGGACGTGGACGCCTCGGCACTGCTGCTCGGCGCCGACGGGCGCGTGCGGTCCGACGAGGACTTCGTCTTCTACAACCAGCCGCGGCACCCCTCGGGGCTGGTCCGGCGGCTGTCCAAGAAGCGGCTTCCGGAGGGACTCACCGACACCGTCGAGGCGGACCTGACGGCGCTGGATCCGTCGGTGGACCAGGTGGTGATCGCCGCGTCCTCGGACGGCGACACCTTCCGCCGCGTACAGGATCTGCGGATCCTGATGTACGACGCGGGCGCGGCCGACCGGGAGCCGCTGGCCGTCTTCGACGTGAAGCCGGAGACCGGCGAGGAGACCGCGATCATCTGCGGCGAGCTGTACCGGCGCGGGGACGGGTGGAAGTTCCGCGCGGTGGGACAGGGCTATCCGACGGGCCTGGTCGGGCTGGCGACGGCCTTCGGAATCTCCGTGGACGAGGCGGCGGAGGCCGCCCAGGCCCCGGAGGCCACCGCGCCCGGAGGAACGGCCGGAGCCGCCACCGGCGGCCCCACCGCGGCCGCGGAGGCCGCCACCGCGCACATGCCCTCTCCGGCTCCGCTCTCCGTCCCGCCGCAGCCGACGGCACCGCCCGCTCCCGCCACACCGCCCACCTACGGGTACCCGCACGCCGCCGCACCGGCCCCCGAGGGATCGGGCCCGGGGTACGGCTATCCGCAGCCCTCCTCGGCGCCGTCGCAGCCCGCCTATGGCTATCCGCAGCCCGCGGCGGCGGCCGCTCCCGCGTCGGACCCGAATTTCAAGCTGCCTCCGATGGGGCCCCAGTTCGTCCGTCCCTGAACGGGCCGGCGGGAAGCGCGGCCTCAGAGCTTGCTCTTGTAGCCGCGCCCCCACTGGAGTCCCCACCCGTACAGCCGGTCCAGCTCCGCCTGGAAGCCGTACACGAACTTCACCTCGCGCCGCACGACCAGCTCGCCCTTGACGTTCTCCACCGTGAACACGGCGCAGGAGCGGGCCTGGGGCGCCCGCTCGTCCAGCTCTATCTCGATCCGCGGGCCGTTGCTGGGGTAGAGCGTCATCGTGGCGTGCGTCCGGTCGAAGGCCGGGGTCTGGTCGTAGATATAGACGAAGAACAGCAGCCGCTTGATGGCGTCGCGGTGATCGAGATTGACGAAGATGGTCTCGCCGGACGGTGAACCGAACCGGTCGTCGCCGCTGAGCTTGACGTAGGGCGCGTCGTTCAGGCTCCCGAAGAAGCCGCCGAGCGGCTGTACGACGCCCTTGCTGCCGTCCGCCAGCTCGTACATGCAGCCGATGTCCAGGTCCACGTTGACGACGCCCTGGGTGTGCGCCTGGACGACCTCGGGCTTGAAGAGCTTGGACGGGTTGCGCAGCAGGCCGCTCTGACGCGAGCGGCCCTCGATGTCCGAGGTGCGCATGCGCCACGAGAGGTTGACCCGGAGGTTTCCGGTGGCGGCGCCCTGCTTGGTGAGCGACACCGTCGGGCGCCGTTTCGTCAGGTCGATCGAGTTGGTCGCGGCGCTCCCGGAGTCGAACTGCGCCGCCCTGCCCCGCCACAAGCTGTCCCAGAAGGCCATGCTCCCCACCCCTACTGACGCCGACCGGATATGCGGCGGGGCGGCCGGGTGCACCGGCCGCCCCGCTCAGAAGCGTTCCTCGCCCCCGGGGGTGTCACACCCCCGGATCGCCGAGGGTGTCAGACCCCGGACGACACCTCTGCCTTGTCGTCCGAGGCGTCAGCTTTTCCCTCGGCGGCCGCGAGCCGCTTGTTGCGGCGGATCGAGGACCAGAAGGACCAGCCGATCAGCACGACGCCGACGAGACCGGTGATGACCTCGTGGATCTCGTACTGGATGGTGACCATGAGGATGACGGCCAGCGCGCCGATCGCGTAGTGCGCGCCGTGCTCCAGGTAGACGTAGTCGTCGAGGGTGCCCTGGCGGACCAGGTAGACCGTGAGCGACCGGACGTACATGGCGCCGATACCGAGGCCGAGGGCCATCAGCACGATGTCGCTGGTGATGGCGAAGGCGCCGATGACCCCGTCGAACGAGAAGGAGGCATCGAGGACTTCGAGGTAGAGGAACATGAAGAAGGCGGCCTTGCCGGCGAGCTGGACGGCCGAGACCTTCTTGCCCGTCTTCCTGGCCTCTTCCTCGGCCTCCTGCTCGCGCTCTTCCTCCTCCTCCAGCTTGTTCTCGAAGTAGCCGGAGAGACCGCCGACGATCATGTACGTGATCAGACCGGCGATACCGGAGATCAGGACGGTCGAGGACTTGTCGACATGCGCGCCGCCGTGCTGGTGGGCGTGGACGGCGAAGGTCATCGAGGTGATGAGCAGAGCGATCAGCGCGATGCAGGCCGACAGCATGTCGATCTTGCCGAGCTTGGCCAGCGGACGCTCCAGCCAGGCGAGCCACTTGATGTCCCGGTCCTCGAAGATGAAGTCGAGGAAGATCATCAGCAGGAACATGCCACCGAAGGCGGCGATGGCCGGGTGGGCGTCCGTGACGAGCTGCTTGTACTGGTTCTCGTCGGTCAGCGCCAGATCGACGGCCTCGATGGGACCGAGCTTGGCGGTGACCGCCACGATCACGACGGGGAAGACCAGTCGCATACCGAACACGGCGATGAGGACACCGACGGTGAGGAAGATCTTCTGCCAGAAGGCATTCATCTTCTTCAGGATTCCGGCGTTGACCACCGCGTTGTCGAAGGACAGCGAGATCTCGAGGATGGAGAGGATCGCCACGATACCGAAAGCGGTCCACCCCCCGTAGAGCGCCGCCGCAGCCAGGCCGAGCGCCGTGATGGCGAACGACCAGCCGAAGGTTTTCAGGACCACTGGCTACCCAATCCTTGTATGGGGGTCACCCCAGGCGGAGCCCGGGAGAGGGGTCTCCCCCCGCGCCGCACGCGGCTTTACGAAACGTTGACCCCGAAGTCTAGAGCGATGCCCCTCAGGCCCGACGCGTACCCCTGTCCGACCGCACGGAACTTCCACTCGCCTCCGTACCGGTACAGCTCGCCGAAGATCATCGCGGTCTCGGTCGAGGCGTCCTCGGAGAGGTCGTAGCGGGCGAGCTCCTGGCCGTCCGCCTGGTTCACCACGCGGATGAAGGCGTTGCTGACCTGGCCGAACGTCTGGCCGCGGTTGTCGGCCTCATGGATCGAGACAGGGAAGATGATCTTGTCGACGTGGGCCGGGACCTTGGTGAGGTCCACGATCAGCGACTCGTCGTCGCCCTCGCCCTCGCCCGTGAGGTTGTCACCGGTGTGCTCGACCGAGCCGTCGGGACTCGTCAGATTGTTGTAGAAGATGAACCACTCGTCGCCCAGGACCCGGCCGGACTGGCACAGCAGGGCGCTGGCGTCCAGGTCGAAGTCGGCGCCGGTGGTGGAACGTGCATCCCAGCCGAGCCCGACCAGCACCTGGGTCAGATTGGGTGCGGCCTTGGAGAGGGAGACGTTGCCTCCCTTGGCGAGCGTGACGCCCATGACGATGGTCCTCCCCGGTGAAAACGCGCGTGACGTGCCTGATGAGGCACGTCCGGCGCCGCACGGACGTGCGGCGCCGGACGGAACTGTCGATGACTCAGACGTTGACGCCGAAGTCCTGCGCGATGCCGCGCAGGCCCGAGGCGTAACCCTGACCGACGGCGCGGAACTTCCACTCCGCGCCATTGCGGTACAGCTCGCCGAAGACCATGGCGGTCTCGGTCGAGGCGTCCTCGGAGAGGTCGTACCGGGCGATCTCTGCGCCGCCGGCCTGGTTCACCACGCGGATGAACGCGTTGCGGACCTGACCGAAGGACTGCTGGCGGTTCTCGGCGTCGTAGATCGACACCGGGAAGACGATCTTGGCGACATCGGCCGGCACGCCCGCCAGGTTCACCTTGACCTGCTCGTCGTCGCCCTCGCCCTCACCGGTGAGGTTGTCACCGGTGTGCTCGACCGAGCCGTCGGCGCTCTTCAGGTTGTTGAAGAAGACGAAGTCCTGGTCGTTGCGGACCTTGCCCTCCGCGTTGACCAGAATGGCGCTGGCGTCCAGGTCGAAGTCCGTACCGGTGGTGGTGCGGACGTCCCAGCCGAGACCGACGGTGACGTCCGTCAGACCGGGCGCCTCCTTGGTCAGCGAGACGTTGCCGCCCTTGCTGAGGCTGACTCCCACGAGTCCCTCCATTGGTTTTCAGGGGCAGCGCCCCCAGGTGCGTTGGCAATCGGATCAACGATTGGATCCTAGTGACCGGTTCCCGTCCGAAACAGGCACTTCACTACGGCGATCGCAGGTGTCGGCCGCCAGGGGCCGTGACCGGTCGCCGGACGGTCCGGCACAAAGGGCCCAGAGCCTCGGAGACACCCGGGGCCCCGGAGGACTCAGAGGGTGTCGAGAGCCTTCACGTAGTCGTTCAGGTCGCGGGCGTCCGGCAGACCATTGACCACGCTCCAGCGCACCACGCCCTCCTTGTCGATGATGAAGGTGCCGCGCACGGCGCAGCCCTTCTCCTCGTCGAAGACGCCGTAGGCGCGCGAGGCCTCGCCGTGCTTCCAGAAGTCGGACAGGAGCGGGTACTCCAGGCCCTCCTGCTCCGCGAAGATGCGCAGGGTGTGGATGGAGTCGTTGGAGACGGCGAGCAGCTGCGTGTCGTCGTTGACGAACTTCGGCAGCTCGTCCCGGAGCGCGCACAGCTCGCCGGTGCAGACCCCGGTGAAGGCGAAGGGGTAGAAGAGGAGCACCACGTTCTTGTCGCCGCGGAAGTCCGAGAGCTTCACGGTGCGGCCGTGGTGGTCCTTGAGCTCGAATTCCGGGGCCTTGGTGCCGACCTCGATCGCCATGACAAACGCTTCCCTTCGCTGGGCCGAACTGGTGAAGTCCACCCTACGCACTCGGCCCCACGCACAGAGCCCCCGCCGAAAATCGGCGGGGGCTCTCATGGCTAGAGGGGTGGGCTCAGCGCTTGCCGGCCTTGGGAGTGACCAGGCGGCTGCCGGACCAGTCCTTGGCCACGCTGACGCTCTTGGTCTGGGAGAGACCCGCGGTCTGGGCGGCATCGCTGATGTCGCTGGGCTCGACGTAGCCGTCACGGCCCGTCTTGGGCGTCATCAGCCAGACGACTCCACCGTCCTCGATCAGACCGATGGCGTCCACCAGCGCGTCCGTGAGGTCTCCGTCCTCGTCGCGGAACCAGAGCACCACGACGTCGGCGACGTCGTCGTACTCCTCATCGACGAGGTCCTGGCCGGTGATGGCCTCAATACCTTCACGGAGTTCGTGGTCGACGTCATCGTCGAAGCCGATCTCCTGGACCACCTGTCCGGGCTCGAACCCCAGCCTGGTGGCCGGGTTGGTCCGCTCCTCCGCGTGGTCCGCGGTCGCGCTCACGGCTTGCCTCCTGATCGTGTTCGGAAAAATGCTGCGGCCGCGCGCGTACGCGTGGCGTTGGCCGTAGTCCACACGGGCTGGGCGGATCGCGCAAGTACCCGGCCGCCGAGACCGCCGAAACGGTGACGTTTGGGGCCGTCTCGCCGCAACTTCCGGCGCGCGCCCCGCCCGGTCCGTGAGCCATGCCACTCCACTTGCCCCGCTTTGCGCGCTTCTTCAGCTTCAGTATGCCGCCCCCGGGCAGGTGAGCGCCGAACGGGCGGACGGAACACATGGTCGGCTTGGGCGTAAGGTTGCGATTTGGCCGAACCCAGAACCGGCGTTCGGACGGGATGTCTCGACCGCGAGGGTTACCCCTCGGTAGAGATGACGTTTGCGTCCCCGGGGTACACGATGGTGGCGGCGCGACAGCTGTGCAGAACCCTCGCAGACACCCCGTAGGCACCACCGAACAGAAGGAACAGCGTGGCTTCCGGATCCGATCGCAACCCGATCATCATTGGCGGCCTTCCCAGTCAGGTCCCGGATTTTGATCCCGAAGAGACCCAGGAATGGCTCGACTCCCTCGACGCCGCCGTTGACGAGCGGGGCCGTGAGCGCGCCCGCTACCTGATGCTCCGGCTGATCGAGCGGGCCCGTGAGAAGCGCGTGGCCGTGCCCGAGATGCGCAGCACGGACTACGTGAACACGATCGCCACCAAGGACGAGCCGTTCTTCCCCGGGAACGAGGAGATCGAGCGCAAGGTCCTGAACGCGACCCGCTGGAACGCGGCCGTGATGGTGTCGCGCGCGCAGCGCCCGGGGATCGGCGTGGGCGGTCACATCGCCACCTTCGCGTCCTCCGCCTCGCTCTACGACGTCGGCTTCAACCACTTCTTCCGCGGCAAGGACGAGGGCGACGGCGGCGACCAGATCTTCTTCCAGGGCCACGCGTCCCCGGGTATCTACGCCCGCGCCTTCCTGCTGGACCGGCTGAGCGAGACCCAGCTCGACGCCTTCCGCCAGGAGAAGTCGAAGTTCCCGAACGGTCTGTCGTCCTACCCGCACCCGCGGCTGATGCCCGACTTCTGGGAGTTCCCCACCGTCTCGATGGGCCTCGGTCCCCTCGGCGCCATCTACCAGGCGCGCATGAACCGCTACATGGAGGCGCGCGGCATCGCCGACACCTCCGCGTCGCACGTCTGGGCCTACCTGGGCGACGGCGAGATGGACGAGCCCGAGTCGCTCGGCCAGCTCTCCATCGCCGCCCGCGAGGGCCTCGACAACCTCACCTTCGTCGTCAACTGCAACCTGCAGCGCCTCGACGGCCCGGTGCGGGGCAACGGCAAGGTCATCCAGGAGCTGGAGTCGCAGTTCCGGGGCGCCGGCTGGAACGTGATCAAGCTGGTCTGGGACCGCTCCTGGGACCCGCTGCTCGCGCAGGACCGCGACGGCATCCTGGTCAACAAGCTGAACACCACGCCGGACGGCCAGTTCCAGACGTACGCGACGGAGACCGGCGCCTACATCCGCGACCACTTCTTCGGTGACGACCACCGGCTGCGCGCCATGGTCGAGAACATGACCGACCAGCAGATCCAGCACCTGGGCCGCGGCGGTCACGACCACAAGAAGGTCTACGCGGCGTACGCGGCGGCCAAGGCCCACAAGGGCCAGCCGACGGTGATCCTCGCCCAGACCGTCAAGGGCTGGACGCTCGGCCCGAACTTCGAGGGCCGCAACGCCACGCACCAGATGAAGAAGCTGACGGTCGACGACCTGAAGCGCTTCCGCGACCGGCTGCACATCCCGATCTCCGACAAGCAGCTCGAGGAAGGCGCTCCGCCGTACTACCACCCGGGCCGCGACTCGGAGGAGATCCAGTACATGCACGACCGCCGCAAGGCGCTCGGCGGGTACGTCCCGACCCGTGTCGTGCGGTCGAAGCCCCTCCCCCTGCCCGGGGAGAAGACCTACGCGGCGGCCAAGAAGGGCTCGGGCCAGCAGTCGATCGCCACGACCATGGCGTTCGTCCGCATCCTGAAGGACCTCATGCGGGACAAGGAGATCGGCAAGCGCTTCGTGCTGATCGCCCCCGACGAGTACCGCACCTTCGGCATGGACGCGTTCTTCCCGAGCGCCAAGATCTACAACCCGCTGGGTCAGCAGTACGAAGCCGTGGACCGCGAGCTGCTGCTCGCGTACAAGGAGTCGCCGACCGGCCAGATGCTGCACGACGGCATCTCGGAGGCCGGCTGTACCGCCTCGCTGATCGCCGCCGGCTCGGCGTACGCCACGCACGGCGAGCCGCTGATCCCGGTGTACGTCTTCTACTCGATGTTCGGTTTCCAGCGGACCGGTGACCAGTTCTGGCAGATGGCCGACCAGCTCGCGCGCGGCTTTGTGCTGGGCGCGACCGCCGGTCGTACGACTCTGACCGGCGAGGGCCTCCAGCACGCGGACGGTCACTCCCAGCTGCTCGCCTCGACGAACCCGGGCTGTGTTTCGTACGACCCGGCCTTCGGCTTCGAGATCGCGCACATCGTCGAGGACGGCCTGAAGCGGATGTACGGCTCGACCGCCGAATTCCCGCACGGCGAGGACGTCTTCTACTACCTGACCGTCTACAACGAGCCGATCCAGCACCCGGCGGAGCCGGCCGACGTCGACGTCGACGGCATCCTCAAGGGCATCCACCGCTTCAAGGCGGGCGAGGCCGGCGCGATCCCCGCGCAGATCATGGCGTCGGGCGTGGCCGTGCCGTGGGCCGTCGAGGCCCAGCGGATCCTCGCCGAGGAGTGGAACGTCAAGGCCGACGTCTGGTCGGCGACGTCCTGGAACGAGCTGCGCCGCGACGCCGTCGAGGCCGACCGGCACAACCTGCTCCACCCGGAGGAGGAGCAGCGCGTCCCGTACATCACGCAGAAGCTCTCCGACGCCCAGGGGCCGTTCGTGGCCGTCTCGGACTGGATGCGCTCGGTGCCGGACCAGATCTCGCGCTGGGTTCCGGGGACGTACACCTCGCTGGGCGCGGACGGCTTCGGCTTCGCGGACACGCGGGGCGCGGCCCGTCGCTACTTCCACATCGACGCCCAGTCGATCGTCCTCGCGGTGCTCACGGAGCTCGCGCGGGACGGCAAGGTGGACCGCTCGGTCCTGAAGCAGGCCGTGGACCGCTACCAGCTGCTCGATGTGGCGGCGGCCGACCCGGGCGCCGCCGGCGGCGACGCGTAGTGAAGGTGCGGGGGAATTTCGACCCCCCGCACCCCCCTAACATGCCCGGCATGAAGGAACGCTGGGAAGAGCGCGTGCAAACGCCACTGCTGATCCTGGCAGTGGCGTTTGGCCTTGCCTACGCCGTGCCGGTCGTCGCGCCCGACGCGGAGCCCTGGGTGCGTACGGTCTGCACCGCCGTGGAGTGGGTGGTGTGGGCCGCGTTCGCCGTCGACTACCTCGTGCGGCTGGTTCTGGCGCCCGCCAAGTGGCCCTTCGTCCGCAGCCATCCGCTCGATCTGGTGGCCGTACTGCTGCCGCTGGTGCAGCCGCTGCGGCTGCTGCGGCTGGTCTCCACCCTGCTGCTGGTGGGACGCCGGGCCCGGATGGCGCCGCAGATCACCCTCACCACCTATGTGGCGGGCGCGGTGGTGGGGCTGATGATGTTCGGTTCGCTCGCCGTGCTCCACGTGGAGCGCAACGCGCCGAACGGGAACATCAAGACGCTGGGTGACGCGGTGTGGTGGTCCTTCACCACGATGACGACCGTCGGGTACGGGGACCACGCGCCGACCACCGGGCTCGGGCGGGTCCTCGCGGTGGGCCTGATGCTCTCCGGGATCGCTCTGCTCGGTGTGGTCACCGCGAACATCGCCGCCTGGTTCATCTCCCGCTTCGACCGGGACGACGAGGCGGAGCGCCGGCAGACGGCGCTCCTCGAAGCGCTGACGCATGAGGTGAGGGAGCTGAGGGCGGAGGTCGCGCGGATGTCGGGGACGACGGCGGGCGCGGTCGTCCCCGAGCAGGACGGGCCCGCTCCTATGTCTCCCAGATCTTGAACGCCCGTACCTGGTACGGGGACCGGGGCACCCAGGTGCCACCGCCGGGATAGGTCTCGAACTCGCCGGTCTCGCCGCACTCCGCGGACTGGTAGGTCGTGACGGGACGGCCGGTGCGGTTGGCGAGAGCCAGGGCGGTGGTGCCGGCCGGCAGGACGACACAGCTCTCGATGTCGGTGTCGGTCAGCTCATGGACCAGGGCCGCGCCCCGGAAGTCGTTCCTCGGCCAGAGGCAGAGCTGGCCCGCCTCGCAGGAGCCGAGGCGGGGAGGCGCGGCGGCGGCGGGCGTCCCGGTGAGGAGTTGGGTGGCGGCCAGGGCGGCGATGGCGGTCGTGGCGAGGACGGTCTTCGTACGCATGTCGGTGAACCCCCGTGTCGTTGTTGATCACTTGGCGTGAGCCTGGGGGCCCGGGCGGGCCGCCGGGAAGGGGGTCCCGGGCGATCCACCCGGATAGGTGACAGCCCCGCCGGAGGGTCCGGCGGGGCTGTGGCGCGTACGCGGTTGACGTCAGATGTGGGCGCCGCCGGCGCCGGCCTCCGCGTTGGCGCCGCGCTTGGTGAGCGTGGCGACGAGCGCCGCGACGACCGCCACGACACCGGCGACGGTGAAGGCGAGGCCCATGCCCGACATGAAGGTGTCGTGGATGACGCCGCCGATCTTGGCGAACAGCTCCGGCGTCATCCCGGGCGCCTTGGCCAGCTCGGCCGGGACGATGCCGAATTCGGCGGCCTGCTCCAGCTTCGGGTCGGCGGGGACGGGGATGCCGGCCTTCTGCCAGTTGTCCGCGAATTCGCCGCTGACGCGGGAGGACATGACGGCGCCGAGGACGGCCGTGCCGAGCGCGCCGCCGACCTGCATCGCGGCCTGCTGGAGACCGCCGGCCACGCCGGAGAGCTCCAGCGGGGCGTTGCCGACGATGACCTCGGTGGCGCCGACCATGACCGGTGCGAGGCCGAGACCGAGGAGGCCGAACCAGAGCGACATGGCCAGCGTGCCGGTTCCGGCGGTGAGGCTGATCATGCCGAACATGGCCACCGCCGTGCAGACCATGCCGCCGACGAGCGGGATGCGCGGACCGAACTTGGTGATCAGGACGCCCGCCAGCGGCGAGGAGACGATCATCATGCCGGTCAGCGGCAGCAGGTGCAGACCGCTGTCGACGGGGCTGAGACCCTTCACACCCTGGAGGTAGAAGGTCACGAAGAAGAGCCCGCCCATGAAGGCGAAGGCCATCAGCACCATCAGTACGACACCGGCCGACAGCGGGACGGAGCGGAACATGCCCAGCGGGATGAGCGGCTCCTTCACCCGGGTCTCCCAGAAGGCGAAGATCACGAAGAGGGCGACCGCGCCGCCCAGGAAGCCCCAGGTGTTGCCGCTCGCCCAGCCCCAGGACTCGCCGGCCTTGATGATGCCCCAGATGAGGGACGCCATCGCGGCGGAGAGGAGCAGGATGCCGAGCAGGTCGAAGGAGCGCGGCGCGTTCTCCGCGCGGTGGTCCTTGAGGATCACCAGGCCGAAGACGAGCGCGAGCACGCCGACCGGCACGTTGATGAAGAAGACCGACTGCCAGCTGACGTGCTCGACGAGCAGACCACCGACGATCGGGCCGCCCGCGGTCGAGGCGCCGATGACCATGCCCCAGATGCCGATGGCCATGTTCAGCTTCTCGGCGGGGAAGGTGGCGCGCAGCAGGCCGAGCGCCGCCGGCATGAGCAGGGCGCCGAAGAGGCCCTGGAGCACGCGGAAGGCGATGACCAGGGCGATGGAGTCGGAGAGTCCGATCGCGCCGGACGCGGCTGCGAAGCCCGCGATGCCTATCAGGAAGGTCTGGCGGTGGCCGAAGCGGTCGCCGAGCTTGCCGGCGGTGATCAGTGCGACGGCGAGCGCGAGGAGGTAGCCGTTGGTGATCCACTGGACGTCGGCGAGCGAGGCGCCGAGGTCCTTCTGGATGGCGGGGTTGGCGATCGCGACGATCGTGCCGTCGAGCGCGACCATCATCACGCCGATGGCCACGGAGAAGAGCGTCAGCCAGGGGTGGCCGCGCAGTCCTTTGGGCGGCGCCGGGACGGTGCTCCGGTCCTGCGACACCTTGTCGACGGTGGTCTGACTAGTCATACCGTCGAGGCTAATGTCAGTCACTGACAATTGACAAAGCAATTCACACGTCGGTAACTGTCACGTAGCTCACAGGTACGCTGAGCGGGTCGAGGTGGCGGAAAGAGGACCATGAAGTGACGGTTTCCGGCCTGCGCGAGCGGAAGAAACAGCGCACCCGCGACTCGCTGCTGCGGGTGGCCCTGGAGCTCTTCACGAGCAAGGGATACGAGAGGACGACCGTCGACGAGATCACCGAAGCCGTCGATGTCTCCCAGCGCACGTTCTTCCGGTATTTCGCCAGCAAGGAGGAGGTCGCCTTCGCCGTCCAGGAGATGGTGGAGGAGCGCTTCTTCGACGCTCTGTGCGAACGCCCTCCGGAGGAGGGCCCGTTCGACGCGATGCGCAACGCGGTGCTGAGCGCCTGGGACACCATCGGCGAGGCGATCATGGAGGTCGTGCCCGTCGAGCTGTATCTGCGGACGTTCCGGATGATCGAGTCGACGCCCGCCCTGCTCGCCGTCCATCTGCGCCGCTCCACGGAGATGGAGGAGCGCATCGCCCGCCTGATCGCCGAACGCGAGGGCCTGGACCTGGACGCGGACCCCCGACCAAGGGTGGCGGTGGCGGCGTTCAGCGGGGTGATGCGGGTGACGGGACAGCTGTGGGGCCGGGGCGAGGACCTCACGCTCGACGCGATCCGGGATCTGACCGAACGGTATCTGGACCACCTGGGGCCGTCGCTGGCGGCGGACTGGCGCACGCGGGCCCAGGGCCCGTCTTCCCGGACGCGGCGCGTGGGCTCGACCGGCTCGCCACTCCCTCCCGGCGCGCCGGAGGGTACCCGGCGCGAGCACGGAAAGTAATCACTCTCCGACCACATTCCCGCGAACGGACGTGATCCCCGTCACTGTCTTCGCGGCGCCCCTCGCCGGTCTCCTAGGGTGTCCCGCAGTGACTTCCTTCGACTCATCCCCCACACTCACCGTCTGGCGCATGCTGCTCGCACTCGCCGTCGTGTTCGTCATGCTGGCCACCACCGGCTGGACCGCGCTGCGAGAACACCGCGGGTCGGACGGCTCGCCGCAGGCCGCGCTCACCGCGTGGCGCCTCGGCCGGGTCGACGGACGGTCCCTGCCCGATCCCGCCTCCCCGCCGCGTACGCTCACCGCGTTCTTCGACTCGCTGAGCCGCGCCCAGCGCACCAGGCTCGCCGACGAGCACCCGTACGTCGTCGGCAACCTGAACGGCGCCCCCGTCACGCTGCGCTACCGCGCCAACCGGCACGCCCTCGACGGGGCTCTGCGGACCGAGCGCAGCCGTGTGGAGGACCGCAGGCTCAGCGCCGACGGCCACCACGAGGCCGTCCGCCGGATGAACCGCTTCGAGTCGCTGTTGCGCAAGGGACGGCAGATCCTCTCCTTCGACCCGTCCGGCACGGGCAGGACCGCCGAGGTGTTCGGCGACCTCGACCGGGCGAAGAGGGTCTCGGTGATCGTGCCGGGCGTGGACACGAACCTGCTCACCTTCCAGAAGACCAACCGCAAGTACAGCGCCCCCGTCGGGATGGCCCAGTCGCTGTACGCGGCGGAACGCCGGGCCTCGCCCCGTACCCCCACCGCTGTCATCGCCTGGGCCGACTACACCGCGCCCGTCGGGGTCGGCATGGACGCGGCCACCGGCCGACTCGCCGCGTTCGGCGCCCTGCGGCTGCTCGCCCTGGCCGACGCGCTGCCCGGCGCGGCGCCCGTCTCGCTGTTCTGCCACAGCTACGGCTCCGTGGTGTGCGGCGTCGCGGCGCCCCGGCTGCCCGCCCGGGTGACCGATGTCGCGGTGGCCGGCAGCCCCGGGATGCGGGTCGGGAGCGCGGCGGAGCTGCGGACCCGGGCGCGCGTGTGGGCCATGCGGGACGCCGACGACTGGATCCAGGACGTGCCGTACGTGGCGGTCGGCGGGGTCGGGCACGGGGCGGACCCGGTGACGCCGGAGTTCGGGGCGCGGCTGCTCTCGGCGGCCGGCGCGGTCGGTCACGCCGGCTATTTCGAGCCGGGTACGGAGAGCCTCAGCAACTTCGCCGAGATAGGGGTCGGTTCCTACGGCGACCTCACGTGCGCGGGCGCCGGGAGCGCCTGTCGCAGTGGAATTTCCGGTGGAGCGGACACCTGACACGCGTAGAGCGTCGCGCGGCGACCTCCCCCTGCGTACTTCTTCGGGCGTCTTCGCCCGGATTCGAGGGGCGACGCGCGGGCCCTCGCCGCATACGATGAGGCGTATGGGTGATGTGCTGGCCGGAATTCATGCCACCTGGGAGTTCGAGACCGACGCCGTGCTCATCCGCTTCGAACGGGGGATCCGCACGCCGAAGCTGTTTCAGTCCCTGCGCGAACGGCGCGTCCCCCACGAGGCGTTGGCGTCGGTGACCCTCTCCCCTGGCAAGCGGGGCACGGTGGTCCTGCGCGCGGTGCCGAGACCCGGTGCGGATCCGCTGATGGAGGCCGCGGCGGGGCAGCTGAAGGAAGGGTGCGATCCGTACCGGCTGGTGCTGCCCGCCGAGCGCGAGACCCTCGCCGAGTACTACGCCGACGAGCTGCGGGCTGTCCTCGGGCCACGGGCCGGAGAGCCCTCCGAACGGTTCCTGGTGACGGCTCCGCCGACCCCGCTGCACTTCAAGGCGTACGACGCCAAGGCGTCGTTCGACGGGAAGCGCGTGGCGTTCCGCTGGTTCTGGACGGGGGCGTCGTCGGCCAAGTGGAAGGCGGGCGACCAGAGCTTCCCGGTGCACGAGCTCAGCGGTGTCGAGTGGCGTTCGCCGGACGTCTTCGACGGCTATCTGCGCCTGCTGCGCCGGGATGGCGGCCCCCAGCCGGCCCAGGCGGACCAGGACCCGTCCGCGGTGGTCTTCGGGCTCGGCTACGGCCCGGTGCACGAGTCGCTGCCGTTCGCGGCGGCGGTCCTGGCGGCGTCCCGGGGCGCCTCTCCCGCACCGGTGGTGCAGCAGGGTCACGGGCGCCGCGACCCGGCGGTGATCGCGGAGCGGATGCATCACCTCGGGGAGCTGTACAGCGCGGGGCTGGTGACGGACGAGGAGTACTCGGCGAAGAAGGCGGAGCTGCTGGCCGAGCTCTAGTTCGCGCGTCCCCCGGGCTGACGCGTCCCCGGATCGGCGCCCATGCGGTCCTGAGTTCACACGTTCCGGCGTTCATACCCCGGTATGACATGGCACCCGACCCCCGGGTATGACGACCACCCGGTACGGCTCTGCCTACGCTGAGCGCGCCATGCGTACCGATACCCCCTCCCCCGAGTCCTCCGGTCCCTCCCGGCTCGGCGACCGCCTCGCGCGCTTCGCCCGTCTCGCGCCCGTCCGCGCCACCTGGCGGTTCATGCTGCCGTCGCCCGAGACACGGGATTCGCTGCACGCCTTCGGGGTCGCGCTCGCCACCCCCACCGAGCCGGGCGCGCCGCTGCTCGCGCAGGCCTCGTCGCGGTGGCTGCGCAGGCTCCCGTACGTCCTCGCGTTCTGCTTCGTCTGCGCGCTGCTGCCGGTCACGGTCAGCGTCCTCGTCAATGACTACAAGGTCAACGGCGCCCTCGCGGGTGCGCTGGCCACCGCCCAGACCGCGCCGCTGCTCGTCGCGGTGACCCGGCCGCTCCAGGCCTGGTGGATCATCCTGAGCGCCGACGTCCTGGGCGCGGTGGTCCTGCTGGGCTCGGACGGTGTCGTCGACAGGTCCTGGCCATGGACGCCGATGATCATCGTCGGCTATCTCGCCCTGATGCTCGCCCTGGGCCTGCGCGAGCCGCGACGGACCCTGATCGGCGTCTGGCTGGTGACCGGCCTCGCCGGCTTCTTGTGCGAACTGCTCTCGCAGGAGCACAGCGACGGCATCCACCTCCTCCTCTTCGTCCTGTCCGGTGTCGTCCTCCTGATCACGGCGACCCTGCGGGAGCGCGGCGACGCGCAGCGCCGGCTCGTCGAGCAGGAGACCATCAGCGAAGCCGAGCGCGCCCGGCGCACCCTGCTGGAGGAGCGCGCCCGGATCGCCCGCGAGCTGCACGACGTCGTCGCCCATCACATGTCGGTGATCACCGTGCAGGCCGACTCGGCGCCCTACCGGATCGAGGGGCTGCCGGACGCGGCACGCGAGGAGTTCTCCACGATCGCGGCGAGCGCCCGGGAGTCGCTGGCCGAGATGCGACGGCTCCTCGTCGTCCTGCGCAGCGAGGGGACGGAGGGCGAGCGGGCGCCGCAGCCCGGACTCGACCGGGTGCAGCAGCTGGTGGAGGCGACGGTACGGGCCGGGGTGCCGGCCGAGCTGTCGATTCCGGCCGAACTGGGCCATGTCCCACCGGCGGTGGACCTCTCCGCGTACCGGATCGTGCAGGAGGCGCTGGCGAACGTGGTGCGGCACGCTCCGGGGGCGCGGACGCGGGTCTCGGTGACCACGGGTGAAAGTTGGCTGCTAATCCTGGTCGTCAACGAGCCGTCGGACAGGCTCACTTCGCCGCTGGAGACGACCGGGACGGGTCATGGGCTGGTCGGCATGCGGGAGCGCGTACGGTTGACCGGCGGCACGCTGGACACCGGGCCGCTGCCCGACGGCGGATTCCGGGTCTCGGCCCGCTTCCCCCTGACCTCCGAGGACGCTTTGTGACCATCCGCGTGATCATCGTCGACGACCAGGCCATGGTACGGGCGGGGTTCGCCGCGCTGCTGTCGGCGCAGGCCGACATCGATGTGGTGGGTGAGGCGCCGGACGGGCGGCAGGGTGTGGACGTGGCGCGGTCGACGCATCCGGACGTGGTGCTGATGGACGTACGGATGCCGGAGATGGACGGTCTCGCGGCGGCGCGCGAGATCTTGAACCCCCCGCCGGGGCTGGTCCACCGGCCGAAGGTGCTCATGCTGACCACGTTCGACGTGGACGACTACGTGTACGAGGCGCTGCGCGTGGGCGCGTCGGGCTTTCTGCTGAAGGACGCGCCGCCGGCCGATCTCATCGGGGCGGTACGGGTGGTGGCGGGCGGCGAGGCGCTCCTCGCCCCGTCGGTGACCCGTCGCCTGATCGCGGACTTCGCGGCGCGGCGCCCGGCTCCCCGCAAGGACCGCTCCCTTCGGCTGAACGGCCTGACGCCCCGTGAGACGGAAGTCCTGGAGCTGATCGCCCGGGGCCTGTCCAACCAGGAGATCGCGGACCACCTGATCCTCGCGGAACAGACGGTGAAGACCCATATCGGCCGAGTGCTGGCGAAGCTGGACCTCCGCGACAGGGCGCAAGTGGTCATCTTCGCCTACGAGTCGGGCGTGGTGACCCCGGGCGACACGGCGTAGCGGCCGGGGCCGGGCGGCGTCCGGTCCTGCTCCGCACGTCCGTCGGCCGCGCGGCTCCGCGATCGACGCCGGGCCGCGGAAGCGCCGACCCCGCCAACTCCCGTACGCAGTACGCCCCCTACCCAGGTACCACCCGCCGGTTGGCCCCCCGGTGTGACGTGTCGCCGGGTGTCCTCTTCCTACCTTCCTCTCGCCGCAGCCGAGGAACACGAAGAGGGAGCACCCCATGCGCCGCTACAAGAGGACCCTGACCGCCGTCGCGCTCGCCACCACCATGGTCGCGGGGACGGTCGGTTGGGCGTCCGGGGACGCGCAGCAGGCGGTGACCGGGCCGCCGCCCGGGAGCGGTGCGTGGGTGGCGGAGGGGCTGCCCGATCCGGGGAGCAGTACGCCGCAGGAGATCGGCCGGTTCTTCCGGGGGCTCTCCGGGGAGCGGCAGCGGGAGCTCGTGCGGCGCCACCCCGGGGTCGTCGGAAACCTCGACGGTGCTCCGGTGGCTCTGCGGTACGCGGCCAACTCCCTCGCGGCGAAGGGGGACGCGCGGTACAGCCGGCTCGCCGGGCATCGGATACTCGCCTTCGACCCCCGCGGCCGCGGCCAGGTCGCCGAGGTGTTCGGGGACCTGGAGGGCGCCGCGCACGTGGCCGTCGTCGTGCCGGGCTCCGACATCGACGCCGGGAACAGCGCACCGCTGAACGCCCAGGCCGAGGCGCTGCGGGTCGCCACCCACGGCCGGACGGCGGTGGTCGCGTGGGCCGGTTACACCACGCCCGTCGGTGTCGGGCTCGACGCCGCCACCGGGGGCCTCGCCGAGGCGGGTGCGGACCGGCTGGTCCGGTTCGCGGACGGGCTGGTGGCGACCGGCGCCCCCGAGCCGTCGCTCTTCTGCCACAGCTACGGCTCCGTGGTGTGCGGACTCGCCGCCCCGCAGCTCAAGGCGAAGGACCTGGTGGTCTTCGGATCTCCGGGGATGCGCGCCGAGAACGTCGCCGATCTGCGCACCGGAGCGCGCGTCTGGGCGGCCAGGAACCCCTCCGACTGGATCTCGCGCGTCCCCCATGTCCGGTTCCTCGGCCTCGGCCACGGCACCGACCCCACCGCCCCGGACTTCGGCGCCCGGGCCGTCCCCGCTGCCGACGCGCAGGGCCACAACGGCTACTTCACGCCCGGCACCGCGTCCCTCCGCACCTTCGCCGCGATCGCGCAGGGAGACAACCAGTGAAACACCGGCTGATGACGGCCGCCGGCGCGATCGAGGCCCGCACGCCGGCCCACCGGGACCGCGCCGTCGACGGGCTCCGCGCCCTCGCCCTGCTCGCGGTCCCCACCGGGCACTGGCTCCTCGGCGGGTTCACCCTCGACAGTGGCGGCGCGCTCCACAACGCCAGCCCGCTCTCGGCCTTCGGCTCCCTGGCGCCGGTCAGCTGGGTGCTCCAGATGCTCGGCATCTTCTTTCTGGTCGGCGGGTACGCCTCCGTCCTCTCGTACCACCGGCGCAAGGGTTCGACGGGCGACTGGCTGAAGGGTCGGCTGGCCCGGCTCGGCCGGCCCGTGCTCGGGGTCACCGCCGTCTGGGCCGCCCTGATCCCCCTCCTCCAGTACGGGTTCGGCGTCCCCGGCGACACACTGCGCACCGCCTCGACGCTGGTCGTCCAACCTCTCTGGTTCGTCGGGGTGTACGCGGTCGTCACCGCGCTCACTCCGTACTGCGTCCGCGCCGCACGGCGCCTCGGTGTCTGGGCCGCCGCCCCGCTGCTCGGCTCGGTCGCGGTCGTCGACTTCCTGCGCTACGGCCCGTACGCCGACGCCATGCCGTCCTGGCTGAGCGTCATCAACATCCTTCCGGGCTGGATGTTCGCCTATCAGATCGGTGTCTCCTGGGGAGAGGGCCGGCTCGGCAGGCGTCACGCCTGGGCGCTGCTGATCGGCGGCGCCGCGCTGTTCACCGCGCTCCTCGCCGTCTTCGGATACCCCTCGTCCATGGTCGGCGTCCCCGGCGAGGCCCGCACCAACTCCCACCCGCCGTCGCTGCTGGTCCTGGCGCTGGCCGCCGCGCAGAGCGGCGCCGCGATCCTGCTGCGGGACCGCATCGGCACGCTCCTCAGGCGTCCCGCCCTGTGGGCGCCGGTCGTCGTCGTCAACCTCTTCGCCATGACGATCCTGTGCTGGCACCAGACGGCGATGCTCGCGGCGGCGATCCCGGCGTCGCTGACGCTCGGCACCGTCCCGGGGCTGACGACCGGCCCGGACAGTCTCGGCTGGATCCTGGCGCGGCTCGCCTGGATGCCGCTCTTCGCCGGACTGCTCGTCCTCGTCGGACGGTACGCGCGCGGGTTCGAGTCGCCCTGGACGACGGCGGGCGGAGCCCTCCGGGCAGCGGCGGGGCTGCTCGCGGCGGGCTTCGCCGTCTTCGCACTCGGGCTGGCCTAGGCCGGGACATCCCTCCGGGCGAGTCGGCGCTCCTCCCGGTAGAGATGTCCCGGCCTCGGACGGACGGGCTTCGGACCGACGCGCCTCGGACGGACGGGCTTCGGGCCGCTTCCGTCGGACGGTCCGCCTCAGACGTTCTCGCGCGCCGCCGAGGTGGACGACATGTCCGGGTACCTGTCCCCCGTCACCTGCTCCGCGATCGGCTCCAGGAGCGCCAGCTCCGACTCGCTCAGCGTGATCCGGGTCGCCGCCGCGTTCTCGAGGAGCCGGGAGCGCTTGCGGGTGCCGGGGATCGGCACCACGGTCAGTCCGTGCACCGCCGCCCGCTGCTGCACCCACGCCAGGGCGATCTGCGCGGCCGTCGCGCCGTGCGCCGCCGCGATCTTGTGGACCGGCTCCAGGAGCGCCGCGTTGCGCCGCGCGTTCTCGCCGGAGAAGCGGGGCTGGAACTGGCGGAAGTCCCCGCCGGACAAGTCCTTCGTCGCGTCGGCGAAGGCCCCCGTCAGGAAGCCCCGGCCGAGCGGCGAGTACGGCACGAAGGCGACGCCCAGCTCGGCCGCGGCGCCGACCGCGCTGCGCTCCACGTCACGGGAGAAGAGGGACCACTCCGACTGCAGGGCGGTGATCGGGTGCACGGCGTGCGCCTCGCGCAGCTCCGCGCCGGTCACCTCGCTCAGCCCGAGGTGCCGGACCTTGCCCTCCTTGACGAGGTCCGCCATCGCTCCCACCGACTCGGCGAACGGTACGGCCGGGTCGTGGCGGTGCATGTAGTAGAGGTCGATGGTCTCGACGCCGAGGCGGCGCAGGCTGCCCTCGACGGCCGACTTGATGTACGCGGGGTCGTTGCGGACCCTGCGGTAGTGCGGGTCGTCGGTGCGCTCTATGGCGAACTTGGTCGCCAGGGTGATCTCGTCGCGGTGAGCGGCGACGAACGGCGCGAGGAACTCCTCGTTGGCGCCCCGTCCGTACACGTCCGCCGTGTCGATCAGGGTGACGCCCGCCTCCAGCGCCGCCTCCAGGGTGTCCCGGGCGGCGGCCTCGTCGGTGTCGCCGTAGAACTCGCTGATGCCCATGGCGCCGAAGCCCTGGACTCCCACCTCGGGGCCGTCCGTACCGAGCCGTGCTGTGTCGATCCTCTGCGTGCTCATCGGTGTCAAGCCCTCTCCGAGTACATGTCGATCTTGCGGTCGAGAACGGCGAGCGTGTCCTGGAGCTCCGCGATCCGGGACCGTACGTCCCGCCGCGTTGCCTCCAGCAGCTCACGCCGCTCCCCGACGGTGTGGTCGCCCTCCCTGACCAGCTCCGCGTACCGGACCATCCCGGCCACCGGCATGCCGGTCAGCCGCAGCTTGCCGACGAAGGTGAGCCAGTCGAGGTCCCGGTTGGTGAAGCGGCGCTGCCCCGTGTGCGACCGGTCGACGTGCGGCATCAGCCCGATCCGCTCGTACCACCGCAGGGTGTGGGCGGAGAGCCCGGTCCACGCGGCGACCTCGCTGATCGTGTACTTGTCCTGCCCGTCGGGTCGCGGATGGGCCGGCGGCGGGGCGGCGCAGACGTCGATGGCGGCCGGGGCCAGCGGGGTGCTCTCGATCACCGTCATGACCACCACGCTAGAACCTTCGAGTGCACTCCAAGCAAGTAGGCTCGTCCGCATGCAGAGCCTGGCGATGATCGAGAACTGGCCGGTCCCCACCGCGGCGGCCGCTGTCGTACGCGCGGACGGCACCGTTGCCGGCACGCACGGCCCGACCGGCCGGCGTTTCCCGCTGGCGTCGGTCACCAAGCCGCTCGCCGCGTACGCGGTCCTCGTCGCGTACGAGGAGGGCGCCGTCGATCTCGACGAGCCGGCCGGGCCGGAGGGGTCCACGGTCCGTCATCTCCTCGCCCACACCTCCGGGCTCGCCCCCGAGGAGCCGAGGGTCATGGCGGCGCCGGGCACCCGGCGGATCTACTCCAACGCCGGCTTCGAGGCGCTGAGCGACCATGTCACGAAGGCGACGGACATTCCGTTCGCCGAGTATCTGCGCCAGGCCGTTCTGGAACCGCTCGGGATGGCGTCGACGACGCTGGACGGCTCGGCCGCGAAGGACGGCGTCTCGACCGTCGACGATCTGGTGCGGTTCGCCGCGGAGGTGCAGGCCCCCAGGCTCCTCGACGCCCGTACCGTCCTGGAGGCCATGTCGGTCGTTCATCCGGGCCTGACCGGGGTCCTCCCCGGCTACGGGCACCAGAAGCCCAACGACTGGGGCCTGGGCTTCGAGATCCGGAACTCCAAGTCGCCGCACTGGACGGGCGGTTCGTCCTCCCTCCGTACCTTCGGGCACTTCGGCCAGTCCGGCACGTTCCTGTGGATCGACCCGGACGCGCGGGCGGCGTGCGTCGCGCTGACGGACCGGGCGTTCGGCCCGTGGGCCATCGAGGCGTGGCCGCCGTTCACGGACGCGGTGCTCGCGGAGCTCCGGGCTGCCTAGAGCTACGTGCAGCGGCTCGCCGGGAGCCTGCCGTCGGGGCCGGTGAGGACGACGGAGGCGAGGCCCGACGGGTCCTCCGCGTACACCGCCGTGCAGACGATCTGCCGGACGGCTGCCGCGGGCAGGTCCATGACGGCGGATCCGGTGCCGATCCTGATCTCCGGGGCCGTGCCGGCCGTGTCCGGGGCCTCTTCGCGTGCGCTGTCGACGACCTCGACGTCCAGGAGCTGACCGGCCCAGACGCGGGCGGGCAGCCGGGTGGAGAAGCCCGCCTCCCGCTCGGCCTCGGTCGGGCCGTGCGTCAGCGCGGCGATCACCTTGGCGGTCGCCACCCGCGGGCCCGAAAGAGCGCTGCCGCCCGTCGTCCCGTCCTCCCCGGGGCCGGCCGGGCCCCCGTCGGTGGGCGTCGCCCGGTCGCCGACCGGCCGCGCCACCGGGAGGACGGTGCCGTTCTCGTCCACGAAGAAGAGCAGCATGCGGTCGGACCGCTGGGGAAACACGTCCACGGTCGCGGCGCCTCCGGCCTCCACCACGTCGCTCTCCTGGATCCCGCAGCCGGTGAGGACGACGGCTCCGGTGAGCAGCAGCGTCCCGGCGAGCGCGGCCCGGGTTCCCGTCCGCCTCGTACCGATCCGTCTCATGGCGGCCCGTCTCATCCGGGCACCTCGTCTCCGGTCGGTGCGTGGCCGGCCGGCCCCTGTTCCCCCCGCTCAGGGCCGTTCGGCTCATGACGGGTCAGGGGGATCTCCACGAGGAAGACGGCGCCCCCGCCCGGATCGTTCATGGCCCGGACCGTGCCCCCGTGCAGCCGTACGTTCTCGTGGGTGATCGCGAGGCCGAGCCCGCTGCCCACCGAACGCGTGCGGGCCAGGTCGGCCTTGTAGAAGCGGTCGAAGACATGGGGCAGGGCCTCGGGCCTGATCCCCGGCCCCCGGTCGATGACCTCCATGACGAGCACACCGGCCGAGTCCTGCGGCCGCCGCCCGACGCGCAGCCGGACGGTGACCGGGGGCCGGCCGTGCCGGAGCGCGTTGCCGACGAGGTTCGCGACGATCACGTCGAAGCGGCGGGGGTCGAGCCGGGCGCGGATGCCGTCGGGCAGGTCGGTCACCACCTTCCCGGGGTCGGTCCAGCGACGGTTGAGCAGGGTCCGGCGGATGGTCTCGGCCACGTCCATCTCGTCGGTGTTCAGCTCGGCGGCGCGGGCGTCGAACCGGGAGATCTCCATCAGGTCCTCGACCAGGACCGCGAGCTTGCCGGTCTCGGCGCTGATCAGCCGCACGGCGGCGGCGGTGTCCGGGTCGAGCCCCTCGGCGTCCTCGTCGAGGAGTTCGGTGACCGCGAGCATCCCGGCGAGCGGCGTGCGCAGTTCGTGGGAGACGTCGGAGGCGAAGCGGCGGGCCCGGGCCTCGGCGCGCTGGAGCTCCTCCACGGAGCGTTCGAGCGCGATGGCGGATTCGTTGAACGTGTGGGCGAGGTCGGCGAGTTCGTCGCCTCCCCGGACCTGGATGCGGGTGTCGAGCCGGCCCTGTCCCATGTGGTGCGCGGCGCGGCGCAGGTCCCGTACGGGGCGCAGCACACTGCGGGCGGCGAGCAGCGCGGGGATCAGGGCCACCGCGAGGGCGGGCAGGGCGCCGTCCCGGGCGGCCAGGACCATGCCCCGGACGTTGGCCTCCTCGGCGTCCAGTTCCATCACCGCGTACATGACGAGACCGGTGCGCAGGGTGTCGACGTCCGCTTTGCCCCGGGGCGAGAAGACGGCCGGTACGGCGATGGTCAGATACGGTCTGCCGCCACTGATCACCCGCTGGAAGCTGCCGTGCGGCTCGCCGAGGGCGGCGCGGCGGAGCTCGGGCGTGATCACCGTGGACGTCGGGCTGCTGCTGGAGGAGACGCGGAGCGAGCCGTACTCGGCGAAGACCCTCCACGGGCGTGGCTTCCCCTGCCGGGCGATCTGCCGCACCGATGTCTCGAGGGCCGCGCGGTCGACGGGCAGGACCACGGCGTGGCTCTCGATCTGGTCGCGGAACGAGGAGACGGCGGTGTCCTGGGCGTGTTCGAGGATGGAGTTGCGGGCCTCGCGGTAGGTGAGGGCGGCGGTGGTGCCGCAGCCGACGGCGGCGACCAGCAGGAAGGCGAGGACGAGCCGGGTGCGCAGCCCGGACCGCGCGAGCCGCCACCGCCGGCGGAGCCCGGCGAGCGTGAGCCGCGGTCTGCGCCGGGCGCGGGTGCCCGTCCCGCGTCCGACGGTGCTCACAGCGGTCCGAAGCGGTAGCCGAAGCCGCGCAGGGTCTGTATGTAGCGGGGGCTGCCGGGTGTGTCCTCGATCTTGTTGCGCAGTCTGCGGACGCACGCGTCCACGAGACGCGCGTCCCCGTGGTAGCTGTGCTCCCAGACGTGTTCGAGGAGCTGCTGGCGGCTGAAGACCTGCTCGGGGGCGGCGGAGAGGTGGAGCAGCAGCTTCAGCTCGGAGGGGGCGAGCGCGATCCGTTCGCCGGACTTGGCGACGGTGAGTCCCGTGCGGTCGAGGGCGAGTTCGCCGTGGAACTCGATGGTGGGCCGCCCGCCGCCCGGCTCCTCGATGCGCCGCAGGACGGCCCGTATCCGCGCCTCGATGACCTCGGTACGGGCGGGCTTGACGATGTAGTCGTCGGCGCCCGCCTCCAGACCCACGACGACGTCGAAGTCGTCACCGCGGGCGGTGAGCATGATGATCGGCAGCTGACTGGTCTCGCGGACCCGGTGGCAGACCTGGACGCCGTTCATGCCGGGGAGCATGAGGTCGAGGAGGAGCAGGTCGGGCCGGAACTCGCGGAGGGCGGCGAGCCCTGCTTCGCCGGTGGCGGCGGTCCGTACCTCGTGACCGCGGCGGCGCAGCCCGAGTTCGACTCCTTCCCGGACGGAGGGGTCGTCTTCGATGAGCAGCACGCGTGGCATCGGCGCAGTATCCCAGGGGTCGTCGGGGTCGTCGGGGTCGTCGGGGTCGTTCGCGGTGGTCGGCGAGGAAGAGGGTCAGCGGCGCGCGGGGCGCAGACGGCGTACCGCCGCGGAGAGCAGGGCGTCGACCTCCGTCAGCCGCAGGGGGCGGGCCAGGAGCGCGAAGACGGCGAGGATCACCGCCGCGCCGGCGGCCGCGGACACGAGGGGGCCGGCTCCCGACGACCGGGCGGCGGCGAGCAGGCCGAGCGCGGCGGCGGGCAGCGCGGCGGCGAGCAGCCGGGTGAGCGAGGAGCGGGCACGGCCTTCCCCCGGGCCGAGCCGCCGCGTCAGGACATGGGCGGTGAGCGCCCAACCCGCCCAGAGCGCCAGCGAGTACGCCGCGGCCATGCCGGTGACCGACCAGCGCGCGGGCAGCAGGTGGTACGCGACCACCGAGAGCCCTGCGTTGAGGGCGGCGATCACCAGGTTGAGGAGGAACGGCGTGCGGGTGTCGCGCAGGGCGTAGAAGGTCCGCGAGAGGACGTACTGGCCCGACAGCGCGATCAGTCCGGGCGCGAAGGCCATCAGGATGGGGGCCATCACGGCGATGGCGTCGGCGTCGGTCCGGCCGTACTGGAAGACCAGCGCCATCACGGGTCCGGCGAGGGCGAACAGCGCGCAGGCCGCCGGGACGACGGCCGCGGAACTGGTGCGCAGCGCGTACGAGACGTCGCCGCGCAGGGCCGCGGTGTCCCCGTCGGCGGCCGATCCGCTCATGCGCGGCATCAGCGCGGTGACGAGGGAGACCGTCACGATCCCGTGGGGGACGATCCACAGCAGATAGGCGTTGTTGTACGCGCTGAAGCCCGCGCCGCCGTCGATGCCCTGAGTCGCCGCGTGCTGGCCCGCGGCCGTCGCCAGACGGGTGGTGACCCAGTACACGGCCTGGTTGGTGAGGACGAGGAGGACCAGCCAGCCGGCCGCGCGCATGGGCCGGGTCAGTCCGCTGCCCCGCCAGTCGAACCGGGGGCGGAAGCGGAAGCGGGCGGCGCGCAGCGCGGGCAGGAGCGCGAGTGCCTGGACGACGATGCCGGCGGTGGTGCCCCAGCCGAGGAGCGCGGTGGCTGCGGGGGTGAGCGTGCCGTCGGGCGAGGTGGCGACGGTCGTCAGGTAGAGCGCGAACACGGCGATGACGACGATGTTGTTGAGGACGGGGGTCCACATCATGGCGCCGAACCGGCCGCGGGCGTTGAGCACTTGGCCGAGCAGCGTGAACACGCCGAGGAAGAGGATCTGCGGCAGACAGAAGCGGGCGAAGGCGACCGTCATGGTCTCCTGCGCTCCGGTGTAGTCGGTGTAGGCGTCCACGAGCGCGGGGGCGGCGAGCACCGCGGTCGCGGTGATCAGCAGCAGGGCGCTCACGCTGAGCGTGAGCAGCCGGTCGGTGTAGGCGCGGCCGCCGTCGGCGTGTTCCTTGGCGGCTTTGACCAGTTCGGGCACGAAGACGGCGTTGAGGGCGCCGCCGATGAGCAGGGTGTAGACGATCGTGGGGACGGAGTTGCCCACGGCGTAGCCGTCGGCGACGAGCCCGGTCCCGAGAGCCGCGGCGACGGTGGCGGACCGCACGAACCCGGTGGCGCGGGAGACCACGGACCCGGCGGCCATCACTGCCCCGCTGCGCAGCGCGGAAGCGGCGGGGGCTGCCTGTTCCGGGGCGCCGGCATCCGCCGCCGCGGCCTGCGGGCCGGTGTCCGTGGCGGCGCTCCCCGGACCCGTCTCCGGGGCGGTGCCCGTACGCCCGCTCATCGACGGGCCAGATAGGCCTGGAACGCCCGGTACAGCGTGTGGTTGGTCGTGCCTGCCAACGGTGTCTCCCACTCCCCCAGCGTCTCGACGACCTGTCCCCCGGTGCCCAGTTTCCAGCGCGTCAGCCCGTATCCGCGGTCGTCCGGATCGAGGGTGGAGGGTACCCCGCGCATGTCGTAGACGTCGGCTCCAAGGGCGTGGGCGTCGAGCATCATGCGCCACTGCAGGGCGTTGGAGGGGCGCACCTCGCGGCGGTGGTCGGCGGAGGCGCCCGTCTGGTACCAGACCCGGCGGCCCACCGTGATCATGGTGTGCGCGGCGAGGGTCTCGCCCTGGTGGCGGGCGAGGTAGAGCTTCATCCGGCCCGGTTCCTCGGCGTTGAGAGCCTCGTACTGCCGCTGGTAGTACGCCAGGGTGCGGCCGAGCCGGAAGCCGTCGCGCTCCTCGGTGACACGCAGCAGCCGGTAGAAGTCGGGAAGGTCGGCGGCGGTCCCGACGACCACCTCGACGCCGGACTTCCGGGCGCGGCGGACGTTGCGCCGCCACTCCTGGTTGAGCCCGTTCCACAGGTCGTCGGCGGTGCGTCCGGCCAGCGGGACCTGGAAGACGATGCGGGGCTGGGCATCGCCGTCGGCGGGCCCGTCGGGGCTGTCGCCTCCGCAGCGCCGCCAGCCGCGGGCCCGGAGCCGTTCGGCCACGGCGGTGCCGAGAGGGTCCACCTCGCAGGCGAGGACGTCGGACAGCCGCCGGCCGTTGCCGGCGAGGGACTTGAGCCGGGCGGCGTCCCAGCGCCGGAAGACCGGCGAGGGGCCAATGCGGACGGCGAAGGCGCCGGCCGCCCGCAGATGCCGCAGCAGCGGGGTGAGCCAGCCGTCGATGTCCGGGTCGGACCAGTCGGCGACGGGCCCTTCGGGCAGGTAGGCGAAGTACTTGCGGGTGCCGGGGAAGGGCCGCAGCAACGCGAGGGCGGCCCCGGCGAGCACGCCGGGCCTCTCCTGATCGCCGGCGGATTCCCAGCCGACGAAGTGGGGACGCCAGCCCTCCTTCACCTCGGCCCAGGACGGGCACTGCAGAAAGCTGGGGCCTCCGGGCGCCGACGCGCGGGATGCGATGTACGCGCGGTAGGTCTCGGCGGTGATGGGACCCAGCCGCGTTTCCTGGCCGCGGCCGGCCGTCACGAGCAGCGCTGACACAACGTGAGCCTCCGTGTTCCGCCCCCTCGTTGGTGGGACGCACAGGAGGTTCACAGCCGTCCGTGACCGTGCCGCGCGGCGTGTGTGACCGGACGATGACCGTTCCTCTGCAGCCGTCGTCACATGGCGCGCGAGCCGGTTTCCGGCGCTTCCCGCCGCTTAGAGTCCCGGCAATTCCCCACTTTCTGGAGGTCTCCATGAGTCCTGTCCGCATGCGCCCGGCAGTCGTGGCCGTCGTTCTGGGTGCGGCGCTCAGTGCCTGTTCGGGCGGGGGCGGCGGCGCCGGTGCCGCGCCGGACGACGCCAAGCCCGGCGGTGGCGCTCCGGCCACCGTGACCGTGACACCGGCCGGGAAGGGCGTCGCCGCCGGGAGGCCGGTGGTCGTCACGGCGAAGGGCGGCACGCTGGGCACGGTGACGGTCGTCGACGCTCGGGGCGCCGCGCTCTCCGGGCGTCCTTCCGCGGACCGGACGACCTGGACGTCGGACCGGAAGGCGGCGCCCGGCGCCTCGTACACGGTCCAGGTGACGACCCGTACGGGCAGCGGCCGCACCGACACGACCCGGGCGACGTTCTCCACCGCCGAGGCGGAGAGGGTCAACAGACTGACGCTGGCGCCGGGCAAGAACACCACGGTGGGTGTCGCCCAGCCGCTGTCGATCGTCTTCGACCGTCCGGTCGCGAACAAGGCGGAGGTCGAGAGGCAGTTGCGGGTGACCACCTCGGACAACACCGTGGGCTCGTGGGGCTGGGTGCGTGACTGGTCAGGCAAGGACAGGGTCGACTGGCGGCCGAGGGAGTACTGGAAGTCCGGCACGAAGGTGACGCTGGACGCCCGGTTGAACGGCACCGACTCCGGCGGGAGCGGGGGCTGGTTCGTGCGCGACTACCGGACCGGCTTCACCGTCGGCGCCCGGCAGATCGTCCGTGTCGACCTCGACCGCAAGAGGCTGACCCTGGAGCGGGACGGGAGGCAGGTGCGCGAGATACCGGTGTCCGGCGGCACTCCGGGGGGCGACAAGCGGTCCTGGAGGGGCACGGCGGTCCTGATGGCGAAGGAGGGGACGATCAACATGAACTCGGAGACGGTGGGTCTCGGCGACGCCTACGACAAGATGGTCGACTACTCGATGCGGCTGACCTGGTCGGGGATGTACACCCACGCGGCGCCGTGGAACTCCGCCTACTTCGGCCGGGCCAACAAGAGCTCCGGCTGCATCGGCATGAGCGATGCGAACGCCGCGTACTTCTACGGGCAGGTACGGGTCGGCGACCCGTTCGAGATCAAGGGCGAGGACACCAAGGGGACCGTCGCCGAGGGCAACGGCTATGGCGCGTGGAACCTCAGCTGGGACCAGTGGCGGGCCAAGAGCGCCGTGCGGGGCTGAGGGGCTCAGCCCTTCATCTCCCAGAGCAGTACCTCCGCGGAGGTGTCGGCCCGCAGCTCCAGGCCCTCCGCCGCCGTGACGCGTGCCGCGTCGCCCGGCCCCAGGTGCTCTCCGGCCAGGGAGACTTCGCCGCCCACGACATGCGCGTACAGCAGGGCCGCGTCCGGGACGGCGGTCCGCTCGCCGGGGGCCAGGCGCCGGACGTGCAGCATCGCGCCGGCCTCCGGCAGGGCGTAGGGGGTGGCGTCCGCGATGCCGCGCACGACCTCGTACGCGGGCTCCCCGCCGGGGTCCAGCGGGGCCAGCCACATCTGGACGAAGACCAGCGGGACGTCGCCGTCGTTGCGTTCCACGTGCCGCACTCCGGAGGCGGCACTGAGCCGCTGGACGTCGCCGGGGCGGATCACGGTGGCGTGTCCGGCCGAGTCGCGGTGGGTGAGCTCGCCCTCGACGACCCAGGTGACGATCTCGGTGTGGCTGTGCGGGTGCTCGTCGAAGCCCGCGCCCGGCGCGAGCCGTTCCTCGTTGCAGGCCAGGACGGCGCCGAAGCGGAGGTTGTCGGGGTCGTAGAACCGGCCGAAGGAGAAGGCGTGCCGGGTCTCGATCCCGGCGGCCGGGTCGCCCCCGGCATAGCGGTCCGCTGAACGCTGCACTGACATCACCGGCCCACCGTAGCCCGCCGGGGGCGCGGACAAACCGCCCCGCCCGGACATGGCACCGTCCCGATAAGGCAGTCTTGTCCCCGTGCCAGAACCCGTGAACGCCGCCCATCCGCACGCCGCCACTCTCAAGCGCCTGGAACAGTCCTCCGGGCGGCTCGCCGCGAACGCCATCGCGCGCATGGACGAGACGCTTCCGTGGTACCGGGCGATGCCTCCCGAGAACCGGTCCTGGATCGGCCTGGTCGCCCAGGCCGGTATCGCCGCGTTCACCGAGTGGTTCCGGCACCCGGAGACCCCGCAGGCGATCTCCACCGACGTCTTCGGCACGGCTCCCCGCGAGCTGACCCGGGCGATCACCCTGCGCCAGACCGTCGAGATGGTCCGCACGACCATCGAGGTCATGGAGTCGGCGATCGAGGAGGTCGCCGCTCCGGGTGACGAGTCGGTGCTGCGCGAGGCGCTGCTGGTGTACGCCCGTGAGATCGCGTTCGCGACCGCCCAGGTGTACGCGCAGGCCGCCGAGGCACGCGGTGCCTGGGACGCCCGGCTCGAGTCGCTGGTCGTGAACGCGGTGCTGTCGGGCGAGGCCGACGAGGGCGCCGTCTCGCGCGCGGCGGCCCTCGGCTGGAACTCGCCGGAGCACGTGTGTGTGGTGCTCGGCACCGCCCCCGACGGGGACAGCGAACTGACCGTGGAGGCGATCCGGCGGGCCGCCCGGCACGCCAAGCTGCAGGTGCTGACCGGGGTCCTCGGCGACCGGCTGGTCGTCATCGCGGGCGGCAGCGACAACCCGCTGCACGTGGCGAAGTCGCTGATCGGGCCGTACGCGGCCGGTCCGGTGGTCGCCGGTCCCGTGGTTCCGGACCTGCTGGCCGCGACCCGGTCCGCCCAGGCCGCCGCCGCCGGGCTCAAGGCGTGTTCGGCGTGGCAGGACGCCCCCCGGCCGGTGCTCGCGGACGATCTGCTGCCGGAGCGCGCGATTGCCTCCGACCCCGCGGCGCGCGAGCAGCTGGTGGAGGAGATCTACAGACCACTGGAGGAAGCGGGCTCGGCGCTCCTGGAAACACTGAGCGTCTATTTGGAGCAGGCCAGCAGCCTGGAGGGCGCCGCGCGGATGCTCTTCGTCCACCCCAACACCGTGCGCTACCGGCTCCGACGTGTGACCGACGTCACCGGCTGGTCACCCTCCGATGTGCGCTCCGCCTTCACGCTCCGGATCGCGCTGATCCTGGGGCGCTTGGCCGACGCGGATTCGCAGTCCTAGACTTTTGTTGGACATCGACAATTCCCCTGACGGTTCTTCGTCCCAGTCCCCACGGGCGCCCAGGACCGTCCACAAGAGAGAGTGTGAGGGTGCTCGTACTCGTCGCTCCCGGCCAAGGCGCTCAGACGCCCGGCTTCCTGACTCCCTGGCTCGAACTCCCCGGCGCCGCCGACCGCGTCGCCGCGTGGTCCGAGGCCATCGGACTGGACCTCGCCCACTACGGCACGAAGGCCGACGCGGACGAGATCCGCGACACCGCTGTGGCCCAGCCGCTGCTGGTCGCCGCCGGTCTGCTGTCCGCCGCGGCGCTCGGCACTGTGACCTTTGCCGCTGACGCGGCGGGCACGCCCGGCGCCGTCGCCGGCCACAGCGTCGGCGAGATCACCGCCGCCGCCTTCGCGGGCGTCCTCGACGACGTCGCCGCGCTGCGCTTCGTACGTACCCGTGGCATGGCGATGGCCGAGGCCGCCGCCGTCACCGAGACCGGTATGTCGGCGCTGCTGGGCGGCGACCCCGAGGTGACCGTTCCGCACCTGGAGAAGCTGGGTCTGACCGCCGCCAATGTGAACGGCGCCGGGCAGATCGTGGCCGCCGGCACGATGGAGCAGCTCGCCGCGCTGGAGGCCGACAAGCCCGAGGGCGTCCGCCGGGTCGTGGCGCTGAAGGTGGCCGGCGCGTTCCACACGCACCACATGGCTCCCGCGGTCGCCGCGCTGGAGGAGGCCGCTTCGGGTCTCTCCCTCGCCGACCCCGCCGTGACATATGTCTCCAACAAGGACGGGCGGACCGTCGCCACCGGCGCCGAGGTGCTCTCGCGCCTGGTCGGCCAGGTCGCCAACCCGGTCCGCTGGGACCTGTGCATGGACACGTTCAAGGAACTGGGCGTGACCGCTCTCCTGGAGGTGTGCCCCGGTGGCACCCTGACCGGTATCGCCAAGCGCGCTCTGCCGGGCGTGAAGACGCTCGCGCTGAAGACCCCCGACGACCTCGACGCGGCCCGCACGCTGCTCGCCGAGACCGGTGCACCTGCCGCTGACGCGGCGGGCGCCTGACAAGGAGCCGTAGAGCATGTCGAAGATCAAGCCCAGTCAGGGCGCCCCGTACGCGCGGATCATGGGCGTCGGCGGTTACCGGCCGACCCGGGTCGTGCCGAACGAGGTGATCCTCGAGACGATCGACTCCTCCGACGAGTGGATCCGCTCCCGCTCAGGCATCGCGACCCGCCACTGGGCCTCCGACGAGGAGACCGTGGCCGCGATGTCCGTCGAGGCGGCGGGCAAGGCCATCGCGGACGCCGGCATCACACCGGCCCAGATCGGTGGCGTGATCGTCTCCACCGTCTCGCACTTCAAGCAGACCCCGGCCGTCGCCACCGAGATCGCGGACAAGATCGGCGCGAACAAGCCGGCCGCGTTCGACATCTCGGCGGGCTGCGCGGGCTTCGGCTACGGCCTGACGCTCGCCAAGGGCATGGTGGTGGAAGGTTCCGCCGAGTACGTGCTCGTGATCGGTGTGGAGCGGCTGAGCGACCTGACCGACCTGGAGGACCGTGCCACGGCCTTCCTGTTCGGTGACGGCGCGGGCGCGGTCGTCGTCGGCCCCTCGAAGGAGCCGCGAATCGGCCCGACCGTGTGGGGCTCGGAGGGCGACAAGTCCGAGACGATCAAGCAGACCGTGCCGTGGGACGACTACCGTTCGGGGCGTCCCGAGAAGTTCCCGGCCATCACGCAGGAGGGCCAGGCGGTGTTCCGCTGGGCCGTCTTCGAGATGGCGAAGGTCGCCCAGCAGGCCCTGGACGCCGCCGGGATCTCGGCGGACGACCTCGATGTCTTCATTCCGCACCAGGCCAACATGCGGATCATCGACTCGATGGTGAAGACTCTCAAGCTGCCGGAGCACGTCACGGTCGCCCGTGACGTGGAGACGACGGGCAACACTTCGGCCGCCTCGATTCCGCTCGCCATGGAGCGGCTCCTGGCGACCGGACAGGCGAAGAGCGGCGACACCGCACTCGTCATCGGCTTCGGGGCGGGTCTCGTCTACGCCGCGACGGTCGTTACCCTCCCCTAGGCAGCCGTACGGATCTTCCGGACGGATTTGCCGTTTCACCCTCTGATACACACCGAAGGAGCGCCAACATGGCCGCCACGCAGGAGCAGATCGTCGAAGGTCTCGCCGAGATCGTGAACGAGATCGCCGGTATCCCGACCGAGGACGTCCAGCTGGACAAGTCCTTCACCGACGACCTGGACGTCGACTCGCTGTCCATGGTCGAGGTCGTCGTCGCCGCCGAAGAGCGCTTCGACGTCAAGATCCCGGACGAGGACGTCAAGAACCTCAAGACGGTCGGCGACGCCGCGGACTACATCCTGAAGCACCAGGCCTGATCTCGGTCCGCCACCCAGCGGTGGCGCCGGCATTCGACCATTACACACGTGGAGAAAATTCCTGTGAGCTCGACCAATCGCACCGTGGTCGTCACCGGTATCGGCGCAACCACACCGCTGGGTGGCGACACGGCATCGACCTGGGAAGGTCTGATGGCGGGGCGCTCCGGCGTCCGGCCACTCGAGGGCGAACGCTTCGCCGAACTGCCCGTCCGGATCGCGGCGCTCGCCGCGGTCGACCCCGGTGAGGTGCTGCCCAAGCCCCTCGCGCGCAAGCTGGACCGCTCGGCGCAGTTCGCGCTGATCGCGGCCCGCGAGGCGTGGGCGGACGCGGGTTACGACGCCCCCGCCGGTGAGGACGACAAGATCCTGCCCGAGCGGCTCGGCGCCGTCATCGCCTCCGGCATCGGCGGCGTGACGACCCTGCTCGACCAGTACGACGTGCTGAAGGAGAAGGGCGTACGCCGCGTCTCCCCGCACACCGTGCCCATGCTGATGCCCAATGGCCCCTCCGCCAACGTCGGTCTGGAGGTGAACGCCCGCGCGGGCGTCCACACCCCCGTGTCCGCGTGCGCGTCGGGTGCCGAGGCGATCGGCTACGCCGTCGAGATGATCCGTACCGGCCGTGCCGACGTGGTCATCGCCGGCGGTACCGAGGCGGCCATCCACCCCCTGCCGATCGCGGCCTTCGCCAACATGATGGCGATGTCCAAGAACAACGACGAGCCGGCCAAGGCCTCGCGCCCCTACGACAAGGCCCGTGACGGCTTCGTCCTGGGCGAGGGCGCCGGTGTCGTCGTCCTGGAGTCGGCCGAGCACGCCGCCGCGCGCGGTGCCCGGGTCTACTGCGAGGTGCTGGGCCAGGGCCTGTCGGCCGACAGCCACCACATCGCGCAGCCCGAGCCGACCGGCCGCGGTATCGCCGCAGCCATGCAGAACCTGCTGGACACTACGGACCTCAAGCCGTCGGAGGTCGTCCACCTGAACGCTCACGCCACGTCCACCCCGCAGGGTGACATCGCGGAGCTGAAGGCGCTGCGCAAGGTGCTCGGCGACGACCTCGACCATGTCGCGATCTCCGCGACCAAGTCCATGACCGGTCACCTGCTCGGTGGCGCGGGCGGCATCGAGACCGTCGCGACGGTCCTGGCGCTGCACCACCGGACCGCTCCGCCGACGATCAACCTCGACGACCTCGACGAGACGGTCGACGCGGACATCGTCCGCGACGAGCCTCGCGAGCTGCCGCAGGGGACGATCGCGGCGATCAACAACTCGTTCGGTTTCGGCGGCCACAACGTGGTTCTCGCCTTCCGTACGGTCTGATTCCCGACGCGCCCCGCACCGTCCGGCGCGGACGGCCGCGGGTGAGCGTGATCGAAGGCCCCGTCGGGATCCCGGCGGGGCCTTCGGCGTGTTCGTACGGGGTCGCCCCCCGGGGGGGAGGCGTCCCGCGGAGGCGGCCGAAGCCGACGGCGCGGCCGCGGCCAGGCCGGCGGCGGCGGCGAGCGACGGTGGACAGGGCCGGGGTCACACCACCTGGTGCAGCCAGCGCACGGGCGCGCCCTCGCCCGCGTAGCGGAAGGGCTCCAGCTCGTCGTCCCAGGGCTTGCCGAGGAGTTTGGCGATCTCGGCCTCCAGGTTCGTCTCGCCCTGCGCGGAACGCGCCAGGGCGGCGCGCAGCCGGTCCTCGGGGATCAGGATGTCGCCGTGGATGCCGGTGACCGCGTGAAAGATGCCCAGCTCGGGCGTGGCGCTGTAGCGCTCCCCCTCGGCGGCCGGGCAGGGCTCCGCCGTGACCTCGAAGCGCAGCATCTGCCAGCCGCGCAGGGCGGAGGCGAGCTTGGAGGCGGTCCCCGATTCGGCCTTCCAGGAGAACTCGGCTCTCCAGGTGCCCGGGGCGGCAGGCTGACGGATCCAGTCGAGCTGGACTCTCGCACCGAGGACACCCGCCACTGCCCATTCGACGTGCGGGCACAGCGCGCGCGGTGCGGAGTGTACGTACAGGACTCCACGTGTCGTCACCGGGACCTCCAGTGTGGGACGAGGTTCGCCTTTCCCAGCGGCCTCAGTAAACAGCATCGGGAGCAAAACTCCGCAAAAGGGACAGCATGTGACGTGATGTAATTTACCGGAGCCGGCCGGCAAAGGTGCCTCTGGTTCGACGGGGGAAAAGCTACCGTGCTGCGCCGCCCTTGGGGTGACGTACGACCGCTCCAGGGGCCGGTAGACACCAAGCTTTCACTCGCCAGGACGCCGGAAGAGCCGATGGAGGGGGCCGGGGAATGCGGAAGAGCCGAGGGGAGCGTCGCCGTTCACGGACGGTCACCGCTCTCACCGCGGCGGCGTTGCTGGCGGTGACCGCGCTCTCCGGCTGCACGGCTGCGGGCACCGGGGCCACCGGCGGGTCCGCGTCCGCCTCGCCGTCCCCGAGGCCCACCCCGCTCTGGGACCGCTCCCCCGGCTCGGTCGCCGCCGTCGGCGACTCCATCACCAGGGGTTTCGACGCCTGCACGCTGCTCGCCGACTGCCCGGAGGTCTCCTGGGCGACCGGGACGGACACCGGCGTCAAGAGCCTGGCCCTGCGGCTGCTCGGCACGTCGGGCGCGGCGGAGCGCAGCTGGAACCTGGCGCGGACCGGGGCACGGATGGCGGATCTGCCCGACCAGATGGAGCGGGCGGGCGCCATGCGGCCCGAGCTGGTGGCGGTGATGGTCGGGGCGAACGACGCCTGCAGGGACAGCACCGAACTGATGACACCCGTCGCGGAGTTCACGTCAGCGTTCACCGCGGCGATGAAGCGGCTGCGGGCGTCGGCGCCGAAGGCCCAGGTGTACGTGTCGAGCGTGCCCGACCTGAAGCGCCTGTGGGCGACCGGGCGGGACAACCCGCTGGGCAAGCAGATCTGGAAGCTGGGGATCTGCGCGTCGATGCTGGGGGACGCGGACGACCTGAGCGAAGCGGCCGAGCGCCGGCGGGCGCTGGTGCACGATCGGGTGGTGGCGTACAACAAGGCGCTGAAGGACATCTGCGCGCGGGACACGCGCTGCCGGTACGACGGTGGGGCGGTCTTCGAGTTCCGGTTCGACGGCGAGCAGTTGAGCCAGATCGACTGGTTCCATCCGAGCAGGAACGGCCAGCGCCGGCTGGCCGAGATCGCCTATCGCAACGTGACGGCCGCGCAGCCCCCGGCCTAGGATTATTGATCATGGAATTCTTCGGAGAGCTGGACGACGGCACGGTCGTGCACCGCTGGACGCTGGAACGGGGCGGTACACGGGTGCGCGTGCTGACCTACGGCGGGATCGTGCAGTCCGTCACCACTCCGGACCGCGACGGCACGGTGTCCCATGTGGCGCTCGGCTTCCAGGACCTGACGGGCTATCTGAAGAATCCGGACCCGTACTTCGGTGCGCTGGTGGGGCGTTACGCGAACCGGATAGCGGGCGGCTCCTTCTCCCTCGACGGCCGCCGCCACCGGCTGGAGCGCGGCACCGGGCCGAACACGCTGCACGGCGGCCCGCGTGGCTTCGACAAGCGCGTGTGGGACGCGGAGCCGGTCGAGCACGGCGTGCGGCTGTCCCGGGTCAGCGAGGACGGCGAAGAGGGCTTCCCGGGCCGCTTGGAGGTCTCGGCGACCTACACAGTGGACACGGAGGGCGCGCTGCGGATCGCGTACCGGGCGGTGACGGACGCGCCGACGGTGGTGAACCTGACCAATCATTCGTACTGGGACCTCGGGGGCGGGCACGAGATGCGGGTGGCGGCCGCGCGGTGGACGCCGGTGGACGGGCGGGCGATCCCCACCGGCGAGCTGTCGCCCGTGGACGGAACGCGGCTGGACTTCCGTGAGAGGCGCCCGGTCGGCGTGGGCCTCGACCACAACTTCGTCCTGGACGAGGACCGTGGTGACGGCCCGGCGGCGGAGCTGTACTCCGGTGTGTCGGGGCGGGTGCTGACACTCTCCACGAGTGAGCCGGGGCTCCAGGTGTACGCGGCCGAGGGGCTCCCCGGCATCGCGCTGGAGACGCAGCACTTCCCCGACTCGCCGAACCGTCCGGAGTTCCCGAGCACGGTGCTGCGGCCGGGCGAGGTGTACACGTCGGAGACGACGTACGCCTTCGGCGTGCGGTAGGGCCCCGGGGCGGCTGTCAGGGACCGCCCCGGGGCCGGTTCACCGGGTCAGACGACCGTCAGCGTGACGCTCAGCCGTTCGTCGGCGAGCGAGTGCGCGGCCCTGACCTCGTACGTGCCGGCGACGAAGGCCCAGTCGCCGGCCTCCTCGTCCCAGATCTCGAACGCCCGGCGCGCGAGGGGGATCTCGACCTCCACGCTCTCGCCCGGCCCCGCCTCGACGCTCGCGAAGCCGGCCAGCCAGCGGGCGGGGCGCTCGGCCGTGTCGGAGCGCGGGGCGAGGTAGATCTGCACGACCTCGCGGCCGGTACGGGTGCCGGTGTTGCGGACGGTGACCGTGGCCGCGGCCGGGGTGGCCTCCAGGGACTCGTACGACCAGGTGGTGTAGCCCAGGCCGTGCCCGAAGGCGTACGCGGGGGCCGTGCCCGCTCTGTCCCAGGCCCGGTAGCCGATGAACACGCCCTCGTCGTAGATGAGTTCGCCGTCCGTCGGGGTGACCCCGGCGACCGGGACGTCGGCCAGCGAGACCGGCCAGGTGGTGGGCAGCCGGCCACCGGGCTCCTCGGCGCCGAGGAGGACGTCGGCGAGCGCGGCGCCTCCCTCCTGGCCGGGGAACCAGCTCAGCAGGATGGCGGCGACGTCCTCGCGCCACGGCATTTCCACCGGGGAGCCGGAGTTGACGACGACGACGGTGTTCGGGTTGACGGCGGCCACGGCCCGGACGAGTGCGTCCTGGTGACCGGGGAGGGCGAGGTCCTTGCGGTCGAAGCCCTCGGACTCGACCCGCTCGGTGGTCGCGACCACGACGACGGCCGTGTCGGCGGAGCGGGCGGCCCCGACGGCTTCGGCGATCAGTTCGTCGGGGTCACGGCGCGGACCGAGGTGGACGAGGGAGAACATCACCCCGGGCAGCGGGGCCCTGAACTCCTCGTCCAGCGGGTGGAGCAGGGACACCTCGACCGTCTCGCCCGCGGTGAGGGTGACCCGGGCGCGCTCGACCGGGGCGCCGAAGAACGCCTCGAAGGGGTCGCTCTCCTCCCCCATCTCCTGGACCCCCTCATAGAGGGTCTCGCCGTCGACGGTGAGGGTGAAGGCCCCGAGTCCGCGGGTGCCGAAGGCGTGCTCGCCGGACTCGCGCGGGGTGAAGGCGCCGGTGATCTCGACGGAGTGCAGGGTCTCGTGGGTGACACCGGCGGGCAGGTCGTCGCCGATCCACTGGAGCTGACCGCTGGGCAGGGTGCCCTCGCCGAGGATTCCGCCCTCGGCGTCGCGGCACACGGCGCGCAGGACGAAGCCCTGGCCGGCGGGGGCCAGTTCGTCGCTGGGGTCGGCTCCGGTCGCGTAGGTCAGCGCACCCTCGGGCAGCGCGGCGGTGAGCCCGTCGAGGGGGGAGACGGTGTGGTCGGGGAAGACCTGGGCGGAGCCGCCGCCGAGGACGCGGGCGTCGCGGGCGGCCGCGCCGATGAGGGCGACCGTGCCGCCGGGACGCAGCGGCAGGGTCTCGCCCTCGTTGCGTACGAGGACGAATCCGCGGCGGGCGATCTCGCGGGCGAGGGCCTCTCCGTCGATCGGGGCCGGGGCCTCGGTGACGGCCGGCGGGGCGCCGTCCAGCAGACCGACGCGGGCGGCGAGGCGCAGCACGTTGCGCACGGCGTCGTCGACGACGGACTCCTCCACCTCGCCGTCCCTGACGGCGGCGGCGAGGGCCTCGCCGTAGACGGTGCGCGGTCCGGGCATGGCGACGTCGAGCCCGCCTTCGATGTCACCGATCGTGGAGCGCGCGGCCATCCAGTCGGAGACGTTGTAGCCGTCGAAGCCCCATTCGCCGCGCAGGACCTCGTTGACCAGGTACCGGTGTTCGGTCATGGTCACGCCGTTGACCTGGTTGTAGGCGGTCATGATGCCCCAGGGGTGGGCGTTCTTGACGATCGCCTCGAAGGGGGCGAAATAGAGCTCGCGCAGGGGGCGCGGGGCGATCACGTTGTCGACGGTGAAGCGGTCGGTCTCGGCGTCGTTGGCGACGAAGTGCTTGACGGTGGTGCCGACGCCGCCGTCCTGGACGCCCCGGACGTAGCCGGTGCCGATCTCGCCGGTGAGGTGGGGATCCTCGCTGTACGCCTCGAAGTGGCGGCCGCCGAGCGGAGAGCGGTGCAGGTTCACGGTCGGCGCGAGCAGCACGTGCACCCGCTTGCGGCGGGCCTCCTGGGCGAGGAGACGGCCGGCGCGGCGGGCGAGGGACGTGTCCCACGTGGCGGCCAGGGCGGTCGGGGACGGGAGGGCGATGGAGGGGTCGTCGGCGGTCCAGCGCACGCCCCGGACGCCGATCGGGCCGTCGGACATCACGAGGGATTTCAGGCCGATCTCCGGGAGGGCCGTGAGCGACCACATGTCCTGGCCGCCGAGCAGCCGCGCCTTGGTGTCGAGGTCGAGCTTGCCGAGGGCCGCCTCGACGGCCTGCTCGCGGACGTCTTCCTGGTTCGTGTCTGCCACGGCCGTGCCTCCTCGTGGATATCCCGCTGGGGTGGGCTGTGCTGCGGGTGGGCCCATGGTGGACCCATTTACCTGTAGAGCGGTAGGCGTCGTTACAATGTCGTTATCTTGGCATGGCGTACGGTCCTCGGGCAGGACTCAGGGAAGGGGCACAGGGGTGATGGCGAGGGCCAGGAGCGAGGAGCGGCGGGCGGAGATCCTGCGCGCGGCCCTCGAAGTGATCGCCGAGCGCGGCTACCGCGGCGCCTCGCTGGGCGCGGTCGCCGAGCGGGTCGGCCTCACCCAGCAGGGACTGCTCCACTACTTCCCGACCAAGGAGGCCCTGCTCGTCGCGGTCCTGGAGGAGCGCGACCAGTGGGACACGGGCGGCGGCGGGACCGGCGGCCGGGAGGGTTGGCGGCTCGACCTCCTCGACTCCCTCGTCGAGTACAACGCGATGCGGCCGGGCATCGTGCAGACCTTCTCGGCGCTGCTCGGCGAGAGCGTGACCGACGGCCATCCGGCGCGGGAGTTCTTCACCCGCCGCTACGCCCAGGTCCGCGGGGAGATGGCGAACGTCCTGCGCGCGGAGTACGGCGACCGGTTGCCCGGCGGCCTGACCCCGGAGCGGGCGGCGCCGCTGCTGACGGCGGTGATGGACGGTCTCCAGTACCAGTGGCTGCTCGACCCGGAGTCGGTCGACATGCCGGCGGCGTTCCGGGACTTCCTCGCCCTGCTGCGGGGCGAAGAAGACCGTCCGGGCAAGTGAGGGCGGTGTAGCGGGAGTTGCGGACGGGCGAGGATACTGCCCGGGAACCGCTACGGAAGGACTCCCGTGTCACGGATGCGCACCGCGCTCGGTCTCGCCCTCGCCGCCACCACCCTCGCGATCGGGACACTCCCGGCGTCGGCCGCGGCTCCTGCCTCCGCTCCCGCGCCCGCCACCACGGTCGAGGAGGCACGGCTCGACCGGGCCGCGCCGCGAGAGATCCTGCGGCGGAGCGGATTCGACGCCGACGCGCCCCGGTTCGCGCGGGCGCTGAGGGACGCGGACTCCTACCGGGAGGCCGAGCGGACCGTCGAACGGCAGGGCGCGCGGCTGTGGCGGCGCGCGGTGGACCGGGCGCAGGGCCGCGGACCCGCCGGGGGCGATCTGAGCCGGGACGACGACCGTCCGCTGTACTGGGCGCGGCTCGCCCTGACCCGTGAACTGCGCGCCTGGACAGCCGGGTTCACCCTCACCGACGAGGCGCTGGCCCGGCTCATCGACCGGCTCGAAGTGACCTCGCGCGGCCAGGACACGATGAACTTCCCGGCCGGCAAGGGCCTCAAGCGGATCGTGATGACCGGCTTCGACCCCTTCACGCTCGACCGGGACGTCCGGATCAGCAACCCGTCGGGGGCGACCGCACTGGCCCTGGACGGCACCCTCGTGCGTACCGCCGACGGCGCCCTGGCGCGGATCGAGACGGCGGTCTTCCCGGTCCGCTGGGAGGACTTCGCCGACGGCACGGTCGAGCGGACCCTGCGCCCGCAGCTGCCCCGGGCGGATCTCTTCACCACGGTGAGCCAGGGCCGGGCCGGCCGGTTCGACATCGAGCGGTTCAACGGAGCGTGGCGGGGCGGGTTCCCCGACAACGCCAACCTCAGCCGTACGGAGACGGTCCCGGTCGCCGATCCGGCGTCGCAGCCACAGTGGACGGTGACGACGCTTCCGTACCGCGCGATCGTCGCCGCGGACACCGGCCGTTTCCCGGTGTACGACAACACCGCGGTGACCGAGATCCCGGCGGGTGGCGGCGCGCCGGTGACCCGGCCCGACGGGCCGACGGCGGGTTCGGCGGCGCGGGCCGGCGGCGGCGGGAACTACCTCTCCAACGAGATCGCCTATCGCGCCACCCTGCTGCGCGACCAGCTGGGTCTGACGACCCTGCCCGGCGGTCATGTCCACACGCCCGTGCTCGAGTTCGGCGCGGGGAACACGGACCCGGCGACGGGCGTGGTGACCGACCCGGAGTTCGTCCGCAACCGGCTGGACATCATCGCCCAGGTCCGCGCGGTCATCGGGGTGGCGGCCGCGTCCTAACGGGCGATCACCGGCAGGTCCTTCCCGGGCCGGCGACAGGTCCGCGCGACGGGCCTCTCACCCCCGCCACCACCAGGTGGCGCGGCGGAGGGATGCCCCGGCGCGGACCACGGCGGCCGCGCTGCTCGACGGGCTTTTCTCCCGGCCGGTGAGACGGCGATGATGGGCGCATGAAGGTAGCGGCAGCTCAGTTCACGTCCGTAGCGGGTGACATCGAGGCCAATGTCCGGCAGATGGAGGGCCTGATCCGGGCCGCGGGCGATCGCGGCGCCCGGGTGGTCGTCTTCGCCGAGCTGGCGACGACCGGGTATGAGCCGACGCTGATCGGCAAGGACCCGACGCTGTGGCTGGCGGAGGACGACGCCCGTCTGGAACCGCTGCGCGAGGCGTGCCGGACCGCCTCCGCCGCGGCGGTCGTCAATGGCGCCGTCCGCACCCGCGAGGGGCGCCCCGGCATCACCACTCTCGTCATCGGGCCGGACGGCGGGCTCCTCGCCCGTTACGACAAGGCGCGTTTGCACGGGATCGAGCACGACATCTTCGCGGCCGGCTCCGAGGACGGCCGCTTCGCCCTGGACGGCGTCCGCTTCGCCCTGGCGACCTGCTACGACAACCGTTTCCCGGAGCTCGCCGAACGGGCCGCGGCCGACGGCTGCCGGGTGTATCTGGCGAGTTCGGTGCTGGACACCGAGAACGACTCGTTCGAGAAGGTCTATCCCGTACGCGCCCGGGACAACGGCCTGTATGTCGTGCTCGGCAATGCCGTCGGGCGCAGCGAGGAGGGCGAATGCCGCGGCGGCAGCGCCGTCTGGGGCCCGGACGGCACGGTGCTCGCCGACGCGGGCGCGGAGACGCCGGGCCTCGTGATCGTGGAGCTGCCCCTCTAGGGAGTGTCCGGAAAGTATGGCCGTCCGCCCGAAGGGCGGGGCGCGCGGCGTCCGGTGCGTGCGATCGCAAGGCGCCGGGATGCCCTCGTAGCGGAGCTACTCGGGCATGTCGGCAACGCGGCGAGCGTGCGTGCAGGGCGTCGCACGCCAGGCAAGACTTTCCGGACACGACCTAGGCCCGGTCCGGCTCGTGCTTGTCGAGGGTGTACGGAGCCTGCGGCGGCGCCGGCTCCGGCGGCGCCACCAGGTCCCTGGCCAGGAGCGTCGCGCCCGCCACGGCACCCGGCATCAGGAAGACCGCGACGAACGGCACCAGGAAGGCGAGGGCCAGCGGGACCCCGAAGCCGAGGGTGAGCGTCCGGCGCCCGCGCAACAGTCCGAGGCGTTCCTTCAGTTCGATGCCGCGCCGCTGGAGCGCCACCGCCGTCAGCTCCTCGGCGAGGAAGAACCCGGAGACGCAGAAACCGAGCGCCGGGACGACGGTCTGGCCGAGGACCGGGATGAAGCCGAGGCCGAAGAGCACGATCCCGTAGAGGGCGACTATCAGGACCACCCGCAGGCTGTCCCGCGCGGAGATCCAGAGTTCCCGCCAGAGCGGCAGCCCCGACTCGGGGACCTCGCCGCCCTCGCTGCGGTCGACCGCCTCGGAGAGCGACTCGTAGAAGGGCTGCCCGACCAGCAGGGTCACCGCGGTGAAGGTGATGACCGCGAGGAAGAGGCCGAAGACGAAGACCAGCCCGGTGAGAAACCCCCGGAAGAACCCCTGCCAGGGCGAGGACCAGTCGTCGGCGAACGGCGTCGCCCAGGCCGTCAGGTCGTCGGCGCCGTAGCCGAGGCCGATCAGCGCGCCCGCGTACAGCACCAGGGTGATCAGGCCGGGCAGCAGCCCGAAGCCGAACCACCGACCGTGCCCGGCGACCCACCGCTGGCCCTTCATCAGATAGCCGAAGCCCACCCCAAGATCACGCATGCGACTCATCCTATGGCCCTCTTGTTGTTCCGGAGTCGACACGGTAGACCCCTCCGTACTGATCACTTACATGCGGAGGTTGTGCACACATGGCGTTACAGAGACCAGTTCTGATCACCACAGCCTGTACCGCTGTCGTGGGCGCGCTGCTGCTCGCCCCGCTGCCCGCGACGGCGGCACCGGGCCGCGACACCCCGCACCCCGTACGCGAAGGAGGCGGCCGCGACACCGCCGCCGCGCCGGTGACGCCGTCCGCCTCCGCGCTCAGGGCGGCCGAACGTCCCGAGCCCACCCTGCGCAAGGACACCGGCTATCCGCGCAGGACGGTTCTCACCGCCCCGCCCGTGAACCCCGCCGACAAGTCCATCAAGCTGGGCCTCGCGCCGTACCACTCGCTCGCCCCACGGCTGAACGCCCTGCAGCGGCTGGGCAACCGGGTCAGCGTCGAGGTCGCCGGGCACTCGGCCGCCGGGCACGAGCTGTATCTGGTCACGGTCACCGCGCCGGAGAGCGCCGCCGCCGCGCGTGAGCAGGAGCGGATGCGGGAGCTCATCGAGAACGCGCCCGCGGCCGCTGCCAAGGACCGGCGCGTGAAGGCCGCGTACAAGACACCCGTGTTCTTCAACAACAACATCCACGGCAATGAGTGGGAGGGCACCGACGCCGCCCTCAAGCTCATCGAGCGGCTGGCGAAGGCGAAGGACCGCAGGACGGCCGACCTGCTGGGCCGCACCCGGATCCATCTCAATGTGACGGCCAACCCGGACGGCCGCATCGCCGGCACCCGCGCCAACGGCAACGGCTTCGACCTCAACCGGGACTTCATCACCGGCTCCCAGCCCGAGGCGCGCGCGATCCGGCGGATCGCCATCGACAAGCAGCCCGCCGTGATGCTGGATCTGCACGGGTACGTCAACGGCACCCTGATCGAGCCGACGACCCCGCCGCACGGCGAGAACTACGAGTACGACCTCTTCCTGAAGAACTCCTACGCGAACGCGCTGGGCATGGAGAAGGCCGTCAACGGCCTCGGCTACACGCCCGCGAAGGACGGCGTCGAACCGGCGATCATCCCGTTCCGCGACCAGAAGGAGGGCTGGGACGACTGGCCGCCGATCTTCACGCCCCAGTACATGCCGTTCCAGGGCGCGGTGGCCGCGCACACCGTCGAGTTCCCGATGACGGTGAACAACGAGGAGTACGACACCCTGCCCGTCGCCGAGCTGCGCCGCAGGGCCGTCATCAACACGGCCATCGCGGGCGCGGCGATGACGGCCGCCCTCGACTACACGTACGCGCACCGCGCCTCGGTGGTCGCCGACCAGATCGAGACGTTCCGGCGGGCCGCGGCGGGCGAGGCCCAGCGGCCGGTGTCCGAGAAGACCGTTCCGGGCGTGCCCGGGATCGGTCCGGAGGATGTGTACACGACCTCGTTCCCGCGCGCGTACGTGATTCCGGCCGGGCGCGCGCAGCGTTCGGCGACGGCGGCGGCCCGGCTCGTGGACCATCTGGTCACCAACGACGTGCGGGTGGTCCGGGCGGCCAGGGGCTTCACGCTGGGCGGGCGTTCCTACTCCGCCGGGTCGTACGTCGTCGACATGCGCCAGCCGAAGCGCGGTCTGGCCAATGTGATCCTGGCCGAGGGCCGGGACATCAGCGCGGACGTCTCCACGATGTACGACATCTCCGGGTGGTCCCTCGGGCTGCTGTGGGGCGCGAGCGTCGAGAAGGTGGCGCGCGGTGAGCTGAAGGTGACGGGCCCGCGGGTACGGGCGGCCGCGCCGACCGGGTACGTGGCGCCGCGTGGCGATCTGCGGCTGCGGCTCGACGACCCGAAGGAACTGGCAGCCGTCAACTCCCTGCTCGCACAGGGTGTGTTGGTGCGCGCCACGGCGGACGGGGCGGCGATCGTGCCGGCGTCGGCGCGCGGCGCGGCGCGGGTTCTGGCCGACCGGCTCGGAGTGGCCTTCACGGCCACGAAGGAGCGCGGCGTGACACCGCTGAGGCGGACCAGGGTCGCGGCGGCGGTGACGGCCGGTGAGCTGTTCGCGCTGCGGGAGATGGGGTTCGAGGTCGTACCGGTGTCGACGGAGATCCTCAACGCGGGCTTCGACTGGTCGCGGGCCGATGTGCTGTACGTGTCGCAGGGCCTGGACCACGCGGAGTTGACGCCCGCCGCGCGGCAGGCGTTCGGGGCGAGCGGGGTCGGTGTCGTGGGGCTCGGCGCGGCCGGCGCCGCGTTCAACGAGGCCGCCGGGCTGCTGAAGGCGACGGCGGTCGCGGGCAACGGCGACGCGAACGGTGTCGTACGGGTCCGGAACGCGGGCGGCCTCGTCACGGGTGGCGCTCCGGCGCACACGTTCGTCTACTCGCCGCTCTGGTTCACGGGTCTGGGTGCCGGTGTGCGCGCCGACCAGTCGTACGGCTCGGGCAGCCCGCTCGTCTCGGGGCACTGGCGGGCGGACGCCGAGGGGAAGGGCGGTCCCCGTGACGCGGCCGGCAAGGCGTCCGTGATCAGCGGCCGGGCGAAGGGCGTCCCGGTGGTGCTCTTCGGTACGGAGCCGCTGTTCCGGGACCACCCGAAGGGCGTGTTCGCCCAGGTGGGCCGGGCGCTGCTGGCCCGCTAGGAGTGTCCGGAAGGTATGGCCGTCCGCCCGAAGGCGGGGCGCACGGCGTCCGGTGCGTGCAGGGCGTCGCACGCCAGGCAAGACTTTCCGGACACGACCGCTAGACGGTGGGAACGCCGAAGGGCCGCACCCCGGTCGGTCGGGGTGCGGCCCTTCGGCGCTTTTCGGCGGACCGGCTCAGACGGCCAGTTCGACGGTGATGTTGCCGCGGGTCGCCTTGGAGTACGGGCAGACCTGGTGGGCCTTCTCGAGGAGGCTCTTGGCGGTCTCCACGTCCACGTTCGGGATGGTCGCGGAGATCTTGACGATGAGGCCGAAGCCGTCGTCGTTCTTGCCGATGCCGACCTCGGCGGTGACCGTCGAGCCGGAGATGTCGGCCTTCTCGTTGCGGGCGACCACACCGAGCGCGCCCTGGAAGCAGGCGCTGTAGCCGGCGGCGAACAGCTGCTCCGGGTTGGTGCCCGCGCCCGAGCCACCCATGGCCTTCGGCGGGTTCACGACGACGTCGAGCTGGCCGTCGTCCGTGGCGACCCGGCCGTCACGGCCGTTCTCCGCGGTGGCGACAGCGGTGTACAGGACGTCGGTGTGCTGGATGGACATCTGGGATTTCCTCCTGTGGTTCGCCGCGACTCGCGCCCACGATCGCGACGGCTGGGAACGAGACTAGCTGGTCGCCGAAACGATCATCTTCCCGGTGTTGTCGCCACGGAGGAGTCCGAGGAAGGCCTCGGCGCCGTTCTCGATGCCCTCGACGAAGGTCTCGCGGTACTTCAGCTCGCCCGAGCGCAGCCAGCCGCCGACCTCCTGGACGAACTGCGACTGGAGGGCGGCGTGGTCGCCGACGAGCACGCCCTGGAGGCGCAGCCGCTTGCCGATGATCATGGCCATGTTGCGCGGGCCCGGGACCGGCTCGGTGTCGTTGTACTGCGCGATCATGCCGCAGATGGTGGCGCGGCCGTGCACGTTGAGCGAGGAGATCGCGGCTTCCAGGTGGTCGCCGCCGACGTTGTCGAAGTAGACGTCGATGCCGTCGGGGGCGGCCTCGCGGAGCTGGTCGCGCACCGGGCCGTTCTTGTAGTTGAAGGCGGCGTCGAAGCCGTACTCCTCGACGAGGAGCTTGACCTTCTCGTCGGAGCCGGCCGAGCCGATCACCCGGGACGCGCCCTTGAGCTTGGCCATCTGGCCGACCTGGCTGCCGACGGCGCCGGCCGCGCCGGAGACGAAGACCGCGTCGCCCTCCTTGAAGGAGGCGACCTCGAAGAGGCCCGCGTAGGCGGTCAGACCGGTCATGCCGAGGACGCCGAGGTAGGCGGAGAGCGGCGCCAGGTCGGGGTCGACCTTGGTGGCGTGCTGCGCCGGGACGTCCGCGTACTCGCGCCAGCCGAGGCCGTGCAGGACGTGGTCGCCGACCGCGAAGCCCTCGGCGTTGGAGGCGACGACCTCGCCGACGGCTCCGCCGTCCATGGGGTGGTCGAGCTTGAAGGGCGGAATGTACGACTTCACGTCGTTCATCCGGCCGCGCATGTACGGATCGACCGAGAAGTGCAGGTTGCGAACAAGGATCCGGCCCTCGGCGGGCGCGGTCACCGGCGCCTCGCGAAGGGCGAAGTCCTCCGGCGTGGGCCAGCCGTGCGGGCGGGCGACGAGGTGCCATTCACGGCTGGACGCGGGAAGTGCGGACATGTGCGGGGCCTCCTAAAAAAGCTTCACTACCTGAAACAACCATGCTCCTGGATATTTCATGTTGTCAAGTATCTGGGTATCCTCTACCCATGGCCAGCACACGTACGGATCCCCTGACCCTCGAGGTCGTCGAGCTCATCGGCGCAGTCGTGGCCCGCTACTACGAGGAGTACGAGCAGGCGGCCGCCCAGCACGCCCTGACCGGCGCGCAGGCGCGGGTCCTCGGGCTTCTGTCCCTGGAGCCGGTCCCCATGCGCAGGATCGCCCAGAAGCTGAAGTGCGAGCCGTCGAACGTGACGGGAATCGTCGACCGCCTGGAGACCCGTGGCCTGGTCGAACGCCGCCCGGACCCCGCCGACCGGCGGGTGAAGCTCGCCGCGGCCACCGACGAGGGCCGCCGGACCGCACGGGAGCTGCGGGAATCACTGGGCTTCGCCCGCGAGCCGCTCGCGCAGCTCTCGGAGGACGAGCGGACGGTCCTGCGGGATCTGCTGAAGCGGATGCTGGGCGAGGGCTAGCCCGGCAAGATCCAAAAGACACGCTCCGGGACCTGTGGCGGGCGGCGCGAAGCGCGGGGAGCCCCTCGGCGCCGGGACGGACCGCGTGCGCCGGCCAGGAAGGCCTAGACGCACCACCAGAGGAACCAGCTGCACGTCTGCGTCGGGCTCGGCTGCGGGTTCGGCGGCGGCGGGTTGCCCGCGGTCTGGCTCGGCGGGGGCTGGTTCGGCGGCGGGTTCCCCGGCGGCGTGGACGAGGGGTTCCCGGCCGGGGGGCGCGAGCTGCTGGGGCCCGGGGCGGGCTCGGAGGCCGCCGGCCCGGAGGCCTCACCGCCGGGGGCGGGCGGGCCGTCCCCGCCGGGTCTGCCGTCTCCGGCGCCGGGGGCAGTGCCCGGGTCGCCCGTACCCTCGGCCGTAGCGCCGGCGCGGGCCGTGCCGGTCGCCGTGGGACGGGCGGCCGACGAGGTCGCCGCGGCGGGTTCGTCCACCGGGCTCGGACCCTCGGGGAGGTCCGTGTCGCCCGACGGCTCCGGCAGGGGCTCCGTCTCGACGACGTCCTCCTGCCGTACGGCGGTCGCGGGACCGCCCTCGCCGGGATGCTCCAAGGCCAGCTCGGCCAGGCTCAGCGCACCGGCCGCCATCAGCAGCCCGACCGTACCGATGAGTACCTTGCGGCCGCGTCTGCGCCGGGCACGGCGGGCGCGCACCGGGCCGCGGGCGCGGCGCGCGTCGGCGCGCGACACGGGCCGGCGGTGACCGGCGGACGGCCGCTCGACCGGATCCAGCTCGAAGACCTCGGCCGGTGGCGGGCCTGACGGCGCCGCGCCGGCCTCGGGCGCGAGGGGGCTGTGGTACCGGAGCTCCTCTACGGGGGTACCGCACCCGGCACAGGCCAGGGCTCCGTTGAGATGCCGTCGGCACTGGAGGCAGTAATCCATGGCGCCCGCAGGTTATGCGGGCACGGGACAACAGAGATACCCGGGACTGTGTGGATCCTGTGTGGACTCCGTTCCGTCACGGCGCGCCCACTCGATGACAGGGCGCCGGGCAGGATGGCCGTATGAACACAGCCGCGCCGAAACCGGCCCCTTTCGGACCGCTCGACTTCCAACTGGTCCTGTTGCGCCGGATGGCCGACCACCAAGCGGGGCTCGTCGAGGACGCACGGCACGAACTGGGCGTCTCGCTCGCCGACATGCGCGAGGCGAATCGCCGCTGGCAGGCCATGGTGCGTGCGCCGCGCGGCCGAGGGGCGCTCCGCCGGTACCGCTCGGTCCTGGGCGACCCCGAGTCCCGCGCCCACCGCCGGATCGGCGACCTGGAGTGCGACGCGCTCCTGTGGCCCGTACCGCTGTGGCCGGATCTGCGTTTCGAGGTTCTGGTCGCCCCGGGCGGTGCCGTATGGAACGAATGGCTGGTCAGGGCCCCGGGCGTGCCCGGCCCCGAGCTGCGCGGAACGGCGGATCTGCGGCCCTGGTCGTGCACGGTGGACGAGGTGGCGAAGGCCTTCGCGCCGGTCCGGCCGATGGAGGGCAGCGCGCCCACCCGGTGGCGGCTGGCGTTCACCCCGCCGGACGGGCCGTCCTGCGTCGCGGAGTTCACCTGGGGGCTGCTGCAGCGCGTGCTGTGACCCGGGGGACCACAACCCGTCTGGCGCACCGTCAGCTCTCCGCACCCCCGACCGGCGCAGCCCAGCGCGCGCCCGGCGCTCCGCGACCCGACGATGCGAACAACTACCGCCTCTTGGGAGGATCGCCGTGACCGTCAGTCTCGAGCAGTTGCGCCGCTGCCATGTCGCTGTGGACCTGGGAGCCGCCAGGACCCGGGTCTTCGTCAAGGGAGCCGGTCTTGTCGTGGACGAGCCGAGTGTCGCCGCCGTGAACACCCGCACCGGTGCGCTGATCGCCGTCGGCGCGCTGGCGGAGAAGATGACCGGCCGTACGCCGGACTACATCCGGGTCGTGCGCCCCGTCTCCGGCGGCACCGTCGTGGACATCGAGATGGCCCAGCGCATGCTCCGCCACCTTCTCGGCGAGAAGCTCCGCCGTCAGTTGCGCCGCAAGCCCCGGCTGCGCGCCGCCGCCTGCACCCCGCACGACGCCGACCCGCTCGCCCAGCGCGCCACCACCGAGACGCTGGTGGGGCTCGGCGCCCGGCGGGTCGAACTGGTCGACACCCTGATCGCGGCCGCGGTCGGCTGCGGGCTGCCCGTGGAACAGCCCACCGCGACGATGATCATGGTGTGCGGCGCGGCGACCACCCAGGTCGCGGTCCTGTCCCTCGGGGCGATCGTCACCGCCGAGCGGATCCCGGTCGGCGGCAACGCCATCGACCACGCCGTCATCCAGCACCTGCGCCACCAGCACGAGCTGATGCTGCCCAGCCAGTCCGTGCGCCCGCTCCAGCTCGCGCTGCGGGGCAACGGCCTCACCGTCCAGGGCCCCGAGCAGACGGAGATCCACGGACGTGACGTCGCCACCGGCCTCGCCCGCTCGGTCCGGGTCGACACCGCCGCCGTGCGCGACGCCATCCACACCCCGCTGACGGCCGTCCTCGACGGCATCGGCAAGATCCTGCGCGACTGCCCGCCCGACCTCGTGGCCGACCTCGGCGAGCGCGGCATCATGATGGTCGGCGGCAGCGCGCTGCTCCCCGGCCTCGACCAGATGCTGCGCGAGGCGACCGGCATGGAGGTGCACATCGCGGAACGGCCCGACGTCTGCGCCGTCCTGGGGCTCGGCGCGATGCTGGAGGGCCGGATCCAGCCCATGACGCTGGCCCCGCTCAAGTCCGAAACCCCGGAGTGACCCCGCCGGCCCCGCCCCCGACGTACGACGTGTTCGAGAAGGGGGTGAGGGCGATGGAGCCGGCCGGCCCCCCGGACGGACCCGACCTCGCCCCCCGGCTGCCGATGCTGCTGGAGGCGGTCCTCGGTGTCGGCAGCGACCTCGAACTGCGGACCACCCTCCAGCACATCGTCGACACCGCCGCCGAGCTGACCGCGGCGAGGTACGCGGCGCTCGGGGTCCTCGACCCCGAGCGCGGCCTGATCACCGAGCTCTTCACCGCCGGAATGACGGACACCGAGCGGCAGCGGATCGGCCGGCTCCCCGACGGCCGCACCGGCCTCATCGGCGCGCTGATCCAGGACCCCCGGCCGCTGCGGCTCGACGACCTGACCGCGGACCCGCGCTCCTCGGGCGTGCCGAGCGGCCACCCCGCGATGCGGTCCTTCCTGGGCGTCCCGATCCGGGTCCACAGCCAGGTGTTCGGAAATCTGTACCTGACCGACAAGCGCGACGGTGCCTTCACCGAGGAGGACCTGGCCATGGTGCGGGTCCTCGCCTCCCAGGCCGGAATCGCGATCGGCAACGCCCGTCTGTACGAGACCGCCCGGCAGCGCGAGCGCTGGATCGAGGGCGCGGCCGCGGTCACCACGGCGCTGCTCGCCGGTGAGCCGGCCGCCGACGCGCTGATGACCGTCGCCGAGTGGGCCCGGTTGCTGGCCGGCGCCTCGGCCGGTGTCGTCCTCCAGCCGACCGCCGAGGGCGGCATGGAGATCGTCGCCGCCTCGACGAAGGACGATCCTGGGGACCTGGTCGGCACCACGATCGCACCGGGTTCACCCGTACTGGAGCAACTCCTCGGCGGCGAACCGGTGTTCATCGACGACTCGGCGACCGATCCCAGGATGACGACGGCGGTACGGTCCCGGTTCGGGCCCTCCATGATGCTGCCGCTGCAGAGCGGCGGGAAGCTCATCGGCACGCTCGCCCTGCCCCGGCGGCGAGGCGGCGCGCCCTACACGGCCGTGGAACGGCTGTTGGCCTCGCGGTTCGCCTCCCACGCCGCGCTTGCCCTGGTCCTCGCGGACGCCCAGCACGACCGGGAGCAGCTGGCGGTGTACGAGGATCGTGACCGGATCGCCCGCGATCTGCACGATCTCGTCGTCCAGCGGCTGTTCGCCACGGAGATGATGCTGGAGTCCACCCGGCGCCGGGCGGCCGCCCCGTCCGCCGACGACGGTCTGCTGGGCCGGGCGGTGGACGAGCTCGACTCCACCATCCAGGAGGTCCGCACCGCCATCTTCGCGCTCCAGCAGCCGCCGGCCGAGGCGCCGGCCTCCTTCCGGGGCCGGGTCCTGCGGGAGACGGGCGGCGCGGCGGCGCTGCTGGGTTTCCAGCCGTCCGTGCACTTCTCCGGTGCGGTGGACACGCTGATCGGTGAGCCCGTCGCCGGCCGACTGCTGGCCGCCCTGCGCGGCGCGCTGGCGGCGGCGCACCGGCGCCCGGGCGTCTCCCTGATCGACGTCGAGATCACGGCCGCCCCGGGGCGCGCCGACCTGCGCGTGTCGGACGACGGCGAGAAGGACGGCGGGGAGAAGGGAGATGGCGGGGCGAGCGGGGACGCCGGGCGGGAGTCCGCGGGTTCCTGGTCGTGGGAGCTGCCGGGCTGACCGCCCGTACGGCCCAGTCCGGCGCGCTCGGGCGGCGACGGGGTTCTTCACTGGGTCCGTGGACACCGTCGCCGAAACCTCCGCCGCCGACCCCACCGCCGCGAAGCCCTCCGCCACCGCGTACCGCAACCTCGCCGTGGCCACCCTCGGGTTCACGCTCACCTTCTGGGCCTGGGCCCTGATCGCGCCGCTCGGCAGCGACTACAAGGACCGGCTCGGGCTGAGCTCCTTCCAGCAGTCGCTGCTCGTCGCCGTGCCGGTGATCGTCGGGTCGCTGGGCCGGATCCCGGTGGGCGCGCTCACCGACCGGTTCGGAGCGAAGCTGATGTTCCCGCTGGTCTCCGCGCTGACGGTGGTGCCGGTCCTGCTGCTGGTTCCGGCCGGGGAGTCGTACGGTCTGATGCTGGTGGTCGGCTTTCTGCTCGGTCTCGGCGGGACGACCTTCGCCATCGGCATTCCCCTGGTGAACTCGTGGTTCCCGCCCGCCAAACGGGGATTCGCGCTCGGCGTCTTCGGCATGGGCATGGGCGGTGTGGCCCTGTCCGGGTACTTCACGCCTCGCATCGCCAAGCACGGCGCCGACCTCCCCTTCTTCGTGGTGGCTGTGGCGCTCGTCGCGTACGCCGCCCTCGCCGCGCTGCTGATCACGGACCGGCCCGACCGGCCGGTGCCGACCGCCTCGCTGGGAGAGCGCCTCGGGCAGGCCGGGCGGCTGCGGGTCACCTGGGAGCTGTCGGCGCTGTACGCGATCGGCTTCGGCGGCATCGTCGCGTTCGGCGTCTATCTGCCGACGTATCTGAAGACCTGGTACGCGCTCTCGCCGACCGACGCGGGGACCAAGGCCGCCGGGTTCGCGCTGGTGACCGTGGTGTTCCGGCCGCTGGGCGGCTGGCTGTCGGACCGGCTCCATCCCGCGGTCGTCACCGCCGCGGCGCTGGGCTTCGTCGCGCTGTTCGCCATCGTCCAGGCCTTCGACCCGGACCTGGGCCCGGTGGGGACGCTCGCGCTGCTCTGCATGGCGGCGGGTCTGGGCACCGCCAGCGGCAGCGTGTTCGCTCTGGTGTCACAGGTGACCCCAGAGCCCCGCGTGGGCAGTGTGACCGGCATCGTCGGCGCGGTGGGCGGGCTCGGCGGGTTCGTGCCGCCGCTGGTGATGGGGGCGATCTACAGCGCGAAGGACTCGTACTCGATCGGCTTCATGCTGCTGTCGGACCTGGCGCTCGCCGGCTGTGTGTACGCGTACGGCCGGATGCGGAACATCCGGCCGAGCGCGTCCTAGGGAGCCGTGGCCCTCAGCTCCTGAGGAAGGCGCGGACGCCCTGGGAGACCCCGTCGTCACCGAGGAGGGCGTTGTGGTCAAGGCAGCCGGCCGCGTGGTTGGCGGCGCCGCTCAGGGGGACGCTGTTGTCCGGGTTGACGATCTCGTCGCAGTTCGACCACCAGGTGGCGTACCGGACCGCGCCCGGGGTCTCGTCCCCTTCCGCGAGGCCCTTCTGGACGTAGGAGCCGGGGGTCATGTCCCGGCAGGCCTGGTCCCACAGGGCACAGGCCCACGCCGTACTGGTGCCGTGGTTGGGGCCGGCGAGCGAGACCCAGCGGTCCACGGTCGCGGACCCGCCGCCGTGCTTCACGTACCAGCGGCCGACGAGGCTGCCGAAGGAGTGGGCGACGAGGTCGACGCGGGCGGCCCCGGTCTGCCGGCGGACCTCCTCCACATAGGCGGCGAGCCGGCCGGAGAGGGTCTCGTTGACCGACTGGTGGGTGTCGTAACTCCAGGAGAACAGTTCCGCGTCCGTGTAGCCGTCCGCCTTCAGATCGTCGCGCAGACCGCCCCAGACGCCCGGGTCGGCGTTGTAGCCGTGGATGAGGACCACGGGGTTGCGGGCGGCACGCGGCGCCGCGGCGCTCGCCACGGTGGCCGGGATCAGCAGAGTCAGCAGCGTGGCGAGGAGCGGGATCAATCGTCTGGACAGGGCCTGCATCGCTTCCCCTTCGGCGAAGTTACGCACGAGTACGCGAGGTGTGGGGAGAATGCTGGGGCTTGTGCGTGCGAATGAACAGCCCCATGCGGCACCTTCTGCCGCGACACGAGGAGGACGACGGGTGAGCTCACTCTTCCCGGCCCTGACCCCCGGGTCGGACCGGCCCGCCCTGCGCTTCGGCGACCGCGCTCTGACCTACGGCGGACTCGCCGCGGCGGCCGGCTCGGCCGCGGCCAGGATCGACGGGGCGGGGCGCGTCGCCGTCTGGGCCACGCCGACACTGGAGACGGCGGTCGCGGTGGTCGCGGCGCTGCTGGCCGGAGTGCCGGCCGTGCCGCTCAACCCCAGGACCGGCGAGCGGGAACTGGCGCACATCCTCGGGGACAGCGCCCCGTCCATGGTCCTGGCCGGACCCTCGGACGAACTACCCGCGGGTCTCGGGGAGTTGAAGCGCCTGGACCTGCAGGTCACGGACACGGACGAGACCGCCACGGCCACTCTTCCCGAGGAACCCGGACCCGAACATCCCGCCCTGATCGTCTACACCTCCGGGACGACGGGACCGCCGAAGGGCACGGTCCTCCCCCGGCGGGCCGTCGCCGCCTCGCTGGACGCGCTGGAGGACGCGTGGGCGTGGACGGCCGACGACGTCCTGGTGCACGCCCTTCCCCTGTTCCATGTGCACGGCCTGATCCTGGGCGTCCTCGGCCCGCTGCGCCGGGGCGGGGAGGTGCGGCACCTCGGCAAGTTCTCCACCGAGGGCGTGGCACGGGAGCTCGGGAACGGCGGAACGATGCTCTTCGGCGTACCGACGATGTATCACCGGCTGGCTGAAGTCCTGGACACCGACGAGGAGTTGGCCCGGGCGATGGCCGGGGCGCGACTGCTGGTGTCGGGGTCGGCCGCGCTGCCCCTCCATGACCACGCCCGGATCACGGCGGCGACCGGACGGCGGGTCGTCGAGCGGTACGGGATGACGGAGACGCTCATGAACACGAGCATCCGCGTCGACGGGGAGCGCCGGCCCGGGTCCGTGGGGCTGCCGCTGCCCGGCGTCGAACTGCGGCTGGTGGAGGAGGACGGCACGCCGATCGAGGCGTACGACGCGGAGACGGTGGGCGAGATCCAGGTGCGGGGGCCGAACCTCTTCACCGAGTATCTGAACCGGCCGGACGCCACCGCGGCGGCCTTCGACGGCGACTGGTTCCGGACCGGCGACATGGCGGTCCGCGACCCCGACGGGTACGTACGGATCGTGGGCCGCAAGGCCACCGATCTCATCAAGAGCGGCGGCTACAAGATCGGCGCCGGTGAGATCGAGAACGCGCTGCTCGACCACCCCGGCGTGCGGGAGGCCGCCGTGACGGGCGAACCGGACCCCGATCTCGGTGAGCGGATCGTCGCCTGGGTGGTGGCGGCGGATCCGGCGGCGCCGCCGACCGTGACGGAGCTGACGGACCATGTCGCCGCGCAGCTGGCGCCGCACAAGCGGCCCCGGACGGTGCGTTTTCTCGACTCCCTGCCGCGCAATGACATGGGCAAGATCATGAAGCGGGATCTCCATGGCTGACGTGCCGAGGCTCACCGCGCGCGAGGCGATCGCGCTGCTCACGGACGACTTCACGGACGCGCCGTGGGTCACCGCCCCGGCCGCGGCCCCGGACGGGCCGGTGGCCTGGGCGGGTTACGACACTTCGCACGCCCGGGCGGTGGAGCGCACGGGTGAGGAGGAGTCCGTGGTCCACGGCACCGCCGTCGTCGGCGGCCGGCCGTGCGTGATCGTCGCCTTCGAATTCCGCTTCCTCGGCGGCTCGTTGGGCGAGCGGGCCGGTGATCTGCTGGTCGCCGCCTACCGCACGGCCCGTGAACGCCGGCTCCCGCTGGTGTCGCTGGTCGCGACCGGCGGCAGCCGGATGCAGGAGGGCATGATCGCACTGACCCAACTCCAGCGCGTGGCACGGGAGTCGGTACTGCTGCGGGACGCGGGCCTGCCGCATGTGGCAATCCTGCGCGATCCGGCGACCGGCGGCGGCTGGGCGACGGTCGGGGCGGGCGCCGATGTGGTCATCGCCCTGCCCGGCGCCCAGATCGGCTTCGCCGGGTCCCGGGTGCGGCCCGCCGACGCGGACCCGTCGGCTTATACGGCGGAGGGCCAGTGGGCGGCGGGCCACATCGACGCGATCGTCGAGCCGCGGGAGCTGCGCGAGACGGCCGGGCTGTGGCTGACGCTGCTCACGGGCGGCGCGGCCCATCCCGCGCCCCCGCCGGCCGCGCTCGCCGACACTCCCCCGCCCGGCACCGGGTGGGAGGCCGTGGAGCGGGCCCGGGACGCGCGACGGCCCCGCGCCGGGGCGTATCTGGACGCGTACTTCGACGTCCGGCGGGACATCCGCGGCGACCGCTGCGGTGGCACGGACGAGGGAATGCTCTGCGGCTTCGGTCTGCGGGGCGGGCAGGTCGTCGCGTACGCCGCCCAGTGCGGGACGGCGACGCGCCCCGCGGGCTACCGGACGGCCGCCCGGCTGCTGCGGCTCGCCGACCGGCTCGGCATCCCGGTCCTGACCCTGGTCGACACCCCGGGAGCGGCCAACGACGCGGAGGCCGAGCGGTCCGGCGCGGGCGCCGCGATCGCCGAGACGTTCGCGGCCGTCGCGGCGGCGCGGGTCCCGGTGACCACGCTGCTGATCGGCGAGGGCGGCTCGGGCGGCGCCCTGGCACTGGCGGCCCCCGGCAACACCTGGGCCACGCCGGACAGCTACTTCTCGGTAATCGCACCGGAGCTGGCCGCGGCCATCCTCAAGCGCCCGCCCGAGGAGGCCCCGGCAACCGCCGGACAACTCCGGCTGCGGCCTCAGGACCTGCTGGAGCTGGGGGTCGTCCGCGGAATCGTGACGCCCGGCGAGTGAGCCGAAGGGGGCGCGGTGTCGAGAGGATGGGGGTCCCCCCGCCGAAGGCGGGGGCGGCGCGGCGACTGCGAGGAACGAGCAGTCGAGCACGATCGACCGTCGGCGAACGCTGAAAGCCCCCAAAGGCGAACTGAGCCCAACAAACCAGTCAGGTCGTGGGGGTGCGCGCGTCGTAGCGGACGAAGCCCGGGAAGCGCAGGGCGAGCAGCCAGACGGTGAAGGCGCAGAGGATGCCGCCGCCGGTCAGGGCGACGGTCGGGGAGGTGAGGTCGGCGGCCGAGCCGGCGAGGAACTCGCCCAGGCGCGGCCCGCCCGCGACCACCACGATGAAGACGCCCTGGAGCCGCCCTTGCATCTCGTCGGGGACCGCGGCCTGGAGCATGGTGTTGCGGAAGACCATGGAAACGGTGTCCGAGTATCCGGCGAGGGCGAGGAAGACCACCCCGAGCCAGACGTTCCGGGTCAGACCGAAGACCGCGATGGCCGCGCCCCAGGCGGCGACGGCGAGAACGACCGCCAGGCCCTGCCGGTGGATCCGGCCCTGCCATCCGGACAGCACTCCACCGAGCAGCGCGCCCGCGGCCGGGGCGGCGACGAGGAGGCCGGTGGTGCGGGCGTCGCCGCCGTACCAGACGACGGCGACGACCGGGAACAGCGAACGCGGCTGCGCCAGGATCATGGCGCAGAGGTCCGAGAAGAACGTCATCCGCAGATTGGGACGCCCGGCGAGGAAGCGCAGCCCGTCCAGTACGGAGGGACGCTTCGCGGTGGTCCGGTCCGGCCGGATGGAGGGCAGCCGCCACATCGCGTACAGCCCGGCGCCAAAGGCCAGGGCGTCGATGGAGTAGGCGATCTGATAGCCCCCGAGGCCCACGATCACGCCGCCGAGGGTCGGGCCGACGAGCATGCCGAAGGTGACCGTCATGGAGTTGAGTGCGTTGGCGGCGGGCAGCTGCTCGGGCGGCAGCAGGCGCGGGATCATCGAGCTGCGCGCCGGGGAGTTGAGCGCGGCGCACACCGCCTGGAGGGTGACGATCGCGTACAGGAACCAGACCTGGTGGAACCCGGCGAACGCGGCGGCCGCGAGCGCGACGGAGAGCGTGGCGGATCCGGAGGCGCTGGCGAGTCCGAGCTTGCGGCGGTCGACGGTGTCGGCGATGACGCCGCCGTAGAGCCCGAAGACGACGAACGGTACGAGCGAGAAGAGCCCGACGAGCCCGACGGCGAAGGGCGACCGGGTGATCGCGTAGACCTGGAGGGAAATGGCGAGCGCGGTCATGCCCTGGCCGACCCAGGAAACGGTGTTCCCGAACCAGAGCCGCCGGTAGTGCAGGGAGCCTCTGAGCGGCGTGAGATCGGCGAGGACCCGCCGCCGCGCGGGCGCGTCGGCGGCGGTCACCGGCCGACCCGGCCGGCGCGTCTGAAGGGTATGGACATGCGCGCAGTATAGGAGCGTTCGCTGGAGCGGTCCCTTACATTTACGCCGCCACGGTGCCCACGCCCGGCCGGGCTCCACCCGCGCCGCACCCGCCATCCGGCTCCCGGCCCCGGCTCCCGACGAGTGGCTTCCACCTACGCCAAACGGCTCCCGGTCGCACCCGCCATCCGGCTCCCGGCCAAGGGCCCACGCTCCCCGCCAGAGGCCGGCCCCCGCCACCCCGCACTCCCACGCGCCGACCGCGAGGGACACCGGCACCCGTGGAGGGGCGCTCGGTCATGCGGTCCCGTCGCCGTCCGCCAGGCACTCGATGTCGAGGTCGACGGCGTCGAGCCGCGCGGACAGCGCGTTGAGCCGGTCCCTCAGCTCGCGGATCTCCTCCAGCGGCATACCCGTCGCGGCGGCGATCCTGCGCGGCACCCCGAGGGCCCGCTCGCGCAGGTCCACCCCGGCCTCCGTGGGCCGCACGCTCACGGACCGCTCGTCCTCGGCGCTGCGCCGCCGCTCGACGTACCCGGCCGCCTCCAGCCGCTTGAGCAGCGGGGACAGGGTGCCGGAGTCCAGCCGCAGATGCTCCCCGATCTTCTTGACGGGCAGCTCGCCGTGCTCCCAGAGCACCAGCATCACCAGGTACTGCGGATAGGTGAGGCCGAGGTCCCTGAGCGCGCCGCGGTACACGCCGTTGAAGGCGCGGGACGCGGCGTGCAGCGAGAAGCAGATCTGGTGGTCGAGACGGAGGAAGTCCTCGTCCCGCACGGTGCCGAGCGTCGTCTCCATGCCTCCAGGTTACGTCACACGTGAGCCATTCAGTTGTGCACAACTGAATTGTGCGGTACCAATAGAGGGTCGCACCGCAGGACGAGAGGACAGGAATCCCATGAACGCGCTGTACACCGCCGTCGCCACCGCCAACGGCCGCGAGGGCCGCGCCGTCAGCTCCGACGGCCACATCGACCTGCCGCTGGCCCACCCCCAGGCGCTCGGCGGCAACGGGCAGGGCACCAACCCCGAGCAGCTCTTCGCCGCCGGCTACGCGGCCTGCTTCGCCAGCGCGATGGGCCTGGTCGCCCGCCAGGAGAAGATCGACGTCAAGGACGCCTCGATCACTGCCGAGGTCAGCATCGGCAAGGACACCGACGGCGGCTTCGGCCTCGCGGTCGTCATGCGCGCGGAGTTCCCCGACCACCTCCAGGGCGAGGCGGGCCGCGACCTCCTGGAGAAGACGCACGCCTTCTGCCCGTACTCGAAGGCCACCCGCGGCAACATCCAGGTGGAGCTCGTCGTCGAGTAACGAGCCGTCGGGCGTGTCACTTCGGACGCGCCACGGTCACACGAATGCCCCCGGCGTGTCGTACGTGGTGTACGTCACTCCGGGGGCATTCTTGTCGCGGCAGGTGGAAACGTTCCTGCATGCGCGACCCGCAGTGGGGCGGGTGGGACTCGAACCCACGGCCGACGGATTATGAGTCCGCTGCTCTAACCGGCTGAGCTACCGCCCCTTTACGGCGTGGCGCGTACATGTGTGCGCGCCGTCTGCCGCAGCATAGCCGCTCATACGATCTCCTGCTCCGGATGTGGCAACGCACGCCCAAGAGGACTGCCGTTGCGCGCCGGGCGGTTCCCGGGCATAGAAAAGAGGACCCCGAAGGGTCCTCTTTTTTTCCGCTCCCCCGGCTGGACTCGAACCAGCAACCCTCCGGTTAACAGCCGAATGCTCTGCCAATTGAGCTACAGGGGACCGCGCTCCCCCGACTGGACTCGAACCAGTAACCTGCCGGTTAACAGCCGGCTGCTCTGCCAATTGAGCTACAGGGGATTGCTGCATTGCCTCGAACGCACTCATCTCCGGTGTCCCGGGCGGCGCGCGTTCGCTGCGACACATACATTAGCGCAAGCAGGGGGGTGCTCCGCCAATCGGTATCCCCATGGGTTTCAGCCCGGGTGATCACGGGCCCCGCAGGGTAGGCGGCCTGCACCTGCACCGACATCAGGGAAGGGTGGCAGCCATGCGGTACAAGCTCACGTTCGTCGCCGGACTGGCCCTCGGTTACGTCCTCGGCACACGGGCCGGGCGCGAGCGCTACGAGCAGTTGAAGAAGTCGGCCCGGGAGCTCTCGCACAACCCGGCCGTCCGCAATGCCGCCGAGACGGCGGCGCACACGAGCCGGGATGTGGCCGGCAAGGCGTTCCACGCGGTCAGCGACAAGGTCGGTGACGCGGTGCCCGCCTCGGTGACCCAGCGGGTGCGCGCGCTGCGGGACCGCGGCAACGGCACCGAGGACGAGTGGGGAACCACCAACACCTGAGGGCGAGCATGCCCGCCCGTGCGGCAGAATCTCCAGACATGGGGATAGTCGCCGGGTTGGACAGTTCGTCTGGGTTCACACGCATCGTCGTCTGTGACACGGATACGGGTGCGGTGCTGCGGCAGGGCTATGCGCCGCACCCCGTCGACCCCAAGGCCGTCGAGGTGGACCCGCAGGCCTGGCTGCTCTCGCTCGGCGAGGCCGCGACCGGCGGTCTGCTCGAGGGCGTGCAGGCCATCGGTGTCTGTGCGCAGCAGCACGGGCTCGTCCCCCTCGACGCCCAGGGCTCGCTTGTGCGGCCGGCGCTCGTCGGCAACGACAAGCGGGCGCAGGTCGCCGCCGCCGATCTGATCGAGGCGTTCGGCGGCCGGCAGGCCTGGGCCGAGGCCGTCGGCTGTGTGCCCCAGGCCTCGCAGACGGTGTCGAAGCTGCGGTGGCTGGCGCGTACCGAGCCGGAGGCGGCCGGGCGCGTCGCCGTCCTGATGCAGCCGCACGACTGGCTGGTGTGGCAGCTGCTCGGCCGGCCCGCGCGGCGGACCACCGACCGGGGCGCGGCTTCGGCCACCGGCTACTGGTCGGCGGCCAGTGGTGCGTACCGGCCCGATCTCGTCGAACTGGCGCTCGGCCACCAGGCGATGCTCCCCGAGGTGCTCGGCCCCGCCGAGGCCGCCGGGACGACGCCCGAGGGCCTGCTGATCTCCGCGGGGACGGGCGAGACCATGGCCGCCGCGTTCGGGCTCGGCCTGGCGGTCGGTGACGCGGTCGTGTCGCTGGGGGCCTCGGGCTCCGTGATGGCCGTGCACCACGAGGCGCTGGCCGACCCCCGCGGGATGATCACCTCATTCGCCGACGCCACCGGGATGCACCTGCCGGTCGTGCACACCTCCAATGCCGTCCGGGCGCTGCGCGGCACCGCGGAGATGCTCGGCGTCGACGACCTGGCGGAGCTGTCCGCGCTGGCCATGAAGTCCACTCCGGGCGCGTCCGGTCTGGTGCTGCTCCCCTATCTGGAGGGCGAGCGGACGCCGCACCTGCCGCACACCGCGGGCACGCTCAGCGGGCTGCGCCGGGAGTCGATGAAGCCGGAGCACCTGGCGCGGGCCGCTTTCGAGGGCATGCTGTGCTCGCTCGCGGACGCGATGGACGTGCTGCGCGGGCGCGGGGTCGAGGTGCGCCGGGTCTTCCTGCTGGGAGCGGCGGCCGAGCTGCCGGCCGTGCAGGCCGTGGCGCCGAGTGTCTTCGGCGCGCAGGTCGTCGTTCCGCAAGCCGCCGACTACGCGGCGCTCGGCGCGGCACGGCAGGCGGCGTGGGCGCTCGGGGTGAGCCGGGGGACGCTGTCGCCGCAGGCCCCGCCGGCCTGGCAGGGCGCGGCGGCCCAGGTGTTCGAGGCGGGCGAGGAGCTGGCGGTCGGTCAGGCGGTGCGCCAGCAGTACATCGCCACGCGGGACCAGGTGCACCCGGGATCGTTCGCTTCCTGATCATCCGGAAAAACGGAGTCGTAACGTTGTGCGGGCGCACGCGATAGTGAACCCGTGCTCATACGACTTCTCCGAACCCACCTTGGACCGTACAAGAAACCGATCAGCCTTCTGGTGGCGCTGCAGTTCCTGCAGACCTGCGCCAGCCTCTACCTGCCCACCCTGAACGCGGACATCATCGACAACGGTGTCGTCGACGGGAACACCCGTTACATCCTGGAGTTCGGCGCGATCATGGTCGCGGTCTCCGTGCTCCAGGTCGTCTGCAACATCGGGGCCGTGTACTACGGGGCCCGCACCGCCTCGGCGCTCGGCCGCGACGTGCGGGCGGCCGTCTTCGAGCGGGTGCAGTCCTTCTCGGCGCGCGAGGTCGGCCACTTCGGGGCGCCCTCGCTCATCACCCGCACGACCAATGACGTCCAGCAGGTCCAGATGCTGGTGCTGATGGCGTTCACCCTGATGGTGTCGGCGCCGATCATGTGCGTCGGCGGCGTGATCATGGCGCTCGGCCAGGATGTGCCGCTGTCGGCGGTGCTGCTGGCCGTGGTGCCGGTGCTCGGTGTCTCCGTGAGCCTGATCGTGAAGCGGATGCGGCCGCTGTTCCGCACCATGCAGGACCGGCTCGACACGGTGAACCGGGTGCTGCGCGAGCAGATCACCGGCAACCGCGTCATCCGGGCGTTCGTGAAGGACGGCTACGAGAAGGAGCGCTTCGGCCACGCCAACGGCGAGCTGACGGATGTGTCGATGTCGACGGGCCGGCTGATGGCGCTGATGTTCCCCACCGTGATGACGGTCGTGAACGTCTCCAGCATCGCGGTCGTCTGGTTCGGCGCCCACCGCATCGACAGCGGTGGGATGGAGATCGGCGCGCTGACGGCGTTCCTGGCCTATCTGATGCAGATCGTGATGGCCGTGATGATGGCCACCTTCATGTTCATGATGGTGCCGCGGGCCGAGGTGTGTGCCGAGCGGATCGAGGAAGTGCTGAGCACCGAGACGAGTGTCGTACCGCCGTCCGCGCCGGTACGGGAGCTGTCCCGCCGCGGTCATCTGGAGGTACGGGGCGCCGACTTCCGCTACCCGGGGGCCGAGGAGCCGGTGCTGCGCGAGGTCGATCTGATCGGCAGGCCGGGCGAGACGACGGCGATCATCGGATCGACGGGCAGCGGCAAGTCGACGCTGCTCGGACTCGTGCCCAGGCTGTTCGACGCGACCGGCGGCGACGTCCTGGTGGACGGGGTCGATGTCCGCACACTGGACCCGGCGCTGATCGCCAGGACCGTCGGGCTGGTGCCGCAGAAGCCGTACCTCTTCTCCGGGACCGTGGCGACGAACCTGCGCTACGGGAAGCCGGACGCGAGCGACGAGGAGCTCTGGCACGCGCTGGAGGTCGCCCAGGCCGCCGACTTCGTACGCGGTCTGGAGAACGGGCTGAACGCGCCGATCGCGCAGGGCGGCACCAACGTCTCCGGCGGGCAGCGTCAGCGGCTCGCGATCGCGCGGACGCTCGTGCAGCGGCCGGAGATCTATCTCTTCGACGACTCCTTCTCGGCGCTCGACCACACGACCGACGCCCTCCTGCGCGCCGCGCTGTCGCGGGAGATCGCCGACGCGACCGTGGTGATCGTCGCCCAGCGGGTGTCGACCATCCGTGACGCCGACCGGATCGTGGTCCTCGACGAGGGCCGGGTCGTCGGCACAGGACGCCATCACGAGCTGATGGCGGGCAATGAGACCTACCGGGAGATCGTGCTCTCCCAGCTGACCGAGGCGGAGGCTGCCTGATGGCCGGTCCTGGTGGACGAATGATGGCCGGTGGCGGCCCCGACCAGCGGTCGATGGACTTCAAGGGTTCCGGCAAGCGGCTGCTGCGGCAGCTGGCGCCGGAGCGGACGGCGCTGTGGTTGATGCTCGGCGCGGGTGTGCTGAGCGTGGCGGCGTCGGTGGTCGGCCCGAAGATCCTCGGCAGGGCGACCGACCTGGTCTTCGCCGGGGTCGTCGGGCGCGGCATGCCGAAGGAGGTCACGAAGGACAGGGCGATCGCGGCGCTGCGGGCCAAGGGGGACGACGGGCTCGCCGACATGCTCTCCGGCGTGGACTTCGTGCCCGGACAGGGCATCGACTTCACCGCGGTCGGCGAGGTGCTGCTGTGGGCGCTGGCCATCTATGTGGCGGCCGGTCTGCTGATGCTGGTGTCGACCCGGATGTCGATCAAGGTCATCAACCGGACCGTGTACCGGATGCGCGAGGACGTCCAGGCGAAGCTGGCGCGGCTGCCGCTGTCGTACTTCGACAAGGCCAAGCGGGGCGAGGTGCTGAGCCGGGCCACCAATGACATCGACAACATCTCGCAGACGATGCAGCAGTCGATGGGTCAGCTCATCAACTCCCTGCTGACCATCGTCGGCGTACTGGCGATGATGTTCTGGATATCGCCGCTGCTGGCGCTGGTCGCGCTGGTGACCGTGCCGGTGTCGGTGGTCGTGGCGACGAAGGTCGGCAAGCGCTCACAGCCGCACTTCGTGCAGCAGTGGAAGTCCACCGGGCGGCTCAACGCCCATGTGGAGGAGATGTACACCGGCCACGCGCTGGTGAAGGTCTTCGGGCGGCAGGACGAGTCGGCCGCCGACTTCCGGGAGCAGAACGAGGCGCTGTACGAGGCCGGTTTCAAGGCGCAGTTCAACAGCGGGGTCATGCAGCCGGTGATGTTCTTCATCTCGAACATCAACTATGTGCTGGTGGCCGTGGTCGGCGGGCTGCGGGTGGCGTCCGGTTCGCTGTCCATCGGTGACGTCCAGGCGTTCATCCAGTACTCCCGCCAGTTCTCGATGCCGCTGACGCAGGTCGCCTCGATGGCCAATCTCGTGCAGTCCGGTGTCGCCTCCGCCGAGCGGATCTTCGAGTTGCTCGACGCGGACGAGATGGAGCCGGACGCCCCGGTGCGGGATGGGGAGTCGGTGGCGCCGAAGGAGCCGCGCGGACCGAGGGGCCGGGTGGCGCTGGAGAAGGTGTCGTTCCGCTACGAGCCGGAGAAGCCGCTGATCGAGGAGCTGTCGCTGGCGGTGGATCCGGGGCAGACGGTCGCGATCGTCGGTCCGACGGGTGCGGGCAAGACGACGCTGGTCAATCTGCTGATGCGGTTCTACGAGGTGACCGGCGGCCGGATCTCCCTCGACGGAGTCGATGTGTCGACGATGTCCCGGGACGAACTGCGCTCCGGGATCGGCATGGTCCTGCAGGACACCTGGCTCTTCGGCGGCACCATCGCCGAGAACATCGCCTACGGCGCCTCGCGGAAGGTCACCCGGGAGGAGATCGAGGAGGCGGCGCGCGCCGCGCACGCCGACCGGTTCGTCCGGACCCTGCCCGACGGCTACGACACCGTGCTCGACGACGAGGGTTCGGGCGTCAGCGCCGGCGAGAAGCAGCTGATCACCATCGCGCGGGCGTTCCTGTCCGATCCGGTGATCCTGGTGCTCGACGAGGCCACCAGCTCCGTCGACACCCGCACCGAGGTGCTCATCCAGAAGGCGATGGCCCGGCTGGCGCACGGACGGACGAGCTTTGTGATCGCCCACCGGCTCTCCACGATCCGGGACGCGGACGTGATCCTGGTGATGGAGAACGGCTCGATCGTCGAGCAGGGCACGCACGAGGAGTTGCTCACGGCGGAGGGCGCCTACGCCCGGCTGTACGCGGCGCAGTTCGCGCAGGCGGTGGCCGAGGTCGACTAGGACCGGGGCCAGGACACGGGGGCGGGGCGCCGGCAGGCGGCCCGCCCCTCGCCGTAGGGGCGGGCCGTCAGTCGAGATAGCCCCTCAGCTGGTCCGCGAAGGCGTGGTCACGCAGTTTGTTCAGCGTCTTGGACTCGATCTGGCGGATGCGTTCCCGGGTCACGCCGAAGATCCGGCCGATCTCCTCCAGTGTGCGGGGGCGGCCGTCGGCGAGGCCGTAGCGCAGCTGGACGACCTTGCGTTCGCGTTCACCGAGCGTGGAGAGCACCGCGTCCAGGTGCTCGCGCAGCAGCAGGAAGGCCGCCGATTCGACCGGGGACGCGGCGTCGCCGTCCTCGATGAGATCGCCGAGGGCGACGTCGTCCTCCTCACCGACGGGGGCGTGCAGCGAGACGGGTTCCTGGGCCAGGCGCAGGACCTCGCTGACGCGCTCCGGGGTCAGGTCGAGGTGGGCGGCGACCTCTTCGGGGGTCGGTTCGTAGCCGCGTTCCTGGAGCATCCGGCGCTGGACGCGGATGACCCGGTTGATGAGTTCGACGACATGGACCGGGACCCGGATGGTGCGGGCCTGGTCGGCGAGGGCGCGGGACATCGCCTGCCGGATCCACCAGGTCGCGTACGTCGAGAACTTGTAGCCGCGCGCGTAGTCGAACTTCTCGACGGCTCTGATCAGGCCCAGGTTCCCCTCCTGGACGAGGTCGAGCATGGTCAGGCCCCGGCCGATGTAGCGCTTGGCCACGGAGACCACGAGCCGGAGGTTCGCCTCGATGAGCCGGCGCTTGGCCATCCGGCCCATGACGACCAACCGGTCCAGGTCGACGGCGAGTTGCGAGTCGGGGTCGGGGGTGCGGGCGAGCCGCTCCTCGGCGAACAGGCCGGCTTCCACCCGACGGGCCAGCTCGACTTCCTCGGCCGCGGTGAGCAGCGGTATGCGGCCGATCTCGCGCAGGTACTGGCGGAACAGGTCGGAGGTCGGCCCGCTCGTGTCGGGTCGCACGGCGCGCGGCTCGGGCGGCTCGGGGAGGTCGGGCACGTCCGCGACGGCCTCCGGCCCGAGGTCCGGTACGGGGTCGGGGACGGGGTCCGGCACCGCCTCCGGATGGTGTGCGGCGAGGGCCTGCACGGGGACCCCCGCCACGGCCTCTGCTTCTGTCAGGGTCCGGGTCTGCACGGGGGCGACCTCCAGGGTGATCGCTGCCGGGTCGGGGGCGTGCGGCAGCGGGACGGGGGCGGCCGGGCCGCCGGTTTCCGTCCCGTACACGATGAGCGGAACCGCGGGGGCGCGATCCGAGGACTCAGGCACCGGACCCAGTGTGGGGTACGACACATCACCGCCACGAGGGGCGTGCGGTGACTTTTTGAATCCGGGGCGTCACCGAGCGGTTACCGCCTGCCGGAGGCCGCAGGGGGCGTCAGAGCGCGTCGGCGCCCCGGTCCCGCAGGGACTGGCCGTACTGCTGGAGGACCCACAACTCGTTCTGTACTGAAGCCAGTTGGGCCGGGTCGCCGTTCTGTCCGAGCCGGGCCAGCGTGCCCTGGATCTCCTGGAGGCGCCGGTCCACGGCGCGTCTGCGCACCCAGACGAGCTGCTCCCCCGCGTAGGCCTCGTCGACGACCCGGGCGTGGATGGCCTCGACCGCCAGCTCGGTGACGAGCGCGCGGACCGTGTCGTTGGGAGCGGACTCGCGGACCGCCGCCAGATAGTCCGAGGGCGCGTCGGTGGCGCCGCCCGCGTCCTGGATGCACTGTCGGACGGCGGCGTACGGAGGGGCGGTGAACTCGTCGATGCCGTACGCGTCGAAGGCGGGTGAGACCAGCGCCGGGTACTGAAGGGCGAGCTTCAGCAGCTCGCGTTCGGTGCGGTGGGCGGGGCTGCGGAGGTTGAGCGCGGGTCCGCCGGTGGCGGTCCGCGGCGCCGCCACGGGCTGTCTCTCGTAGGTTCGCTCGGGCGAGGCCGGTCCGCGTCCGCCCCGGTCGCGGGCCCAGCGGGCGATCTGGGCGACCCGCTTGACGACGAACTGGGTGTCGAGGATGCCGAGCATCCCGGCGAGCTGCACGGCGACCTCGTGCTGCGAGGAGATGTTCTTGATCCGGGCGACGACGGGCGCCGCCTCGTCGAGCGCGGCGCCGCGTCCCGCCGGTGTCTCCAGGTCGTAGCGGCCGACGATCTGGCGGAGCGCGAACTCGAAGAGCGGGGTGCGCGGCTCGGCCAGCTCCCGCACGGCCTCGTCGCCCTTGGCGAGCCGCAGGTCGCACGGGTCCATGCCGTCCGGGGCGATGGCGATATAGGTCTCGGCGGCGAACTTCTGGTCGTCCTCGAAGGCGCGCAGCGCGGCCTTCTGGCCGGCGGCGTCGCCGTCGAAGGTGAAGATCACGCGGGCCGAGCCGTTGTCCATCAGCAGACGACGGAGGATCTTGATGTGGTCGCCGCCGAAGGAGGTGCCGCAGGTGGCGATGGCGGTGGTGACCCCGGCGAGGTGGCAGGCCATGACATCGGTGTAGCCCTCGACGACCACGGCGCGGCTGACCTTGGCGATGTCCTTCTTGGCCAGGTCGATGCCGTACAGCACCTGGGACTTCTTGTAGATCGGCGTCTCGGGTGTGTTCAGGTACTTCGGGCCGTTGTCGTCGTCGCGGAGCTTGCGCGCGCCGAAGCCGACGACCTCGCCACCGACGTCGCGGATCGGCCACATCAGCCGGCCGCGGAAGCGGTCGATGGGGCCGCGGCGGCCGTCCTGGGAGAGCCCGGAGAGGGTCAGCTCCTTGTCGCTGAACCCCTTGCCGCGCAGGAAGCGGGTGAGGTGGTCCCAGCCGGCCGGGCTGTAGCCGACGCCGAAGTGGGCCGCGGCGGCCTGGTCGAAGCCCCGGGCGGCGAGGAACTTCCGGCCGATCTCCGCCTCGGCGCTGTCGAGTTGGGCGACGTAGAAGTCGGCGGCGGCCTTGTGCGCCTCGACGAGCCGGATGCGCTCGCCGCGCTGGTGGCCGGGGTTGTACCCGCCCTCTTCGTAACGCAGGGTGATGCCCGCCTTGGCGGCGAGACGCTCGACCGTCTCCGAGAAGGAGAGGTGGTCGATCTTCATCACGAAGGCGATGGTGTCGCCGCCCTCCTGGCAGCCGAAGCAGTGGAACAGGCCCTTGCTCGGGCTGACCTGGAAGGAGGGGGACTTCTCGTCGTGGAAGGGGCACAGGCCCTTGAGGTTGCCGCCGCCGGCGTTGCGCAGCTGGAGGTACTCGGACACGACGGCGTCGATCGGGACCGCGTCCCGTACCGCCTTCACGTCGTCATCGTTGATCCTGCCTGCCACGCCACGAGTCTACGGTCCCGAGGTGCGGCGCCCGGACCCTCTCGGGGCCCGGACCCCCGTGCACCCCGGGAGGGCGGTCCCTCAGGCCAGGCTGTCCAGAGGCACCGCCGGGTCCGCGAGGGCGTCGGGGTCCACGGGGGCGCCGGAGCGGATGAGTTGCTGGATGTGATCTGTGACGTCCCACACATTCACGTTCATCCCCGCCAGCACCCGGCGGTCCTTCAGCCAGAAGGCGATGAACTCGCGCTTTCCCACGTCGCCGCGGAGCAGCACCTGGTCGTACGAGCCGGGCGGCGCCCATCCCGAGTACTCGAGACCGAGGTCGTACTGGTCCGAGAAGAAGTACGGGACACGGTCGTAGGAGACCTGCCGGCCGAGCATCGCCCTCGCCGCGGCCGGGCCGCCGTTGAGGGCGTTGGCCCAGTGCTCGACACGGAGGCGGAGGTTCAGCAGCGGGTGCTGGGCGGCGGCCACGTCCCCGGCGGCGTAGATGTCGGGGTCGGACGTGCGCAGGCTCGCGTCGACGGCGACGCCGCCGCCGTGGGACCGGTCGACGAGCGCCAGGCCGGCGGTCTCGGCCAGGGCGGTGCGGGGGGCGGCGCCGATCGCGGCGAGCACCTCGTGGGCCGGGTGCTCCTCGCCGTCGTCGGTGCGGACGGCGAGGACCATGCCGTCCTGTCCGGTGATCTCGGTGAGCTTGGCGCCGAAGTGGAAGCGGACGCCGTGGGCGGCGTGGATGTCGGCGAAGAGCTGGCCGAGCTCGGGGCCGATGACGTGGTGGAGGGGGGTGGGCGCCGGTTCGACGACGGTGACCTCGGCGCCGTAGCCGCGGGCGGCGGCCGCGACCTCCAGGCCGATCCAGCCGGCGCCCGCGATGACCAGATGGCCGTTGTCGCGGCCGAGCGCGGCCAGCACGCGGCGCAGCCGGTCGGCGTGGGCGAGGCGGCGCAGATGGTGGACGCCCGCGAGGCCGGTGCCGGGGATGTCCAGGCGGCGCGGCTCCGCGCCGGTGGCGAGCAGCAGCTTGTCGTAGCGGATCGTGGTGCCGTCGCCGAGGCGCACGGTCCGCGCTTCCCGGTCGATGGCGGTCACGGGCTGGCCGAGGTGCAGTTCGACCTCGGCCCTGGCGTACCAGGCCGGCTCGTGGACGAAGACGCTGTCGCGTTCCTCCTTGCCGGAGAGGTACCCCTTGGACAGGGGCGGCCGTTCGTACGGGTGGTCGCGTTCGTCACCGATGAGGATCACCCGGCCCTTGAACCCCTCGGCGCGGAGCGTCTCCGCCGCCTTGGCCCCGGCCAGTCCCCCGCCGACGATGACGAAGGTCTGATCTGCGTCGACCACTTGATGCCTCCTCGTTGCGCCCGCTTCTACGCTACGCCGCCGCCGTAGCCCTTCCCTTCCGGGCTCGGCTCGCTTCCGGGACGCTGGAGCCGCTGTCGAGGGTCCACCGTGCTCGACCGCTCGTTCCTCACGGCCTCCGCGCGGTCTCCCTCTCGACAGCGGCGCGTCCCTTCGGCGCGCTCGCCGGCATGCCGCTACCGGCGAGCGTCCCGCACGGAGCGTGATGGCGGAAGAGGGGCCGCTCTCCGGGCGTGTCACGGCGGCGCGCCGATGGCCGGTTCCCGACCCCGGCCGGTCATCAGCGTCGGCTCGTGAGCCGGGCGTGCAGCGTACGGGCGGAGGCGTCGGTCAGCGAGGCGATGTGGTCGATGATCACCCGTTTGCGGGCGCGGTCGTCCCCCGCGGCGTCGAACAGGGCACGGAACTGGGGGTCCAGGCCTTCCGGGGCGCGGGCGGTGAGCACTTCGGCGAGTTCGGCGAGGACGATGCGCTGGTCGGCGCGGAGCGCCTCCTGCTCGGCGCGCTGCATGACATACCGGTCGGCGACGGCCTTGAGCACGGCGCACTCGTTGCGCGTCTCACGCGGGACGACCAGCTCGGCGGAGTAGCGGGTGAGGCGGCCGGAGCCGTGGGCCTGCCGGGTCGCGCCCTCGGCCGCCAGACAGAAACGCCCGATGAGTTGGCTGGTGGCGTCCTTGAGACGGGCCTGGGCGACGGCGGAACCGTCGTAGCCATGGGGCCACCACTGCTGCCCGAGGAGACGGTCGAGGGCCTCGGCGAGCTCCTGCGGGTCGGTGTCGTCGGGGACGTACCGGCCGATGGCCACGGCGAAGATGTCGGCGCGCTCGGGCTCGGCGTAGAGCAGGTTCGGGTCGATGTGGCCGGCGTGCAGACCGTCCTCGACGTCGTGCACCGAGTAGGCGACGTCGTCGGACCAGTCCATGACCTGGGCCTCGAAGCACTTGCGGTACGTGGGGGCGCCCTGGCGCACCCAGTCGAAGACCGGCAGGTCGTCCTCGTACACACCGAACTTGGACGAGTCGGGGTCGTCGGGGTGGCCGCCGCGCGGCCAGGGGTACTTGGTGGCGGCGTCGAGCGCGGCGCGGGTGAGGTTGAGGCCGACGCTGACGAGTTCACCGGTGGCGGGGTCGGCGACGAACCGTTTGGGCTCGATGCGGGTGAGCAGCCTCAGTGACTGGGCGTTGCCCTCGAAGCCGCCACAGTCCTTGGCGACGTCGTTGAGCGCCTGTTCGCCGTTGTGCCCGAACGGCGGGTGGCCCATGTCGTGCGAGAGGCAGGCGGCTTCGACGAGGTCGGGGTCGCACCCGAGGGCGGCCCCCAGCTCGCGCCCGACCTGGGCGCACTCCAGGGAGTGGGTGAGCCGGGTGCGCGGGCTGGCGTCCCAGGCGTGGCCCCGGGAGCCGGGTGTCACGACCTGAGTCTTGCCGGCGAGCCTGCGCAGCGCGGCGGAGTGCAGCACGCGCGCGCGGTCGCGCTGGAAGGCGGTGCGGCCGGGGCGTTTGTCGGGCTCGGGGGCCCAGCGCTCGGTCGCGGCCTCGTCGTACTCGGGGGGTGTGGTGTGCTCGGTGGTGCCTTCCATGCCGTCCATGCACCGACGGTATCCGGAGCCGGTGGGTGTGTTCCCCCGACTTAGGCCGTGGCGAGTTCCAGAGGGGCGAGTTCCCTGGGGGCGGCGACGGGGCGGGCGGTGAGGGCCTGTTCGTAGCGCTGGAGGACGAGCCGGGCGAGGGCCGGGTGGGCGCCGAGGGGGGCGGCGGCGATCCAGGGGGCGGCCGCGGCGCTGCGGGTGGCGAAGAGTCCGGGGGCGGTGAAGTAGGAGGCGACGGCGATCCGGTGGCGTCCGCGGGCGGCGAGGGCGCGGATGGCCTCCTGGACGGTGGGGGCGGCGGCGGAGGCGTAGGCGGCGACGACGGGGACTCCGCCGAGCCGTTCGCTCAGGAGCGCTGCCGTACGGCGCGTGTCGGCGGCCGATTCCGGGTCCCGCGAGCCGGCCGCGGCCAGGACGACGCCGGTGGAGCGGCTCGCGCTGTCCTCGGGGCGCCATCCGGCTTCCGCGAGCCGGTCGCGGAGCACCTCGACGAGCAGCGGGTGCGGGCCGAGCGGGGCGGCGATCCGGACGCGCGCGTGGCGGGCGGCGGCGGCCGCGGCGGGCAGGTCGTGCTTGACGTGGTAGCCGCGGCTGAGCAGCAGCGGTACGAGAACGGCCTCGGCCGGGCCGCCGCCGACGCCCCCGGCGAGGCCTTCGAGGGTGTCCGGCAGCAGCGGCTCGTTCAGTTCGACGTGCCCGAGCCGGACATCCAGACCGGGCCGCAGCTCCCGCACCCGCTCGAGGAGATCGCGCACCACGGCGACGGCACGGGGGTCGCGGCTGCCGTGCGCGACGGCTATGAGGGTGGGCCGGTCGGACCCGGGCCGGGAAGTGCTCATGGGTCTGCGCGTTCCGTTCAGGTGGACGTTGCTCAGCTGGCTGCCGAGCTGCGCGGTGATACGTGTGAGCAGCGCGGCGGTGCTGTCGAACGTGTCGTCGGCGGGAGGGAACGGGGACTCACGAAGGTGTACCGGCTCCGTCATGAACCGATCCTGACGTCCACACATTGCGTGGCGGTTGCGCGGGAGTGACGGGTGTTTTCCGGGAGCTCACAGAAGGGGGCGCGGGAGCGGGCGCAGGGGGTGGGCGGGGGTGCGGGTGGGGATGCGGGTGGGGATGCGGGTGGGGATGCGGGTGCCGTCGGCGTGTCGGACCTGTCGGCCGGCCCGTCAGGCGGACGTGTCGAGCCAGACCCGCAGGGAGCCCGTCGGCGTGAAGCCCTGGCGGAGGGCGGCGGTGAGGTCGTCGCCGTGTTCGTAGCCGGCCACGGGGGTCTCGGGGTACAGCGACGCGGCCGCGGCGAGACAGCCCGCCCAGGCGTCGTCGGCGGCCGCGCTCGTGTCGTCGGCCGCGAAGAGGTTGGAGACACCGACGACCGGGGAGCCCGCGCGGGCGCTGAGCACCGCACCGGCGACGATCCGGCCGTCGGCCCGGCCGGCGAGGACGGTCGTCGACGGGTCGGTGAGCAGCTCGGCCCGGAAGAGGCCGGCCAGGTGGGGGTCGTCGCCGCTCCAGGCCCTTTCCCAGGCGGTGAGTTCACCGGGCGTACGGACGGGGCCCCACTGTGCGGCGGAGGGAGCGGGGAGCGCGTGGCCGGCCGGGCGGTGGATCCACTCGGCCTCGAAGAGCAGCGTGAAGCCCTCCGTCTGCAGGTCGAGCGTGGCGTAGCTGTCCTTGACGGAGCAGCCGGGCGCCGACCGGTCGACGGCGCCGAGCACGTCCCGTACGGAGGCGTCGGCGGTGAGCGTCACGGCGTCGGGGTAGTACGTCGGGGCGCGGCGGGCGGTGGTCCAGGCGCGCTCGCCCCAGCTGCCGCGCAGGCCGTGGGCGCGGCACATGGCGTCGCACCACTCGGCGTTGTTGCGGGCGGCGGCCCCGCGGTCCCTGTCGCTGCCGGTCCCCGTGATCATGCAGAGATCATGGCAGGTGGCTCGGGGCGCGGCGGCCGGACGTCAGTACGATGCGCCGATGATCCGCCCCCTCATCGCCGGCGCCTCCTGCGCCGCCGTCATCGCGACGGCCGTCTTCGGCTGGTAGGCGACCGGCGTAGAGCCCCCCGATTGCCTCGTCGGGTACTTCTCGTCCGGCGGTCCGGAGGACCAGGAGGAGCAGGCCGAGCGTGCCTACCGGGACGCCATCGCCTCCGATAGGTGCGAGGAGCCGCGCCTGCGCTGGGTGGGCCGGCTCGACCGACGTCTCCCCCGCTCCCCCGTCACGCCCCCATGCGCCCTCCACATCTTCCGGAGAACGGAATATATTTTCCGCCACACGAACAAGAGTGAGGGGGACACACCATCATGAGCACACAGCGCGCCCTTCGGCGCCGAGTCGTCGCCGAACTGGTCGGCACCGCGTCGCTGGTCGCCGTGGTCATCGGATCGGGAATCCAGGCCAGCGCGCTCAGCCAGGACGTCGGCGTCCGGCTGCTGGCCAACTCCCTGGCGTCCGCGATCGGGCTCGGGCTGCTCATCGCCCTCTTCGGCCCGGTCTCCGGCGGACACCTCAACCCCGTCGTCACCCTCTCCGCGTGGTGGGCGCGTCGCGGTGGTGACGAGGACGGCCCCGACGGGCGCGCCGCCGCCCTCTACATCGCCGCGCAGCTCGCCGGGGCGGTCGGCGGCGCGCTGCTCGCGGAGGCGATGTTCGGGCGCACGCCCGGGGTCTGGTCCACCCAGGTGCGGTCGGCCGGTCATCTGTGGCTCGGTGAGGTCGTGGCCACCGCCGGTCTGGTGCTGCTCATCGTGGGACTCCAGCGGATCGGGCGGGCGCAGCTCGCCCCGGTCGCGGTGGGTGCGTACATCGCGGCGGCGATCTGGTTCACCTCCTCCGGCTCCTTCGCCAATCCGGCGGCGACGGTGGGCCGGGCGTTCACCGATTCGTTCACCGGGATCGCCCCGGCCTCACTGCCGGGGTTCATCGCCGCGCAGTTGGTCGGCGGAGCGCTGGGGGCGGGGCTCGCGGCGGTGCTGTACGGTCCCGTGCGTGTCGCACGCCGAGAGCCGGCCGGGGCCGAGCCCGGCGATCTTGGGGCGGGCTGAAACCGTACGCGTGTGTGGTGCGTCGGAGCAGGCGACGGGTGACACCACCAGGAGGTTCGTACATGCGACGCAGGGCACGGATGAGGCCGGGGCCCGGACTGCCGAGGCCGATTCTGCCCCGGCTCCGGCTGCCACGGCTTCGACTGCCGCGGCTCCGGCCGCCCCGGACCCGTCGCGCGCAACGGCGGGCCCTCCAGGCCGTCATGGCCGGATGTGTGCTCGCGCTCGCGCCGGCGACCTGGATGCACGCCGTCGCCGACAGCCGCCTGCGCACCACCGCGGACGTTCCCGCGCGGGACGTCGCCGTGGTCTTCGGTGCCGGCCTGTGGAAGGGGCGCCCCACCCCGTACCTCGCACACCGGCTCGACGCGGCGGCCGAGCTGTACCGGACGGGGAAGGTACGGGTCGTACTCGTCACGGGTGACAACAGCCGGGTCGAATACGACGAGCCGGACGCGATGCGCGCGTACCTCACCGCGCGTGGGGTGCCGGACGGGCGGATCGTCAGCGACTACGCGGGCTTCGACACCTGGGACTCCTGCGTCCGCGCGAAGAAGATCTTCGGGGTGGAGCGGGCGGTCCTGGTGACCCAGGGCTTCCACATCCGCCGGGCGGTGGCGCTCTGCACGGCGGCGGGGGTGGACGCGTACGGCGTCGGCGTCACCGAGCCGCACGACTCGGTCTGGTACTACGGCGGCGTCCGGGAGCTCGCGGCGGCGGGCAAGGCGGCCGTGGACGCGGCCCTCCGGCCGGAACCGCACTTCCTGGGCCGCGAGGAGGCGGGCGTGGCGGAGGCGCTGGCGTCGGACACGCGCTGACCACTGTCGTGCCCGGCGTCCGCCGGTCGGGCCCTGACCGCCGCCCCTCCCGGCGCCCCGGCTGGGGGAATCCTCACCCCCCTCCCCTCCCTCCGTGGAGTCCGACGTACCGGGGTCGTAATCAGGCGCTACCACGGGCGTAACACACGCGTCGCACGCTCGCTGGTATGCCCGTCATGCCCCAGGTCACCACCCCCACGCACTGTCCCTACTGCGCCCTTCAGTGCGGCATGTCGCTGCGCCCCGCCGAAGGGGGGCTGCCCGTCGAGGTGGTCGAGCGCACCGACTTCCCCGTCAACCGGGGCGCGCTGTGCGGCAAGGGGCGGACGGCGCCCGCTGTGCTCTCCTCCCAGGTCCGGCTGACCGGGCCCCTGGTCCGATGCCCTGACACAGGCAGGCTCGAACCGGCCACCTGGGAGGAGGCCCTCGGCGCGGTCGCCGAGGGACTGCGACGGACCCGGGACGGGCACGGGGCCGACGCCGTGGGCGTCTTCGGGGGCGGCGGGCTCACGAACGAGAAGGCGTACGCCCTCGGGAAGTTCGCCCGGATCGTCCTCGGGACCTCCCAGATCGACTACAACGGCCGCTTCTGCATGTCCTCCGCCGCCGCCGCTCACCAGCGCGCCTTCGGCCTCGACCGCGGGCTCCCCTTCCCGCTGGAGGACATCCCCCGCACCGGCTGCGTGATCCTCGTCGGCTCCAACCTGGCCGAGACGATGCCCCCCGCCCTGCGCTACCTCACCGAGCTGAAGGCCAACGGCGGCAAGCTGATCGTCATCGACCCCCGCCGCACCCGCACCGCCGAGCAGGCCGATCTCCACCTCGCGCCCCGCCCCGGCACCGATCTGGCGCTCGCGCTGGGGATGCTGCACCTCGTGGTCGCCGAGGGGCGTACGGACGAGGAGTTCATCGCCACCCGAACGGACGGCTGGGAGGCCGCCCGGTCCGGCGCGATGGCCCACTGGCCCGAGCTGGTCGAACGCATCACCGGGATCGCGGTCCCCCGGCTGCGTGACGCCGTCCGGATGTTCTGCGACGCGCCGACGGGCATGGTCCTCACCGCGCGCGGCCCCGAGCAGCAGTCCAAGGGCACCGACACCGTCGGCGCCTGGATCAACCTCTGCCTGGCGACCGGCAAGGCGGGCCGCCCGCTGTCCGGCTACGGCTGCCTCACCGGCCAGGGCAACGGCCAGGGAGGCCGCGAGCACGGCCAGAAGGCCGACCAGCTCCCCGGCTACCGCAAGCTCGACGACCCCGCCGCCCGCGAGCACGTCGCCCAGGTGTGGGGCGTGTCCCCCGAGTCGCTGCCGGGCCCGGGCCGCAGCGCCTACGAGCTCCTCGACGCCCTCGGCGGTGACGTGAAGGCGCTGCTGTTGATGGGCTCCAACCCGGTCGTCTCCGCGCCGCGCGCCGCCCACATCGAGGAACGTCTGCGCTCCCTGGACTTCCTGGCCGTGGCGGACGTGGTCCTCTCGGAGACGGCGGAACTCGCCGACGTCGTCCTGCCGGTGACCCAGTGGGCCGAGGAGACCGGTACGACCACGAACCTGGAGGGTCGCGTCCTGCTGCGGCAGCGGGCGATCACCCCGCCCGAGGGAGTCCGCAGCGACCTGGAGGTACTCAACGGCCTCGCCGCCCTCCTCGGCCGGGAGAAGGGCTTCCCGACCGACCCGGAGGAGGTCTTCGAGGAGCTGCGACGCGCCTCCGCCGGCGGCCCCGCCGACTACTCCGGCATCAGCTACCGGCGGATCGCCGAGGAGGACGGGGTCTTCTGGCCCTGCCCGGAGCCGGAGCACCCGGGGACGCCCCGGCTCTTCCTGGACCGGTTCGCCACGGCGGACGGACGGGCCCGGTTCGTTCCCGTGGTCCACCGGGCGGCCGCCGAGGAGACCGACGCGGAGTATCCGGTCGTGCTGACGACCGGCCGGGTCGTCTCCCAGTACCAGTCCGGCGCGCAGACCCGCCGCGTCGACGAGCTCAACGCGGCGGCGCCCGGCCCCTTCGTGGAGCTCCACCCCCGGCTCGCCGAACGCCTCGGGGTCGCCGAGGGCGAGTCCGTCGCCGTGGTGTCACGGCGCGGCCGGGCCGTGGCCCCTGCCAGGATCACCACGAACATCCGGCCCGACACGGTCTTCATGCCGTTCCACTGGCCGGGCGAGGGCCGCGCCAACACCCTGACCAACCCGGCGCTCGACCCGGTCTCGCGGATGCCCGAGTTCAAGGTGTGCGCGGTGCGCCTGGAGGCCGTGCGCGGGTGACCCAGTCACCGCCGGGGACGGGCGGGCCGAGGACCGCCCGGGGCGCCGCGAAGTACACCCAGGCGCGGACGGTCGCGCCGTCCCGGTCCCGGACGACGTCCCGCGCGTGCCGCTCGTACAGATTGAGCGGATGCCCGGGTCCGGAGTACTCCTCCAGGGCGTCGAGTACGGAGAGCAGGGAGGCGTACGCGCCGGGCGCGGCGGTCACCAGCTCGCCCCTGACCCGCGCGCCGTGTTCGGCGGGGCCCGGGAGCGCGTACGGGTACCCGGGGCCGTCGTACAGAAGCGCGCCCGGCAGCGTGGCCGGCTCCTCGCCGGCCGTACGTCCCCGCAGGAAGCGGTCGTGGTTGTGCTCGCCGGGGCGCAGCGTTCCGTAGACGAAGAACGGCAGTTCGGGGCCGGTCACCTGGCGACGGTCTCCGCCTGGAGCCAGGCGAGGTAGGCGGCGCTCGCGCGGACCACCGGCGTGGCGATGATCTCCGGGGTCTCGTAGTCGTGAGCGGCGACGAGATGGGCCTCCAGATCGTCGTAGCAGGCGTCCGTCGTCTTCAGGGTCACCTGCCACTCCTCGCTGGTCTCGATCGCCTTCCGCCAGTGGAAGATCGAGGTGACGGGTCCGGTGACCTGCGCGCAGGCGGCGAGCCGCGCCTCCACGGCGCCACGGGCCAGTTCCTCGGCCTTGGCCGCGCTGTCGGTGGTGGTGAGGACGGTCAGGGCCAGGGTCACGGGCGCGCTCCTTCTCTCTCTTGTCCGGTTCTCTCTCTTGTCCGGGCTCGGTTCGCCTCCGGGGCGCTTTCCGCGCGTGCCGACGGTCGGTCGTGCTCGACCGCCCGTTCCTCGCAGCCTCCGCGCGGTCTCCCTTTCGACACCCGAGCCTCCTTCAGCTCACTCGCCGGGCGGGACGTGCCGCCGCTCCCGCCGTTCGGCCGACACCCTATGCGGCTCGCAGCCCCGGGGCGCCCGCTGGGCGCGCCGCAGCACCCACCGTTGGAGTGCCTCGAGCGGACCGTGGTCGAACCGGCGCAGCCAGAGGCTCGCGCCCGCCACGAGGACGAGACAGACCGCCGCCCACAGTCCCATCACCCACCACGGGCTGCCGTCCTCGCCCAGGCGGGCGGCGAGGCCGAGGCCGATGCCGTAGCAGGCGAGCATGGACAGCACGTTCTGGGCGACGTAGCAGGAGAGGGAGGTGCGGCCCACCGCGGTCAGGCCGCTGGTGAGGATCCCGGTGCCGCGGGCGCGGTCGAGGAGCAGGCCGATCAGGCCGATGTAGCCGAGAGCCACGACCGGGGCGGCGACATAGCGGCCGAGCAGGAAGAAGTCGGAGCCCCCCGCGGCGGCGGCGACGTTCAGCGGCACGCCCAGGCCGAGGCCCCAGCCGAGCATCCTGAGGCGGATCCGGCGGCCGGTGGCGTCCGCGCCGAACGCCCCGGCCCGGTGGAGGCGCACGCCGAGCAGGAAGAGGAAGACGAGCAGCCCGAAGGAGAACACCGGCTCGATGCGCAGGGCGAGGGCGTGGTCGAGGCGGAAGGCGATCTGGTCGAGGTAGCCGCCGTGGGCGTAGAGCTGGACCGCGCCCTCGTCGTCCGTGTCCGGGCCGGTGTCGGACTCACCGGCCAACGCCAGGGTGAGCAGGGCCATCACCGCGAGATGGAAGCCGCCCGCGCACCACATCGCCACCCGCCTCACGCGCTCGGTTCGGGCCAGCAGCCAGGCGACGAGGAGGGCGGTGACGGCGTACCCCATCAGGACGTCCCAGGCGAAGACGAGGACGAAGTGCGCGGTGCCCTCGGCGAAGAGGAAGAGCGCCCGCCACCGGTAGCGGCCCGGCCAGGGTTGTCCGCGGCGGGCGGCGGAGTCGTACTGGATGGCGAGGCCGACGCCGAAGAGGACGGTCAGCAGGGACAGGAACTTGCCGTCGGCGGCGAGCCGGAAGATCCCCTGGGCCGAAAAGGGCTCCGGCGCGCTCGCGTTCTGCAGGAGACCCCACTCGGAGCCCGGGGCGGTGAAGATCCAGACGTTGGTCATCAGGGTGCCGAGGATGGCCGCGCCGCGCAGTACGTCGAGCAGTGGCAGTCTCCCAACTGTCTTGTCCAGAAGGGGGGTTTGCAGTTTCGGGCGCAGAATCTCGGTCATGTACCCATCGTCCCGGCGCCATGCGCGGGGAGCGTCCCGAGCGGAGACGAGACCGCGCTGCGCCGAAGGATGCAGCGCGGCCCCGGCGGCCTCCTCCTCAAGGGGGGCGTCCCCCGGCCCCCATCCCCCTCACGCGGCGTAGGCGCGGGCGGACTTGGCCTCGCTCAACGCCTTCGCCCACCAGCCGAGCTGGTTGAGCATGGCGGTGGCGGCGGCATTGGCGGCGTCGGGGTCCTTGTGCTGCCCGTCCGGTCCGAAGTGGGAGTGGGCGTGATGGAAGGAGACGGTGTCGCGGACGGTGACGGCGTGCAACTCGGCGAAGATCTGGCGCAGTTGCTCGACGGCACGCAGGCCTCCGGAGATCCCGCCGTAGGAGACGAAGCCGACGGGCTTGGCCTGCCACTCGCTGTAGTGCCAGTCGATGAGGCTCTTCAGGGAGGCGGGGAAGGAGTGGTTGTACTCGGGGGTGAGGACGACGAAGGCGTCGGCGGCGGCGAGCCGGGGGCTCACCCTCTCCAGCTCGGCGCGGACGGCGGGGCCCGGGTTGTGGGAGGGCGCCGGGGGCAGGTCGATGTCGGCGAGGTCGATGAGGTCGACGGCGAAGTCGGTGCGCTCACCGGTCCGGGAGAGGAACCAGTCAGCGATGACAGGGGCGAAGCGGCCCTCGCGGACGCTCGCGACGATGACGGCGAGGGTGGGCGGGGCGGGGGTGGCGGACGTCGAGGTGGACATGGGCGTGGGCGTCGTGCGCGTCGGCACGGTCTGCGGGGTCATGAGGAAAAGACTCCTTCCTCAAGGTTGGTTGAGGTCAAGCGGATCTTGGAAAGATCCTTTCGGGGTGCCGAACGGCGGTCGTACGGTGGGGTCCATGACGACCGCATCCGTGTACATCGAGGCCGACGGCAGGGCCGTGGGCGAGGCCGAGCTCTTCGGTGTCGCGCAGAGCGGCTACGGGCATTTCACGGCGATGCAGGTGCGGGGCGGGCGGGTCCGGGGGCTCGACCTGCACCTGGCCCGGCTGGACGCGGCCACCAGGGAGCTCTTCGGCACGGGCCTGGACGGCGGGCGGGTGCGCGCGCTCGTGCGGCAGGCCATGACGGCGGCGGACCGCCGGGACGCGGCGACCCGGGTCTACGTCTACCGGGGGCCGGGCGGGGAGGTGCTGCCGGTGGTGACGGTCCGCGAGCCGGTGACGACGGGCCAGGAGCCGCGCAGCCTGATGTCCGTGGCGTACCAGCGGCCCGTCCCCCACATCAAGCATCTGGGCGGCTTCGGCCAGCTCTACTACGGCACCGAGGCGGAGCGCGCCGGCTTCGACGAGGCGCTGCTGACCGGCCCCGGCGGCGTGATCTCCGAGGGCTCGATCACCAACATCGCCTTCTGGGACGGCACATCGGTGATCTGGCCGGACGCCCCGTGCCTGCGCGGCATCACGATGGCCCTCGTGGAACCCCTCCTCCCCTCGACCCACGCGCGGGTGACCCTCTCGGACCTCCCGTCCCTCCGGGCGGCCTTCGTGACGAACGCCCGGGGGATCGCACCGGTGCGGAGGATCGACGGGGTGGCGTACGAGGTGGAGGAGGACCTGATGAAGCGGGTGTACGAAGCGTACGAGTCGGTGGAGTGGGACGAGATCTGAGGCGAGGGTGGGCCGCGTCGGCCGACGGGCACGGACGAGTCCCCGCCCTGACGGCGCGGGAGCCCGCCGCGACTGGAGGGACGCGCGCCCGAGCCGCTCGCCCCGGCGACCCGACGGACGGCCCGGCGCGGGCAGGTGCCAGAAGGCACGGGTGAGCAAGGGCGGGCGCCCGAAGCCGCGGGTGCAGGCGGGCGCCCCTGGGCCGCTGCGGGACCTCCCGACTCGCCGGCCGCCAAGGCCCCGTCACCCGTTCGGCGCGGGAAAGCAGCTGACGCTTCATAACCCGCTCCCACCTGCGCAAACGCGGTGCGTCCAGGCCGACACGCCGTCTCTGTCGGCGGAATCTGACCCCCCATCAGCAGGCGTGCGCGCCGCGTCGGGCCTTATCTCGTGATGAGGACACCGCCCGAAAACGCGCGCCCCGGAGGATTCCATGCGCACCACCGCCCGCCTGCTGACCGGTACCGCGTCGGCGCTCCTACCGTTCTGCGCCCTGGTCGCGGTCGCCGCGCCCGTCGCGTACGCCGGAGACCACGAGGAGGACCGCACCGGGAACCACGAGGCGGAGGACCGCACCGGGAGACACGAGGGTCTCGAGGTCTTCCCCTCGACCGCCTCCCCGGGCACGCGCGTCACCGTGAACACCACCGCCTGCGGCAAGAACGGCCATGGCGTGGGTGAGGTCCACGGCCTCGACGCGGGCCGGTTCCAGCTGTCGTCGAGCATGCACAAGGAGGTCGTGGCCGGCCAGTTCACGGTCCCGCACCACGCCGAGGGCGGCACCCACCGCATCACCGTCGAGTGCGACAACGGCAAGCGGGCGAGCGGCGAGCTGGTGGTGCGCCATCACGGCCCCAGCGGACATGTGAGTACCGGAGTCGGCGGCAGCGTCGGTCCGGACACCACCCAGATCGCGGCGGGCGCGGCCGTATTGGCCGCTGCCGCCGTTGGCGGTACGTGGCTTCTGCGCCGCCGGGCGAGCGGCGCGCAGGGCCGCTAGCCGGGACGGCCGTCCCGCGTATCGCCGCCCCGCCCCCGCTGCGCGCCCCCCGGCCCGGCGGGGGCGGGGCCACACCCTGATCACCTCCAAAGGACCCCGACCGTGACCACCAAGAACAAGGGCTGGGGCATAGCGGCCGCCGTCTGCGTCGGTCTCTGGCTGGTCCAGAACGGCTCCCACGACGTGACCCCGCCCGTCCCGTCCGCCGCCCAGGCGTTCGCGGCCGGCCCGGAACTGCACACGGAGGCGGCCGCCGACCCGCTGCCTCCGTCGCCGCCGTACCGGCTCCGCATCCCGAAGATCGACGTGGACGCGCCGGTGATGCGCCTGGGCCTCGACAGGAACAGCCGGCTGGAGGTGCCGCCGGCCGGCAACCGCAATCTGGCGGGCTGGTACAAGGACGGCACCCCACCCGGCGCCAAGGGCACGGCGATCGTCGCGGGCCATGTCGACAACGCCCGGGGCCCCGCCGTCTTCTACGCGCTCGGGGCGCTGCAGAAGGGCAACCGCATCGAAGTGGACCGTGTCGACGGCCGCACCGCCGTCTTCACCATCGACGCCGTCGAGGTGTACGAGAACGACGCCTTCCCGGACGAGAAGGTGTACGGACAGGCCGACCGCGCGGAGCTACGGGTGATCACCTGCGGCGGCGGCTTCTCCAAGAAGTCCGGCTACCAGGGCAACGTCGTGGCCTTCGCGCACCTCATCGGAGTGCGCTAGGACACGACCCGGGCCGCACGCGTGCGCCTGCCCTGTGCCCCGCCCCTACGCCCACTGGTCGAAGGCGAGCTTCGCGACCAGCGAGAAGACCACGAACAGCAGGACCCCGCGCACGAACTCCGCGCCCTTGCGCAGGGCCATGCGCGCGCCGATCATCCCGCCGGTCAGGTTGAAGACCGCCATCACCGCCGCCGCCTGCCAGAGCACGGTCCCCTGGTACGCAAACATCGCCAGCGCCCCCGCGTTGGTGCACACATTGACGATCTTGGCGGTCGCGGAGGCGGTCACCAGGTCGAGATGGAGCACGGCGGTCAGCGCGAGGACCAGGAAGGTGCCGGTCCCGGGGCCGACGAGGCCGTCGTAGAAACCGATGCCCCCGCCGACCAGGACGATCGCGGCGACCACCCGGGCCCGGGTCGCCGGGCCCTTGTCCTCGCCGGTCCCGAAGGACGGCCGCAGCAGCACGAACGCGGCCACGCCCAGCAGGACGACCATGATGACCGGCCGCAGCACCTCGCTGCTGATCCCGGCCGCGAAGAAGGCCCCCGCCATGGACCCGGCGAGCGCGGCGAGACCGATCCGTACCGCCGTCCCCACCTGGACGGGCGCCTTGCGCACATAGGTGACGGCGGCACCGGACGTACCGACGATGGACACGGCCTTGTTGGTGCCCAGGATCTGGGCGGCCGGCACATGCGGCATCCCGAGCAGCAGCGCGGGCAGCAGGAGCAGCCCGCCGCCGCCGACCACCGCGTCGATCCAGCCGGCCACGAGGGCGGCGAGACACAGCAGGACGAGGGTGGTCAGCGATATGTCGGGCATGACCGCGAGCCTAGGGAGGCGATGAGTGTGCCGTCCATCGATCTCGGTGAGAGTTGAGGTACCCCTGAGGTTGCGGAGCCCCGTCGCGGCGGCCGGAGCGGTCCCGGGCAGCGCTGCCCGGTCGCTTTCCCTCACATCCCGGATGGACGGCGGCTGAGGTCAGCGTTCCGTACGGGAAACAGACGGGATGCCGTCGGGTAACACCGACCCCGCACGCTGCGGGTATGAGTACACGGATCGTGGTGGTCGGCGGCGGGACGGCGGGCGCCCGGCTCGCCCAGCGCCTGCCGGTCACCCTCCTCGGCGAAGAGCCGCACGCGCCCTACAACAGGGTGCTGCTCGCCGACGTCCTGGCCGGGCGGTACGCGCCGGAGGTGATCGCCCTGCCGGCGCCCCTGGAGCCGGTACGGCACGGCGTGCGGGCCGAGCGCATCGACCGGGAGGCCCGGGTGGTGCACTGCGCCGACGGCAGCACGGTCGGCTACGACCGGCTGGTCCTGGCGACGGGTTCCAACCCGGTGCTGCCGCCGCTGCGCGGTCTGCGCGGCAGCAGGCTGCCCGAGGGGGTCCATCCGTTCCGCACGCTCGACGACTGTCTGGAGCTCCGGGCGCTGGTGCGCCCCGGGGTGCGGGCGGTCGTGGTCGGCGGCGGTCTGCTCGGGGTGTCCGCCGCCCGGGCGCTGGCGGCGCGCGGCGCGGAGGTCGTGCTGACGCAGCAGGGCGAGCGGCTGATGGAACGCCAGCTGGACGAGCAGGCCTCGGCCCTCCTGCGCTCCCACGTCGAATCGCTCGGCGTCGAGGTGCACACCGAGTGCCGGGTGAGCGGACTGCGGCAGCGCGACGGAGCGGTCACGGCCGTGGAGCTGGCGGACGGCTTCGTCCTGGACGCGCAGGTCGTCGTCCTGGCCTGCGGGGTACGGCCCCGCGTGGGTCTCGCCCGGGACGCGGGGCTCGACGTCCGCACGGGCGTGATCGTCGACGACGAGCTGCGTACGTCGGACCCCTTCATCCACGCCGTCGGCGACTGCGCGGAGCACCAGGGCCGGGTCTACGGCCTGGCCGGCCCCGCGCTGGAACAGGCCGACGCGCTGGTCTCCGTACTGACCGGCAACGGCGGCCCCGCCTACGCCGGCACCCGGGCGCTGACCCGGCTCACCCTCGGCGGGCCCGAGGCGCTGGACCTCGCCGCGTTCGGCGAGGCCACGGCGCAGCCGGGCGACGACGTCGTCCAGCTGACGGACGCCACCCGCCGCGCCTACCGGAAGGTCGTCGTCCGTGGCGACCGGCTGGTCGGCGGTGTACTTCTCGGCGATCTCGCCGCGGTCGGGGCGCTCGCCCGGGCCTGGGAGGGCGACGAGGCCCTGCCCGAAGCTCCCCTGCTCCACCTGCTCACCCATGACGGAGGGTCCTGAGATGACCGTGAACACCCCCACCATCGTCCTGGTCGGCCACGGGATGGTCGGCCAGCGGTTCCTGGAGGCCCTCGCGGACCGCGGTGTCACCGAGCGGGCCCGTGTCGTGGTGCTCTGCGAGGAGCCGCGCCCGGCGTACGACCGGGTCAAGCTGACCTCGTACTTCGACGGCAAGACCCCGGACGACCTCTCGATGGTCGAGGGCGGCTTCATGGAGCGGCACGGGATCGAGCTGTATCTGGACGACCCGGCCGAGACCGTCGACCGGGAGAGCCGCACGGTCGTCTCCCGCTCGGGGCGGTCCTTCACCTACGACACGCTGGTGCTGGCGACCGGCTCGTACCCGTTCGTCCCGCCGGTGCCCGGCAAGGACGCGCGCGGCTGTTTCGTCTACCGCACGATCGAGGACCTCCTCGCGATCGAGGAGTTCGCGAAGACGTCGAAGGTCGGCGCGGTGGTCGGCGGCGGTCTGCTCGGCCTGGAGGCGGCGGGCGCCCTGAAGGGCCTCGGCCTGGAGACGCACGTCGTCGAGTTCGCGCCCCGGCTGATGCCGGTGCAGGTCGACGAGGGCGGTGGCGCGGCGCTGCTGCGCACGATCGAGCAGATGGGGCTGGCCGTCCACACCGGCATCGGCACCCAGGAGGTCCTCACCGCCGACGGCACGGTCACCGCGATGCGGCTGTCGGACGGCTCCGAGCTGGAGACCGACATGGTCGTCTTCTCGGCGGGTGTGCGGCCCCGGGACCAGCTGGCCCGCGACTGCGGTCTCGCCGTGGGCGAGCGTGGCGGTATCGCGATCGACGAACAGTGCCGTACGTCGGACCCGGCGGTGTACGCCATCGGTGAGTGCGCGCTGGCGTCGGACGGCAAGGTCTACGGCCTGGTCGCGCCGGGCTACGAGATGGCGCAGACGGCCGCGGCGACGATCGCCGCGGCCGGGGAGCAGTCCGCGGCGGCAGCCGCTGATGTCACTTTCACGGGTGCCGACATGTCGACGAAGCTGAAGCTGCTCGGCGTGGACGTGGCGTCGTTCGGTGACGCGCACGGCACGGCGGAGGGCTGCCTGGACGTCGTCTACTCGGACTCCCGCTCCGGTATCTACAAGAAGCTGGTCGTGGACGGCGACGGCGTGCTGCTCGGCGGCGTGCTGGTCGGTGACGCCGACTCGTACGGGATGCTGCGCCCGCTCACCGGGTCCGTCCCGCCGGTCTCCCCCGAGCAGCTGGTGCTGCCGGCCGGCGCGGGAGCGCCCGTGGCGCTCGGCCCGTCCGCGCTGCCCGACGACGCGGTGATCTGCAGCTGCCACAACGTGACCAAGAAGGCGATCACGGCCTGCTCCTCGATGCCCGAGGTGAAGAAGTGCACCAAGGCCGGTACGGGCTGCGGCAGTTGCGTGAAGCTGATCGGCCAGCTGCTCCCGGCGCCCGCCGACAGCGGTCTTTGCGCCTGCTTCTCGTACACCCGCACCGAGCTGTACGAGATCACCCGTACGCTGCGGCTGACCTCGTTCGCCGCGCTCCTGGACTCGCACGGGCGGCCGGAGGCGCGCGGCGGTGAGGGCTGCGAGGTCTGCAAGCCGACCGTCGGCTCGATCCTGGCCAGCCTCAACAACGGCTACATCCTCGACGGCGAGCAGGCCTCGCTCCAGGACACCAACGACCACTTCCTGGCGAACCTGCAGCGCAACGGCTCGTACTCGGTGGTGCCGCGCATCCCCGGCGGCGAGGTCACCCCGGAGAAGCTGATCGTGATCGGCGAGGTGGCCCGCGACTTCGGCCTCTACACCAAGATCACGGGCGGACAGCGGATCGACATGTTCGGCGCCCGGGTGGAGCAGCTGCCGGCGATCTGGACGCGGCTGGTGGACGCCGGCTTCGAGTCGGGCCACGCGTACGGCAAGTCCCTGCGGACGGTGAAGTCCTGTGTGGGACAGACCTGGTGCCGCTACGGCGTGCAGGACTCGGTGAAGATGGCGATCAATCTGGAGCTGCGCTACCGGGGCCTGCGTTCCCCGCACAAGCTCAAGTCGGCGGTCTCCGGCTGTGCCCGCGAGTGCGCGGAGGCCCAGTCCAAGGACTTCGGCGTGATCGCCACGGCGAGCGGCTGGAACCTGTACGTCGGCGGCAACGGCGGCGCGACCCCGCGCCACGCCGACCTCCTCGCGCAGGACCTCTCGGACGCCGAACTGGTGCGGCTGATCGACCGGTTCCTGATGTTCTACATCCGTACGGCGGACCGGCTGGAGCGCACCTCCACCTGGCTGGAGCGGCTGGAGGGCGGCCTGGACCACCTCCGGGACGTCGTGGTCCACGACTCCCTGGGGCTCTGTGACGAGCTGGAGTCCCTGATGGCCGCGCACGTCGACGGCTACCAGGACGAGTGGGCGCAGACCCTGGACGACCCGGACCGGCTGCGCCGCTTCGTCTCCTTCGTCAACGCGCCGGACGCGCCGGACCCGTCGGTCCGGTTCGTGCCGGAGCGCGACCAGATCAAGCCCGACCTCACCATCCTCACCCTGGAAGGGGTTTCCGCGCGATGACTCTTCAGCTCTCCCACGCCTCCGACGCCTGGCTCACCGTCTGCGAGGAGTCCCGGCTGACGCCGGGCCGCGGGGTGGCGGCGCTGCTGCCGGACGGGCGGCAGGCGGCGCTCTTCGTGGACCGGTCGGGCCGGGCGTACGCGATCGACAACCGCGATCCGTTCACGGGCGCGCAGGTGCTCTCGCGGGGACTGCTCGGCTCGGTGTCGGGGCGTCCGTTCGTGGCGTCGCCGCTGTTGAAGCAGCGCTTCGATCTGGAGACGGGCAGATGCCTGGACGACGAGGAGGTCTCGGTCGAGGTGTTCGAGGTGCGGACGGTATAACCGCCCTTCCTTGACCGCTCGTTCCAATATGATCTAGAGTCACGGCGTGGCCAGGACCAAGGAATTCGATCCGGACGCCGCGCTCCAGTCAGCGCTCGAACTGTTCTGGCGGCGCGGGTACGAGGCGACGACGATGTCGGACCTCGTCGAGCACCTCGGGATCGGCCGCGCCAGTATCTACGCGACCTTCGGCAACAAGCACGAGCTGTATCTGAAGGCGATGGACCGCTACCTCCGGCTGAACGATCCGCTGCTGATGGAGGAGCTGTCCCGGCCGGGGCCGGCGCTGCCCGCCGTACGCGCGGTGGTGCGCCGGTTCGCCGCCGAGGCCGCGGCCGACGACCTGCGCCTGAGCGGCTGCTTCATCACCAACACGGCGGCGGAGCTGGGGCCGCACGACGCGACCGCGGCCCGCCGGGTGGAGCGGAGCTGGGAGCAGATCGAGACCCTGCTGCACTCGGCGCTCGTCCGGGCCCGGGCCCGGGGCGAGCTGCCCGAGGGCCGCGACCCGCAGGCGCTGGCCCGGATGCTGCTGGTCCTCCTCCAGGGCATCCGGCTGGTCGGCAAGGCCTCGACGGACCCGGCGCGGGTGCGGGAGGCGGCGGAACAGGCGCTGGAACTGCTGGACTGAACGGCTTGTCGGGAACGGCGCTGCGGCGCCGTTTCTTTCTGCCTTCATATTGGAACGTACGGTCAAATAAGAGGGGGCTGCCTTGTCAAGGGCCCTCCTGATTCGGGGAGTTGTCACCATGCCCGCACGCACATCCACACGCCCGGCCGCCCGCTTCCAGGGCAGGACCGTCCTCGTCACCGGCGGCGGCAGCGGCCTCGGCCGCGCGATCGCCCTGTCCTTCGCCGCCGAGGGCGCGTCGGTCGCGGTCGCCGGTCGCAGCGCCGGGCCGCTTGCCGAGACGGTCGCCCTCATCGAGGAGGCGGGCGGCGCCGCTGCCGCTTTCACCGCCGACGTGGCCCGTTCCGGGGACGCGCGGGAGTTGGTGCGACGGACCGCCGAGCGGTTCGGCGGCCTCGATGTCGCCGTCAACAACGCCGGGGTCTTCCGCGGCGGGCAGCCGGTGGCCGACCTCCCCGAGGAGGACTGGCGGACCCTCCTCGACGTCAACGTCACCGGTGTCCTGCTGTCCCTGCAGGCCGAGGTCGCCCATATGCGGTCCCACGGCGGCGGCGCCATCGTGAACATCGCCTCCAACCTCGGCGCCCACACCCGGCATCCGGGCCTCGCCGGCTATGCCGTCTCCAAGGCCGCCGTCTCCGCGCTCACCCGCGCCGCCGCCCTCGACCACATCGCCGACGGTATCCGGATCAACGCGGTCAGCCCGGGCCCCGCCGACTCGTCGATGTCGCTCCTGCCCGGCGAGACGGACGCCGAGCGCGCCGTACGGATGAAGGACCAGTCGCCGCTCGGACGGATCTCGACCGGCGACGAGGTCGCCGCCGCGGTGCTCTATCTGGCGTCGGAGGACGCCGGGTCGGTGGTCGGCACGGACCTGGTGATCGACGGCGGAGTCTCTGCCTGACGGCGGCGGGGGCGGCCGTAGGCTGTGCGGAGCTCTTTCCTACTGGGTAGTAAGAACGAGGAGGTCCGCATGGCCACGACCGGCTGGCACATAGGCAAGATCCCCGACCAGGCCGACCGTACCGCCGTGGTCACCGGCGCCAACAGCGGCATAGGGCTCGTCACCGCGCGCGAACTCGCCCGGCGCGGGGCGAGGGTCGTGCTCGCCTGCCGGAGCGAGGCCCGGGGCACCGCCGCCGTGGCGGCCCTCCGCCGGGACGTCCCCACCGCCCGGGTGGAGTTCAAGCAGCTGGATCTGGCGGACCTGGCTTCCGTCCGGGACTTCGCGGGCTCGTTCCCGTACGAGCGGCTCGATCTGCTCATCAACAACGCGGGCGTGATGGCCCTGCCGTACGGACGCACGGCGGACGGCTTCGAGACGCAGTTCGGCGTGAACCACCTGGGGCACTTCGCGCTCACCGGGCTGCTGCTCCCCCGGCTCCTCGGCGCCGCGGGGGCCCGGGTGGTGACTGTGTCCAGCGGGCTCCACGCGCTGGCCAACGTCGACATGGGCGACCTCAACAGCGAGCGGCGCTACCGCCGTTGGGTCGCCTACGGCCGCTCGAAGACGGCCAACCTGCTCTTCACCCACGAACTGGCGCGGCGGCTGCGGGCGGCCGGGGCGGACGTGGTCGCGGCGGCGGCCCACCCCGGCTACGCGGCGACGAACCTCCAGACCGCCGGCGTCCGGATGGAGGGCCGCAGGGCCGTCGAGCGGATCGTGGAACTCGGCAACAGGGCCGTCGCCCAGCCGGCCGAGTCGGGCGCGCTGCCGACCCTGCACGCGGCGACCGCGCCGGGAGTACGGCCCGATTCCTTCACCGGACCGTCGTTCCTGATGTGGAGGGGCGCGCCGGCGCCGTCGTGGCGGGCGAAGTGGACGCTGAACGACGTCGCCGGCGAGCGGCTCTGGATCGCGTCCGAGCAGCTCACCGGCGTGACGTACGAGGGGCTCAAGGGCTGATCAGCCCTGGACGGCCGCCGCGTCCATCCACATGACCTCCCAGTGGTGGCCGTCCGGGTCCTGGAAGGATCGCCCGTACATGAAGCCCTCGTCGATGGCTTCGCCGGCGGTGGACCCGCCGGCCGAGAGCGCCGCGTCGGCGAGCTCGTCGACCTTTCCGCGGCTCTCGGCGCTGAGGCAGAGGATCGCCTCGGTCGTCGTGGCCGTGTCGGCGATCTCCTTCTTGGTGAAGTCCTTGAACCGCTTCTCGGTCAGCAGCATCGCGAAGATGGTGTCGCTGAACACGAGGCAGGCGGCGTTCTCGTCGGAGAACTGCGGGTTGAACGAGAAGCCGAGCTTGCTCCAGAAGTTCCTGGTGGTCTCGAGGTCCTTCACCGGCAGGTTCACGAAGATCATCTGGTTCATGCCGCTCTCCTCAGTCGCTGTCGTCGCGCTTACGGAGGGGTAGACAGGGGTGGTGGGCGAAACTCATCGCCGCTGCGGAAGAAATTTTCGGGAGTAGCCTCGGCCCCCATCGTGCACCGCGGGCGAGAGGGGCCGCACCAAACCCCCGGACGCCGACGCTGTCCAGGCCTGCAAGACCTTCTGGCGCGAGCGCCTCACCGACCTCGAGGCGCTGCTGGAGGGCGGGGCCTGACCGGCCAGGGGCCCCTCGCGCACCCGCCCCGCGGCGCCGACGGCGACCCGACGCTTCCCCTTCACCGGCTGTTGCCGCACCGTCAATTCCGTACTCCTAGGTTCCGGAAGCGCGCGACCCCGCCGCCGACCGGTGCGGCGGGGCGGTCACCACCCCCTCTGGAGTGAGACGTGGAGCGACGCAGTTTCCTGCGCGGAGCGGTCATCGGCACGTCGGCAGCCGCCTTCGGCGGCACCTTGTGGCGGGGGGCCGCCTTCGCGGCTCCCGCCCAGCCCGGAACGGGTCCGTACGGCGCGCTCGGCGCGGCGGACGCGAACGGTATCCAGCTGCCGAGCGGGTTCACCAGCCGGGTGATAGCCCGGTCCGGCCAGACGGTCCCGGGCACTTCGTACGCCTGGCACAACGCTCCTGACGGCGGCGCCTGCTTCGCCGACGGCAGCGGCTGGATCTACGTCTCCAACTCGGAGATCAACCCCGGCGGCGGCGCGAGCGCGGTGAAGTTCAACTCCTCCGGAACGATCACCGGCGCCTACCGCATCCTCTCGGGCACCCGGCAGAACTGCGCGGGCGGCGCCACGCCGTGGAACACCTGGCTGTCGTGCGAGGAGGTGTCCCTCGGCTCCGTCCACGAGACCAACCCGTGGGGCGGCACCAGCACCCGCAGGGACGCGATGGGCAAGTTCAAGCACGAGGCGGCCGCCGCCGACCCCGTCCGTCAGGTGATCTACCTGACCGAGGACGAGACGAACGGCTGCTTCTACCGGTTCATCCCCACCACATGGGGCAACCTGTCCACCGGCACGCTCCAGGTCCTCAAGGCGGGCACCGGCACCTCCGGTTCCTTCACCTGGCAGACCGTGCCGGATCCGGACGGCTCCCCCACCGTCACCCGCGACCAGGTCTCCGGCGCCAAGCGGTTCAACGGCGGCGAGGGCTGCTACTACGCGAACAACACCGTCTGGTTCACCACCAAGGGCGACAACCGCGTCTGGCAGGTCAACCTCTCGAACAGCACCTACGAGCTGGCCTACGACGACTCGCTGGTCTCCGGAACCGCTCCGCTCACCGGCGTCGACAACATCACCGGCACGTCCTCCGGTGACCTCTTCGTCGCCGAGGACGGCGGCAACATGGAGATCTGCGTCATCACGCCCGACGACATCGTGGCGCCGTTCCTCCGGATCACCGGCCAGTCCGGCTCCGAGATCACCGGCCCGGCCTTCTCGCCGGCCGGCAACCGGCTGTACTTCTCCAGCCAGCGTGGCACCAGCGGCAGTTCGTCCGGCGGCATCACCTACGAGGTGACCGGGCCGTTCCGCGCGTAACAGGGGTCCCGCTGGGCGCCCGCCCCGAGCAGGGCGGTGCCCAGCGGGGTCAGCGTGTGCAGGACCGAGTTGCCGTGCCGCAGGGTGACCACCAGGCCGGCGTCGCGCAGCACCCCGGCGTGCTGGCTCGCCGAGGCGAGCGACACCCCTGCCCTGCGGGCCAGTTCGCTGGTCGTGCCGCCGCCGCCGATGGCGTGGAGCACGGCGGAGCGGGTGTGGCCGACCAGCTTGCCGAGGGAGGGGCCGCCCGGCTCGCTGCACACCGGGGCGTCGGTGTGGGTGATCGGATAGACCAGGACCGGCTGGAGCTCCGGGTTGCGGTACATCACCGGCGTGCCCCGGCAGAAGTACGAGGGCTGGAGCAGCAGCCCGCGCCCCTCCAGATGGATGTCGCGGTCGACGGGATAGTCCGCCTCCAGGACGGGGGCGTGCCAGCGGAGCATCGGCGGGAGCGAGGCCAGCAGTTCGTCGGCGCCGCCGTCCAGGACGGCCCGGCCCCGGACGGCCCGGTCCGCGTCCACGCGCGCCTGGATGTAGGGCCAGTACGGCTCGATGGCGGCCCGGTGGTAGCTGCGCAGCGCGCCCAGGAGGCGGCTCAGCGGCGCCGCGCAGCCCTCGGCGAGCGAGGAGAGCGGCGGGGGCAGGACGCGCGTTCCCGAGCGGTCCGAGGCCAGCAGGGTCAGTTCGCCGTGGAGCCGGGCCGGTGGGGTGGCCCGCAGCGCCTGGAGGCCCTCGTCGAGGCCGAGGACGCCCTCCGGCGGTGTCAGAAAGTCGGGGAAATAGCCGCGCGTCGGCACGAGTGCGCCGAGCAGTCGTGTTTCACCGTTCAACCGCGTGCGGGTTTCGGAGCGCCATTCCCCGAACACCATCGCACCGCGCCGGTCCCTTAGCCGGTGAAAGCTGAGAATCGTTTCCCACAACACATCCGGCCGGGCGGCCATACGGACACCGGCAAGGTCTTCACCAGTGAAATGAATCCGAAGCATTGAACCCCCACCTGTTGCACCCGCAATCACCCCCGTCGAAGAGTATGCACGCCATCACAGGACGTTACCAGGGTGTTTCAGCCACAGTTGAAACGCATCGCGGAGAACGGGCGCAAACCGAAAGGCTGTACGGCGTCGGGCAGGAAACCTTCAGGACCGAGGTGACGTCGTGAAGACCGTGGGGGGCTTTGCGCGTCCGGCGGCGGTCGGCGAAGGTTGCGGCTCACTTGCCCGACAGCGGTAATGGGCGCGGCCGCCGGGTGGGGATCCGGCGGCCGCGCCCCCACCATTCTTTGCGGGACGAATGGCGGAAATCGACCTCCGCCAATACCCCCCGAGAAATGGTCCGGAGTTCAACGGACATCTTCTGGTCTTCAACAGACCACAATTCAACCGGCCGGGACTGAACAGGAACTGACATTTCTGAAACCGGACGAATGACTACGGGGCGGGACACCTCCGCACAAGGTGTCCCGCCCCGTCTCTTTCATCCCGGAGCCGCCGCCCATCGGTGAGGGTCGGGGACGGACGGCGGCTCCGGTGCTTCAGTGGCTCTTCGGCCCTACCGGCTGTCGGAGCCCGTGGAGGTGGCCGCCGCGCGGCCGGCCTCCAGGCGCGCCACAGGGATGCGGAACGGCGAGCAGGAGACGTAGTCCAGACCCACCTCGTGGAAGAAGTGCACCGACTCCGGGTCACCGCCGTGCTCGCCGCAGACACCGAGCTTCAGGTCGGGCCGGGTGGCCCGGCCGGCCTCCACCGCGCTGCGGACGAGCGAGCCGACGCCGTCCTTGTCGATGGTCTCGAACGGCGAGACCCCGAAGATGCCCTTCTCCAGGTACGCGGTGAAGAAGCTGGCCTCCACGTCGTCCCGCGAGAAGCCCCACACCGTCTGGGTGAGGTCGTTGGTGCCGAAGGAGAAGAACTGCGCGGCCTCGGCGATCTGACCGGCGGTCAGGGCGGCGCGGGGCAGCTCGATCATCGTGCCGATGGTCAGGCGCAGGTCGGTGCCGGTCGCGGCCTCGACCTCGGCGATGACCTGGTCGGCCTCCTCGCGGACGATCTCCAGCTCCTGGACCGTGCCCACGAGCGGAATCATGATCTCGGCGCGCGGGTCCCCCTTGGCGTTCTTCCGCTCGGCGGCGGCCTCGGCGATCGCGCGGACCTGCATGGCGAACAGGCCCGGGATGACCAGACCGAGGCGGACACCGCGCAGACCCAGCATGGGGTTCTGCTCGTGCAGCTTGTGCACGGCCTGAAGGAGGCGCAGGTCGTTCTCGTTGGCGTCCTTGCGGGACTCGGCGAGAGCGACCCGGACCGACAGCTCGGTGATGTCGGGCAGGAACTCGTGCAGCGGCGGGTCGAGGAGACGGACCGTGACGGGCAGGCCGTCCATCGCCTCGAACAGCTCGACGAAGTCCTTCTTCTGGAGCGGCAGCAGGGCACTCAGTGCCGCTTCGCGCTCCTCGTCCGTGTCGGCGAGGATCAGACGCTCGACCATCTCGCGCCGCTCACCGAGGAACATGTGCTCGGTGCGGCACAGGCCGATGCCCTGGGCGCCGAAGCGGCGGGCGCGCGAGGCGTCCTCGGCGTTGTCGGCGTTGGCGCGTACGCGCAGGCGGCGTACTCGGTCCGCGTACGCCATGATCCGGTGGACGGCGGCGACCAGCTCGTCGGCGTCGTCGGCGCCGGCGTGCATCCGGCCCTCGAAGTACTCGACGACCGGGGACGGCACGACGGGGACCTCACCGCGGTACACCTTGCCGGTGGAGCCGTCGATGGAGACGACGTCGCCCTCCTCGATGACGGTCCCGTTGACGGTCATCCGGCGGCGCTTGGTGTCCACCTCGAGGTCCTCGGCGCCGCAGACACAGGTCTTGCCCATGCCGCGGGCGACGACGGCGGCGTGCGAGGTCTTGCCGCCGCGCGAGGTCAGGATGCCCTCGGCGGCGATCATGCCGTCCAGGTCGTCCGGGTTGGTCTCGCGGCGGATCAGGATGACCTTCTCGCCCGAGCGGGACCACTTGACGGCGGTGTACGAGTCGAAGACGGCCTTGCCGACGGCGGCGCCGGGCGAGGCGGCGATGCCGCGGCCCAGCAGCTCGGCCTTCGCCTTGTCGTCGAAGCGCGGGAACATCAGCTGCGCGAGCTGCGCGCCGTTGACGCGCTGGAGGGCCTCGGCCTCGTCGATCAGGCCCTGGTCCACGAGCTGGGTGGCGATGCGGAAGGCGGCACCGGCGGTGCGCTTGCCGACCCGGGTCTGCAGCATCCACAGCTGGCCGCGCTCGATGGTGAACTCGATGTCGCAGAGATCCTTGTAGTGGGTCTCCAGCGTCTCCATGATCGTCATCAGCTGGTCGTAGGACTTCTTGTCGATCGACTCGAGGTCCGCGAGCGGCACGGTGTTGCGGATACCGGCGACGACGTCCTCGCCCTGCGCGTTCTGCAGGTAGTCGCCGTAGACGCCCTGGTGGCCGGAGGCGGGGTCGCGGGTGAAGGCGACGCCGGTGCCGGAGTCGGGGCCGAGGTTGCCGAAGACCATGGAGCAGACGTTGACGGCGGTGCCCAGGTCGCCGGGGATGCGCTCCTGGCGGCGGTAGAGCTTGGCGCGGTCGGTGTTCCAGGAGTCGAAGACGGCCTTGATGGCCAGGTCCATCTGCTCGCGCGGGTCCTGCGGGAAGTCACGCCCGGCCTCGCGGGAGACGATCTTCTTGAAGTGCTTGACCAGCTTCTTGAGGTCGGCGGCCGCGAGGTCGGTGTCGACGACGACACCCTTGGCCTGCTTGGCCTCCTCGAGGGCCTCCTCGAAGAGCTCGCCGTCGACGCCGAGGACCGTCTTGCCGAACATCTGGATCAGACGGCGGTACGAGTCCCAGGCGAAGCGCTCGTCGCCGGCCTGCTGGGCGAGTCCGGCCACGGACTCGTCGGACAGACCGATGTTGAGGACGGTGTCCATCATGCCCGGCATGGAGAACTTGGCGCCCGAGCGGACCGAGACGAGAAGCGGGTTGTCGGCCTGGCCGAGCTTCTTGCCCATGGTCTGCTCGAGGGCGTCGAGGTGCGCGCTGACCTCGTCGCGCAGCGCGGCGGGTTCGGTGCCGCTCTCCAGGTAGACCTTGCAGGCCTCGGTGGTGATGGTGAAGCCGGGAGGAACCGGGAGGCCGAGGTTGGTCATCTCGGCGAGGTTCGCGCCCTTGCCACCGAGCAGGTCCTTGAGGTCCCTGTTGCCCTCGGTGAAGTCGTACACGAACTTCTGATCTTTGTTTTCCGACACGGGTCTCGACTCCTCGAGGACTCGGTGGCTGCCCTGACGGCGAGGAACATACCCAGATCGAAGGCGTCTGGGTATGTACGCCTACCCGTCATACGGCCTTAACCACCCGTCCGCCAGCAGATCGAAAGTGACTAGGGGGTAACCCAGGGGCGGCTCAGCCCTTCACTCCTCGAAGGTTCTTTGACTCAAACTAAAGACTAAGCGCTCATACGAGCGCCCAACTACTGCTATGCGTTCAAGTCTTGAATGCACAAAGGGTGGCACCCAGTGCCACCCTTTGAGAATTGCAGCCACCTCTGAACCGCTCATCTGAGCGCACCTCCTATCAGGGGTGGCGAGGATCACGCCGCGCTCACAGCCGGAATTCCAGCATCCGGACCATCTGAGCGGCTCCTCGCCCATGTGGGCTCACCCGCCCGACGTGTCCAGTTCCGCGTCCGCGCTGACCCCGGAGCAGTCGTAGGGGTCCTTCAGCCAGCCGTCCGGCAGGACGACCCGGTTGTTGCCCGAGGTACGGCCCCGGGGGCCGTCCGCGCCCACCGGCCATGCCTGATCCAGGTCGAGCTCGCTCAACTGAGCGCTCAGCTCGTCCAGCGACGAGGTGATCGCCAGCCGCTTGCGCATCTCCGAGCCGACCGCGAAGCCCTTCAGGTACCAGGCCACGTGCTTACGGAAGTCGATGACCCCGCGCGACTCGTCGCCGATCCACTCGCCGAGCAGCGTCGCGTGCCGGATCATCACGTCCGCGACCTCCCGCAGCGTCGGCTCGGCGAAGGCGCCGGTGCCCTCGAAGCCCGCCACCAGGTCGCCGAACAGCCACGGGCGCCCCAGGCAGCCGCGTCCCACGACGACGCCGTCGCAGCCCGTCTCGCGCATCATCCGCAGGGCGTCGTCGGCCGACCAGATGTCGCCGTTGCCGAGCACCGGGATCTCCGGCACGTGCTCCTTCAGACGCGCGATCGCGTCCCAGTCCGCCGTGCCGCCGTAGTGCTGCGCCGCCGTCCGCCCGTGCAGCGCGATCGCGGTCACGCCCTCCTCGACGGCGATCCGCCCGGCGTCGAGGTAGGTGATGTGGTCGTCGTCGATGCCCTTGCGCATCTTCATGGTGACCGGGAGGTCGCCCGCGCCCGAGACGGCCTCGTGCAGGATCGCCCGCAGCAGCGGCCGCTTGTACGGCAACGCGGAGCCGCCGCCCTTGCGGGTCACCTTCGGGACCGGGCAGCCGAAGTTCAGGTCGATGTGGTCGGCCAGGTCCTCTTCCACGATCATGCGGACGGCCTTGCCGACCGTGGCCGGGTCCACGCCGTACAGCTGGATCGAGCGAGGCGTCTCCGTCTCGTCGAAGTGGATCAGCTGCATGGTCTTCTCATTGCGCTCGACCAGCGCCCGTGTCGTGATCATCTCGCTGACGAACAGCCCCTTGCCGCCACTGAACTCACGGCAGAGAGTGCGGAAGGGGGCGTTGGTGATGCCGGCCATGGGCGCGAGCACCACCGGCGGCTGCACGGTGTGCGGGCCGATGGCGAGAGGAGTGAACGCGGTCATTGCCCCATTGTCGCGCACACCCGCAGTCATTAGTTAGTCGTACTATCGACGTATGCCAGAGCTCACATCCCGGCGGCGCGTGCTGGTCCTGGTGATCTGCTGCATGAGCCTGCTGATCGTCAGCCTGGACAACACCGTCCTCAATGTCGCGCTCCCCTCCATCCAGAAGGAGCTGCATGCCACCGTCGCCGGGCTGCAGTGGACGATCGACGCCTACACCCTGGTCCTCGCCTCGCTGTTGATGCTCGCCGGCTCGACCGCCGACCGCATCGGTCGCCGCAAGGTCTTCGTCACCGGCCTGGTCCTCTTCACCCTCGGCTCACTGCTCTGCTCGCTCGCGCCCGATCTGACCTCGCTCGTCGCGTTCCGCATGGTCCAGGCCGTCGGCGGGTCCATGCTCAACCCGGTCGCCATGTCGATCATCACCAACACCTTCACCGAACCCCGCGAGCGGGCCCGCGCGATCGGCGTCTGGGGCGGTGTCGTCGGCATCTCCATGGCCGCGGGCCCACTCGTCGGCGGCCTCCTCGTCGAGTCGGTCGGCTGGCGCTCGATCTTCTGGATCAATCTGCCCATCGGTCTCGCCGCGCTGCTGTTGACCCTGCGGTACGTCCCCGAGTCCCGCGCGCCCAGGCCACGCCGGATGGACCCGATCGGCCAGCTCCTGGTGATCGTCTTCCTGGGCTCGCTCACGTACGCGATCATCGAGCGGCGTCCGCTCGCTGCCGCGCCGGCCGCCGTCGCGCTCGCCGGCCTCCTCCTGTACGAGCCGAGGCGCCGTGAGCCCCTGATCGACCTGCGCTTCTTCCGCTCGGCGCCGTTCAGCGGGGCCACGGTCATCGCGGTGAGCGCGTTCGCCGCGCTGAGCGGGTTCCTCTTCCTGAACACGCTCTATCTACAGGACGTCCGCGGCCTGTCCGCCCTGCGGGCGGGGCTGTACATGCTGCCGATGGCGGGCCTGACCCTCGTCTGCGCGCCGCTGTCCGGACGGCTCGTGGGCGCTCGCGGGCCCCGCCTCTCGCTGCTGGTCGCGGGCATCGCCATGGCCGCGAGCGGGCTCGTCTTCGCGGTACTCGACGCGCAGGCGTCCACCCCGCTGCTCTTCACCGGGTACGTCCTGTTCGGCCTCGGCTTCGGCATGGTGAACGCGCCCATCACCAACACCGCCGTCTCGGGGATGCCCCGCGCCCAGGCGGGCGTGGCGGCCGCCGTCGCCTCCACCAGCCGCCAGATCGGGGCGACCCTGGGCGTCGCCGTCGTCGGGGCCGTACTGGCGTCGGGAGTGAGCCCCGCGTCGCATGTCGAGGGCTTCGTCGAGGCGAGCCGGGCCGCCTGGTGGGTGATCACCGGGTGCGGCCTGTGCGTCCTGCTGGCCGGCGCGCTGACCAGCGGAGCCTGGGCCCGCCGCACCGCCGAGCGGAACGCGGGCCGCCTGGAGTCCGCCGGCGCTCAGACCTCCGCGAGGGCCGGCGCCTGAAGCCACCGGGCGCAGGGCCACGCGCCGTGCACGGGGACACGGCCGGACTTCCATGGTCGCCGGCCGGATCCTCGGCGGTGTCCTCGTCGCGGCGGACATCGCGGGGACCGGCCGGCGGCGGGGGCCGCGACCGGGTTGCCGGGTCTGCGGCTGCCGAGGGTGATGGGCTGCGGCGACCTGCGCACAGGCGGGGCCCGGGTCACGAAGGTGACCCGGGCCCCGCGCTGTGGTGACGGGCGGCAGCCTCAGCCGTTCACGTGGTCGCGCCCGCTCGCACGGCTATTCGGCGGCGTTGTCGGTGTCTTCCGCGCCTTCGGCGCCCTGCGCGCGCTCGCGCATCTTGCGGACGAGCTCCAACTTCTGCTCCGCCGCCGATTTGCGGTCGGCGTTCCGCGCGGGGCCGTTGCCCTGCCGGTCGGCGCGGGAGAGCTTCTTGCGCTGTCCGCCTACGCCGAGGAGGTTGTTACGGCTCTTGGCCATGGGGGTCTCCCATTCCTGGTGAGAAGTGATCCGGCAATCGCGTGGTCGGGAGGCGGGGGCGAGGCCCGCCGCACTCTCACTCGTAGATCTGGAAGAACGAGAACATGCCCGTGACCGTACCCCGCTTTCCGGCACCCCGGCACACGATTTCCACCGCACCGCGCACCGAATGACAGATATTGAAATCTGTCATTCGACATGCCATAGTTGGCGTCATGACGACGACCACCCCCTTCCCCACCCGCCCGCTCGGCGCCACCGGCCCCCTCGTCTCCGCGCTCGGCCTCGGCTGCATGGGCATGTCCGCGCTCTACGGCGACAGCGACCGCGCCGAGTCCCTCGCGACCATCCACGCCGCGCTCGACGCGGGAATCACGCTCCTCGACACCGGCGACTTCTACGGCATGGGCCACAACGAGCTGCTGATCAACGAAGCGCTCCGCACCGCCCCGGCCGGCCTGCGCGAACACGCCTTGACCAGCGTCAAGTTCGGCGCCCTGCGCACGGTCGAGGGCGGCTTCACCGGCTACGACGGCCGCCCGGCCGCGATCAAGAACTTCGCCGCGTACTCGCTCCAGCGCCTCGGCACCGACCACATCGACATCTACCGGATCGCCCGCGTCGACCCCGACGTCCCGATCGAGGAGACGGTCGGCGCCATCGCCGAGCTGGTCGAGGCCGGCCATGTCCGCCACATCGGCCTCTCGGAGGTCGGCGCGGACACCCTGCGCCGGGCCGCGGCGGTCGCCCCGATCGCCGATCTCCAGATCGAGTACTCCCTGATCTCGCGCGGGATCGAGGACGAGATCCTGCCGGCCGCCCGCGAGCTCGGCATCGGCATCACCGCGTACGGCGTGCTCTCGCGCGGTCTGATCAGCGGCCACTTCACCCGCGACCGGGAGCTGGCCGCCCATGACTTCCGCGGGATGAGCCCCCGCTTCCAGGGCGAGAACCTCCAGCACAACCTGGCCCTGGTGGACCGGCTCCGGGAGCTCGCGGAGCGCAAGGGCGCCACGGTCGCCCAGATCGCCATCGCCTGGGTGCTCGCCCAGGGCACCGACATCGTCCCGCTGGTCGGCGCCCGCCGCCGCGACCGCCTCTCCGAGGCCCTCGGCGCCTTCGACCTGACCCTCGACGCCGACGACCTGGCCGCCATCGAGCAGGCCGTCCCCGCGGACGCCGCGGCGGGCGAGCGCTACCCGGCCGCTCAGATGGCCCACCTCGACAGCGAGCGCTGAGCCGTCCGCACAGGCGGGTACCTTCACTGGTTATGAGCACCGAGCCGCTGACCGCCGACCGCATCCTCGAAGCCACCGAGGAGGTGCTGCGGCGCTACGGCCCGGCGAAGGCCACGGTCGTCGACGTGGCCCGGGCGCTGGGCGTCAGCCACGGCAGTGTCTACCGGCACTTCCGCACCAAGGCGGCGCTGCGCGAGGCCGTCACCGAGCGCTGGCTGGCCCGCTCCGAGGGCGCGCTCTCCCAGATCACCGGGGCCCAGGGCCGTCCGGCGCCCGGCAAGCTGGGCGACTGGCTCGCCGCGCTCTTCGCGTCCAAGCGCCACAAGGCCCTGGACGACCCCGAGCTGTTCGCCACGTACGGCGTGCTGATCGACGAGAACAGCGGAGTCGTGGACGCCCACATCGGCGCGCTCGTCGGTCAGGTCCGGCAGATCCTCGACGAGGGGGTCGGCGCCGGGGACTTCGCGCCGGCGGACACGGGGAGCACCGCCCGCGCCGTCTTCGACGCGACCGCCCGCTTCCACGACCCGGCGTACGCGCCGGAGTGGAGCAGCCCCACTGTCGACGCCGAGTTCGACGCGGTGGTGGCGCTGCTGCTGCGCGGCCTGCGCGCATAGCCCCGCCCGCCGCACGACCTGCCGGAAATGCCGAAGGCCCCGGTTCCGCCACTGCGGAACCGGGGCCTTCGGCGTGAGGCCTAGCAACCGAGGAGACGGCCGCCCAGGTAGGACTGGATCTGGTCCAGCGAGACGCGCTCCTGCTTCATGGTGTCGCGCTCGCGCACGGTCACCGCGTCGTCGTCGAGGGTGTCGAAGTCGACGGTCACGCAGAACGGCGTGCCGATCTCGTCCTGGCGGCGGTAGCGGCGGCCGATGGCGCCGGCGTCGTCGAACTCGATGTTCCAGTTCTTGCGCAGGTCGGTCGCCAGGCCCTTGGCCTTCGGCGACAGCTGCGGGTTGCGGGACAGGGGCAGCACGGCGACCTTCACCGGCGCGAGGCGCGGGTCGAGACGCATCACGGTGCGCTTCTCCATGACGCCCTTGGCGTTGGGCGCCTCGTCCTCGATGTACGCGTCGAGCATGAAGGCGAGCATGGCGCGGTTGACGCCGGCCGCCGGCTCGATGACGTACGGAGTCCAGCGCTCGCCGGCCTCCTGGTCGAAGTAGGACAGGTCCTGGCCGGAGGCCGCGGAGTGCGCCTTCAGGTCGAAGTCGGTGCGGTTGGCCACACCCTCCAGCTCGGAGAACTCACTGCCACCGAAGTTGAAGCGGTACTCGATGTCGGCGGTGCGCTTCGAGTAGTGGGACAGCTTGTCCTTGGGGTGCTCGTACCAGCGGATGTTCTCCTCGCGGATGCCGAGGTCGCGGTACCAGTTCCAGCGCTGCTCCATCCAGTACTCGTGCCACTGCTCGTCCTCGCCCGGCTTGACGAAGAACTCCATCTCCATCTGCTCGAACTCGCGGGTACGGAAGATGAAGTTGCCCGGAGTGATCTCGTTCCGGAAGGACTTGCCCATCTGCGCGATGCCGAACGGCGGCTTCTTGCGCGAGGTCTGCTGCACCTGGGCGAAGTTGGTGAAGATGCCCTGCGCGGTCTCCGGGCGCAGGTACGCCTGGGAGCCGGCGTCCTGGGTCGGGCCGAGGTGCGTGGCGAGCATGCCGGAGAACTGCTTGGGCTCGGTGAACTGGCCCTTGTTGCCGCAGTTGGGGCAGTTGATGTCGGCGAGGCCGTTGGCCGGCTCCTTGCCGTGCTTGGCCTCGTACGCCTCGATCAAGTGGTCCGCGCGGTAACGCTTGTGACAGGAGGTGCACTCCGTGAGCGGGTCGGAGAAGGTGGCGACGTGACCGGACGCCTCCCAGACCTCGGGCGCCAGGATCACCGAGGAGTCGATGCCGACGACGTCCTCGCGCGCGGTGACCATCGCGCGCCACCACTGGCGCTTGATGTTCTCCTTGAGCTCGACACCCAGCGGTCCGTAGTCCCAGGCGGCCTTGGAACCGCCGTAGATCTCGCTGCACGGGTAGACGAAGCCACGGCGCTTGCTCAGGCTGACGATGGTGTCGATCTTGTCGGCGGCCACGGTGCTCTCTTCATTACGAGGACGAATTGGAGTCAGATTACCGGCGGCGGCACCCTCCGGATCAAATCGGTGGGCGGGGGGCGGCCGCCGAGCAGCTTTGTTGACAATCGTTTCCACTTTTGTTGAAAATGAGTGTCATGAACGTACGCCGCCTCATACCCACCACCGCCGTCGCCGGGGCCGTCTGCCTCGGTCTTCTCTCCCTGTCCGCCTGCTCCGGGGCCTCCGGCGCCGCCGACGGGAAGAGCGACGGCAAGCTGAGCGTGGTGGCGTCCTTCTATCCCCTGCAGTATCTCGCCGAGCAGATCGGGGGGGAACACGTCTCGGTCACCACTCTGACCAAGCCCGGTACCGAGCCGCACGACCTGGAGCTCAAGCCGAGGCAGATCGGCGAGCTCGGCGAGGCGGACTACATCCTCTACCTCAAGGGCGTGCAGCCCGCGGTGGACGAGGCGATCAAGCAGGCCGACGTGAAGCAGACCGTCGATGCCGGGACCCTCACCACTCTGGAGAGCCACGGAACCGGGGTCGGCCACGACCACGACCACGGCCACGGGACCGAGGAACACAAGGGCGAGGAGCACGGCCACGAGAGCGAGGCCGGCGCCGATCCGCACATCTGGCTGGACCCGGTGAAGTACTCCGAGGTCGCCAAGGGCGTCGGCGCCTCCCTGGAGAAGGCCGACCCCTCCCACGCGGCGGCCTACAAGAAGAACACCGCCGAGCTGGTCACCAGGCTCGGCGCCCTGCACACCTCCTTCGAGCAGGGCCTGAAGAACACGGCGACCAAGACCTTCATCACCACCCACGCCGCCTTCGGCTACCTCGCCGAGCGGTACGGCCTGGACCAGGAAGGCATCTCCGGGGTGGACCCGGAGGCCGAGCCCAGCCCCGCACGGATCAAGGAACTCCAGGACATAACGGAGAAGGACAAGGTCACCACAGTCTTCTTCGAGACCCTCGCCAGCGACAAGACCGCCAAGACCCTCGCCAAGGACACCGGTCTGAAGACCGACGTCCTGGACCCGCTGGAGGGAATCACGGACACGTCCAGGGGCGATGACTACATCGAGGTCATGCGGTCCAATCTCGCCGCGCTGAAGAAGGCCCTCGGCGCGAAGTGACCCGCACATCAGCGACCCAGGCAATGGAGGCGCAGCCCATGGAGCCCGTCATATCCGTCCGTGGAGCCACGGCGGCGCTCGGCTCGCGCCCCGTCCTGCGCGGCATCGATCTCACCGTCCGGCGCGGCGAGGTCGTCGCCCTGCTCGGCGCCAACGGTTCCGGCAAGTCGACCGCCGTCCGGTCCGTCATCGGGCAGGTCCCGCTGACCGGCGGCGCCATCTCCCTCTTCGGCACCGAGCTGCGGCGCTTCCGCGACTGGACGCGCGTCGGGTACGTGCCCCAGCGGACCACCGCCGCCTCCGGCGTCCCCGCCACCGTGCGCGAGGTCGTCTCCTCGGGCCGGCTCTCCCGCAGGAAGTTCGGCCCGATGTCCAGGGCGGACCGGGCCGCCGTCGACCGCGCCATCGCGCTCGTCGGCCTCACCGACCGCGCCAAGGACTCCGTGGGCGCGCTCTCCGGCGGCCAGCACCAGCGGGTCCTGATCGCCCGCGCGCTCGCCTCCGACCCCGAGCTGCTGATCATGGACGAGCCGATGGCCGGCGTCGACCTCGCCAGCCAGGAGATCCTCGCGGACACCCTGCGCGAGCAGGTCGCGGGCGGCGCGACCGTGCTGCTCGTCCTGCACGAGCTGGGCCCCCTGGAGCCGCTGATCAGCCGCGCGGTGGTGCTGCGGGACGGCTGCGTCGTCCATGACGGCCCCCCGCCCAAGGCCGTCGGCCAGCACGCGCTGCCGGGCCACGACCACGTACATCCGCACGCGGCCGACGAGCCGCTCCGCACGGGACTGCTGACCTGATCATGGAATTCCTCGAGCCTGCCTTCATGCAGCGGGCGCTCCTCGCGGCCGTACTCGTCGGCATCACCGCGCCCGCCGTCGGCATCTTCCTGGTGCAGCGCCGTCAGGCGCTGATGGGCGACGGCATCGGCCATGTCGCCATGACGGGCGTCGGCCTCGGCTTCCTGCTGTCGGCCAGCCCCGTGTGGATGGCCACGGCCGTCTCGGTCGCCGGCGCGGTCGCCATGGAGCTGATCCGGGCGTACGGACGGACCCGCGGCGACATCGCGTTGGCGCTGCTCTTCTACGGCGGCATGGCCGGCGGTGTCCTGCTGATGGACCTGTCGCCGAACGGCTCGAACGCGAACCTGCTCTCGTACCTCTTCGGCTCGCTGTCCACGGTCTCCACCGAGGACGTCACCGCGATCTGCGTGCTGGCGGCCTTCGTGGTCCTCGTCACGATCGGGCTGCGCCGCCAGCTCTTCGCGGTGAGCCAGGACGAGGAGTTCGCCCGGGTCACGGGTCTGCCGGTCCGGGCGCTCAACCTGCTCATCGCCGTCACCGCAGCGGTGACGGTGACGGTCGCGATGCGGGTCGTCGGTCTGCTGCTGGTGAGCGCGCTGATGGTGGTGCCGGTCGCGGCGGCGCAGCAGCTGACGCGCAGCTTCCGGGCCACGTTCGTCCTGTCCGTGGTGATCGGTACGGGCGTCACGCTGGCCGGCACGGTCACGACGTACTACCAGGACGTCTCCCCGGGCGCGACCATCGTGCTGCTGGCCATCGCCGTGTTCATCGCCCTCACCGCGCTCGCGGGGCCCCTCGCCAGGCGCCGCGCGCGCACGGTCGAGGCCGCCGCCGAGACGTGCGACCTGGCGGTCCCGGGAACCCGCCCGACGAAGGACGACATCGCGGCCTGACCGGACCGACAGCGCGAGCTGGCAGAATGGCGCCCGACAGAGTGTTTGTGCGGGCGATTGTGAGGAGGCACCTGTGGCGACTGCAGGACCCCCCGTGCGCGGCCGGTCGACCCGGCAGCGAGCCGCCGTATCGGCGGCGCTGAGCGAGGTGGACGAGTTCCGCAGCGCGCAGGAGCTGCACGACATGCTCAAGCACCGCGGTGACTCCGTCGGCCTGACCACGGTCTACCGCACCCTCCAGTCCCTCGCCGACGCGGGCGAGGTCGACGTGCTGCGCACCAGCGACGGCGAGTCGGTCTACCGCCGCTGCTCGACGGACGACCACCACCACCATCTGGTGTGCCGCATGTGCGGCAAGGCGGTCGAGGTCGAGGGCCCCGCGGTGGAGCAGTGGGCGGAGACGATCGCGGCGCAGCACGGCTATGTGAACGTGGCGCACACGGTCGAGATCTTCGGCACGTGCGCGGAGTGCGCGGCGAAGTGACCCTGGCTGCGCAAGGGCCCGCACCGACGACTGATCGGTGCGGGCCCTCTCGCGTACGCCGTCGCGGTCAGCCGGTCACTTGACGAGCCCGTTCTCCATGGCCGCGAGCTCCTCGTTCGGGACCGCCCCGCCGAAGCGGCGGTCGCGCTGGGCGTACTCCAGGCACGCGCGCCACAGGTCACGCCGGTCGAAGTCGGGCCACAGCACGTCCTGGAAGACCATCTCCGCGTAACTGCTCTGCCAGATCAGGTAGTTGGAGGTGCGCATCTCGCCGCTCGGCCGCAGGAAGAGATCCACGTCCGGCATGTCCGGGTAGTACATGTACTTCGCGAAGGTCTTCTCGTTCACCTTCGACGGGTCGAGCTTCCCCGCCGCCACGTCCCGCGCGATCGCCTGCGCCGCGTCCGCGATCTCCGCGCGGCCGCCGTAGTTGACGCAGAAGTACAGGGTCATCGCGTCGTTGTCGACGGTCTGCTCCTGCGCCACCTGGAGCTCCTGGACGACCGACTTCCACATCTTCGGCATCCGCCCGACCCAGCGGATCCGGATCCCCAGCTCGTCCATCTCGTCCCGGCGCCGCCTGATGACGTCCCGGTTGAAGTTCATCAGGAAGCGGACCTCGTCCGGCGAGCGCTTCCAGTTCTCGGTGGAGAAGGCGTACAGGGAGAGGTTCTTGACGCCCATCTCGATGCAGCCCTTGAGCACGTCGAGGACGACACCCTCGCCGACCTTGTGGCCCTCGGTGCGCGGCAGCCCGCGCTCCTTCGCCCAGCGGCCGTTGCCGTCCATGACGCACGCCACGTGGTTCGGCACCAGCTCGGCCGGGATCTTCGGGGGGCGCGCGCCGGAGGGGTGCGGCTCGGGGACCTTGTACTCACGGCGGGACCGTCCGAGGATTCCGCGTCGTGCCATGCGGCTCACATCTCCTATTTCTCTACGTATCTGAGCGAGCGCAGGCCGCGCTCCAGGTGCCAGTGCAGATAGGCGGACACCAGCCCGCTGCCCTCCCTGACATGACGCGGTTCGCACGCGTCCGCCGTCTCCCAGTCGCCGGTCAGCAGCGCGCTGAGGAGGCCGACGGCCTCCGGTGAGGGTACGACGCTGCCGGGCACCCGGCAGTCGCCGCATACGACTCCGCCCGCCGCGACCGAGAAGAAACGGTTCGGACCGTGGATGCCGCACCTCGCGCAGTCCTCGAAACTGGGCGCGTAACCATTGACGGCCAGTGAGCGCAGCAGGAACGCGTCGAGGATGAGATGTGGCGCGTGCTCGCCCCGGGCGAGCGTTCGCAGCCCCCCGACGAGCAGCAGATACTGCTGCACCGCCGGCTCGCCCTCGTTGTCCGTGAACCGCTCCGCCGTCTCCAGCATCGCCGTCCCGGCGGTGTAGCGGGCGTAGTCGCTGACGATCCCGCCGCCGTACGGCGCGATCGTCTCGCTCTGCGTGCACAGCGGCAGCCCGCGCCCGATCAGCTCGCTGCCCCGCGCGAAGAACTGCACGTCCACGTGAGAGAAGGGTTCGAGCCGCGCCCCGAACTTCGACTTCGTCCGCCGCACCCCGCGCGCCACGGCGCGTACGCGCCCGTGACCGCGCGTGAGGAGCGTGATGATGCGGTCCGCCTCACCCAGCTTCTGGGTGCGCAGCACGATGCCGTCGTCGCGGAACAGACTCATACGGCCCATTGTCCCGTACGGCGCGGCCCCGGCGGCCCGCTCCTGAAAGCTCCCCCGGCCACGCCCCGACCCGGGCGGTACGGTACGAGGACCCGCCCCATCCGCACCGGAGGCCTCTGTGAGTGCGCCGCCCGACGGCCTTTACAGGCCGCTGATCCCGTTCCCCGAGCTGACCCCCGACGCCCTGCGCGCTGCTGTTGCGCGTATCGCGTCCAGCCGGATTCCCGCACTCACACAACACCTCTTCGAGGCCACGACCAACGCCCAGCACACGCAGAGCCTCGCTCCGCTCCGGGCCTTCGTCCACTCGTGGGCCGTCTTCGTCGCGAGCCAGGAATACATCACGGCCGGCCTGCCGCCAGGGGTCGTGGCGGAGGTGGAGCGCCTGGCCACCGAACTCGCCGCACTCGGGCACGAGGCCACCAAGGTGGGTCGGCCGACCGACCGCGAGGGCGGCCTGCGGGAGTTCGACATCCTCAGTGGGCGCGGCCTCATCAGTTTTCTCGCTGTGCCGCGCCACGAGTGCGTCTCCATCTGCAACATCACCTGCTACGGCTGACCGGGCGCCGCCCGAAAGCCCCTTCACGGCACCTCCCCCCGGCTCCGCGCGTTCGCGTACGCCGTCGCGGCACTGAGCCGCTCCGAGGCCGTCGCGAGCCGGACGCCCTCCGGTTCGCAGTCCCATTCCCGGCCACCGCCGAAGGGTCTCAGCTGGAGGTAGGGCCCCTCGTGCCCCATGACTCGGCCCACACGTCCTGTGCGGATCTCTACGACGTACAGCCCGACGGGCAAGGCCATCCCGTTCATCCTTCCCCCGGTAGAGCAGCGGCCAGCCGGCGGGCCGTCTCGACCGTGCAGCGTCCCAATTCGACCAGGGGCCGGGGCACTTCGTACGCGCACGAGACGGGGTCGAGTCCCAGCGAAGGCAGCCTGACACCGACTTTCTCCAGAGCCGCACGCAATTCCGCCACCGCCTCCCGCGCGTCGTCAATGCTCCCAACCGGAGCCTGGTTCTCCTCTTCCTTCTTCACCCTGGCGGACCTTTCCGAATCCATTTCCCGTTTACGTCCCCCACTCTGGCCCTACCCACCTAGAATCGTCCGTTGCACACGCGCTACAACTGCGGAGCAGCACAGGGGAGTTAACCCATGGCCAATAGGTCGCGGCAGGATGCCTGGGAGTTCTTCGGGACCGAGCTGAAGCGGCGGCGGGAGGCGGCGGGGTTAATTCAGGCGGAGCTGGGGCGGCGGGTCTTCGTTTCGGGCGGGTATATCGGACAGTTCGAACAGGCGATTCGGAAGCCGCAGCTGGATGTGGCGCAGCGGATCGACGAGGTGCTACAAACCGATGGCATTTTCGAGCGGATGTGCCGGAAGCTGATCGACCAGTCGCCCTACGCGTCCTATTTCGCGGAAGTGGCCGAGCTGGAGAAGCACGCGGCCGATGTGTGCGAGTTCGCCTCGACGCTTGTGCCTGGCCTGCTCCAGACCCCTTCGTACGCAAGAGCGGTCACCCTGGCGAGCAACCCCCTCGCCCCCGAGGACTTCGTGGTGGAGAAAGTCGCCGCCCGGAAGGAGCGCGCGTGCATCCTCAAAGGCCCCGACCGCACGCCGTTCTGGGTGATCCTGCACGAGAACGTGCTACGAACTCCCGTCGGGGGCCCAGCCGCCATGGCCGATCAGCTCGAACACGTCCTCGCCCACGCGGCCGACCGGAGGGTGCTGGTACAGGTAATCCCGTACGCCGTCGGCGCCTACCCGGAGATGGCCGGGACGCTGAAGCTCATGGAGTTCAAGGACGCGCCCCCAACGGCCTATACAGAGGGCTGGTATTCGGGAACTCTGCTGGACGATCCCGTAATGGTGAAGCGGGCAAGAGCCTCTTACGATCTACTCAGGGCCGCCGCGCTGTCACCGGAGGCGTCCCTCGCCTTGATCGAGTCGGCAGCAGAGGACTTCAAACGATGCGACGCCAGTACGACCTGAGAGGCGCCACATGGCGCAAGAGCTCCTACAGTGACGGCCACGGCGGCGACTGCCTCGAGGTTCTCGACGGCGTTCCCGGCGTCGTCCCCGTCCGCGACAGCAAGACCCCCACCGGCCCCGTCCTCCTCGTCGGCGCCCCCGCGTGGGCCGTCTTCGTCGGCTCTCTGTCATAAGGCTGCTGAGGGGGATCCCATAAGGCCGCCTTATGGGGTCATAGGCCGGGGGCGGGTACCGGCCCGTGTCAGGGGTTTGAAAGGGTGACCTAAGTAGGACGGCTGTCCGCCGCCCAGGTCGCTCGAAGGGAACCCTCATGCCTCGCCCCCTGCGGGTCGCAATCGTCGGCGCCGGCCCCGCCGGCATCTACGCCGCCGACGCCCTGCTGAAGTCCGAGGCCGCCGCCGAGCCGGGCGTGTCCATCGACCTCTTCGAGCGGATGCCGGCGCCCTTCGGGCTGATCCGGTACGGCGTCGCGCCCGACCACCCCCGCATCAAGGGCATCATCACCGCGCTGCACCAGGTGCTGGACAAGCCGCAGATACGTCTCTTCGGCAATGTCGACTACCCCTCGGACCTCGGCCTGGACGACCTCCGCGCGTTCTACGACGCGGTCATCTTCTCGACCGGCGCGAGCGCTGACCGGGCGATGGACGTCCCCGGGATCGACCTCGACGGGTCGTACGGCGCCGCCGACTTCGTGTCCTGGTACGACGGGCACCCGGACGTGCCGCGCACCTGGCCGCTGGAGGCCGAGAAGGTGGCCGTGCTGGGTGTCGGCAACGTCGCCCTGGACGTCGCGCGGATCCTCGCGAAGACGGCGGACGAGCTGCTGCCGACCGAGATCCCGGCGAACGTCTACGACGGGCTCAAGGCGAACAAGGCGCTGGAGGTCCACGTCTTCGGACGGCGCGGACCGGCCCAGGCCAAGTTCAGCCCCATGGAGCTGCGGGAGCTGGACCACTCGCCGAACATCGAGGTCATCGTCAACCCCGAGGACATCGACTACGACGAGGGCTCGATCGCCGAGCGCCGCAAGAACAAGCAGACCGACATGGTCGCCAAGACGCTGGAGAACTGGGCGATCCGGGACGTCGGCGACCGGCCGCACAAGCTGTTCCTGCACTTCTTCGAGTCGCCGACCGAGGTCGTCGGTGAGGACGGCAAGGTCGTCGGACTCCGTACCGAGCGCACCGAGCTGGACGGCACGGGCAATGTGAAGGGCACGGGCGAGACGCAGGTCTGGGACGTGCAGGCCGTCTACCGCGCGGTGGGCTACCTCTCCGACGAGCTGCCCAAGCTCCCCTTCGACTTCGACAGCGGGACCGTGCCGCACGAGGGCGGACGGGTCCTCGAGGGCGGCGAGCACCTCCGGTCGACGTATGTCACCGGCTGGATCAAGCGCGGTCCGGTCGGCCTCATCGGCCACACCAAGGGCGACGCCAACGAGACGGTCGCGAACCTTCTCGACGACCACCGCGAGGGCCGCCTGCACACCCCCGACGCCCCGGACGAGCAGTCGATCGTGGAGTTCCTGGAGGCGCGGGGCGTCACGTACACGACGTGGGAGGGCTGGCACAGCCTGGACGCGGCGGAGAAGGCACTCGGTGAGGCGCAGGGCCGTGAGCGGGTGAAGCTCGTCGAGCGCGAGGAGATGCTCCGCGCGAGCGGTGTGACGCTCGCCGAGTGAGCTGACGACCGGCACGAGCACACGGGCGCGCTCCGCTCACCCTCACGGGACGGGCGGGGCGCGCCCGTCTGTGCGCCGGGGGCGCGCAGGAGACCCGCTCCGCTCCTACTCTGGAGGGGAAGGGAGCGGCCATGGCCGTCCAGCAGGCCCCCTCCGTGGAGTGGGCGCGGGACGCGGCGGCCCGCGAGTCCTGGGCCGAGGCGTACGCCGTGCTGCGCCACCTCGACGCGCACCCCTCCCACGCCCTCGACCCGGACGACCTGGACACACTGGCCGACGCCGCGTGGTGGGCGGGGCACGTGGACGAGTCGCTCGGCGCCCGGCTGCGGGCCCACGCCGGTTACGCGGTGGCGGGCGACCACCGGCGGGCCGGGTACGCGGCCTGGTGGATCTACTTCGAGTACCGGAACCTGGGGCGGCCCGCCGCGGCGGCGGGCTGGCTGCACCGGGCCCGCCACCATCTGGAGCAGGTACCGGAGTGCCCGGAGCAGTGCTATCTGGCCTGGACCGATGTGGAGGAGGCCCGGGAGCACCACGACCCCGTCGGCGCCCTGTCCGCCGCCCGCCGCATGTACCGCATCGCCCGTCAGGCGGGCAGCCCCGGACTCGTCGCCCTGAGCCGCCAGGCCCACGCGACGGCGCTGCTGGGCAACGGCCGGAGGGCGGAAGGTCTGGCCGTCCTGGACGACGCGATGTGCGCGGTGACGGCGGGCGAGCTGAACGGCATGTTCACCGGCTGGCTGTACTGCCTGGCGCTCACCCAGTGCATGGAGGCGGCGGACTTCGGCCGCGCGGTCGAATGGACGACGGCGGCGATGGCCTGGTGCGCGGGCCCGTGGTCCGGGGCCGGACGCGGGGCGGTGGGAGCGAGCGCCGTTCGCCTATCGGCGGGGGCGGCCGGGGACCCGACGACCCGGGCGGGTGCGGGCGCCGCCGACCCAGCGGCCGTAGACCCGACGACCCGGGCAACAGGAGCGGCAACCGACCCGACGCCCCGGGCGGGTGCGACCGGCAGCCTGGACCCGCTGTCCCCGTCCGGGCTGTCCCCGGTGCCGCCCGTGAGGCCCGCGCCCGGCGTGTGGGGCGGCCCCGCCGCTCCCAGTGGCCCGCCGACCACCGGCCCGGCCACGGAGGGCCCTCCGGCCTCGGCCCCTGACCGGGGGCCGGCTCCAAAGACGGCGCCAACTCCCGCCCGCACCAAGGGCGAGGGACCCGGCCCCGACGCAGCCGACGGCCCGGCGGCCGGCCCCGCCCGCAACGGCAGCGACCCGGTCGCGGGCGGAGCTCCCCGGCCCGCCCGCAGCGGCAGCGACGACCCGGCGCCCGGCACCGCCCGGATCCGGAGCGGGATGGTCGCCCACCCGGCGCCCGGCACCGCCGCCTGGCCCGCCGCCCCCCTCGCGCCCGGCCCGGGTGTTCTCACCGACAACCCGTTCCGGGGGCTCTGCAGGATCCACCATGTGCAGGTGCTCGATCTACTCGGGGAGTGGGCGCTCGCCGACGCCGAGGCCGAGTTGGTCTGCGAGGAGGTGCTGCCCGACAGCCTGGAGGCCGCCGCGGAGGCGCAGTACGTCGCCGGTGAGATCGCCCGGCGCCGCGGCCGGCACGACGACGCCGCCGTCGCGTACACGCACGCCAACGACCTCGGCCGCATCCCGCAGCCCGGCCTCGCGCTGCTCCGGCTCGCGCAGGGGAAGGCAGACGCCGCGGTGACCGGGTTGCGGCTGGCCCTGGTGTGTCAGGGAGACGCGCGCCATGACGTGCTGGGGCGCGCCCGGCTGCGGGCGGCGCAGACCGAGGTGGATCTGGCCGTCGGGGACATCGAGGGCGCGGCCGAGGCGGTCGCGGAGCTCCTGGCGCTCGCCGGTGAACCGACGGCCGGCGCGACGCTGCTGGGATCCATGGCGGACACCGCCCTCGGAGCGCTGGAACTGGCCCGGCAGGGAGCGCACGACCCCGACCGGGCCCTGCGGCCGCTCCGCCGCGCGCTGGCGGGCTGGCTCGAGCTGCGGGTGCCGTACGAGGCGGCGCAGGTACGGGTGCTGCTGGCCGCCGCCGACCGGGCCGCGGGCGACGACGAGGCCGCGCGGCTGGAGCTGACGGCCGCGCGGGCGGCGTTCGAGCGGCTCGGCGCGGTTCCCGACGCGCGGCGGGCGGCGGCCCTGGCCGGCGGGACGCGCAGGTCCCGGCCCGGCGGCCTCACCGCGAGGGAGGCCGAGGTCCTGCGGCTGGTCGCGGCGGGCGGCACCAACCGGGACATCGCCCGGTCACTGATCATCAGCGAGCACACCGTGGCCCGCCACCTCAACAACATCTTCGCCAAGCTGGGCGTGTCCTCCCGTGCGGCAGCGACGGCCTACGCGTACTCCCACGGCCTGGCGGCCTAGGCGCGCCTGGGCTGTTCCGCCCATGCCGGCGGCCGGCCGTGGTTGGGCGGTTCGGCCGATGCGCAGGCCGCCCCGGCGGCCTACAAACGAAGTGAGGCGCGCGGGACCGGCGGCCCCGCGCGACAGGCACCGCGGAGACACGTCCCCGCCCTCCTGAAGGGACGCATCATGAGCACGCTCGCCACCCCACCCCCCGACCTCGCGGATCTGCCCCTGGAGCTGCTGCGCGCCGCCGTGCGCGGCGAGGTCGTCGCGCCCGGCGACCCCACGTACGAGCAGGCCCGCCACGTCTACAACGCGATGCACGACCGCCACCCCGCGGTCGTGGTCCGGGCCGTCGACGCCGGTGACGTCATCGCCGCCGTCGGCTTCGCCCGTGACAACGGGCTGCCGCTCGCGATCCGCGGCGGCAGCCACTCGGCCGCCGGATACGGCACCTGCGACGGCGGCGTCGTGGCGGACCTGACCAGGATGCGGGCGGTCCGCGTCGACCCCGAGGCCCGGTCCGCCCGCGCCGAGGGCGGCTGCACCTGGGGCGACTTCAACCACGCGACCCATCCGTTCGGCCTCGCCACCACCGGTGGCGTCGTCTCCACGACCGGCATCGGCGGCCTGACCCTCGGCGGTGGCATGGGCACGCTCTCCCGCCGCTGCGGACTGAGCTGCGACAACCTCGTCTCGGCCGACGTGGTGACCGCCGACGGCACCTTCGTGACCTGCGACGAGCGCCACGAGAGCGACCTCTTCTGGGCGCTGCGCGGCGGAGGCGGCAACTTCGGCGTCGTGACCTCGCTCGAGTACCGGCTGCACCCGGTGGACGACATCTTCGGCGGTGTCACGCTCTATCCGCTCGACGGCGATGTCGCACGCCGCTGGCAGGAGCTGAACGCCGAGTCCCCCGAGGCGCTGAACACCCTGTTCGCCATATTCCTCGGGCCTCAGCTGCCCTTCCTGCCGGAGCGCTGGCACGGTCGTCCGGTCTGTGGCGTCCTCACCTGCTTCAGCGGTTCGGTCGAGGAGGACGACAAGGTCCGCTCCGCTCTCGCCGGGCTGGGAAAGGTCATCGGGCAGGCCGTGGACCGGATGCCGTACCCGGCGATCAACACCCTCTTCGACGAGGATCTGCCGCCGGGCCTCTTCCACTACTGGAAGGGCAACTTCAGCAAGGAGCTCTCCGACGGAGCGATCGAGGCCCATATGACGTACGGGGAGACGATCCCGTCGATGCACACGCAGACCGTGGTCTTCCCGATCGACGGGGCCTGCCACCGCGTCGGCGCCGAGGACACCGCCTTCGCCTACCGCGACGCGCTCTTCTCCACGGCCTTCGGCGCCAGCTTCGCCGATCCCGCCGACACCGAGCGCAATGTCGCCTGGACCCGCGCGTACGACGCGGCGCTGCGCCCGCACACCGAGGAGGCCGGCTACATCAACTTCCTCGACGCGGACGACCAGGACCGGGTCCGGGCCAACTACCGGCAGAACTACGACCGGTTGCGGGCGATCAAGCGCCGGTACGACCCCGGGAACCTCTTCCGGGTCAACCACAACGTCGCCCCGTAGGGCCGAAGAGGGCCTAGAACGGTGTGCGCGAGGCGGCCGCGAGGAGCCGGGCCGTGTCGTCCGCGCCCAGCTGCAGCGCGTTGCCGACGGTGGTCAGGACGTCCCTCTCCGCCGGGCTGTAGGGGCCGTCCGCGAGGGCGATGCGCGCGCCCTGGGTGAGGATCGACTCCCGCCCGGCCGGGGCCAGGTGCGGCGAGAGGGGCTCCAGGGCCTCGTGGAGCTCGATGGCGAGGGCCGCGCCGCACGGGCCGGCGTCCGGGATGAATCTGCCGGTGTCGGCGGCCAGCGCCTCGACGAGGGAGGTCAGCTGATCACCGGTGCACTCCTCGAACCCGGCCGCCCGCACCGCCGAGACCGCGGTCTCCACGACCGTACGGGAGGAGGTGCCGCCCGCGGCGAGGACGGCGAGGGCGACGGTGTGCACGCCGTCGCGGAGCATCGCCGAGAAGCGGCTGGTGGTGGGGTGGTCGAGGACCTCGGTACCGAAGTGGGTATGACACGCGGCGCACTCGACGACGGGTCCGGTGAAGCCGCGCGGCATCAGCGGGACACCGAAGAAGGCGAAGCGGCGCCGGCCGGTGCGGCGGCGGTAATTGCGGTCGCCTCCGCAGTCGGGGCAGAAGAACTCACCGTCGCCGATGGTGTTCCAAGAAGTGCGAATGCCGTAGACGCCCACTTTTCCCCCACCTGATCTCCGGGCTGACCGCACGACGCACCTCCGTCACGTTCCGGCAACACTGCCGCGTTGGCGTGATGTTAGCCACATCGATGATGTGGCGTCAGTACCTCGTCGTGAGAACGCCTCGACATGGCCGAAGCCCGCCTGCCGAGAAGGCGGGCGGGCTTCGTCGAATCGGGGGCGGCAGAGGCCGCCGACCCGTATGGCTGGCTAGCGAGCAGCGCGGTTGACTGCGGAGATGACCGCCTTCAGCGAGGCACGCGTCGTGTTGGCGTCGATTCCGATGCCCCACAGGACCTTTCCGTCAATGGCGCATTCGATGTACGAGGCGGCCTGCGCGCTGGCTCCCTCGCTCATCGTGTGCTCCTGGTAGTCCAGCAGACGGGCGTCGATGCCGATGTCCTGCAGAGCCGCGAAGAACGCGGAGATCGGACCGTTGCCGCTGCCGGTCAGCACGGTGTCGGTGCCGTCCACGACGGCCTCGACGGTCAGCGTGTCCGTGCCGTCCTTGTCGGTCGTGGTCTGGCCCGAGCGCAGCTGGATCCGTCCCCACGGGTTCGCCGGGTTGGGCAGGTACTCGTCCTGGAAGACGGACCAGATGGCCTTCGGCGTGACCTCGCCGCCCTCGGTGTCGGTCATCGTCTGGATGATCTTCGAGAACTCGATCTGCATCCGGCGCGGCAGGTCCAGCTTGTGGTCGTTCTTCAGGACGTAGGCGATACCGCCCTTGCCGGACTGCGAGTTGACCCGGATGACGGCCTCGTACGAGCGGCCGACGTCCTTCGGGTCGATCGGCAGGTACGGCACGGCCCACTCGATGTCGTCGACGGTCTTGCCAGCGGCGGCCGCGTCGGCCTCCATGGCGTCGAAGCCCTTCTTGATGGCGTCCTGGTGGGAGCCGGAGAAGGCGGTGTAGACCAGGTCGCCCGCGTAGGGGTGGCGCGGGTGGACCTCCATCTGGTTGCAGTACTCGGAGGTCCGGCGGATCTCGTCGATCTGCGAGAAGTCGATCTGCGGGTCGATGCCCTGCGAGAACAGGTTCATTCCCAGGGTCACCAGGTCCACGTTGCCGGTGCGCTCGCCCTGGCCGAACAGGCAGCCCTCGATCCGGTCCGCGCCGGCCATGATCGCCAGCTCGGCGGCGGCGACGGCGGTGCCGCGGTCGTTGTGAGGGTGCACGGACAGACAGACGTATTCGCGCCGGGACAGGTTGCGCGACATCCACTCGAAGCGGTCCGCGTGCGTGGACGGGGTCGAACGCTCCACCGTCGCGGGCAGGTTCAGGATGATCTCGCGGCCGGCCTCGGGCTGCCAGACGTCACAGACCGCCTCACAGACCTCCAGGGCGAAGTCCAGCTCGGTGTCGGTGAAGATCTCGGGGCTGTACTGGTAGCCGAAGGTGGTCTCCGGACCCAGGATCTTGTCGGCGTACTCCATCACCAGACGGGTGCCGTCGACGGCGATCTGCTTGATGTCGTCCTTGGAACCGCGGAAGACGACCCGGCGGAAGGTCGGCGCGGTCGCGTTGTACAGGTGCACGGTGGCGCGGTTCGCGCCGCGCAGCGACTCCACCGTCCGCTCGATCAGGTCCTCGCGGGCCTGGGTCAGGACGGAGATGGTCACGTCCTCGGGGATGGCGCCCTCTTCGATGATCGAGCGTACGAACGCGAAGTCGGTCTCGCCGGAGGACGGGAAGCCGACCTCGATCTCCTTGTAGCCCATGCGCACCAGCAGGTCGAACATCTCGCGCTTGCGGGCGGGGCTCATCGGGTCGATCAGCGCCTGGTTGCCGTCGCGCAGGTCGGTCGACAGCCAGCGGGGCGCCTTGGTGATCCGCGCGTCGGGCCAGGTGCGGTCGGGAATGTCCACCTGCTCGTAGACGCCGTACTTGTGCACGGGCATCCCGGAGGGCTTCTGGGTGTGGGTCGCGTTGGTGATCGGGGTGGGGCGGCCGATCCACTGGGACTGAGACATTGCGTAGGGCTCCTCGGGGTCCTGCGGGGGGACGGCCGACTGTCGAACGCAACACCAGATCCCGCGGGGAGGGGGTCGGCCTACGACTACAGGCCCTCGCCGCGGCAGCTAAGGAGAAGCAGCCCGAAACGCATGATGACCGCAGCCTAGCCGAGGGGCGCCATGAGCGCCGGTCCGTTTCAGTATGCGGGACACGTGGGTCGTCAAGCCCAAACAGTGACGCATCACTCCATTTCGCCAATCCTCGTCGCTTCTCGTGACAGTGCGATGACTCAGTGCCACAGTCCGGACATGGATGCCATTCAGCCCGTCTTCTGCACCATCGTCCCGCCGCACCTTCTCGACAAGCTCGCGCGCGCCGAGAATCCGGCCATCGCCGAAGCCGCCCGCCGCACCCTCGTCGCGGACTCGGCCCACCGCACCAGCCGCCGCCTGACCACCGTCACCGGCGCCCGGCCCGTCGCCGCGCCCTCCGGGGCGGAGGAGGGCAAGCCCCATCGGACGGTCCACGACGCCGGGCACGGAACGACCCTGCCGGGCACCAGAGTCCGCGGCGAGGGCGACCAGCCGACGCAGGACGCGACCGTCAACCGCGCGTACGCGGGCCTCGGCGCGACGTTCGAGCTCTTCATGAAGGCGTACGCGCGCGACTCCATCGACGGATCCGGGCTGCCGCTGGACGCGACGGTCCACTACGACGAGAACTACGGCAACGCGTTCTGGAACGGCGAGCAGATGGTGTTCGGCGACGGTGACGGCGAGATCTTCCTCGACTTCACGATCCCCGTCGACGTCATCGGCCACGAACTGGCCCACGGCGTCACGCAGTACACCGCCAATCTGACCTACTTCGGTCAGCCCGGGGCGCTCAACGAGTCCGTCTCGGACGTCTTCGGCTCACTGGTGAAGCAGTACGCCCTCGGCCAGACCGCGGCCGAGGCCGACTGGCTGATCGGCGCGGGCCTGCTCCACGAGAACGTCCAGGGCGTCGCGCTGCGATCGATGAAGGCACCCGGCACGGCGTACGACGACGACGTCCTCGGCAAGGACCCGCAACCCGCGAAGATGGCCGACTATGTCCGCACCGGCCGGGACAACGGCGGTGTCCACATCAACTCCGGCATCCCGAACCACGCCTTCTACCTGCTGGCGACCGCCCTCGGCGGCTACGCCTGGGAGCGCGCGGGACAGATCTGGTACGACGTCCTGACCGGGGGCGCCCTGGAGGTCGACGCGAGCTTCACCGACTTCGCGAAGGCCTCGGTGGCGGCGGCCGCCGCACGCTACGGCGAGGCGGCGGAGCACGAGGCCGTGGTGAAGGCGTGGTCCCAGGTGGGGGTGGGTATCGAGTAGCCCATGCGTATCCAGGTACGACGCACGGGAGGATTCGGCGGCATCGAGCGGTACGCCGAGGTGGACACCTCGGCACGGCTCGATGCCGCGGAGTGGCACGCCCTGGCCGCGGAGGCGGTCGCCCGCGCCGGCGGCGGACCACCGGTGGGCGTGCCGGACGGCTTCTCCTACGAGATCACCGTCGACGGCCGGACGGTGTACTGCGCGGACCCGGACCTGACGCGGGAGCAGCGCGAGCTGATCTCCCGCGTCCTGAAGGAGGGCGCGTAGAGCGGCCGCAGGGCTTCGGACGTCGTCGGTCCTTCAGGCCGTCGGCGTCGTCGCCGACGTCACCGGCCCGCGGTCAGAAGCCCAGCTTCCGCAGCTGCTTCGGATCGCGCTGCCAGTCCTTCGCGACCTTCACGTGGAGGTCCAGGAAGACCGGCGTGCCCAGGAGCGCCTCGATGTGCTTGCGGGACTTCATGCCGACCTCCTTGAGGCGGCTGCCCTTCGGGCCGATGATGATGCCCTTCTGGCTCGGGCGCTCGATGTAGACGTTGGCGTGGATGTCCAGCAGCGGCTTGTCCGCCGGGCGGTCCTCACGCGGGATCATCTCCTCGACGACCACCGCGATCGAGTGCGGCAGCTCGTCCCGCACGCCCTCGAGCGCCGCCTCACGGATCAGCTCCGCGACCATGACCATCTCCGGCTCGTCCGTGAGGTCGCCCTCCGGGTAGAGCGGCGGGCTCTCCGGAAGCAGCGGGATCAGCAGGTCGGCGACGAGGTCGACCTGGTTGTTGCCGACGGCGGAGACCGGGACGATCTGCTGCCACTCGAAGCCGAGCTCCTTGCCGAGCTGGTCGATGGCGATGAGCTGCTCGGCCAGGGTCTTGGAGTCGACCAGGTCCGTCTTGGTGACGATGGCGACCTTGGGGGTCTTCTTGATCCCGGCGAGCTCCTTGGCGATGAAACGGTCGCCGGGGCCGAGCTTCTGGTCGGCGGGCAGGCAGAAGCCGATCACGTCGACCTCGGCCCAGGTGGTCCGCACGACGTCGTTGAGCCGCTCGCCGAGCAGGGTCCGCGGCTTGTGGAGGCCGGGGGTGTCCACCAGGATCAGCTGCGCGTCCGGGCGGTGCACGATGCCGCGGACGGTGTGCCGGGTGGTCTGCGGCCGGCTGGAGGTGATGGCCACCTTCTGTCCGACCAGAGCGTTCGTCAGGGTCGACTTGCCCGCGTTGGGACGGCCGACGAAGCAGGCGAAGCCGGCCCGGTGCGGGGCGTTGTTCTCATCAGTACGAGCGCTCATGGGGGTCATTCTCCCCGATCCCGGCGGCGCTCACGTACCGAGTGCCCGGTGACGCCGCACCGCCGTCCACGCGAGCGCCACCGCGCCCGCCGCCAGGACCACCGCGCCGACCAGCCAGGGCAGCGCGACGAACCCCGCGCGCGCGGACTCGCGGACGTCCTTGGCACTGGCCGTCAGGGTCACCTCGCCCCAGTCGAACTGCGGTGAGCCCGCCCAGCGCTCGGTGAGCCGGATCTTCTGGCGGGGCAGTAGCTCGGAGGGGATCCGGGCGAGATCGTGGTCGAGCAGCGTCCGGCCGAAGAGGCCCTCGGCCTTCAGGGCGACCTTGGGGTTGAGTGTGACATTGCCCCGGTTGTGGAGCGTGTACGAGATGAGGGCGCTGCTCTCGCGGGTGCCGGGGACGAGGGGCCGGTCCTGGGAGAGGGTGACGTCCTCGACGGCGAGCGCGGGGACGGTCGGCCCGTTCACCCGCAGATAGATCCGGGCGCCGACCGCGCGCCGCACACCGACCGCGACGGACCCGTCGGTCGCGCGGGAGACGCGCTCGTCGAGGGCGACCAGGGCGCCGGGGTGGTCGCCGGGCTCGGCGTCCGCCGGGACGGTGAGCGTGACGGGCACGGTGACCTTGCCGTGCGCCGGGACAGTGACGCGACCGCGGGCGGGCTTCACCCAGGCGCCGGCGCCGCGCTGCGGCTCCTTCTCGGTACGGACCGCGAAGCCGCCGTCCCGCTCGGTGTTGTACGCGTCGGCGCCGTACAGCCGGAAGCTCAGAGGGGCGGCGGTCTTGTTGCTGACGGTGACCTCGTCGCGGAGGGTCGTGCCGGGGTCGGCGGCGAGATAGAAGTACGGCCGCCTGCCGAGTTCGGAGGCGGCCGGGTAGACGGACCATTCGCTGTTCTCGGCGGCCCGGGCGGTGGTCGTGGGCGCGCAGACGAGGAAGAGCGCGCCGATGACGAGGAGGACGTACAGCTTGCGACGCACGGTGCGGCCCCCAGGGGACGGGTCGGAACGGAGCGGGCCGACCGGGTGCGCGCCCGGCCCGCCGATCTGTTCGGCTCAGGTGAGCGTGAGGGTCAGCACACCGGAGTACGCGCCCGGTGCGGTGAACGCAGGGACGTCGAGCGAGAGCGTGGCGTCGACGGTGAACTCGCCGCCGGTGAGCGCCCCGTTCGGCGTGGAGGCCAGGGTCGCTCCCCCGTTGCCGACGGTCCCGGCGGAGCCGGGCGCGCAGGTGCTCGGGCTGCCCTGCTTGGTGGTGCAGGCCGGAGTCCAGCTCAGCTTGTCGGCGGAGATGGAGCCGCCCGGTCCGGTGAAGTCGGTGACCTTCCCGGTGAGGGACCAGCCGGCGGGACCGCCGCGGAAGTCCTTGACCGTCACGGTCCGGAGGTCGCCGGTGGACGCGCCGCCCTGGCCGAAGTCGACGGCCGACATCTGGACGGTGTCGCCCGCCTGGGACATGGACAGCTCGCCCGCGGTGACCGCGGAGGTGAGCTTCTGGCTGCCCGGCGGCGGCGGGGTGTCGTCGATGACGGTGTACGCCGCCGGTCCGGCACCCTTGTCCGCGTTCCAGCCGGCGCCCTCGTACGCCACGAGCCCGGTGGTCGCCTTGTCGTTGACCTTGAGGCTCGCGGTGAAGCCGCCCGCGCTGTCCGTCGTGACCGTCGTCCTGTCGGCGGTCTCGGCGGCCCCGGCCCGTCCGGCGACCGTCACCTCGGTGAGCGGGGTGAACTTGGCGCCGGTGACGGCGACCTGCGCACCCGGCGCGCCGGAGGCGGTGCCGAGCTGGACGGCCCGCTCGTTGGCCCCCGGCTGCGGGGACGCGACGACCGTCTCGGAGACGGGGGCGGGCGGATTGGTGACCGTACAGGGGGTGTCCAGCTCCATGATGTAGCTGGTGTGGATGTTGTAGTCACCGGGCGAGAGGGTGATCGACCCCGGGGCGGTGACGGTGAACGTGCCGGTCATCGAGAACTCGGGGAAGGTGCCCTTGCCGGGTACCGGCGGGTTCTTCTTGGGGCCGGTGACCGTGACCGCGCCGGTCTGGGCGCCGCCGAGGGCGACCTTTCCGCTGGGCGTCATGATGTCGGCGGGCAGGGCAAGGTCGACCGGGTTGCTCGCGGCGGGCTTGGTGACCGTGTAGGTGACGGTGACCGAGTCGCCCACCTTCGGGGTGGGCTTGTCGACGGTGATCTTGGCGGTGGTCGTGCCGTCGATGGGCGGGATGCCGGCGATCGGCGGCGGTACGCAGTGCGTGGGGAAGTCGACCGCCTGGGACGCGGTCGACAGAGCGCCGGCCGGTGCGGCGAGCGCGCCGCCGGCGGTGACCGCGAGCGCGGCCACGCCCAGGACGGCTGTCCAGCGGCGTTTTCGGCCGCTGGGTCTCGGGATGAGCAGGGATGCCATGTGTGCCCCCTCCTGAGGGATGAGAGGGCGCCATTGACGGCTGCGGGGAGGGAGAAGTCAATGGCATCGGGCCGCACTTCCTGATGACCCATCAGATGCTGTCAAGATCCGCGTTTCCGCAGGTCAGCACAGGAGCCGGCGCCACCGACAGGGCGACGCCGGTCCTGGAGTGCGGAGCGGTCGGCTGACGACGGACGGCCCGGCGGCCGAACCGGGCGCGACGCCGGCACGGGTTCGCGCCCGGGCCGGTCCCGTCCGGCGCGGCAGGAAATCTGACGGCCCGTCGGAAGTACCGCTGTCATTGATGCGCGAGCGGGTCCCGATGGCAAGAGAAGGTCCGGTGATTCTTGGGCGCACCACCGTCGTGCCGGCGTCAGGGGAGCGATCAGCCGAGCCGGCCCCTAGGGAGCGACGGTCTCGCGCGCCCTGAGGCGGCCGACGAGGGCCGCGCCCCCGAGCGCCGCACCCAGCACCACGCAGACGCCGAGGGCGAGGTCGAGCCAGTCGACCGGCTCGCCGCGTACGAGCGCGGCCGCCGCCGGGATTCCGGCGGCCAGGCCCGCGCCGACCGTCACCGCCGCCGCGGCGCCCAGGAGCACCTGACGGGCCCGGGGCCGACGGCCCTTCAGCAGCTCGGCCCCCGCCCACAGGGAGAGAAGCAGCGGAAACGCGTCGTGCGGCGCCACCCGCTGCCTCATCGCCCCGTCGACGGCGTTGATCAGCACGCCGACGAGACCGACGCACAGCACGACCGTCGTGTTCTGGCGCGATCCGTGGCCGGTCGGAGCCTTTCCCATCGGCTGCGTCAGCCCGCCGTCACCGAAGAGCGCAGCGCCCCGTCGGGGCCCGCCAGCAGCACCGGCGTCTGCGGGCCGCCCAGGTCCCGTACCGCCGCGCGGTCCGCGTCGGAGGCCACCTCGGCGTCCGAGACGACCGCCGCGGCCTCCAGCGACCGGGCGCCGCTGGCGACCGCCATGGCGACGGCGGTCTGGAGCGCGCTCAGCTGGAGCGACTCCAGGGCCACCGTCCCCGCGACATAGGTCCGCCCCGTCTCGTCCCTTACCGCCGCGCCCTCGGGCACACCGTTGCGGGCGCGGGCGCTGCGCGCCAGCGTGATGATCTTGAGGTCCTCGGCGCCGAGATCGCTGCTCTGTGTCATGGACCGAGGATAGGACGGAGCCGGCGATCAGCTCTGGGCGGCCTTGGTGACTCGCCCGCGAGCGGGACCCCCGCGGCGGGCGCCCAACGGCCCCGTGACAGCCCCGCGCTCAGCCCGCCACGGGGTACATCGCCCCGCGCCGCCCCTGTGGCGACACCAGCCACTCCAGCTTCGCCGCCGTGTCCGCCTCCTGGAGCGGGGTGTGCAGCACGATCGTCAGGTCCGGGCGGGCCGGGACCCTCAGCTGGGTGGACTCCACCACCAGCGTGCCGACCAGGGGGTGCTCCAGCTCCTTGCGGGTCTGGCCGCCGGGGGTGATGTCGCGCCGCTCCCAGAGGGCGGCGAACTCCTCGCTGGCCGCCCGCGCCTCCTCGACGACCGCACGGAATCCCTCGTCGTCGGGTCCCTCCGAGCACGCGGCCCGGTACTGCGCGACGACCCGGGGCGCGGTGAGTTCCCAACTCTTCGCACGGTCACGGTAGATGGGGTCGGTGAAGAAGGCGACCAGGCAGTTCTGAGAGATCTCCGGGCGCATCCCCAGGACGATCGACGCGGAGTCGTTGTACATGATCGTGTTCCAGTACATGTCCATGATGTGCGCCGGGAACGGCATCCACGCGTCGATCAGCCGGGTCAGCCCCTGACACATGTCCCCCGCGGCCGGATCCACCTCCGGGGCGGGCGGGTTGAGTGCGGCCAGGACGTACAGATGGCGGCGCTCGGCGGCGCTGAGGCGCAGGACCCGGGCCACCGAGTCCAGCACCTGCGGCGAGACGGTGATGTCACGGCCCTGCTCCAGCCACTGGTACCAGGAGACGCCGACTCCGGCGAGGACGGCGACCTCCTCCCGGCGCAGGCCGGGCGTGCGGCGGCGGGCGCCGCCGTCCGGGAGACCCGCCTCGGCCGGGCTGACCCGGGCCCGACGGCTCATCAGGAACTCACGCAGCTCGGTGAGTCGGTGTGCCTTCGTCGACGGATTCTCGAGCGTGGTGGCCATCTGCGAGCCGTCCCCCTGCCTGATCGCGGGATGCCTGGTGGTGCGACCAACAGGATAAGTTCCCGCTCCCCACCGCTATTCCCGCGGCCCGAGGGTGGGGGCATGGCAATCGACACCTCCGCCCCGACTCCCGCGACGGCCCCGACCGCCGTGCCGGACACGGCCGTTCCCCCGCGGCTCACCGGCCGCGCCAAGCTCATCCTCTTCGTCCTGTGTGCGGCGCAGTTCATGGTCGCGCTCGACTTCTCCGTACTGAATGTGGCGCTGCCCGTCCTCGGCCCCGATCTGGGCCTCGACCAGTCCGCGCTGCAGTGGGCGGTCACCGCCTTCGCGCTGCCGTCCGGCGGCTTTCTGCTGCTCTTCGGCCGGATCGGCGACCTGTACGGGCGCAAGAAGCTCTTCCTGACCGGACTGGTCCTGTTCGGCGCGGCCTCGCTGCTGGCGACGTTCGCATGGAACCCCGCCTCGTTCCTGGCGGGCCGGGCCCTCCAGGGCCTGGGCGCGGCCGCGATCGTGCCGACGGGAATGTCCCTGCTGACGACGACCTTCCCCGAGGGTCCGCAGCGCGCCCGGGCGCTGGGCATCTCCGGCACGCTGATGTCGCTGGGCTTCACCGTCGGCATGGTGCTGGGCGGGGTCATGACCGACACGCTGGGCTGGCGTTCCACGATGGGTCTGCTGGCCCTGTTCACCCTGCTCGTGCTGCCCCTGGCGCCCGGGCTGCTGCCCGAGTCCCGTACTCCGGAGAGGCCGCGTCTGGACGTGCCGGGCGCGGTGACCGTCACCGGCGGTCTGCTCGCGCTGATCTACGCGCTGACCACCGCCGCCGAGCACGGGTTCGGCGGGACGGACGTCCTGGTGACGCTGGTCGTCGGACTGCTGCTGCTGGCCGCGTTCGTCGTGGTCGAGTCACGGCACGCCGCGCCGCTGGTCTCGCTGCCGATGCTGCGCCGGGGAACCGTCGCCTTCGGCAACCTGGGCGGTCTGATCACCTTCTCGATGATGTCCACCGTCATCTTCGTCCTGACCCTGTACCTCCAGGAGACGCTGGGACTCAGCGCCTTCCGGACCGGTCTGGTCTTCGGTGTGCAGGGAGTGCTGTCGATCGTGGCCGGGGCGTTCACCCCGAAGGTGATCGGCCGCTTCGGAGCCCGTCGCACACTGGTCGGCTCGCTCCTTGGCCAGGGCGTGCTCGTCGCCGCCCTGCTCGGCATCGGCACGGACTCCGGCGCACTCCTCGCGACGGCCGCCGTCTCTCTGGCGAGCATGTGCCACCTGGGCGCGATCATCTCGTACGGCCTGACGGTGACGTCGGGTGTGCCGAATGAGGAGCAGGGCCTGGCGACCGGGCTGGTGACCACGACCCAGCAGGTCGGCCTCACGATCGGCATCCCGCTGCTGGGCGTGCTGGCGACGACCGGCGGGGACCTCTTCGCCGGCGTGCGCCTGGTCCTCGCGGTCGACGCGGTGATCGTCGTCGCGGCGGCCCTGCTGGTGGCGGTGGGCCTGCGCAAGGCACGGGCCTGAAGGGCCTAGGGCCGGTCGAGGCGCAGCCGCTCGGCCCTGGGCAGGCCCGCGACCACGAGGTCGTAGGAGTCCTCGACGAGCTCCCGGACCATGCGGTCCGGGAGCTCTCCCACGGTGACGGTGTTCCAGTGGCGCTTGTTCATGTGCCAGCCCGGCACGATCGCGGGATGTTCCTCGCGCAGCCGTACCGCGATCTCCGGATCGCACTTCAGATTGACCGTCAGCGGCCGGGCGTCCAGGGCCGCGAGGGCGAACATCTTTCCGGCGACCTTGAAGACGGACGTCTCCGGCGTGAAGGGGAACTCCTCCGTCGCGTCGTTGAAGGCCAGACAGAACGCGCGCAGCTGCTCCGGTGTCACGCGGTCTCCCCCTCCGCCGCGGTCGGCTCGACCAGTACGGTGACGATCTTGTTCCGTCGGCCGGCCGTGGACTCGGCGGTCAGTCGCAGCTCGCGCCCGTCCGGCAGGTGCACCAAGGCCGTCGCGCCCGCGATGGGGACCCGGCCGAGCGCCTTGGCGAGCAGTCCGCCGACGGTCTCGACGTCCTCGTCGTCGTACTCGTCCATCCCGAAGAGCTCGCCGAGGTCACCGATGTCCAGGCGGGCGGTGACCCGGTACCGCGCGTCTCCGAGGTCCTGCACCGGCGGCAGCTCCCGGTCGTACTCGTCGGTGATCTCCCCGACGATCTCCTCCAGGATGTCCTCGATCGTGACGATGCCGGCCGTGCCGCCGTACTCGTCGATGACGACGGCGACGTGGTTGCGTTCCTGCTGCATCTCGCGCAGCAGGTCACCGGCGTTCTTGGTGTCGGGCACGAAGGCGGCGGGGCGCATCGCGGTGGAGACCAGGTCGGCCTCGGAGTCCCGGTTGATGTGCGTCTTGCGGACCAGGTCCTTGAGGTAGACGATCCCGACGATGTCGTCCTCGTTCTCGCCGGTGACCGGGATGCGGGAGAAGCCGGAGCGCAGGGCCAGGGTGAGGGCCTGCCGGATGGTCTTGAAGCGTTCGATGCAGACCAGGTCGGTGCGGGGCACCATCACCTCGCGGACGAGGGTGTCGCCGAGCTCGAAGACGGAGTGCACCATGCGGCGCTCGTCGTCCTCGATCAGCGACTCCTGCTCGGCCAGGTCGACCATGGCGCGCAGCTCGGCCTCGGAGGCGAAGGGGCCCTTGCGGAAGCCCTTTCCAGGGGTGAAGGCATTGCCGAGGAGGATCAGCAGCTGCGGGATCGGGCCCATGATCCTGGCCAGCGGAAGCAGCACATAGGCGGCCGCGGTCGCCGTGTTCAGCGGGTGCTGGCGGCCGATGGTGCGCGGGGACACGCCGACGGCGACGTACGAGACGAGCACCATCACCGCGATGGCGACGGTCAGCGCCTGCCAGGTCTTGGAGAACTCGCGCAGGCAGGCGTAGGTGACCAGGACACCGGCCGCCATCTCACAGGCGACCCGGACGAGCAGGGCCACGTTGAGATAGCGGGTGGGGTCGGAGGCGACCTGGGTGAGCTTGTCGGCGCCGCGCCGCCCGGACCGTACGGCCTCGGCGGCCCGGAACATGGAGACCCGGGCGAGGCCGGCCTCCGCGCAGGCCGCCAGCCAGGCCACGACGACCAGGGCGACGGCTCCGAGGATCAGCTGGGCGCTCATGAGACGGTCGGCGCCGGAGAGGGGCCGGTGAGGCCCTTCTCCGCACGCCAGCCGTCCACGATCGCCGCCTGGAGGCCGAACATCTCGGCCTTCTCGTCGGGCTCCTCGTGGTCGTAGCCCAGCAGGTGCAGCACGCCATGGACGGTGAGGAGCTGGAGCTCCTCGTCCATGGAGTGCTGCGTCGGCGCGTCCTCGCCCTGCTGCTTCGCGACCTCGGGGCAGAGCACGATGTCACCGAGGAGGCCCTGAGGCGGCTCCTCGTCGTCCTTGGCCGGCGGGCGCAGCTCGTCCATCGGGAAGGACATGACGTCGGTCGGGCCGGGCAGGTCCATCCACTGGATGTGCAGCTGCTCCATGGCGTCGGCGTCCACGACGATCACCGAGAGCTCGGAGAGCGGGTGGATGCGCATCCGCGTGAGCGCGTAGCGGGCGATGTCGAGGATCGCCTGCTCGTCGACCTCGGTTCCGGACTCGTTGTTGACGTCGATCGACATGGTGCGGTTGGACTACTTCCCGTTGGAGCCGTTACGGCTGTCGTACTGCTCGTACGCGTCGACGATACGGCCGACGAGCTTGTGCCGTACGACATCGTGCGACGTGAGACGCGAGAAGTGCACGTCCTCGACGCCCTCGAGGATGTCCTGGACCTGACGGAGACCGCTCTTGGTGCCGCCCGGCAGGTCGACCTGGGTGATGTCACCGGTGATGACGATCTTCGAGTCGAAGCCCAGCCTGGTCAGGAACATCTTCATCTGCTCGGGGCTGGTGTTCTGCGCCTCGTCCAGGATGATGAACGCATCATTAAGCGTGCGACCGCGCATGTACGCCAGCGGCGCGACCTCGATCGTGCCCGAGGCCATCAGCTTCGGGATCGAGTCGGGGTCGAGCATGTCGTGCAGCGCGTCGTACAACGGCCGCAGATACGGGTCGATCTTCTCGTAGAGCGTGCCGGGCAGGAAGCCGAGCCGCTCGCCCGCCTCGACGGCGGGCCGGGTCAGGATGATCCGCGTGACCTGCTTGGACTGCAGGGCCTGGACCGCCTTGGCCATGGCGAGGTAGGTCTTGCCGGTGCCCGCGGGGCCGATGCCGAAGACGACCGTGTGCTTGTCGATCGCGTCGACGTACCGCTTCTGGTTGAGCGTCTTGGGGCGGATCGTGCGGCCACGGCTGGAGAGGATGTTCTGCGTGAGCACGTCGGCCGGGGTCTCCGGGCCGTCCCCGTCGCCGTTCTCGCTCGCTCTGAGCATGGCGATCGAGCGTTCCACTGCGTCCTCCGTCATCGGCTGACCGGTGCGGAGCACCAGCATCATCTCGTCGAACAGGCGCTGGATCAGAGCGACTTCCACCGCGTCGCCGACCGCGCTGACCTGATTGCCCCGGACGTGGATGTCGGCGGCCGGGAACGCCTTCTCGATCACGCGCAGCAGGGCGTCTCCCGAACCGAGCACCGTCACCATCGGGTGCTTGGCCGGGACGGTGAAGTGGGCTCGCGCCTGCCCGGGCGGCGGCGTCTGGGCTGTGGGTGTCTGAGTCATGGGCCGGCACTGTGGCCTGCACATACCTCCCGTTGCAGGGTTCTCGCTGCTCGACAACCTCTGGAATACCAAGCGTACGACGTGCCACTGACAAGACCGAGGGCTTTTCCCGGCCCGCCGTGGCCGCCGCTAGGCGGAGCGGCGGAAGCCGATGGTGGGAACGGCCCGGCGCAGCGGGATGGGGCCGCTGAGCGGGGGCACCAGGCCCTCCAGGAAGGCGTAGCGCCGCAGGGCGGCGGCGTCCTGGTCCGGGTGGTTGTGGACCTGGTGCCACCAGGCCGCCACCTCGGACCAGCCCGGCGCCGACAGTGATCCGCCGAATTCCTGGACGGACAGCGCCGCGGTGAGGCCGCCGAAGGCGAGCCGGTCGGCGAGCGGCCAGTCGGCGAGCGTGCCGGTGACGAATCCGGCGACGAAGACGTCGCCGGCGCCGGTCGGATCCAGGGCGGCCACCTCGATCGCCGGTACCTCAGCGGTCTCGCCGGTGGCCCCGTCGACGGCGTACGCGCCCTCCGCGCCGAGCGTGACCACCGCGTAGCGGACCTTGTCGGCGAGGGCGCGGGCGGCCGCGCGGGGGCAGTCGGTACGGGTGTAGCGCATGGCCTCCTCGGCGTTCGGCAGGAACGCCTCGCAGTGCTCCAGGTCCTCCAGGCCCGCGAGGTCCCAGCGGCCCGTGTCGTCCCAGCCGACGTCGGCGAAGACCCGGGTGCCGCAGCGCGCGGCCTCGGCCACCCACTCCTCGCCGCGTCCCGGCACCAGGGAGGCGACGGCGGCCCGCGCGCGGGGCGGGTATTCGGGCAGCGCGCCGTCCAGCGGCGGGGCGTCGACGGGTGGCGCGTCGTGACCGTGCGAGACCATCGTGCGCTCGCCCTCGTACGCCATGGAGATGGTCACCGGGGAGTGCCACCCGGGCACGGTCCGTGACAGGGAAAGGTCGATGCCCTCACCCTGCTCCAGGGCGTCCCAGCAGTAGTCGCCGTAGTGGTCGTCGCCGAACGCGGCGGCCAGCGAGGTGCGCAGTCCGAGGCGGGCGAGCGCGGTGGCCATGTTGGCGACGCCACCGGGGCTCTGGCCCATGCCCCTGGCCCACGACTCGGTGCCCCGCACCGGGGCGCTGTCGAGGCCGGTGAAGATGATGTCGAGGAAGACCGTGCCGGTGAGGAAGACGTCGCACACCGGGTCCGCCGCGGAGCGCACTGCGCGCAACGGATCGAATCCGGTCGTGTGTTGTGGTGTCTCTCCTCTGACTTCGGTCACGGCAGGCTCCCCGGTCGTGGTTCGGATCTTGCCAGTGTGCCCGATGCGAGACGGGACGGCGGCGGCGTTCCGACGCCTCGAAAATCGACCTCTTTACCCGCTCTCATGGGTGACAAACCGATTGTGACTCAGATCACAGGAGTCTGCCTTCTCCCGCGCCAGGGACAGTTGATACAAATTGGCCGCGATCCCGTGCAACACCGGGCGCTCCACCTCCCTTTCGCTTCTTTCCTGGAACGCCCATGCCCTCGCGCCCCCGCGCCCCGTGGCCCCTCGTCGCGCTCTTCACCGCCGGGTACCTCGCCGCCTATCTCCTCCCGACCGTCGTCGGACGCCTCTCCGCCGGACTCGGTCTGACGCCCGCGCAGGCGGGCCTCGTCGGCTCGCTCCTGCTGCTCGGCTCCTCGGCCGCCGGCTTCACGCTCGCCTCCCGGGTCGAGCGCTGCGGTCCGCGCCGGCTGGCCCGCCTCGGACTCGCGCTGGCCATCGCCGGATACGGCTGCGCCGCGCTCACCTCGTACGTCCCCCTGGTCGTCGTCGGGGCGGCGGTGGGTGGCTTCGGTTCGGGTACGGCGACGGCCGTCGCCGCGGCCGGGATCGCCGCCCAGCGCGACCCGCACCGCGCCTCCGCGCTCGGGCTGTTGTCGGTGTCCGCGACCGCCGGCGCGCTCTATCTGACGATCCCGCATTTCGGCGGCGGCCACGCGCTGCCGTTCGCCTCGATCGCACTGGTCGCGGCCCTGGTGTGGCCGGTCACGGGCCGGCTGGCCGACGCCTCGCCGCACGCGCCCTCGGTGACCGCCGGCGGCCGGGTGCCGCATCTGCGGTCCGGGGTCGTCCTGGCCGTCGCGATCCTGCTCTGGTCACTCGCGCAGAACGCGCTGTGGGGAGTCAGCGGCCGCATCGGACTGACCCAGGCCGGGCTCTCCGAGGTCACCGTCGGCGCGGTCTTCGCGGTGGCGCTGGGTGCCGGTCTGACCGGGGTCACGGCGGCCGGCGCGCTCGGCGCCCGGCTGGGGCGCGCGGTGCCGATCGGCGCGGGCACGGTCGTGATCGCGGGCTGTGTGATGGCCAGTTCGGCCGCCGAGGACCTCGCCGCCTTCGCCACCGGCGAGATCCTCTGGAACACCTTCTACCCGGTCGTCCTGTCGTACGTGATCGGGCTGGCCGCCTCCCTCGACCCGCGCGGCCGCTGGGCGGTCCTGGTCGGCTCCGCCTCCTCGCTGGGAGTGGCCTGCGGTCCGGTCACCGGCAGCGTGCTGTCCGAGCACGTCGGCTATCCGGGCATGGGGCTGGTGCTGTGCGCGGTACTGCTGCTGATCGCGGCGCCGATGACGGCGGTCGCCCTGCACACCTCGGGCCGTCCGCTGGTCCCCGGGTCGGTCCGGCGCCGCGGCGGCGCCCCGGCCGCGGTGGTCGCCGGCAGGACCGGCGCGGCGGCCGGTCTGCTGCCGCAGATCGGCGCACCGGAGCAGGCGGTGGCGGAGATCCCCGTACCGGCCCCGGCGCGCAGGCTCCTCGTACAGCGCTCGTTCCGCCTGACGCGCCCGGCCCCGCGGCAGGAGGGGGCTCAGTCCTCGAAGACGTACGCCTCGACTTCGGCGAGGTAGCGCGCCCTGCGCTCCTCGTCGTGGTCCAGGAAAGAGGCCTCGAAGGAGTTCCGGGCCAGCTGCCGCAGCTGGTCCCGGCTGAGACCGAGCGCCTCGCGCACGGCGTGGAAGGTGTCCCCGACATAGCCGCCGAAGTACGCCGGGTCGTCGGAGTTGACCGTCGCGAGCAGCCCGGCCTCCATCATCGCCTTGAGCGGATGGTCCTCCAGGACGTCGATGGCGCGCAGCCGTACGTTCGACAGCGGGCACAGCGTCAGCGGCACCCGCTCCCGCACGAGGCGCTCCACCAGCTCCGGGTCCTCCATCGCCCGCAGCCCGTGGTCGACGCGCTCGACACCGAGGATGTCCAGGGCCTCCCGGATGTACGCGGGCGGGCCCTCCTCGCCCGCGTGGGCGACCTTGCGCAGACCGAGCGCCTCGGCCGCCGCGTACACCTCGCGGAACTTCGACGGCGGGTGCCCGACCTCGGCCGAGTCCAGGCCGACGCCGGTGATCCGGTGCAGATACGGCTTCGCCGCCTCCAGCGTCTCGAGCGCCGACTCGGCCGACTGGTCGCGCAGGAAGCACATGATCAGCTGGGTGGAGATGCCGTGCCGCTCCTCGCTGTGGTCCAGCGCCCGGGCGAGGCCCTCGACGACCGTGCCGATGGGGACGCCGCGCGAGGTGTGCGCCTGCGGGTCGAAGAAGATCTCGGCGTGCCGCACCCCCTGCTCCGCGGCGCGCGCCAGGTACGCCTCGGCGAGCTCGGCGAAGTCGTCCACGGTGTGCAGGGCCGACATCAGCGCGTAGTACAGGTCCAGGAAGGACTGCAGATCGCTGAAGAGGTACGCCTCGCGGAGTTCCTCGGTGCCGGCGTACGGCAGGGCGACGCCGTTGCGGGCGGCGAGCGCGAAGGCGAGTTCGGGTTCGAGGGTGCCCTCGATGTGGAGGTGCAGTTCGGCCTTGGGGAGGTGCATGGTCCCTATCGCTTGGGGAGGGGGACCCGCACGAGGTCCCGGGCAATGGTCAGCTCGCCGTCGAATCCGGCGGCCCTGGCCTGCTGCTCGAACATGTCGGGGTCGCTGTAACGCTGAGAGAAGTGGGTCAGTACGAGGTGCCGTACGCCCGCGTCGGCCGCGACGGCCGCCGCCTGGCCCGCCGTCAGGTGACCGTGGTCGGTGGCGAGCCGGACGTCCTCGTCGAGGAACGTCGACTCGATGACCAGCATGTCGGCGCCGTCGGCGAGCGCGTGGACACCGTCGCACAGCCGGGTGTCCATCACGAAGGCGAACCGCTGGCCGCGCCGGACCTCGCTCACCTCGTCGAGGGTGACGCCGTCCAGCGCGCCGTCGCGCAGGATCCGGCCGACGTCCGGGCCCCTGATGCCGTGCTCGGCGAGCTTCCGCGGCAGCATGCGGCGGCGGTCCGGCTCCACGAGCCGGTAGCCGAACGACTCGACGGGGTGCGACAGCCTGCGGGCCTCCACGGTGTACGCCTCCGTGACCGCGAGGGGGCCGTCGTCGGCGACCGGTTCCTGGAGCAGGTCGACCGTCTCGCGGTAGGCGGTCGCGTACCGCAGCCGGTCGAAGAACCGCTGCCCGCTGCGCGGGTAGTGGGCGGTGACGGGGTGCGGGACCTGGTCGAGATTGATGCGCTGGATGACGCCGGCGAGACCGAGGGAGTGGTCCCCGTGGAAATGCGTCACGCAGATCCGGTTGATGTCGTGCGCGGCGACCCCGGCGCGGAGCATCTGCCGCTGGGTGCCCTCGCCCGGGTCGAAGAGAAGACCCTCGCCGTCCCAGCGCAGCAGATAGCCGTTGTGGTTGCGGTGGCGTGTGGGGACCTGGCTGGCGGTGCCGAGGACGACGAGTTCGCGTACGGACATTCCGGCTATCCGGGGGGCCAGTTGAGGCCGCGGCCGCCGAGGATGTGGGCGTGCGCGTGCCAGACGGTCTGGCCGGCGCCGGTGCCGGTGTTGAAGACGATGCGGTAGCCGGCCGCCTCGGTCTTCTCCTGGGCGGCGACCTCCCCTGCCTCCCGCAGTATGTCGGCGGCGATCTGCGGCTCGGCGGCGGCGAGGGAGGCGGCGTCCGGGTAGTGGACGCGGGGGATGACCAGGACGTGGCTGGGCGCCTGGGGGTTGATGTCGCGGAAGGCGACGGTGGTCTCCGATTCACGCACGAGGGTGGCCGGGACCTCCCCCGCCACGATCTTGCAGAACAGGCAGTCGCTCTGCGGCTCTCCGGCCATGGCGTGGGCCTCCTCGCCTCCGATGATCACTGACAGGGGGCATGCTATCCGCCCGCGGCGGGGGTTCGCGGGGGGACGCGGGGTGCGGGGGCCGGGGGTTCAACCCCTGGGTGCCCGGCGCTTCATGAACGCTCGGCTCGCCCAGTAGGTGATCACGACGCCCCAGAACAGCGGCGTCCCCAGTCCGGCCACGATCCCCGCACCCAGGCCGGGGACGGCCAGGGTGACCGCCGAGTGGAGGCCGAGGAGCGCCACCGCCGCCGTCATCGCGAGGACCGGCGGGCAGCCGCGGGCCAGGAGGAGAAGCGGCCGGCGCAGCCGGGGCGGGACGCGGCGGCGCATCCACAGCGCCCAGGCCGTCCAGACACCGACCAGGACGGCCGCGCCGACCAGTTCGGGGATCAGCGCGGAGCTGCCGGTGCCCCCGGTGCGCAGTGGCGCCGAGCCGACCGCCGCGGCGAAGAAGCCGATGAGCGCCACCCAGCGGGCCCCGGCCGCCGTCCCCCAGGCCATGGTCTCCAGGTTGTAGCGCGCCTCCCGGTCGTCCAGGTCGAGTGCCGCGGCTTCCACGAATCCCTCGGCCGCGCGGGTCCACGCGCCGCGCCGGAACCACCGCCGGCGCATGTGGAGGAGCGAGAGGTTGTTGTGCGCCTCGCTGCTCTCCGGGTTGAGCCGCAGGGCCGTCTCGTACGCCCGCTGCGCGGTGGCGTGGTCGCCCCGCCGCTGGGCGGTGAGTCCGACGAGGAAGTGGGTAGCGTCCTGGTCGGGGCCGCGCTCGACGGAGCGGAGCGCGGCGGCGTACGCCTCGCGGCGGCGCGATCCGCCGGCCTGGTCCAGGACCGTGCCGAGGGCCAGATGCCCGCTCCAGCTGTTCGGGGCGATCTCGATCGCGCGGCGGGCGGCCCGTTCGGCCTCGGCGTGCCGGCCGAGCCCGAGGAGTGCGTCCGCGCGCACGATCCAGCCGGCGAGGTCGCCCGGGTCCGCGCGCAGTCCCTCGTCGACGGCGGCCAGCGCGGTGGATCGGTCGCCGAGCCGGTTGTGGCAGCGGGCCAGGCGCACGAGCGCGCCCGCGTCGCCGGGCTCCGAGGCGAGGTGCGTGGACAGGAGGGCGGCGGCCTGTTCGTACCGGCCGACGTCGTAGAGGGCGTCGGCCCGCTCCAGACCGGCTGTCATCAGACCTTGTCCCGGTCGTGCGTGATGCTGAGCAGGTTCGGTACGAGTCCGATCCAGAACAGCCACTGCGGCACGCCCCGTTCGGTCCACGGCACCGTGATGATCAGCAGCCCGCACAGGGTGGCCCAGGTCGCCTGCCCGAGGACCACCCTCGGCCAGAACAGCCGCCGTACCAGCGACCGCACGGTCAGCCGCGCGCCCGTCCGCATCCGCCGGTAGCGGCGCCACGCGCCGAAACCCCACACGGCGGCCATCAGGGTCATCACCCACAGGCGGGTGCCGAGCGGCACCGGGAGCTCCTTCACCTCTCCGTCGGTCGGGAAGATGTCGACGGTGACGGCCGCCATGACGAGGCAGAGCAGGGCCAGCCAGCGGGTGCCGCGCAGCATCCGGTACACGGCCCGGTCGAGGTCGCCGCGCAGCCAGTTGGAGTCGGGGGCGGCCGCCAGCGCGGTGGCGTAGGTCTCGGCGGCCTGCGCGGCCGGGGCGTTCCTCGCCTCGCGTTCGGCCGTCACACTGACGGCGAGCGTGTGGGTGGGGTCGATCCGCAGCATCTGCCGGAGCGATTCGTCGACCAGGTCGAAACGCGCGCTGAACGGCGCGACCTTGTACATCGTCTCCCACGGCCTGGCTTCGTCCGGTCCGAGCCGTACCGCCTCCAGGGCCTCCTGGAGCGCCTCCTCCTTGCGGTCGGGGAAGAAGATCAGCATCTCGGCCCGCTCGGAGTGCGGCCCCCAGTCGTCCGGCTGGAGGCGGATCGCCTCGCGCTGTGCCTCTTCGGCCTCGGGGAGCCGGTTCATCCGGCGCAGGGCGAAGCCGCGCACATAGTGGCCGTGGGCGTACTCGGGTTCGGCCTTGAGCGACTCGTCGACGGCGGCGAGGGCCTCCTCGTGGCGGCCGAGACCGATGTGGCACTTGGCGAGCATCGCCCAGGCGCGGGAGTCGTCCGGGGCCTCGGCGAGGCGGCGGGCGGCCCTCTCGGCGGACTGCTCGTAGCGGCCCATCTCGTAGAGCATCTGGGCCTGTTCGACCTGCGGGTGCGGAGCGCTCACAGCTTGCGCCTCTTCTTCAGGTACGTGACCAGGTCGTCGTACATCCCGCCGTCGTTGGCGAACATCGCCACATTGCGCGCGGCGGCGAACCAGGACTCGCTGGACGGCCGGAGCTGCTTCGCCGCGCCCAGCAGATCCTTCATGTTGATCATGCGTACGGTGCCCGTGCGGGCGGAGTCGAGGAGCGCTGACTCGGCGGCTGTCTCGCAGAGGTGGGCGAGATCGGCGCCCGAGAAGTCCTCGGTGGCCTTGACGAGTTTGCCGAGGTCGACGGCCTCGATGGGCCGGTCCCGCAGGTGGTAGCGGAGGATCGCCTCGCGGGCCGCGGGGTCGGGCGGCAGGACGAGCAGGGTGCGGTCGAGCCGGCCGGGGCGGCGCAGCGCGAGGTCCACGTCCCAGGGGACGTTGGTGGCGGCGAGCACGAACACACCTTCGTTGGAGCCGCTGTCGACGCCGTCGAGTTCGGTGAGGAGCTGGTTGACGACATTGCGCAGACCGCTGTGGTGGGTACGGCTGCGCTTGGCGCCGAGCGCGTCCAGTTCGTCGAGGAAGACGACGCAGGGGGCCTGCGCGCGGGCGGTCTCGAAGATGTCGTGGACGTTCTTCTCGGACGTGCCTATGTACATGTCGAGGACGTCGGAGAGCGAGATCGACATGAAGCTCGCGCCGAGTTCACCGGCGACGGCGCGCGCGATGAACGTCTTGCCGCAGCCGGGCGGCCCGTACAACAGCAGTCCGCCGCGCAGGCTCTTGCCGTACAGCTTGCGCAGTTCGGGATTGCGCATGGGGGCGAGGAAGGCGGCCTCCAGGCGGTCCTTCACCTCCTGCATGCCGCCGACGTCGGCGAGGCGTACGGATCCGGGCGCGTCGATGTCCCACGCGGAGGCGTCCGCGGGGTCGCCGCTGCCGTCGGCGGTCAGCGGCTGCTCGCGCTCGGGCGCCGGCTCGACGAACCGGGGCGGGACGACGTCTCCGACCTCCTGCTCGGCGGCGGCCCAGTCGAACGGGGCGGACGGGGCGGGGGGTTGGGGCGCGGGAGGCGGGGCGGCTTCCGGCACGCCCATCGCCCGCACCATCAGCGCCCGCGCTGTCGCGTCGCCCGGCGCGTGCTGCAGGGCGACGGCGGCCTCGGTCACCGCTTCGTCGTTCCGCCCCTCGGAGAGCAGGAGTTCGGCGAAGTGCAGCCTCAGGGGTACGTCGTCGGGGGCCGCGGCCACGGCGGCGCGCAGGCTGCGGATCAGGGGGGACTCGTCGGGCATGCGGACACCCTACGGAGGGCGTCCGGCGCGGCCGTCACGGGGTCTCGGCGAGCCGGCGGGGGCGGGGCCGCCCGGCACGGGCACGAGCCGGCCAGGACCGGGGCTTGATCCCGCGCCCGCGAGCCCGCGCGGCGGTACACCCGAGCGGCCAGGCAGCGCCACCCGGCACACCGCTCAACCACAGTCGCCCCCGCAGGGCTTGAGCCCAGGCACAGCGCCCGCGAGCCCGCGCGGCGGTACACCCGAGCGGCCAGGCAGCGCCACCCGGCACACCGCTCAACCACAGTCGCCGCGCGGGCCCCTCAGCTCCAGCGGCCCGTGCGGCCCAGGAGGAGCGCCGTTGCCGCTGTGCCCGCCGTGGAGGTGCGCAGGACCGTGGGGCCGAGGCGGTAGGGCTTCGCGCCCGCGTTCTCGAAGGCGGCGAGTTCCTCCGGTGAGACGCCGCCCTCGGGGCCCACGACCAGCACGATCTCCCCCTCGGAGGGCAGCGCGGCCGTGGCGAGCGCGCCGCTCGCGTGGTCGCGGTCCTCGTGGAGTACCGCCGCGAATTCCGCCGTGGCGAGGAGCGCCGCGACCTGCTTCGTCGTCATCGCGTCCGCCACCTCGGGGAACCGCGTGCGACGCGACTGCTTGCCCGCCTCGCGGGCCGTCGCGCGCCACTTGCCGAGTGCCTTGAGGCCGCGGTCGCCCTTCCACTGGGTGACGCAGCGCGAGGCCGACCAGGGGACGATCGCGTCCACGCCGGTCTCCGTCATGATCTCGACGGCCAGTTCCCCGCGGTCGCCCTTGGGCAGGGCCTGGACGACGGTGATCCGCGGCGACGGCGCCGCGTCCTCGTGGCGGCCGGAGACCTCCACCGTCAGCTGGTCCTTGCCCTCGGCGGTGAGCACCGCGCACCGCGCCCACTGCCCCAGGCCGTCGGTGAGCACGATCTCCTCGCCCGCGCGCAGCCGCTTCACGGAGACGGCGTGCCGCCCCTCGGGTCCGTCGAGGAGGAACTGCCCGGCGGCGGGCACCTGGTCGACGACGAAGACGGGGGCGGTCATGACACGCTCCGCAGAGCCAGGGCGGCGAGCGCCGAGTCGAGTTCGGCGGCGAGGATTTCGACGAGCTGCCCGGCGGGCAGTTCCCGGGCCAGCCGGTGGCCCTGTCCGGCCCACAGGGCCATGCCCTGCGCGTCACCGGCCGCGGCGGCGGCCTTGCGTAGGGGGGAGGTGAGGTGGTGCACCTCGGGGTACGCGGCGGGGGCGTACGGCCCGTGCTCCCGCATGAAGCGGTTGACCAGGCCGCGGGCCGGTCGCCCGGAGAACGCCCGGGTGAGCTCGGTCCGTACGAACAGCGGGTTGGTCATGGCCTGCTTGTGCAGGGTGTGGGCGCCCGACTCCGGGCAGACCAGGAACGCGGTCCCGAGCTGCGCGGCGTCGGCCCCGGCCGCGAGCGCCGCGGCGATCTGGTTGCCGCGCATCAGGCCCCCGGCCGCGACGATCGGCAGCTGGACGGTCTCACGGACCTGGGTGACCAGGGACAGCAGTCCGACCCCGGCCCCGTCGCCGGCGGGGTCGTCGCGGTGGGTGCCCTGGTGTCCGCCGGCCTCGACGCCCTGGACGCACACGGCGTCGGCGCCGGCCCACTGGGCGGCCTGGGCCTCTTCGGGGGTGGTGACGGTGACGACGGTGAAGGTCCCGACGCGGGCGAGGGCGTCGAGGGTGTCGCGCGTCGGACAGCCGAAGGTGAACGACACGACGGGCACCGGGTCCTCCACGAGGATCGCCAGCTTGGCGTCGTACCCGTCGTCGCGCCCCGCGTCGGGGTCCCCGAGGGAGGTCTCGTACCAACCGGCCTCACCGGCGAGCTGGTGCCGGTACACCTCGATGGCGCCGGGATCGGCGTGCCCGGGCTGCGGCATGAAGAGATTGACCCCGAACGGCTGACCGGTCAGCCCGCGGACCTGCTTGATCTCCTGGTACATGCCGTCGGCGGTTTTGTACCCGGCGGCCAGGAAGCCGAGGCCACCGGCCTCGGACACGGACGCGACAAGCTGCGGACGGGAGGCGCCACCCGCCATGGGGGCCTGCACGATCGGATAACGGCAGAGATCGGTCAGTGCGGAGGACATGGACGCATGGTGTCACGTCCCGGGTGGCACAAGGGGACGGCCCCCTTCCGCCGACGTGCGGCGGAAGGGGGCCGAAGGGGAAATCCCGCTCACCGCCCGTTGAACGCGTCCTTCAGGCGGGAGAACAGTCCCTGCTGTCCGGGCTGGAACTGGCCGGTGGGCCGTTCCTCGCCCCGGAGCTTCGCCAACTCCCGCAGCAGTCGCTCCTGCTCAGGGTCCAGCTTCGACGGGGTCATGACCTCGACATGGACGATCAGGTCGCCCCGGCCGCCGCCCCGCAGATGCGTGATGCCCCGGCCGTGCAGCGGGATCGACTGGCCGGACTGGGTGCCCGGCCGGATGTCGACCTCGTCGAGCCCGTCGAGCGTCTCCAGCGGCACCTTCGTACCGAGCGCGCCCGCCGTCATCGGGATCGTGACCGTGCAGTGCAGATCGTCACCGCGCCGCTGGAAGACCGCGTGCGGCAGCTCGTGGATCTCGACGTACAGGTCGCCGGCGGGGCCGCCGCCGGGGCCGACCTCGCCCTCGCCCGCGAGCTGGATGCGGGTGCCGTTGTCGACACCGGCGGGGATCTTCACGGTCAGGGTCCGGCGCGACCGCACCCGGCCGTCGCCCGCGCACTCGGGGCACGGGGTCGGGACGACGGTGCCGAAGCCCTGGCACTGCGGGCAGGGGCGGGAGGTCATGACCTGGCCCAGGAAGGACCTCGTCACCTGTGACACCTCACCGCGACCACGGCACATGTCACACGTCTGCGCCGAGGTTCCGGGCGCCGCACCCTCGCCGGAACACGTCGTACAGACGACGGCCGTGTCGACCTGGATGTCCTTCGTCGTGCCGAAGGCCGCCTCGTTGAGGTCGATCTCCAGACGGATCATGGCGTCCTGGCCGCGCCGGGTGCGCGAGCGCGGACCCCGCTGCGACGCCGTACCGAAGAACGCGTCCATGATGTCGGAGAAGTTGCCGAAGCCGCCGGCTCCGAAACCGCCCGCGCCCGCGCCGCCCGAAGCGGACAGCGGGTCGCCGCCGAGGTCGTAGACCTGCTTCTTCTGCGGGTCCGAGAGCACCTCGTACGCCGCGTTGATCTCCTTGAACCGCTCCTGCGTCTTCGGGTCCGGATTCACATCCGGGTGAAGCTCGCGGGCGAGGCGCCGGAACGCCTTCTTGATCTCGTCCTGCGATGCGTCGCGGCGCACGCCGAGAACGGCGTAATAGTCCGTGGCCACTTACGACTCCGCCAGGATCTGTCCGACGTAACGTGCCACTGCGCGTACCGCTCCCATCGTTCCGGGGTAGTCCATGCGGGTCGGTCCGACCACGCCGAGTTTGGCGACTGCCTCGTCGCCCGAACCGTAGCCGACCGCGACGACGGACGTGGAGGTCAGCCCTTCATGGGCGTTCTCGTGCCCGATTCGTACGGTCATGCCCGAGTCCTTGGCCTCGCCGAGCAGCTTGAGGAGCACGACCTGCTCCTCAAGTGCTTCCAGCACCGGCCGGATCGTCAGGGGGAAGTCGTGCCCGAAGCGCGTGAGATTGGCGGTCCCGCCGATCATCAGCCGCTCCTCGTGCTCCTCCACCAGGGTTTCCAACAAGGTCGCCAGCACCGTCGAGACCGTACCCCGGTCCTCCGCCTCGAAGGAGTCGGGCAGGTCCTGCACCAGCTGGGGCACGTCCGCGAAGCGGCGTCCCACGACCCGGCTGTTGAGCCGGGCCCGCAGGTCCGCCAGCGAGGTCTCGCCGAAGGGCGCGGGGCAGTCGATCATGCGCTGCTCGACCCGGCCGGTGTCGGTGATCAGGACGAGCATCAGCCGCGCGGGCGCCAGCGACAGCAGCTCCACATGGCGCACCGTCGACCGGGTCAGCGAGGGGTACTGGACCACCGCGACCTGCCGGGTCAGCTGCGCGAGCAGCCGGACCGTGCGTCCGACGACGTCGTCGAGGTCGACCGCGCCGTCGAGGAAGTTGTGGATGGCCCGGCGCTCCGGGGTCGACAGCGGCTTGACGCCCGCCAGCCGGTCCACGAAGAGGCGATAGCCCTTGTCGGTCGGAATACGGCCGGCGCTGGTGTGGGGCTGGGCGATGAAGCCCTCCTCCTCCAGCACGGCCATGTCGTTGCGCACGGTCGCCGGTGACACACCGAGCTTGTGGCGCTCGGTGAGCGCCTTCGAGCCCACGGGCTCCTCGGTGCCGACGTAGTCCTGGACGATGGCGCGCAGCACTTCGAGTCTGCGTTCGCTGAGCACGCGCACCTCCAGCTCTGGTTTCTTGTCGTCCTCTGGCACTCGCCCTGTCTGAGTGCCAGCGATTCCCTGGTCAGTGTACGGCGAGTGGGTATGCGCCGAGCAAGGGCGGGCGGCCAGCAACGCTACCGCGCGGCGGTGCCGGGTCGTTGCCGATAGCGTCGCGGTATGGACGTGAGTTGGGAAGACCACGGGTGGGAGCGGCTCGCCGAGGGGGTGGGCCGGCGGCGCCTTCCCGTCTGGGACGCGACCACCGCACTCGTCGTCGGCGACGACGCGGCCCTGCTCTTCGACACGGGCTCCACGCTCCGCGAGGGGGCGGAGCTGCGTGCCCAGGCGCAGGCCCTGCTCGGCGGCCGCAGGGTGACGCATATCGCACTGAGCCACCCCCACTTCGATCATGTACTCGGCACGGCGGCGTTCTCCGGGGCCCAGGTGTACGGCGCGGTGGGCATCGACGACGTCCTCACCCGTGACCGTGACGGGCTGCGGGGTTCGGCGGTGCGCCACGGGGTCACCGAGAGGGAGGCCCTCGAGGCCACCGACGTACTGGTGCGGCCCCACCATCTGGTGTCCGGCGAGTGGACCCTGGAGCTGGGAGGACGCCAGGTGCTGCTGGCCAATGTGGGGCCGGGACACAGCGGCCACGACCTGGCGCTGCTCGTGCCGGGCCTGACCGAGGACTCCCCCGAGGTCGTCTTCTGCGGCGATCTGGTGGAGGAGTCGGGCGACCCGCAGGCCGGCGCGGACGCGATCCCGTCGCGCTGGCCGGCCGCGCTGGACCGGCTGCTCTCCCTGGGCGGCGAGGACGCGGTGTACGTCCCCGGGCACGGAGCGGCGGTCGACGCCGCGTTCGTACGCGCCCAACGCGATGAGCTGGCCCGGCGGTTCGGCGTGTCGTAGCGTCTGGCGAATGCGCAGCTACAACCCCGATCTGACACCGCCGTGGAAGAAGCCGTCCGCCGTGCCCGAGGTGCCCGCCGACGTGGATCTGGTGGTGGAGGAGGTCGCGACGGGCTTCTGCGGGGCGGTGGTCCGCTGCGAGGCGGGCACGGTGACGCTGGAGGACCGCTTCGGCAAGCACCGCGTGTTCCCGCTGGAGCCGCGCGGCTTCCTGCTGGAGGGCCGTACGGTCACACTGGTCCGCCCGGCGGCGCCGGCGCCGGTGCGCCCGGCCCGTACGGCTTCCGGTTCGATCGCTGTTCCGGGCGCCCGGGCCCGGGTGGCGCGGGCCGGCCGCATCTATGTGGAGGGACGGCACGACGCGGAGCTCGTGGAGCGGGTCTGGGGCGACGATCTGCGCATCGAGGGCGTGGTCGTCGAATATCTGGAGGGAATCGACGACCTGCCGGCCATCGTCGCCGACTTCGCGCCGGGTCCGGACGCCCGCCTCGGTGTGCTGGTGGACCACCTGGTCCCGGGCTCCAAGGAGTCCCGCATCGCCGCGTCGGTCTCCGACGCCCACACCTTGATCGTCGGCCACCCGTACATCGACGTCTGGGAGGCGGTGAAGCCGTCCTCGGTCGGCATCCGCGCCTGGCCTTCGGTCCCGCGCGGCCAGGACTGGAAGACGGGCGTCTGCCGCGCCCTCGGGTGGCCCGAGAACACGGGGGCGGCCTGGCAGCGGATCCTCTCGGGAGTGCGGTCCTACAAGGATCTGGAACCGGAGCTGCTGGGCCGGGTGGAGGAGCTGATCGACTTCGTGACGGCGCCGTAGCGTCCGGTGCTGTCGGGTCCCAGGGCCGCCGGGCCGGGGCCCGTCAGTCGACCAGGTCCCGGACCACCGCGTCCGCCAGCAGCCGTCCCCGCAGCGTCAGTACCGCCCGGCCCTCCGCGTACGGCTCCGCCTCCAGGAGCCCGTCCGCCAGGGCGCGGCGGGACGCCGCGAGCCCCGCCTCCCGCAGCAGCGACAAGGGGCAGCCCTCCCGCAGCCGCAGCTCCAGGAGGACCCGCTCGACCCGTCGGTCCTCCGCCGCCAGGATCTCCCGGCCCGCGCCGGGCGAGCGCCCTTCGGCCAGCGCCGCCGCGTACGCGCCGGGGTGCTTCACGTTCCACCACCGCACGCCGCCGACGTGGCTGTGCGCGCCGGGGCCCGCCCCCCACCAGTCCGCGCCGCGCCAGTACAGCTCGTTGTGCAGGCAGCGCCCGGCATCGGTGGTGGCCCAGTTGGACACCTCGTACCAGTCGTAGCCCGCCTCGGCGAGCACCGAGTCGGCGATCAGGTACCGGTCGGCGTGGACGTCGTCGTCGGTCATCGGCACCTCGCCGCGCCGGATCCGCCGCGCCAGCTGCGTGCCCTCCTCGACGATCAGCGCGTAGGCGGAGACATGGTCGGGGCCCGCGCCGATCGCCGCGTCCAGGGAGGCCCGCCAGTCGTCGTCGGACTCCCCGGGCGTGCCGTAGATCAGGTCGAGGTTCACATGGTCGAAGCCCGCCGCCCGTGCCTCGGCGACGCACGCCTCGGGACGGCCGGGGGTGTGGGTGCGGTCGAGGACCTTGAGCACGTGCTGCCGGGCGCTCTGCATCCCGAAGGAGATGCGGTTGAAGCCGCCGGCCCGCAGCTCGGCGAGGTAGGCGGGGCCGACCGACTCCGGGTTCGCCTCGGTGGTCACCTCGGCGTCGTCGGCGAGTCCGAACTCGGCGCGGACCGCGTCGAGCATCCGTACGAGATCGCCGGCGGCGAGCAGTGTCGGCGTGCCGCCGCCGACGAAGACGGTACGGACGGGCCGCCGGTCGTCGCCCAGGACCTTCCGGGCGAGCCGGACCTCCTCGACGAGCATCTCGGCGTAGTTGTCCCGCGAGGCCAGCACGCCGCCCTTTCCGCGCAGCTCACTGGCCGTGTAGGTGTTGAAGTCGCAGTACCCGCAGCGGGTCGCGCAGTACGGGACGTGCAGGTAGAAGCCGAGGGGCCGCTCGCCCGCCCCGCTCAGGGCGGCCGCGGGCAGCGCCCCGTCCTCGGGCATGGGCTCACCATCGGGCAGTACGGAAGGCATGGAGTCCATTGTCCGTCACCGCGCGGCTTTGTCCGTCACCGCGCGGCCCGCCGGTCACCGCGCGGTCGCCCGGGGGCCCGCCTGCAGCACCAGGAGCGCCAGGTCGTCCGCCACGGGCGCGTCGGCGAAGGTGTGCACGGCCTGCCGGATCCGGTCGGCCACCGCGTCCGCGGTCAGCCCCACGCAGCCGGCGAGCGCCCGCTCCAGACCGTCCCCGTCGTCGAACATCAGCCCGCCGGAGCGCCGCTCGGTCACCCCGTCGGTGACGCACAGCAGGGTGTCCCCCGGCTCCAGGTCGAAGGTGTGGCTCTCGTACGCGACGTCGCCGACGACCCCGAGGAGGATCTGCGGCTCGGCCACCTGCCGTACGGTCCCGTCCGGCCGCAGGACGAGGGGGAGCGGGTGTCCCGCGCAGGCCACGGTGCAGCGGGCTCCGCCCTCCGCGCCGAGGGGCACGACCTCGCCGTAGAGCAGGGACAGGAAGCGGGGCTGGGGCCGGTCCGGCACGTCCTGTCCGCCGGCCGCGGCGGCCATCAGGGCGGCGGCCTCGGCCGCTTCGGTCGCGTCGTCGAGGAGCAGCCCGTTGAGACGGTCGAGGACCTCGCCGACCTGGTAACCCTCGCGGGCCAGGAGCCGCAGCCAGGGCCGGGCGAGGCCGGTGACGACGGCGGCCTCGGGTCCGCTGCCCTGGACGTCGCCGAGCATGAAGCCCCAGCGGTCGCCGGTCCCGCCGGCCGGGAAGATGTCGTAGAAGTCCCCGCCGGCGACGGAGTCGTCGCTGGGCTCGTAGACCACGCAGCTGTCCACGCCCGGGATCCGGGCCACCTGGCTGGGCAGCAGCCCGCGCTGGAGGACCCGGCTGATGGTCGCCTGCCGGGCGTAGCGGCGGGCGGCGCCGATGGCCAGGGCGACGCGGCGGGCGAAGTCCTCGATCAGGGTGGTGAGGTCGTCGGGCACGGACTGCGGGCCGCGGCGGCCCAGGAGCAGGGTGCCCAGCGCGCGTCCGGCGGCGACGAGGGGGAAGGCGAGGGCGCTGCCGTCCTCGCTGTCACCGTCGTAGGGCCAGGTCACAGGGACCGGCCCGGCCCTGGCGGGGTCGGGCACCTGCGGCGGCTCCTTGCTCAGGGCCGTACGCAGCCGCTCGGTGGCGGACTCGTCGACGTGCCAGACGCCGACCGGACGGGGCGCGGCGCTCGCCCCCTCGGGGGCCAGCCATAACGCGCACCAGTGGGCGAGGCGCGGCACGAGCAGCTGTCCGGCGAGCGCGGCGACCATGTCCTCGTCGAGCTGTCCGGCGAGCAGTTCGGACGCCTCGGCGAGGAACGACAGGGCGCCCCGGGCGTCCCAGCCGCCGTCCGCCCCGGCGTCCCGGGCCGGGTCGTCGTGGGCGCGGTCGTCGTGGGCTTCGCGCACATGGGGGACGACGACGTCGGTGCGGGGTTCCGCGCCCGCGAGCGGCAGCCGGGCCCAGACGGTCTTCAGGCCGGGCCGGTAGGTGACGCCCCAGCATTCGGAGAGCGCGGCGACGAGCTGGAGGCCGCCGCCGGACTCGTGCGCGCCGAAGTCCCAGACGGCCACGGTCCGGGCGGGGTGCCGGTCGGTCACCTCGACGACCACGGCGGTGGCCTCCTCAAGCCGGAGGAGGAGTTCGACGTCCGTACCGGCATGGACGATGGCATTGGTGACGAGCTCGTTGACGACGACCACGGCATCGTCGGCGACCCCGTCGCCGACAGCGCCCGCGTCGCCCCACTCGGCGAGCGCGGCGCGGGCGAAGCGCCGGGCGGCGGCCGGGGTGAAGGGGTCGCCGGGCAGCCCGGCGCGCACCTCGGACGTCACCAGGTGAGCGGTAGCGGTCTCCCGCTGCGACGGAATGGACCTCACTGTGCGGCTCCCGATCGGCTGTGGCATAGCGCCGCGTGGACACCGACAGGGTGACAGACCGAGCCCGCTCATAAGCGCCGAGTCATCGAACTCGGCGGGGCCGTGTCAGGCGAAGGGGGTGGGGCGCAGCCGCCCCACCCCCTTCGACCTGCCACGACGTCGTGTGCGCCGGCTTGCGCCGGGTTCCTACGCCTCGCGCGATCCGGCGTACATGTCGTCGATGAGGTCCTTGTACGTCCGCTCGACGACCGGCCGCTTCAGCTTGAGGCTGGGCGTCAGCTCGCCGTGCTCGATGTCCAGGTCACGCGGGAGCAGACGGAACTTCTTGATGGTCTGCCAGCGCTGCAGGCCCTCGTTGAGCCGGTCCACATAGCCCTGGATCAGCGCTTCGGCCTTCGGGGTGGCGACCACCTCGGCGTACGCCTTGCCGCCCAGGCCGTTCTCCTCGGCCCAGCCCAGGATGGCGGGCTCGTCCAGCGCGATCAGCGCCGTGCAGAAGTTCCGGTCGGCGCCGTGGACCAGGATGTTGGAGACGAACGGGCAGACCGCCTTGAACTGACCCTCGACCTCGGCCGGCGCGATGTACTTGCCGCCGGACGTCTTGATCAGGTCCTTCTTGCGGTCGGTGATCCGCAGGTAGCCGTCGGGCGAGAGCTCGCCGATGTCGCCGGTGTGGAACCAGCCGTCGGACTCCAGGACTTCGGCGGTCTTCTCGGGCAGACCGTGGTAGCCCTCCATGATGCCGGGGCCGCGGAGCAGGATCTCGCCGTCGTCCGCGATGCGCACCTCGGTGCCGGGCAGCGGCTTGCCGACCGTGCCGGTGCGGTAGGCCTCGCCGGGGTTCACGAAGGACGCGGCGCTGGACTCGGTGAGGCCGTAGCCCTCCAGGATGTGGATGCCCGCGCCGGAGAAGAAGAAGCCGATCTCGGGTGCGAGGGCGGCCGAGCCGGAGACGGCGGCGCGCAGCCGGCCGCCGAAGGCCTCGCGGAGCTTGGAGTAGACGAGCGCGTCGGCGATCTTGTGCTTGGCGGTGAGGCCGAAGGACGCGGAGGCGGTGCCGGTACGGCGGAAGTTGTCCTGGGACTCCTTCGCGTACGCGCGCGCCACGTCGGCCGCCCACTGGAAGATCTTGTACTTGGCGCCGCCGCCGGCCCGCGCCTTGGCGGCGACCCCGTTGTAGACCTTCTCGAAGATGCGGGGCACGGCCGCCATGTAGGTCGGCTGGACCACCGGCAGATTCTCGATGATCTTGTCGACGCGGCCGTCGACGGCGGTGACGTGCCCGACTTCGATCTGTCCGGAGGTCAGCACCTTGCCGAAGACGTGCGCGAGCGGCAGCCAGAGGTACTGGACGTCGTCCCTGGTGACCAGGCCGGTGGAGGCGATGGCCTTGGCCATGTACGACCAGTTGTCGTGCGGGAGCCGTACGCCCTTGGGGCGGCCGGTGGTGCCGGAGGTGTAGATGAGGGTGGCGAGCTGCTCGCGGCGGATGGCCCCGACCCGCTCCTTGACGACCTCCGGGTGCTTGTCCAGATACGCCTTGCCCCGGACCTCCAGCTCGTCGAGGGTGAGGACCCAGCCCTCGGGCTCGCCCTCGGCGGGCGCGACACCGGCGCCGTCGACGACCACGACGTGCGCGAGGTTCGGCAGATCGCCGCGGCGCTCACGGGCCTTGGCGAGCTGGGAGGCGTCCTCCGCGATCAGTACCCGGCTCTCGGAGTCGGCGAGGATGTACGCGGACTCCTCGGCGTTGGTCTGCGGGTAGATGGTGGTGGTGGCGCCGCCCGCGCACATCACGCCCAGGTCGGCGAGGATCCACTCGACCCTGGTGGCGGAGGCGAGTGCGACGCGCTCCTCGGAGAGCACACCGAGATCGATCAGTCCGGCCGCGATGGCGTAGACCCGCTCGGCGGCCTGCTCCCAGCTGAGCGACTTCCAGTCGTCGGGTCCCTGTCCGGCGGCCGACGGGACGGGGTAGCGATAGGCCTCCGCGTCGGGAGTCTGCGCCACGCGCTCAAGGAAGAGGGTCGCCACGGAGGGCGGTCGGTTCTCGATCAAGGTTTGTGAGTCGCTCACGACATCCTCCGGGCCTGCGGGCAGTGCGGCACAGCTGCACGAGGGGCTGGGTTGTTTAACTGGCGAGTAACCTTCGGGGCGTGATCAGGGTAGAGCGCCGTGGACGGGTGCGTAAGGGGCTGTGGGTCGCCGCTTGATACCCGGTTCATAACGAACGGGCCCCCACGCTGTCCATGCGGGGGCCCGTTAGGTGTAGCAGTCAGACAATTGCCGCCGTTCGGCGACCGTACTACTTCTTGGACTTGCCGCCGGCCGAGTCGTCGCTGGACAGCACCGCGATGAAGGCCTCCTGCGGGACCTCCACGGAGCCGACCATCTTCATCCGCTTCTTGCCTTCCTTCTGCTTCTCCAGCAGCTTCCGCTTACGGGAGATGTCACCGCCGTAGCACTTGGCGAGGACGTCCTTGCGGATGGCGCGGATGGTCTCGCGGGCGATGACCCGGGAGCCGATGGCGGCCTGGATCGGCACCTCGAAGGCCTGCCGGGGGATCAGCTCGCGCAGCTTGGCGACGAGGCGCACACCGTAGGCGTACGCGGCGTCCTTGTGCGTGACGGCGGAGAACGCGTCGACCTTGTCGCCGTGCAGCAGGATGTCGACCTTGACCAGGCTGGAGGCCTGCTCGCCGGTGGGCTCGTAGTCCAGGGAGGCGTAGCCCCGGGTCTTGGACTTCAGCTGGTCGAAGAAGTCGAAGACGATCTCGGCGAGGGGCAGGGTGTAGCGGATCTCGACCCGGTCCTCGGAGAGGTAGTCCATGCCGAGGAGGGTGCCGCGGCGGGTCTGGCAGAGCTCCATGATCGCGCCGATGAACTCGGTCGGGGCGAGGATCGTGGCCCGGACCACCGGCTCGTACACGTCCGAGATCTTGCCCTCGGGGAACTCGCTCGGGTTGGTGACCGTGTGCTCGGAGCCGTCCTCCATGACCACGCGGTAGACCACGTTGGGGGCGGTGGCGATCAGGTCCAGCCCGAACTCGCGCTCCAGGCGCTCCCGGATGACGTCGAGGTGCAGCAGACCGAGGAAGCCGACGCGGAAGCCGAAGCCGAGGGCCGCGGAGGTCTCCGGCTCGTACACCAGGGCGGCGTCGTTGAGCTGCAGCTTGTCGAGGGCCTCGCGCAGGTCCGGGTACTCCGAGCCGTCCAGCGGGTAGAGGCCGGAGAACACCATCGGCTTGGGGTCCTTGTAGCCGCCGAGCGCCTCGGTGGCGCCCTTGTTCAGGGTGGTGATGGTGTCACCGACCTTGGACTGGCGGACGTCCTTCACGCCGGTGATGAGGTAGCCGACCTCGCCGACGCCCAGACCGTCGGACGGCGTCATCTCCGGCGACGAGACGCCGATCTCGAGGAGCTCGTGCGTGGCGCCGGTGGACATCATCTTGATGCGCTCGCGCTTGTTGAGCTGGCCGTCGATGACACGTACGTAGGTGACGACACCGCGGTACGAGTCGTAGACCGAGTCGAAGATCATCGCGCGAGCGGGGGCGTCCTTGACGCCGACCGGGGCGGGGACGTTCTGCACGACCCGGTCGAGCAGCGCGTCGACGCCGATACCGGTCTTGGCGGAGACCTTGAGGACGTCCTCCGGCTGGCAGCCGATGAGGTTGGCGAGCTCCTCGGAGAACTTCTCCGGCTGGGCGGCCGGCAGGTCGATCTTGTTCAGCACCGGGACGATGGTGAGGTCGTTCTCCATCGCGAGGTAGAGGTTCGCGAGGGTCTGCGCCTCGATGCCCTGGGCCGCGTCCACCAGGAGGACCGTGCCCTCGCAGGCCGCCAGGGACCGCGACACCTCATAGGTGAAGTCCACGTGCCCGGGGGTGTCGATCATGTTCAGGATGTGGGTCTGCCCCACACCCGGGCCCTCGGTGGGCGCCCAGGGCAGCCGGACCGCCTGGGACTTGATCGTGATGCCGCGCTCGCGCTCGATGTCCATCCGGTCGAGGTACTGGGCGCGCATCTGCCGCTGGTCGACCACACCGGTCAGCTGGAGCATCCGGTCGGCAAGCGTGGACTTGCCGTGGTCGATGTGCGCGATGATGCAGAAATTGCGGATCAGCGCCGGGTCGGTACGGCTCGGCTCGGGCACGTTGGTAGGAGTCGCGGGCACGCAGGGTCTCGTCTCGGGGCGATGTTGGATCGATACGTAGGTTCCATGGTCCCACGGACGGGGACGGGCGCTCGGTTTGGGCCGGTCGCGGGGCGGCTGGTAATCTGGGCAGCTGTGTCTCGTGCCCTTTCAGTACGAGTCACTACCTCAAAGATCATCGAACCTGAGAAGGCTCTTTCGTGGCGAACATCAAGTCCCAGATCAAGCGGAACAAGACCAACGAGAAGGCGCGCCTGCGCAACAAGGCCGTCAAGTCGTCGCTCAAGACCGCGATCCGCAAGGCCCGTGAGGCTGTCGCCGCCGGTGACGTCGAGAAGGCCACCGTGGCTTCTCGCGCTGCCGCGCGTGCGCTCGACAAGGCTGTCTCGAAGGGCGTCATCCACAAGAACGCCGCCGCCAACAAGAAGTCGGCGCTGGCGACCAAGGTTGGCGCTCTGCAGGGCTGAGCTCCTCAAGTAACACCCCCGGCCGACCCCAGGGTCACCAGCCGGACGACTTGATCGCCGGAACGGACCAAGCGGGCCCTCTCTCCCGCTCCGTCCCGGCCCCCGGACTCGCACACGATCTGCGTTCGCCACGCGGGTGCGAGCCCACCATCTTCACGCGAACCCCGTTTCCCACCCTTCCCCAGGGCGGGGGCGGGGTTTTTGCGTGGGGAGGGGGCGGGGTTTTCGCGCGGGGAGAGGGGCGGGGGTCGGGGCGGGGCCGGGTGGGCGGCCGGCGGGGGCGGACGCGACGGCGGAGCCGGGTCGGCAGCTGGCGGACGCGACGACGGAGCCGGGTGGCGGGAGGCGACACGGCGCAGCCGGCTGGGCGGCTGGCGGGGGCGGACGCGAAGGCGGAGCCGGGTCGGCAGCTGGCGGACGCGAGGGTGGAGCCGGGTCGGGGGGGCGACCCGGCGCAGCCGGCTGGGCGGCTGGCGGGGGGCGGACTCGACGACGGAGCCGGGTCGGGGGGGGCGACGCGAAGGCGGAGCCGGGTGGCGGGAGGCGACACGGCGCAGCCGGCTGGGCGGCTGGCGGGGGCGGACGCGAAGGCGGAGCCGGGTCGGCAGCTGGCGGACGC
>NZ_JBVJYZ010000002.1:485340-726624 GCF_055600045.1 Streptomyces sp. NPDC038280
CGAGGGTGGAGCCGGGTCGGGGGGGGCGACCCGGCGCAGCCGGCTGGGCGGCTGGCGGGGGGCGGACTCGACGACGGAGCCGGGTCGGGGGGGCGACGCGAAGGCGGAGCCGGGTCGGGGCCAGGGGCCGATCAGGGCCCGGGCAGACCGAGCGGGGGCAGTCGCGAAGTCGGCGCCGACCCGGGCCCCGGGGGCAGGCCGCGCGGGTGGGTAGACGCCGGCGCGAAGGCCGTACTGGTCGGCGGCCAGGGGGCGCTGACCGGGACTGGTCGGCGGGCCGGTGCCGGTCGGGGCGTGGCGCCCATCGGGTCCGGGGCGTGGCGCCGATGAGGCGAACCCGTCGCGCTAGCGGCGGAGGCGCGCCGCCCTCACGACCGTCACGACCGCCTTCTCAAGGGCGTACTCCGGATCGTCCCCGCCCCCCTTCACCCCCGCGTCCGCCTCCGCGATCGCCCTCAGTGCCATCGCCACCCCCTCCGGGGTCCAGCCGCGCATCTGCTGCCGCACCCGGTCGATCTTCCACGGAGGCATCCCCAGCTCCCGCGCGAGATCCGCGGGGCGGCCCCCTCGCGCGGAGGACAGCTTGCCGATGGCCCGCACGCCCTGCGCCAGCGCGCTGGTGATCAGGACCGGCGCGACGCCCGTCGAGAGGGACCAGCGCAGGGCCTCCAGGGCCTCCGCCCCCCGCCCCTCCACCGCGCGGTCGGCGACGTTGAAGCTGGAGGCCTCGGCGCGGCCGGTGTAGTACCGGCCGACGACCGCCTCGTCGATCGTGCCCTCGACATCCGCCACGAGCTGCGAGACCGCCGACGCCAGCTCCCGCAGGTCGCTGCCGATGGAGTCGACGAGTGCCTGGCACGCCTCGGGCGTCGCCGAGCGCCCGAGCGCCCGGAACTCACCCCGCACGAACGTCAGCCGTTCCGCGGGCTTCGTCGTCTTCGGGCAGGCGACCTCCCGCGCCCCCGCCTTCCGTGCCGCGTCCAGTAGACCCTTCCCCTTGGCACCGCCCGCGTGCAGCAGCACGAGCGTGATCTCCTCGATGGGATCGTCGAGGTACGCCTTGACGTCCTTGATCGTGTCGGCGGAGAGGTCGTGCGCGTTCCGCACGACCAGCACCTTCCGCTCGGCGAAGAGCGACGGGCTCGTCAGCTCGGCCAGCGTGCCGGGCTGCAGCTGCTCGGAGGTGAGGTCGCGGACGTCCGTGTCGGCGTCGGCGGCGCGCGCTGCCGCCACCACCTGCTGCACGGCACGGTCGAGGAGCAGGTCCTCCTGGCCCACGGCGAGCGTCACGGGGGCGAGGAGGTCGTCGGTCGCATTCTGCGGGCTCTGTTTGCGGCTCATCGCGTTCCAGCATCCCACGGGCCACTGACACTCCCCGACGTACCGGAGAATGGGCGGGTGAGTGAACGACACGTACTGGTGCTGCCCGACCGCGACGCCGCCGAGGACGCGGCCCAGGAGCTGGGCGAGCGCTTCGCCGTCGGCGAGGAGCCGCAGCTCGTCCGGGACGCCCTGGCCGGTGAGGACGACGCCGAGGACGCCCAGTGGCTGGTGGTCGTGGAGGACCCGGAGGGCCGGCTCGACTCTGCGGCGCTGGACGCGTTGGCGGCGGAGTACGAGGGCTGGCTGGAGGCCCCGTAGCGCAACCGGGGATGGGCGCCGGGCGGGACGAGGGACCGGACGCGGGTCAGTCCTCCCCGCCGTCTCCATCGCCGTCGCCGTCGGCATCCGCATCCCCGTCCCCGTCGGGGGCCGGCTCGGCCGGTACATGGGACGGTACGAACCCGAAGAGGTCCCGATAGGTCGCCAGTACCTGCTCGTCGCCGTCGAGCATCCGCTCCGTCCGCTCGCCGTCCACCGTGGTGACGAGCTTGTGTCCGCGGAGGGTGATCCGCCCGTCCTCGGTGAGGCGTGAGCACACCGGGGCCCTGGTGAAGTGCGAAGCGGGCGAGGTCCGGTGGTACCAGGCCCCGGCCTCGAAGTCGGACAGTTCGCGGGGCCGAGGCTCGAGGCGGTACTGCGGCTTTCCGTCGCGCAGCACGTCCAGATCGCCCTCGGGCGTCTCCTCGATACGGAACACACCGCCCGGGTCCTCCTGCTCCCCCCGCGCGTCGAGGGCGAGCGGAAAGTGGCTGTGGTCCCCGAAGCCGACGTCCGCGAGCCAGGGGCCGGTGCCGTCGTCCGTCTCGACGCGCAGGGCGAGGTGGTCGTACGGAATGCCGAGCCGTCCCTCGTCGTCGAAGCAGCGCGCCTGGAGGAGGGCGACACGAAAACCGAGGCCCCTCAGCAACACGGCGAAGGCGCCGCCCAGTTCGTAGCAGAAGCCGCCCCGAGCGGCGCCGACCACCTTGTCGAGCAGCTCCTTCTCCTCCAGCACGATGTCCTCGCCGCAGTGGATCGCGAGGTTCTCGAACGGCACGGTGAGCAGATGCCGCAGATGCAGCTCGCGCAGCGTGGCGGCGTGGGGCCGGAGCGAACGGGGACGACGCGTCTCGCCGATGCGGCGGAGGTACGCCTTCGTGTCCGGGGAGGTGCTCATGGGCGCAGTCTGACGTGCGCGAACGGCGCCCGTCATGCGGCCTGAGTCCTAGGACGGTTGGCCGACGACGGCAGCCGGGCGCCCGGCTAGCTTGATCGTCATGACGGAACACGAGCCGGCCCGCGGCCGGGAGCAACGAAAGCGCGACGTACTGGCCCGGCTCCAGCAGGACGAGGACGTCTGGGTGGCCACGGCTTCGACGGACGGCTCGCCGTGTCTGGTACCGCTGTCGTTCGTCTGGGACCGGGGCACGCTGCTGATGTGCACCAAGCGCGTCAACCCCACGGTGCTCAACCTGGCGGCGAACGCGGAGGTGCGGCTGAGCCTCGGGCACACCCGGGACGTCGTACTCATCGAGGGCACAGCCGAGTTGACGGCCGGCGCCGATCTGCCTCCGGAGTCCGCGGACGCCTTCGCGGCGAAGCTGGACTGGGACCCGCGCGACCGGGACCTCTGGGTGTACATCCGCGCCACCCCGCGCACGGTGAGGGCCTGGCGCGAGGAGAACGAGCTGCGGGGCCGCCTGTTGATGCGGGACGGCGACTGGCTCGAGTGAGCCTGCCGTGCGCCGCTCTCCCCGGTGATCACGGGGGCTTGTCCGCCAGGGTCTCTCCCTTCCGTACGGCCACGAGTTCCCGGCCCGCCCCGCTCACCGCGATCGCCCCGTCCCGGTCCGTACGCAGCACCAGTGCTCCCGCGTCGCCCAGCTCACCGACCGTCCGGGGGGACGGGTGCCCGTACGGGTTCTCCGGTCCGGCGGAGACGAGCGCCAGCCGGGGGCGAACCCGCCGCAGCAGTCCCGGGTCCTGGTGGGCGGACCCATGGTGGGCGACCTTCAGCACGTCCACCCGTGGGAGCGTCGGATGCGCCCGTAACAACCCCTGCTGGGCAGGCGGTTCCAAGTCGCCGAGCAGCAGGAGGACCAGGCCGTCGGCGGTTCGGACCAGCAGCGTGACGCTGGCGTCGTTCGGACCGGCGGGCGCGTCGGCCGTCAGCCCGGACGCCGGTGCGGCGGGCGCGGCGCCCGATCGCCCGGATTCCGTGGCAGCGGGCGGCCAGAGGACCTGCCAGTCCAGCGCGCCGATCCGGCGCCTCTCCCCCGCCTCCGCGCGGATCACCGGCACGCCGGCCCTCGCGGCCGTCCTGCGGACGAACGCCACCTGTCCCGGGGGCTCTTCGAGCGGCGACGTCTGGATGACCCCGACCGCCCGGCCCTTGAGCACGCCGGGGAGACCCGCGACATGATCCGCGTGGAAGTGGGTGAGCAGCAGCAGTGCGACGCGCCGCACTCCCAGGTCGCGCAGACAGGAGTCGACGAGCTCCGGCTCGGGCCCGGCGTCCACGACGACGGCCGTGTCGCCGCCGGCCGCCAGCACCGTCGCGTCTCCCTGGCCGACCTCGCACATCGCGAACACCCAGTCCGGCGGCGGCCAGCCGGTGACGATCCTGGTGAGCGGCGCGGGCCGTGCCACCGCGAGCAGCAGGATCACGGCGCACCCGGCCGCGATCCAGGGGCGGTGCGGTATCCGGCGGACGACGAGCAGTACGAGCCCGGTGGCGGCGGCCAGCAGGAAGCCGCCCCGCCAACCACCCGGCCAGTCCGCCTCCGCGCCGGGCAGGGCGGCTCCCGCCCGGGCGACGGCCGCGATCCACCCGGCCGGCCATCCCGCGCACGTCGCGAACAATTCCGCCACCGGCATGGCCAGCGGCGCGGTGCCCAGCGCGGCGAACCCGAGCACCGTCGCGGGGGCGACGGCGAGTTCCGCGAGGAGGTTGCAGGGGATCGCGACCAGGCTGACACGGGCGGCGAACACCGCGACCACCGGCGCGCAGACGGCCTGCGCCGCGGCGGCCGCCGCCAGCGCCTCCGCGATCCGCGTCGGCACCCGGCGCCGTCGCAGCGCCGCGCTCCAGCGGGGCGCGATCGTGAGCAGTGCGCCCGTGGCCAGTACGGAGAGCAGGAAGCCGTAACTCCTCGTCAGCCAGGGGTCGTGGAGCACCAGCAGCAGGACGGCGGCGGCCAGCGCCGGGATCAGCGACCTGCGGCGTCCCGTGCCGATCGCGAGCAGGGTGATCAGGCCGCAGGCGGCCGCCCGCAGCACACTCGGATCGGGCCGGCAGACGATCACGAAGGCGAGTGTGAGTCCGCCGCCGAGCAGGGCGGTTGCCCGCAGGGAGATGCCGATTCTGGGCGCGAGGCCGCCGCGTTCGGCTCTCAGAGCGGTGGAGGGAGTCCCGATCAGCAACAGAAGGACCACGGTGAGGTTGGACCCGGAGACCGCGAGGAGATGAGTGAGGTCGGTCGACTGGAACGCGTCGCGCAGCTCGGGCGGGATCCGCGAGGTGTCCCCCACGACCAGCCCGGGCAGCAGGGCGCGCGCGTCCGGATCGAGCCCCTCGGTCGCCCGGTGGAGCCCGGCGCGGAGGTCCCCGGCCGTGCGCTGCAGCAGGCTCGGCGCCGCGGTGACGCCGGGTGGCCCGGCGCCTCGCACTCGTAGGACGGCCGCATAGGGATCCTCATCCCGCCGCGGGGGTGCCAGCCGCGCCTTCACGCGCAGGCCGGTGGAGGGAAGCAGCCGCAGCCACTCCTCGCGCGCGCCCGGCGGCGCGAGCAGCAGGACGGGTGCTCGCGTCCGGGTCACCGCCCCGTCGGGCGTCTGGACGCCGGTCACCTCGGCGTCCAGGACGATCGTTTCCGGCACCGGGCGGTCCCCGCTGACACGCGGCCGGGTCGTGCGCGGGTCGGAGGTGACCGTCACCTCGGCGGTCACGGTCGCGTAGGCGCGGGCCAGCCCCGGAAGCGGTCCGCGGCGCAGGTCGGCCGCGTGCAGCCCGGCGGAGGCCGCCGCCGCGGCGGCGCAGAGCAACACCCCCGCGCACGCCGTGGTGTTGATCCCCCTCCCCCGTCTCCGCGTCTCCCCTCGCCCCACGCCCGGAAGCACCCGCCGCCGGAACCCGCCCCGGCCGCCCGCGCCACGGCCGGCCATGTCCCCCTCGGCCAGGCCCCCACCGGCCGCGCCGCCCCGACCGGTCATGTCTCCGCCGGCCGCGCCCCGGCCGCCCACCTCCCCGCCGTCCTCATCCCGACCGTCCCCGTCCCCTTCGCCCTCGCCCGCGCCCCGGCCACGACCCCGCAACGCGTCCCTCGCGACCGGCAGCAGCAACAGGACCGCTGCCGCCGCACAGGCCAGGACTGCGATCAGGGTCGGCCACCCGGACGCGCCCAGGGCCAGGGCGCCCGCTCCCCAGGCCGCCAGCGCGGGCGGCACCAGGCGCAGATCGGCCGGGCCTTCCTGACGCGGATCGGCGACACCGAGCGGATTGCGGGTCGCGGGGCGATCAGCCACGGCCGTCATGGCCGTACTCGGGTCTGGAGGTCCGCGAACCGGCGGTCGCCGATCCCGTTGACCTCGCGCAACTGGTCGACCGACCGGAATCCGCCGTGCTCGGTCCTGAAGTCCACGATGTGCTGGGCCAGTACGGGCCCCACCCCGGGCAGGGTGTCCAGCTGTTCCACCGTGGCCGAGTTGAGGCTCACCGGCCCAGCCGGTCCTGCCGCGCCGGCGGCGTGGGTATTGCCGCCCGGGCCGGTGCCCCCGGCCGCCATAGGAAGGCCGACGACGACCTGCTCCCCGTCCATGAGGACCCTGGCCCGGTTGAGTCCGGTGAGGTCCGTTCCCGGCCGGGCGCCGCCCGCCGCGCGCAGGGCATCGGCGACCCGGGCCCCGCCCGGCAGCCTGAGGACCCCCGGCCGCCTCACCTTCCCGCTCACATCGACCACGACGGGCGGCGGCCCGGGCGCAGCGGTGGTGGAGGTCGGAGCGCCCGGGGCGGCGGCCGCCGACGGCGCCATGCGTACGACGTCGGGGGCCCGGACGGGCTCCGGGCGCCCGGCCCAGAAGTACCTCCCGGCCAAGCCCGCGGCCACGACGAGCACCACCGCCAACGCGGCCAGGGTCTTCGGTTCCATCCCGCACCTGAGCCGCACCCACAGCGGCAGCCGCTCCCGCAGCGCGAACCGGGCCCGCTCCCGCCACCCCGGCTCCGCGACCTCCGGCACTCCCCTGGGCTGGGCCACCTCCGGCGCTCCCCCGGGCTCGGTGTCCGGCGTCGGCTCCGGTACGTCCCGTGGCGCGGCCGCGCGAAGACCCCGCCCGCCCGGCGGCGGTGCGGTTCCGGCCGTATCAGCGGGTAACCCGGGTGCTTCGTCCCGCGGGGGCGCCATCGCCCCCGCGAACAGGGCCTCGGCCCGCCTGCGCGACTCGCCCGCGGCCGCCCCGGCGAGGTGCCTCCTCCGGGCCCCGCGTCGCGCGTGGGCGCCGGTGTGCGTACGGACGTCGGAGCCCTGTGCGCGACCGGGACCACTGGTTGCGAAATGTGTGCGAAGAGCCATGCCGAGGACGGTAGAGATCTCCACGAGAACCCGCTGAGCAGGCTCAATTTCCGTGGACAACCGCCCGATTGTGGATAAGTCCGTCACTCGCGCGAGTGAATGAGCACCTCACCGAGGCGAGACCACAACGGCCAGGAGTCCTGGCCCGGTGTGCGCTCCGATCACCGCGCCCACCTCGCTCACATGCAGTTCTTCGATCCCCGGCACCCGCCCCCGCAGCCGGTCGGCCAGCGCGGCCGCCCGGTCCGGCGCGGCGAGATGGTGGACGGCGATGTCCACCTGGCTCGCGCCCGCCTGCTCGGCGGCGATCTCCTCCAGCCGGGCGATCGCCTTCGACGCCGTGCGCACCTTCTCGCGCAGCTCGATGCGGCCGCCGTCCAGTTCGAGCAGCGGTTTCACGGCGAGCGCCGAGCCGAGCAGCGCCTGGGCGGCTCCGATGCGGCCGCCCTTGCGCAGATAGTCCAGGGTGTCGACGTAGAAGTACGCGGACGTTCCGGCGGCCCGCTTCTCGGCCGCGCTCACCGCCTCGTCGAGCGTCCCGCCCGCGTCGGCCACCTCGACGGCCGCGAGGGCGCAGAATCCCAGCGCCATCGCGATCATTCCGGTGTCCACGACCCGCACGGGTACGGGGGCGCCCTTGGCCGCGAGCACCGCCGCGTCGTAGGTTCCGGAGAGCTCGGACGACAGGTGCAGTGAGACGATGCCGGTCGCGCCGGCCTCGGCGGCCGCCCGGTAGGCCTCCGCGAACACCTCGGGGCTCGGCCGTGAGGTGGTCACGGACCGTCGCTTCCGCAGCGCCTGCTCCAGAGAGCGGGCCGAGATCTCGGTGCCCTCCTCCAGGGCCTGGTCGCCGATGACGACCGTCAGGGGCACCGAGGTGATGCCGTGCCGGGCCATCGTCTGCGGCGGCAGGTAGGCCGTGGAATCGGTGACGATCGCGACATGGCGGGACATGAGCGGGAGGTTACCCGCCACGGCGGCCGGACGGCAGCCCGGCCCCACCACAAGCGGTGGCGGGGTCAGTTCGTCGTCTCGGGACGGGCCGACTTCTGCCATGGGTAGACCGGCTGCTGACGGGGGTCGCGGGCGGTGATCGCCTGGGGCCGCTCCGCCTTCCCGGCGCCGGACTCCCGCCCGACGTCCGCACCCGCCCCGGCGGCTCCCGGCGCGTGCTCCGGTTCCGCCGGCCACGCCTGTTCCGCTCCCGGCGCCGCCCCTCCGGCCTCCGGCCATGAGAAGCCGCCAGAAGCCGGGGACGCGGAAGAATCCGAGGAATCGGAGCCTCCTGTGCCGCCGGCGAACGCACCCGCGGCACCCGAAGTCCGCGACGCGCCCCCGGCACCCGAAGCCCCCGCCGAGCCCGCAGCCGCCGAGAACCCCGGCGTCTCCGCGAGATGCCCCTCCTCACGCCGGTCCCAGTGCCGCAGCGCCCCCGCCTCGACGTCGATCTGGGCGCTCAGGGACGCCAGGTCGTCGTCGGCGAACTTCCGCGCCCGGTCCCGCGCGGCCCAACGCAGCGCGTCCGCGGAGTGGGTGATCCGCTCCGTGCGCTCCCGTACGTCGGCGAGCACCGCGGCCACCCCCGCCCGGTCCGGCTCCCGCTCCAGACGCTTGAGCTCCTCGTCCAGCTCGAGACCGTGTGCGCTCAGCCGCCGGAACAGATCCAGCGACTCCTGCAGCGAGGCGTCCTCCGCCACACCGGCGTGCAGCGCCTCCTGAGTCGCCCGCATCGACGTGCGCAGGGAGAGCCGCAACTGCGCCAGCTCACCCGCCACACCACCCTGACCGAAGCTCTTGGCGCGCAGCGTCGTGTCCTCGACGGTGCGCCGCGCGTGGGTGATGGTCCGGTCGACGCCGCGCTTGGCGGCCTTGACGGCCTTGACCGTCGCGTACACCCCCAGCGCCACGAACGCGACGAAGAGCAGCGCCATGATCACAATCGCGGCTTCCATGAACGCCCCTCCGGCATCGGGTGTGGTCCTTCCACCGTAAACGGAACGGGCAGGCCGAGGGTTCCATCGGAACCCCCAACCTGCCCGTAGGGGAAACCCCCGGTGCCCGGTCCGCGCCCGTTACGCGGGCACGATGTTCACCAGCTTCGGCGCGCGCACGATCACCTTGCGGATCCCGGCGCCGTCCAGCGCGGCCACCACGCCCGCGTCACCCAGCGCCAGCGCCTCCAGCTCCGCGTCCGTGATCGACGGGGAGACCTCCAGACGCGCCTTGACCTTGCCCTTGATCTGCACGACACAGGTCACTGTCTCGTCCACGACGTACGCCGGGTCGGCGACCGGGAAGTCCTCGTGGACGACCGACTCCGTGTGCCCCAGCTTGCGCCACAGCTCCTCGGCGATGTGCGGGGCCAGCGGCGCGACCAGCAGCACCAGCCGCTCGGCGACCGACTTCGCCACCGGGCCGCCCGTCTTGGTCAGGTGGTTGTTCAGCTCGGTGACCTTGGCGATGGCGGTGTTGAAACGCATCGCCTCCATGTCCTGGCCCACGCCGTCGATCGCCTTGTGCAGAGCTCGCAGGGTGTCCTCGTCCGGCTCGCCGTCGACGACGGTGGCCTCCCCGGTCGACTCGTCGACGATGTTGCGCCACAGCCGCTGCAGCAGCCGGTACTGGCCGACCACCGCGCGCGTGTCCCACGGCCGCGACACGTCCAGCGGGCCCATCGCCATCTCGTACAGGCGCAGGGTGTCCGCGCCGTACTCGGCGCAGATCTCGTCCGGAGTCACGGCGTTCTTCAGGGACTTGCCCATCTTGCCCAGGACCCGGCTGACCTTCTCGCCCTGGTACCAGAAGCCGCCGTCCCGCTCCTCGACCTCGGCGGCCGGTACGGCGATCCCGCGCGCGTCCCGGTAGACGAAGGCCTGGATCATGCCCTGGTTGTACAGCTTGTGGAACGGCTCGGCCGAGGAGACGTGCCCCAGGTCGAACAGCACCTTGGACCAGAACCGGGCGTACAGCAGGTGCAGTACGGCGTGCTCGGCGCCACCGACGTACAGGTCCACACCGCCCAGCGGCTGCCCCTCGCGGGGACCCATCCAGTACTGCTCGATCTCCGGGTCTACCAGCTTGTCGCTGTTGTGCGGGTCCAGGTAACGCAGCTCGTACCAGCAGGAACCGGCCCAGTTCGGCATGGTGTTGGTCTCGCGCCGGTAGCGCTTGGGGCCGTCGCCCAGGTCCAGCTCGACGTTGACCCAGTCCTCGTTGCGCGACAGCGGGGTCTCCGGCTGGGTGTCCGCGTCGTCCGGGTCGAAGGTGCGCGGCGAGTAGTCCTCGACCTCCGGCAGCTCCAGCGGCAGCATCGACTCGGGCAGCGCGTGCGCGACACCGTCCTCGTCGTAGACGATCGGGAAGGGCTCGCCCCAGTAGCGCTGCCGGCTGAACAGCCAGTCGCGCAGCCGGAAGTTGACGGTGCCCTCGCCGATGCCCCGCGCGGACAGCCACTCGGTGATCCTCGCCTTGGCCTCGACGACGCCCAGGTCGTCCAGCGAGATCTCGTCGTTCGCCGAGTTGACCAGCTTCGCTTCGTACGAGGAGAAGGCGTCGTCCCAGGTCGAGGGGTCCGTGCCGCGGTCGTCGGACGGCTGGACGACGCAGCGCATCGGCAGCTCGAAGGCGCGCGCGAAGGCGAAGTCACGGGAGTCGTGCGCGGGAACGGCCATGATCGCGCCGGTGCCGTAGCCCATCAGCACGTAGTCGGCGATGAAGACCGGTACCTGCTCGCCGCTGACCGGGTTGATCGCGTACGCGCCGGTGAACACACCGGTCTTGTCCTTGGCCTCGGCCTGCCGCTCGACGTCGGACTTGGAGGCGGCCTGCTTGCGGTAGGCGGCGACGGCGTCCCCGGGGGTCGCGTGCCCGCCGGTCCACACCTCGTGGGTGCCCTCGGGCCACGCCGCCGGGACGATCTTCTCGACCAGGTCGTGCTCGGGGGCCAGCACCATGTAGGTCGCGCCGAACAGCGTGTCCTGGCGGGTGGTGAAGACGGTGATCGCGTCGTCCCCGACGGCGAAGTCGACACGGGCGCCCTCGGAGCGGCCGATCCAGTTGCGCTGCTGCAGCTTGATGGCCTCGGGCCAGTCCAGCGCGTCCAGATCGTCCAGCAGGCGGTCCGCGTAGGCGGTGATGCGCATGTTCCACTGGCGCAGCTTGGCCTTGAAGACGGGGAAGTTGCCGCGCTCGGAGCGGCCGTCGGCGGTGACCTCTTCATTGGCCAGGACGGTGCCCAGGCCCGGGCACCAGTTGACGGGCGCGTCGGAGGCGTACGCCAGGCGGAAGCCGCCCAGGACGTCGGCGCGTTCGTTCGCGGTCAGCTCGCTCCACGCGCGCGCGCCGTGGCCCGGCACCGGGCGCTCACCGCTCTCGAACAGGGCGATCAGCTCGCTGATCGGCCGGGCCCTTCCGGCCTCGTCGTCGTACCAGGAGTTGAAGATCTGCAGGAAGATCCACTGGGTCCACTTGTAGTAGTCCGCGTCGATCGTGGCGAACGACCGGCGCTTGTCGTGGCCCAGACCCAGCCGGCGCAGCTGGACCTTCATGTTCTCCATGTTCGCCTCGGTGGACACGCGCGGGTGCGTGCCCGTCTGCACGGCGTACTGCTCGGCCGGCAGTCCGAAGGCGTCAAAGCCCAGGGTGTGCAGCACGTTGTGGCCGGTCATCCGCTGGTGGCGGGCGTACACATCGGTGGCGATGTAGCCCAGCGGGTGGCCGACGTGCAGGCCCGCGCCCGAGGGATACGGGAACATGTCCATGATGAACTTCTTGGGGCGCGCGGCCACATCGGCGTCGCCCGCCAGATCACCCGTGGGGTTGGGCGCCTCGTAGGTCCCCTCGGCGTCCCAGAAGTCCTGCCAGCGTGCCTCGATGTCGGCGGCCATGACCGCCGTATAACGATGCGGGGCCACTGCCTCAGCAGCCGAATTCATCTCGCTCATGATCCTTGAAGCTCCATCGATCGTCTCTGCCTGCTGCCCGGTCATTCACGCGGTTGACGAAATGAAAAATCCCCTCGCACAGGAGGGGACGCCGCGCCGATTCCGACCGGATCTCTCATCCGTCGGGACTGATCAGCGCGGCCCGCTAAGCAGAAGGCGTACGGCACGCATGGCGTCAGGGTACCGCAGGCGCCGCACGGGCCGCATCGAGCATCCGCAGTGCGGGCACGCGCGCGCGTGGAGGGGCGGGAAGACCCCGGGAGCGCCGGGACGGGCAGGGTTACCCCGCGTACCGACCCTATCCGGGGCAACCCCAGAGTCAGTTGCGGAGTCACCCCCTCCCTAAACCCGCAAACTTCGTACCAGCCGGTATGGGGCGACTTAGAGTGCGGCAACGGGACCGCTTATCCGCACCATTCGGAGTCGCCCCCATGAACCCTCATCGCAAGATCCGTTCCATACCCGCCGTGAACGCCGGTCTGAGCAGGCCGGTCCAGGGCGGGCTTTCCGTGGCCGCACTCGTTCTCATCCCCGTGCTCGCCATCGGCGGCAGTGACAGCTTCCGTGCCGCGCTCGACTTCACGACCGGCGTGCTGTCCCTGGTGTCGCTGACGGCGTCGGTCGCCTGGGGCCTGATCGCCACCGACCGGCTGCTGCTCTCCACCCGCCACCGGCTGCTCGCCCAGGGCATCCACCGGGCCACCGCGGTGGCGTCGCTCGGATTCCTGCTGCTGCACGGCACGGTCAAGGTGTCGCTCGGACACGTGGAGCTGCTCGGCGCCCTGATCCCGTTCGGTCTGGGCGTCAGCGGCACCTCCGGACTCATCGGTTTCGGCTCGCTCGCCGGACTGCTGATGGTGATCGCCGCCTCGACCGGTGCCCTGCGCTCCACCCTGGCGGGCCGCGGCAGCGTCGCCGCCCGCTGGCGGCCGCTGCACATGCTGGCCTACCCGGCGTGGTGTTCCGCGCTGGTCCACGGCCTCTACACGGGCCGGCCCGCCGCCACGTGGGTCGTCGTCATGTACTGCCTGGCGCTCAGCGGCGTCGCCGGGGCCGTCTCACTGCGTCTGCTGCCGCGTCCGGTCCGCAACCGTCTGGCGGCCCGCCTCCTGGCGCTGATCGGGCCCGGCGGGGCTGCACAGCCCGCCGCCGAGGAGCCCCGCCGCGACCCGTCGGCCGCTCCTCTGCCCGGTGCCACCGGCCTCCCCTCCCAGGGCCGGTACGAGGAGGAGTACGCGGCCCGCCCGACCGTACTGGCGGAGCCCCTGGACCGCTCCTTCGGACCGACGCGCACACCCCCGCGCCCGCTCGCCCCGCCCTCACCCCAGCTGTACGAAGCCGCCCCTCCGGTCTCCGCGCGGGGCACGTCCCCCGGTGCCGGGATATCGGCCGGATACCGCACGGTGTCGTCCCTGGGGAACGTGGGCGGCTCCCCCACCGTCCGCATCTCGCGCGCTGACCGTAGGGACCGTACGGACGAGACCGAGGACATACCGCTCGCCGAACGCATCCCGATGACCGAGGAGATCCCGGTCGTCCAGGACCCGGCGCCGAGGCCGGGCTACTGGCCGACCCCCTCCCCGCCCGCGCCGTCCCCCTCGTACGCGCCGTCCCCGTCGTACGAGTCATATGGCCCCTCCCGTGCGTATGAGAGTCCGTCCCCTCCCTACGCACCGACCGACCCAGATCCCGGCCCGCTCAACCGTCCGTCCGCCGGCGAACCCTGGTCCGCACCCGCAGGAGACCGCTCTTGAACGCCCCGCTCCCCGATGTCCCCGAGGTCCGCGTCGTCGGCCTCCCCCAGCTCACCCAGGGCTTCGACCTGGTGGAACGCCTGGATCTGTCCATGCACCTGAAGGTGCACGGGCCTCTCGAGCCGATGAGCGGCGAGAACCTCGCCCAGCTCGCCGACGACATATCCCTGCGTGGCCGCGGCGGCGCGGGGTTCCCCTTCGGCCGCAAGCTCCGCGCGGTCGGGCAGGCCGCGATCCGCCGCGGGGTGCGGCCGGTCGTGGTGATCAACGGCAGTGAGGGCGAGCCCGCCTGCCGCAAGGACACCGTGCTGCTGGCCCGGGCGCCGCATCTGATCCTGGACGGCGCCCTGCTGGCCGCCGAGGCGCTGGGCGCCCGCACCCTGATCGTGGCCGTGACCCGGAACTCCACCGAGATCTCCATCCGCGCCGCACTGGCCGAGCGCGGCCTGAGCGACCGTCGCGGACAGCAGCTCCGCGCGCGGGTGGTCCGCACGCCCGAACGGATGGTGTCCGGCGAGGCGTCCTCGGTGATCCGCGCCGCGGTCGGCGGTCCCGCCCTGCCGGCCGGGCGCCGCGAGCGCGCCTCGGAGTCCGGTGTCGGCGGCGCGCCGACGCTGCTGTCCAACGCGGAGACGTTCGCCCAGCTCGCGATCGCGGCCCGGATCGGGCCTCGCCGCTACGGCAACACCGGCCTGGACAGCGAGCCCGGCACGGTCATGCTGACGATCTCCGGGGCGGTCGCGCGCCCGATGGTGGTGGAGGTTCCCACCGGGGTGCCCCTTCGGTACGTGCTCCAGCTGGCCGGCGCCCCGCCGCTGCCGCAGGGCGTCCTCACCGGCGGCTACCACGGCAACTGGATCGACGCGGTGGCCGTCCACAACGCCGTGGTGTCCCGCGAGTCCCTGGCCGCCGTGGGCGGCTCCCTGGGCGCGGGCGCGATCCTCCCGATCGGCCCCGAGACCTGCCCGCTGGGCGAGGCGCTGCGGGTCGCGAACTGGCTGGCGGCCGAGACGGCCGGCCAGTGCGGCCCCTGCAGACTCGGCCTGCCCGCGGCGGCCGGCGGCCTGTCCGACGTCCTGAACGGGGGCGGCCCGGCCGCACTGGAGGCGCTGCGGGCGGTCACCCAGGCCGTGAAGGGCCGGGGCGCCTGCAAGCACCCCGACGGCTCCGCCCGCTTCTTCGCGTCGACGCTGTCGGCGTTCACGGACGATCTGGCCGCGCATGTGCTGGACGGGGGCTGCGGGCGGGAGACGACCGGAGTGCTGCCGCTGCCCGCCCCCGGCTACCAGGACGCCGAGGAGTCGATCCCGAGCGGCGAGAAGCTGGCCGTGGACTGGACGCTGTGCCAGGGCCACGGACTGTGCGCCGACATCGTGCCGGAGCTGATCCGGCTGGGCCCCGACGGCTATCCGGCGCTCGCCGACGCCTCTGTCCCCATGCATCTGCGCGGGCGTGCGCAGCGCGCGGTGCGCCGCTGTCCCGCGCTGGCGCTCCGTATTGAGCAGGCGCCCCAGGAGCGGCCCGCGCTGCCGAGCCCGTCCCGCAAGGCCCTGGGCAGCGGCCGGAGTTGACCAACGAAAAGCGGGCCATCCGATTCGGATGGCCCGCTTCTTGGGATCTTGTGGAGCTAAGGAGAATTGAACTCCTGACCTCCTGCATGCCATGCAGGCGCTCTACCAACTGAGCTATAGCCCCTTGCGTTCCGCCGCCCCGTTTCGGGTTTCCCCCGCGGCGACAGAGAGAACATTACACGGTCCCCCCGGTGCTTCACCAAATCGATTACCGGCGGCCCCGGGGGCTCTGTCGGACCCGGCCGGTAGGGTCCGTCTCCGTGACCGTGTCCGTGATCGTCAAGTCCCGCGTCCGCCAGTGGCCCCTCGCCTCGGCTGCCGCGGCCTGCCTGTTCTCGTTCGCCGCCTTCTGGCTGGCGCAGCGTGCCGCGCATGTCACCAACCTCGACCTGATGGTCTACCGGGCCGAGGGCATGACCGTGCGGGCCGGCGGAGACCTCTATGCGATGCGCGCCACATCGGCGAACCTCGCCATGACCTACCCGCCGTTCGCCGCGCTGCTGTTCACGCCGCTCACCCTGGTCGGCGTCCCCGAGATGCGCGTCCTCGCCACGGCGGGAAACCTGCTTCTGGTGGTCGCGCTGGTCCACCTCTCGCTGCGTCTGGTCGGCCGAGACCGGCCCGGGGCGACGCTGTGGGTGGCGGCGCTCGTCGTCTGGTGCGAGCCGGTGTGGACGACGCTGCGGTACGGGCAGATCAATCTGCTGATCGCGGTCGCCGTGCTGTGGGACCTCACCCGCCGCGATTCGAACCGCTGGGCCGGCGTCGGCATCGGCCTCGCCACTGCGGTGAAGCTCACACCGGGACTGTTCGCGCTGTATCTGCTGATCGTCGGGCTGATACAGCTGCGGCGCGGCTCCGGCTGGAACGCCTCGCTGCGGCGGTTCGCCGTGGCGTCGGCGACCTTCGTCGGCGCGACGGCGGCGAGCGCGGTCCTGTTGCCGCACGACTCGCGCCGCTTCTGGACCGAGACGCTGTTCGAGACCGGCCGGGTGGGCTTCGCGGAGGAGACCGCCAACCAGTCGCTGCGCGGCGTGCTCGCCCGGCTCCTGCACACCGACGATCCGGGCATGTGGTGGGCGGTCGTCGCCGCGGTCTTCGCCCTCGCCGGGCTCGCGGTGGCCGTGGTGGCCGCGCTGCGGGAGGACCGGGCGGTGGCCGTGGTGGCGGTCGCGACGACGGCCCTGATGATCAGCCCGATCTCCTGGTCGCACCACTGGGTGTGGTGCGTGCCGGTGCTGGTGCTGCTCGCTCACCGGGTCCGGCCGGTGTGGACGGGGGCCGTGGCGCTGGCCTTCTGTTCCTTCGCGCTGTGGTGGGTGCCGCACGACCCGGGCCGGCCCGAACTGGGCCAGAACGCCGGACAGATGCTGCTCTCCGGCATCTATCCGCTGGCGGCGACGGCACTGATGGCGGCGCTGGGTCACGCACTGTGGCGCGACGGTCCCGGGCAGGGCGCTCAGGCCGTGGCGAAGGAGTAGAAGCGCTTGAGCGTGCAGTGCTCGTCGAGCAGCCGTCCGTAGATCGGCTCCCCTTCGAGTTCACGGTAGGTCTCGATGGGGTCGCCTTTTATGATCAGCGCCCGCGCGCACTCCTCGCACCAGTACTGGTACTCGGGATTGACCGGATCCATGTCGCGGACGATCGGCGTACCACTGCCGCACCAGTCGCATTTCCTCCTGTGTGCACCCATCACTCAGCTCCAGCTGTGGCCGCAGGCCGTGCACACATAGGACACTCCGCCGTTGTCGCCCAGCACTTGGGCGACATGGGCCGAACCGCACGAGGGGCAGCTGAGGCGAGCAAGGACCTCCGCCGCGGCGAGCAGGGCATCGGCCCCCTCGAAACTGCCAGCGGCCATCGCACACTCCCTCCCGTCCGGACCGTCGTCCCCCTCCGGCCGTCCGATTCTGCCATGGCCACGCAAGGGGGTCAGCGGAGTCGGCGCACCATACCGGCCACCGCGCCCAAGATCGACGCGGCGGACAGTGCCAGGGCGCACGCCCACAGCGCGTCGGCGGACGCGAGCGCCCCGGGCGCATGGAGGCGGTTCAGGAAGAGTGTGCCGAACGTCGCCACGCCGATGAGCTGTCCGAGCTGGGTCACGCTGGCGAGCAGACCACTCGCGTCGGCCGCGTCCTCCTGCCGTACGGTCGCGAGCGCGCCCGTCAGAACGGGGCTGAAGGCGAGCGCGAGTCCGCACCCCATCCCCGCGAAGGCCGCGTAGAGCCAGGGACCGCCGTCCCCGCCGTCCCGCAGGAGCCGGCCGACGGCGGCGGCCGAGACCGCGGTGAGCAGGAATCCGCCGGGGATCATGGCGGGCTGCCAGGCCGCCGGCCAGCGCCGCCAGGTCAGCCCCACCGCACCGAAGATCACGGCGGTGGGCGCGAAGGTGAGCCCTGCCCGCAGCGCGCTGTGGCCGAGTCCGCCCTGGACGTGAAGGGTGAGGGTGAAGAGGAAGCCCGCGTTGACGGCCATGGATACGGCGATCCTGACGACCGCCCGGCCCATGCCGGGGATGCGCAGCACCCGGGGCGCGATGAGGGGGGCGCCGCCGCCCCGCGCGAGCCGGGACTCGTAGACGCAGAAGGCCGCGAAGAGGACGGCGGAGGCCCCCAGTGACAGCCAGGACCAGGCCGGCCACTCCTGCTCCTGTCCGAGGACCAGCGGCACGGTGAAGAGGGACACGGCTCCGGCCAGCAGGACGAGGCCGGGCAGGTCGAGGGGGCGGGCGCGCTCCGGTTCGCCGCGGCGGTCGCGGGGCAGGACCCGCGTGCCGAGGACGAGCAGCGCCACACCGATGGGCACGTTCACCAGGAAGACCGGCCGCCAACTCATGCCGAACAGATCGGCGCTGACCAGGACGCCTCCCGCGACCTGTCCGGCCGCGGCCCCGGTCGCGAGGACGGCGGAGTACGCGCCGAGCGCCCGCACCCGGCCCTCGCCGGTGAAGTTCCGCTGGATCAGACTGAGGACCTGCGGGATCATCAGCGCCGCGCCGGCGCCCTGGACGAGCCGGAAGGCGATCAACTGGCCGGTTCCCGCGGCCAGTCCACAGGCGAGCGACGCGGCGGTGAAGACGGCGAGTCCGCCGAGGTACATCCTGCGGTGGCCGAGCAGATCGCCGAGGCGTGCTCCGGTGATCAGCAGCACGGCGTACGCGATGGTGTATCCGGCGATGACCAACTGGAGCCCCGCGCCGGAGGCGTTGAGCTCGGTACGGATCGTGGGGGCCGCGACGTTGACGATGAAGACGTCGAGCAGCGCCATGAACTGCGCGGCCAGCACGACCGCGAGAAGGAGCCGGGGCCGGTTGTCAGTGCCGGGGTCTTTACTGAGTACGGGTCGTGTGGTGGTCGTCGTCATGGCGTTGAGCCTGACGCCGATCCGATACGGGTAACGAGAGCCCGCTGATGCTGGTACTGGCAGCACCTGGCAACGGCGGGACAGGGCCTCGACCATGGGGGGTATGACCACAGTGGCAGTACCGACACAGCAGCGACGACGGCCGGAACTGGCCGCCTTTCTGCGCAATCGCCGTGCCCGGGTGACACCCGAGGACGTCGGCATGGCTCCCGGCCTGCGCCGCCGCACGCCCGGGTTGCGCCGCGAGGAGGTCGCCCAGCTCTCCGGGGTCGGCGTGACCTGGTACACCTGGCTGGAGCAGGGCCGTCCGATCAACGCCTCGGCGCAGGTGCTGGACGCGGTGGCGCGGACGCTCCGCCTCGACCGGCCGGAGCGGGAGCACCTCTACCACCTGGCGGGGGTGGCCTGTGCCCCCGACCGTGCGGCCGATGTGCAGACCGTCAGCCCGGAGATCCAGGGCATCATCGACGCCCTGGATCCGCATCCGGGCGTGGTCTACAACGCGCGGTACGACATCCTGGCGACCAACCCCGCCTACCGTGCCCTGTTCGAGCTGCCGGGGCGTGCACGGTTCGGCGTACGCAACGTGCTGTGGACGCTGTTCACCTCGCCCGAACCCGACTGTCCGCTGGCGCACCGGGAGTTGGAGCTGCCGCTGATGGTCGCGCAGCTGCGCGGCTCGTACGGCCGGCATGTGGGCGAGCCGGCCTGGGAGTCCTTCGTCCAGCGGCTCTCCGAGGCCAGCCCCTACTTCGCCCGGCTCTGGCGCAGCGGCGACGTGGCGCCACAGGGGCCCCGGGTGAAGACCTTCCGGCACAAGGACGTGGGCGAGATACGGATGACGTCCGTATCGCTGTCGATCAACGGGATGCCGGAGTGCCGGATCGTGGCGTACACGCCGAACGACGAGGAGAGCCGGCAGTCGCTCGCGACGCTGCGCGCGACGCCACGGACGGACGGTGCGTCGGGGGAACGCACGAATCCCGCCCCCTGATGGGGACGGGATTCGGGATTGTGGAGCTAAGGAGAATTGAACTCCTGACCTCCTGCATGCCATGCAGGCGCTCTACCAACTGAGCTATAGCCCCTCGTGTTCTTTGCGCTCCGCGCTGCGAACAAGAAGAACTTTAGCCTGTGACCTGCCGGAAAGTGAAATCCGGGTCAGTCGTCGTCGCCGAGGACCGGTTCGGGCAGCGTGCCGGCGTTGTGCTCGAGGAGACGCCAGCCGCGGGCGCCCTCGCCGAGCACCGACCAGCAGCAGTTGGAGAGCCCGCCCAGGCTCTCCCAGCTGCGCGAATCCAGGCCGAGGAGCCGGCCGATGGTGGTGCGGATGGTGCCGCCGTGGCTGACCACGACGAGGGTGCCGTTCTCGGGGAGCTTCTCGGCGTGCCGCAGCACGACGGGTGCGGCCCGGTCGGCGACCTCGGTCTCCAGTTCTCCGCCACCCCGGCGCACGGGCTCCCCGCGCTTCCAGGCGGCGTACTGCTCGCCGTACCGCTCCACGATCTCGTTGTGGGTCAGCCCCTGCCAGGCGCCGGCATAGGTCTCGCGCAGCGCGGCGTCGTGGGTGACCGAGTGCCCGGTGATGGCGGCCAGCTCGCCCGCCGTCGACGCGGCCCGCTTGAGGTCGGAGGCGATGATGCCGTCCGGCTTCATCGCGGCGAGCAGCCGGGCGGACCGGCGCGCCTGGGCGACGCCGGTCTCGGTCAGCTCGATGTCCGTGGAGCCCTGGAAGCGGCGCTCCAGGTTCCATGAGGTCTGGCCGTGCCTCCAGAGGACGATCCGGCGGCCCGTGCCGCCCTTGGTGCCGTTCAGCTCAGCTCACCGTCCGCGGCGCCGGTGAGCTGGGCGTGCTCCTCGGCCTTGCCCCGGGTCTTCAGGGCGTCCTCGGGGAGCGGAAGCTCGGGGCAGTCCTTCCAGAGCCGCTCCAGGGCGTAGAAGACTCGCTCCTCGCTGTGCTGGACGTGGACGACGATGTCGACGTAGTCCAGGAGAATCCAGCGGGCGTCGCGGTCGCCCTCGCGGCGCACGGGCTTGGCGCCGAGCTCCTTGTTGAGCCGCTCCTCGATCTCGTCGACGATCGACTTGACCTGGCGGTCGTTGGGCGCGGAGGCGAGCAGGAAGGCGTCGGTGATCGACAGCACATCACTGACGTCGTACGCGATGATGTCGTGCGCGAGCCGGTCTGCGGCCGCCTGAGCGGCGGCGTTGACGAGCTCGATGGAGCGATCCGTGGCGGTCACAAGCAGGCTTTCGTCGGTGGTCAGAGACTTCAAGGGTCTCACGGACCACCGACCGCACGGCAAACCTTTAGTCGTCCTGCGCTCCGGCCTTCCCCTTGATCTTGAAGTTCTTGCCCAGGACGACGGTGACGTCGGCGTTCGCGGCCGCCTTGCCCTGCTTCACCGCACCGGCCGGGAGCCCGAGCGTCTTGGCCACCTCGTCGGCCTGTGCCTTCTGGGCCGGCGCACCGTAGATGACCTGCGAGGACGACTCCGTGTCGGCCTTGCCGCCGTCGATGAAGGCATAGCCACCGTTGACCAGGACGATCCGGGCCGCTTCTGTGGCATCCGCGTTTCCGGTGCCGTTCCTGACGCCGACCCGGACGGCCGCGCCCTGCTCGGGCGCGCTGACCTTGCCGCCGAGGATGTCCTTGACCACACTCTCGCTCGCCTCGTCGGAGAGCGTGCCGTCCTGCTGGACCGGGAGCAGCGCCGTCGTGTAGTCGCCGCCCTTGGCGTGCTGGGCGAGCTTCGCGAGCGAGGCGCCGAGGTCCTTCTCGGGCAGGGAGGGGTCGAGGATCTGCGCCAGGGTCTCGACCGTGACCGTCGCGCTCTTCGGGTCGTCGGACATCTTCCGCAGGACGCCGTACATGACCTGGCCGAACCGCTGGAGCTGCTTGGCCTCGGCCTCTCCCGGCCCGCGGTAGGTGGCGTAGGCGACGGCGGCGGGCCCGTTGAGTGTCTGGTTCTCACCCTTCTTCACCAGGGGCTCGGCACCGGCCTTGGCACCGGGCACGTCGGTGTCGGTGGTGAGGTCGATGGTGCCGACGAGCTCGACCAGGTTCTCCAGGAACGGCGTGTCCAGCCGCCAGGTGCCGGTGATCTTCGTCCCGAGGAGGGAGCCGACCGCCTCACGGGTGCCGGAGGAGCCGTCGTCCTCGACGGACTTGCCCAGCGTGGTCGTGGTGCCGTCGTCGTTGGCGACGGCGAGCGAGTTGGGCAGCAGCACGGTCGTGCCCTGCTTGGTGGTGGTGTTGTCGACCAGCAGCGCGGTGGAGGTGCCGCCCATCTTGGTGTTGTGCAGATGGATGACGATGACATCGCGCTTCTGGGGGCCGGACGCCGTGTCGCGCTTCTCCTGGGGTCCGGAGAGACCCGGCAGCTTGCCGGCGGACCAGAGGTAGCCGACGCCACCGACGACGGCGAGCGCCAGCACGACGATCAGCGCGACGACCCGGTTGCGGCCGCGCCGCTTGGCCTCTTCGCGCCGCTCCGAGCGGCTCTCGGTGAACTTGAGCCAGTCGATGACGTCCTCGGAGTCCTCGTCGGGCTCCTCTATGAACGAGAACTGCTCGGTCCGGTAGGCGCCGTCCTCGTCGGGCGCCGGGCGCCGCTGTCCGGGCACGGCGGACGGCGGGGCCTCGGGCGACTGCTGCGGCTCGCGCTGGTCGGGACGGCCGGGGTGATCGGGGTGGTGCTGCGGCGGAACGTTCCACTGCTGAGGCGTGTCGACGGCCGCCTGCTGCTGCCCGGTGTCGTAACCGGAACTCTGGCCGTAGCCGTAGCCCTGCTGAGCGCCGCCGTACGGGTCGTACGACGGCTGCTGGGGCCGGCCGCCCTGCGCGCCCTGCCCGTAGGGGTCGTAGGCCGGATCGTAGCCGTAGCCCTGCTGCTGGGGCTGCTGCCCCGGCGAGGGGTACCCCTGCTGCGCGTACGGGTCGTACTGCGCCGGCTGCTCGGGCTGCTCGTACACCGGCTGCCCGTACGCGTCGTAGCCGATGATCCGCGGCTGCGGCTGGTACGGGTCGTACGGGTGCTGCTGGTCGTTCACCGGTGCCCCTCTCCGTGGCTCACTCGCCGCGGTACAACTGGCGCTTGTCGATGTAGCGCACCACACCGTCCGGCACCAGGTACCAGACCGGGTCGCCCTGCGCGACCCTCGCCCGGCAGTCGGTGGAGGAGATCGCCAGCGCGGGCACCTCGACCAGGGAGACGCCGCCCTCGGGCAGACCGTCGTCCGTCAGGTCGTGACCGGGCCGGGTGACCCCGATGAAGTGCGACAGCGCGAACAGTTCCTCGGCGTCCCGCCAGGTGAGGATCTGCGCGAGCGCGTCGGCGCCCGTGATGAAGAAGAGATCCGCGTCGCTGTTGAGCGAGCGCAGCTCCCGCAGCGTGTCGATGGTGTACGTCGGTCCTTGGCGGTCGATGTCGATACGACTGACCGAGAACTGGGGGTTGGACGCCGTGGCGATGACCGTCATCAGATAGCGGTCCTCCGCCGGAGACACCACCTTGTGGGTCTTCTGCCACGGCTGCCCGGTCGGCACGAACACCACCTCGTCGAGGTGGAACAGGGCGGCCACCTCGCTGGCGGCCACCAGGTGTCCGTGGTGGATCGGGTCGAACGTCCCGCCCATCACACCGAGTCGGCGTTTGCCGGGACCAGTAGGCACTTCCTGCTCTCCCATGCGTGCAGAGCCTACTGGCACGGCGGCAGCACCCTGTCCCGGCGGTCGCCGGATCAGCGGTCCCGGTTGAAGCGGGTGGTGATCCACAGCAGCAGAAGCAGTGCGAAGAGGGCGCCGCCACCGGTGAGGTACGGGCTGAGGCTGGCGTGGTTGCCGCCGTGCTCGGCGCCCTCGGCGAGCGTGACCAGGCTGGCGGCGGTGCTGGGGAGACTCATCTTCAGCAGTACCTATCGATCGGGGGTGGGGCGGAGACTTCGCGCACATCGTATGCGGGCGGTCCGGGCACGCTCACGCCGACTCAGTCGTTGGGGTTCTCAGTCGCGGTATCCGCGTGCGGCAGGAACCGGCCGAGTCCCGACTTGTCCACAGGGTCCGTGTTGTCCACAGGCCCCGGCGCGTCATGGCACCAGCGCCTAGGCTGGGAGCCGTCAGGGGGACGGGCCGAGGTCTCGTAGAAAGCAGGGGGCATCCATGACCGACAGCAGCCACGAGAAGGTGCCGAGCAGGCAGCGCAAGCGCTTCCCGGGTATCTCCTCCCGTGCGTACGAGCATCCTGCGGACCGCTCCGCGCTGGTCGCCCTGCGCCGGCTCAGCGGCTTCGACACCGTCTTCAAGGCGCTCAGCGGGCTGCTTCCCGAGCGCAGCCTGCGTCTGCTCTTCCTCTCCGACTCGGTGCGGGTGAGCGACGCGCAGTTCGCGCATCTCAACACGATGCTGCGGGACGCCTGTTACATCCTGGACCTGGAGAAGGTCCCCCCGATGTACGTCACGCAGGACCCGCAGCCCAACGCCATGTGCATCGGTCTCGACGAGCCGATCATCGTCGTCACCACCGGTCTCGTGGAGCTGCTCGACGAGGAGGAGATGCGGGCGGTCGTCGGTCACGAGGTGGGCCATGCCCTCTCGGGACACTCGGTCTACCGCACGGTGTTGCTCTTCCTCACCAGCCTTGCCCTGAAGATCGCCTGGATCCCGCTCGGCAATGTCGCGATCATGGCGATCGTGACCGCGCTGCGGGAGTGGTTCCGCAAGTCGGAGCTGTCTGCCGACCGGGCCGGGCTGCTGGTGGGCCAGGATCTACAGGCCTCGATGCGCGGCCTGATGAAGATCGCCGGCGGCAACCATCTGCACGAGATGAACGTGGACGCGTTCCTTGCCCAGGCCGAGGAGTACGAGTCCGGCGGTGACCTGCGCGATTCGGTGCTCAAGATTCTGAACGTACTGCCCCGCTCGCACCCCTTCACGACCGTGCGCGCGGCCGAGCTGAAGAAGTGGTCCGAGACCCGCGACCACCAGCGGATCATGGACGGCCACTACCCGCGGCGCGAGGACGACAAGGACACCTCGGTGAGCGACTCCTTCCGCGAGTCGGCGGCGCACTACGCCGACTCGGTGCGGGGCAGCAAGGATCCGCTGATGAAGCTCGTGGGCGACATAGCGGGCGGCGCGGGGGACCTGGGCGGGAAGCTGCGCGACAAGTTCACCGGCGGCGGCTCGGGCGGCGCCAAGGACAGCGGTCAGGGCGAGGGCTGAGAGCCCGCGGGCAGGGCGGTGAGCCCGGCGGTCAGGGCGAGGGCTGAGAGCTCGGAGCCAGGACTCCGCAGAGGGAGGCGGCGTCCCGGCCCGTGGCGTACGGGTCGGTGCCCGCGGGGCCGCCTCCGCTCGCCTGACGGCCGGCGAGCAGCGGACGCAGGGCGCCTGAGGTGTCGGCCGCCGAGCAGTCCTGCGGCCCGGCCTGGACGACGCTGGTCACCAGCTCGACCCTGTGCATCCGCAGGTCTTCGCGGTCGAAGCGGAAGTGCAGCTCGCGGCGGACGGTGAACAGCGAGGCCTCGGTGGGAGGGCCTTCGCCGGCCGGGCGTACCGCGTAGGTGAAGGTGTGGTCCGAGGTCACGTCGAGGACGTCCGGCTCCGTCTCGGCGAACCGGAGGGCGCCCTGCACCCTCGGTGCGGCGTCGGCCAGCCGCACCTTGGCGGGGTCGAAACGCACCAGCCAGCCGCTGGTGGCGTGCTGCCCGTCGTCCGAGGGGGAGGCGACGCTCCGGTCGAACTGGTCCAGCTGGTCCGGGTCGAGCAGGAGACGTACGGCCCGGTCCGTGGCACCGGTCAGGACGTCGGGGTCGAGGGAGGACCTCGCCAGATAATCCTTGGCGATCGTCAGCGCGGTCGTCACCTGGCCCTCGGAGAAGTGCGGGGTGCGCTGGGTGGCCGGGAGGTTGATGCCGGCGGCGCCGGAGCGGTACTGGGCCGCGGGGCTGTGCGCGTAGAGCTCCTCGGGCGTGCCTCCCGGCACCTTTCCCTGGGGCTCGAGGGGGACCACCGTGACCCGCAGGGGCTCGGCGCGCTGGTCCGGCGGGGGCAGATAGGGGTTGCGTACGCCGAGATAGATGGCGGTTCCGAAGGCCAGGATGATCAGGAGGACCAGCAGGACGCCCTGTCTCGCTCCGCTTCTCGGCTGCCACGCGGGGCGGCTGCGGACGGCCCGGGCGTGCTCGCCCATCCGCTCCTGGGCGGAGAACTCCTGGAGCCGGGCAGCACGGACGAACGACTCGTCGAAGACGACGGATCGGTACTCGTCCTCACCACCGCCGGGGAGCCCTTCGGGGGTCCCCTCAGGCGGGTCGCCACTCCCTGCCATACCTTCAGGGTAGGTCTGCGGGGACCTCGGTAAACGCTGGGGAGAACGCCAAGTTCCGGGACTTCGGCCGGCGCCCGTCCCCGGGGCCCGTGTCAGGGGCCCGGGCGGGGCGCGGCGGAGGCCGGCGGGGCGGAGTACTCGGCGGAGGCGGAGGGGCGGGCGGCCCTCGGCGGCGTGGCGCTCGGGGTGTCGATTCCGGTCGTCGCCGGGGCCGGGACCTGGTCCTGACTGTTGCCGGAGGCGCCGCGGTAGACGGCGGTGAAGGCGAGCGCGACCATCCCGACGCCCATCACCAGGGCGAGGACCCAGGCGACCGGGCGGTGCCAGCGGGCGCTGCCGCGGTAGGGGCGCAGGGCGCCGCCGTGACGGCCGTAGGGCCCGGAGTCGTCGTACTCGTCGAAGTCGTCGGGCAGGACACCCTCGTCGTAGCCGCGCCGGCGGGCGTAGCCGTCGGTGCCGTAGAGGTCTTCGAAGAGCTCGTCCTCGGCCGCTCCGCCGCCGGCTCTGGCCCGGGCGGCCTCCGCCTCGGCGCGGGCCTGGGCGGCGGCGAGGAGCCGCTCGACGGCGGTCGGCTCATGGATCTCGGCGGCCCGGACGAAGTCCTCGTCGAACACCACGGAGGCGAACTCGTCGGCGCCACCGCGGTCGTCGTCGGGCTCCCAGCCGTCCGGGAACGGCCTGCCCCCCACGTCGTCCGGCACGGATTCAGGGTAGCCCTGGGCGAGCGTTTTGGGCAGGGAGAACGGGCAAGAGGACGAGGCTCACCGCCCGCTTCCGGCTCCGTGGCGCTACCGCGCGCTACTCCCCGCCCTCGTTCCTCACCGGGTGTGGCCGTCGCCGGTGACGATGTACTTCGTCGACGTCAGCTCGGGCAGGCCCATGGGGCCGCGGGCGTGCAGCTTCTGCGTGGAGATGCCGATCTCGGCGCCGAAGCCGAACTGGCCACCGTCCGTGAAGCGCGTGGACGCGTTCACGGCGACCGTGGTCGAGTCCACCAACTGGGTGAAGCGGCGGGCGGCGGCCTGCGAGGTGGTGACGATCGCCTCGGTGTGCCCGGACGACCAGCGCCGGATGTGCGCCACGGCGGCGTCCAGCGAGTCGACGACGGCCGCGGCGATGTCGTACGAGAGGTACTCGGTCTCCCAGTCCTCCTCCACAGCCGCCACGACGGTCGCCTTGGAGCCGTCGGCGTACGGCAGCACCCGCTCGTCGGCGTGGACGGTCACGCCCGCGGCGGCGAGCGCGTCCAGGGCCTTCGGCAGGAAGTCGGCGGCGATGTCCTGGTGGACCAGGAGGGTCTCCGCGGCGTTGCAGACGGACGGCCGCTGCGCCTTGGAGTTGATCAGGATGTCGACGGCCATGTCGAGGTCGGTCCGCGCGTCCACGTAGACATGGCAGTTGCCGGTGCCGGTCTCGATGACGGGGACGGTGGACTCCTCGACGACCGTGCGGATCAGGGAGGCGCCGCCGCGCGGGATGAGGACGTCCACGAGACCGCGGGCCCGCATCAGTTCCTTCACGGAGTCGCGGGACTCGCCCGGCACCAGCTGGACGGCGTCGGCGGGGAGACCGGTCGAGGCGACCGCGTCGCGCAGCACGGCGACGAGGGCGGTGTTCGAGGAGTACGCGGAGGAGGAGCCGCGCAGCAGGACGGCGTTGCCGGACTTCAGACAGAGGGCGGCGGCGTCCACGGTCACGTTGGGGCGGGCTTCGTAGATGATGCCGACGACGCCGAGGGGCACCCGGATCTGCCGCAGGTCGATCCCGTTGGGCAGGGTCGAGCCGCGCACGACCTCGCCGACCGGGTCGGGCAGGGCGGCCACGTCCCGGACGTCGGCGGCGATGGCCCGGACCCGCTCGGGGGTGAGCGTGAGCCGGTCGATGATGGACTCGCTGGTGCCGGCCTCTCGGGCGCGCGTGACGTCCTCGGCGTTGGCCTCGACGATCTCGGCCGTGCGGGCTTCGAGGGCGTCGGCGATCGCCAGCAGCGCGTCGTCCTTGGCCGCGCGCGGCAGGGGCGCGATGTCGGCGGCGGCGGCGCGGGCCCGGTGCGCCGCCTGGGCGACCGGGGAGAGAGTGTCGGAGGACGTCTGCGAGGTCATGCTGGCAGGGTAATGCCGTCCGCGCGGCCACCCCGCACGTATCCCGTACGCATCCCGCACTCCGAGACAGAAACCCACCCCAAGGGCCACAAGGCGCCTCAGAAAGGATGGACACCCACCGGGGCCGCCGGTGGCGGTCCGTAGCCCTCGGCGATCCGCTGGTGGTAGGTCTCGCGGTCGATCACTTCCAGGCCGACGATCTCCCAGGGCGGCAGCTTCGCGCTCTGCCGGTGCTCGCCCCACAGCCGCAGGGCCACGGCGGCGGCGTCGTGCAGGTCGCGGGCCTCTTCCCAGTAGCGGATCTCCGCGTGATCATTGGCGTAGCGGCTGGTCAGCAGGAAGGGATGGTCGTGGGCGAGCTGTTCGAGGCCGCGTCTGACGTCCTTCAGCGGGGCTTCGGGGCCCGAGGCGCTGAGGGTGATGTGCCAGAGCTTCGACGCCGGGCGTTCCTCGCCGCGGGTGTGGGCCGTCCGGCCCGTACTGGGATGGCTGCTGCGGTCCGCCTCCCGGTCCTCGTCGACGGCGTCGAAGTCGACCCCGGCTTCGACACTGGTCAGGGCACGTTCGGCCGTCCCTCGGGGCAGAGCCCCCGGGCGCGCTCGTCTCACCGGCGGCCTCCTGTTTGATGCGTTGGTGCTGTACCCAGGGCTGTACCCCGCCTTGCCCCCGAGACAAAGTTGACCAGCCCGCGACCGGACTTGGGGCGGTTTTGGGGAAGGTCTCTACCGGATGGCCGGACTTTCAGCCGTTTCAGCTCCGCGCTCAGGGCCGGACGACGACGAGATCGTCCCTGTGTACGACCTCTCTCTCATATGCCGGACCGAGCTCCTTGGCGAGGTCGCGGGTGGAGCGGCCGAGGAGCTGGGGGATCTCCTTGGCGTCGAAGTTGACCAGGCCGCGGGCGACGGCCTGGCCACGGGCGTCCCTGAGCTCCACCGGGTCGCCGGCGACGAAGTCGCCCTCGACCGCCGCGATACCGGCCGCGAGCAGCGACTTCTTCCCCTCGACCACGGCTCGCACGGCCCCGTCGTCCAGGATCAGCGCGCCCTGCGGGGTGGAGGCGTGGGCGAGCCACAGGAGCCGGTCGGCCGAGCGGCGGCCGGTGCGGTGGAAGTACGTCCCGGTGTCGCGGCCGGCCAGGGCGTCGGCGGCGCGGCTGGCCGAGGTGAGGACGACCGGGATTCCGGCGGCGGCGGCGATGCGCGCCGCCTCGACCTTGGTGACCATTCCGCCGGTCCCGACGCCCGCCTTGCCCGCGCTGCCGATCTCGACATGTGAGATGTCCTCGGGTCCGGTCACCTCCGCGATGCGGGCGGTGCCGGGCTTGGCCGGGTCGCCGTCGTACAGGCCGTCGACGTCGGAGAGGAGGACCAGCAGGTCGGCGCGGACGAGATGGGCGACCAGGGCAGCGAGGCGGTCGTTGTCGCCGAAGCGGATCTCGTCGGTCGCCACGGTGTCGTTCTCGTTGACGACCGGGACGGCGCCCATCTCGATCAGCTGGTCGAGGGTCCGGTAGGCGTTGCGGTAGTGCGCGCGGCGGCTGGTGTCGTCGGTGGTGAGCAGCACCTGGCCGACCCTGACGCCGTAGCGCGCGAAGGAGGCGGTGTAGCGGGCGACGAGCAGGCCCTGGCCGACGCTGGCCGCGGCCTGCTGGCGGGCCAGGTCCTTGGGGCGGCGCGCGAGCCCGAGCGGTGCGAGACCGGCGGCGATGGCGCCGGAGGAGACCAGCACGATCTCCTTCTCGCCGCCGCTGCGGACCTTGGCGAGTACGTCCACGAGGGCGTCGACACGATCGGCGTCGAGGCCGCCCGACGCGGTGGTCAGGGAGGACGAACCAACCTTGACGACGATCCTGCGGGCTTCCGTCACGTACTGCCTTGCCACTGTCACATGGGCGAATCTATCCAAGGGCCGACGGACGGCGCTCGTCCATTTCAGTCGCTGGACAGGACCGCGACCGATCCGGCGAGGTCAACACAGAGCGACGAAAGTCGTAAACCTTCCTCTCGAATCGGGTCGATTCAGGTGAACTTCACGACGGCGGCGGGGAGTCGGCCACGATGGCTCGTTTGGCTCCTTGTCCGGTCCCGCCCTCGTCCCCGTGGAGCACCCGTGTCAACTGTCCGACGTTCTGTCCGGCATGCCCGCGCGGCCGCGCGCCGACTGGGTCCGCTGGCGGCACTGGGCGCCGCCTTCGCGGGGCAGGTCGCCGGTGCCGTAGGGCCGGACGCCGTACTGCTCGCCGTGTCCACCGCGGCCGGGCTCGCCCTGGAAGTACTGATCCACCGCCGCCACCGGGGGCTGAGCCGGGTCCTGTCGAAGGCGCGGGCGGATGTGCCCGTCCGGCATCTGCTGCGGGACCTGCTGCTGGTGGCGGGGCTGATGAATCTGGAACGGTACGGTCCAGGGCTGCTCTATCTCCCGCTCTGCTACGGAGTATTGCTCTGCTACGCCCTGCACTTCGCCTGCCAGGGGGCGTCCGCCAAGGTGCGCCGCACCCGGACGCTCCCGGTCCTGACCCGGAACATCGACGCCTCGGCCCTGCGGCTGTCCACCGCGCCGCCCGCGCTGCTGAACCGCCATCCCGGCGCCCGGCTGCTGGCCTGCGGGCTGCCCGCGACGGCCGGTCTGGTGGCGGCTGCGCTGACCGGCGCCGGAGTGTGGGCCGGGGCGGGTGTCGTGGTCTCGGTGCTGCTGGCAGGAACGGGATTCGCGGTGCTGGTGGTCCGGCTGCTGCCGGGGAGGCGTCCGGCGGGCGAGGCGGAGGTCCTGGCCTGGTTCGACCGCTGGCTGGCGGAGTACCGCCCGACGGTCGGGATGTACTTCTCCGGCGGCACCAGCTCCGCCTACCAGGCGAACATGTGGCTGGAACCGCTCGCCGAGCTCGGCGGGCGGCCGGTGATCGTGTTGCGTGAGCGGTTCATGATGCAGAAGATCGGCGCGACCGACATCCCCGTGATCTGCGTCCCCAAGGTCGCGCATCTGATGCGGCTCGAACAGTCCACGCTCGGAGTGCTGATCCACCCGGCGAACTCCGGCAAGACCTCGCAGGTGCTGCGGATTCCCAGCATCAAGCACGCCTTCGTCAACCACGGCGAGAGCGACAAGCTCTCCAGCTGCAACCCGTACGCCAAGGCCTACGACGAGGTGTGGGTGGCCGGGCCCGCCGCGCGCGAGCGGTACGCGCTGGCGGAGGTCGGTGTCGACGACCGGGACGTGGTGGAGATCGGCCGTCCGCAGCTGGCTCCGGTGCTGCCCTACGCGGGGCCTCCGGTGGGCCGGTTCCTGACGGTGCTGTACGCCCCCACGTGGGAGGGGTGGACGGACGACCCGGGCAACACCTCGGTGATCCTTGCCGGCGAGAACCTGGTGCGGGCGCTGCTCGCCGATCCGGGCGTGCGGCTGCTGTACAAGCCGCATCCCATGACGGGGTCGGTGGATCCGCGGGCCGCTGCGGCGAACGCGCGGATCAAGCAGTTGGTGCGGATGGCGGCGCAGCGGCGGCAGCAGGGGCCGGGCGCCGGGGGCACCACGCCGCCGGAGCCGTCCGCGGCGGAGCTGGCGCGCACCACCGACGAGGTCTTCCCGTCCCGGGCCGACGGGGTGGAGCGGATGCTCCGGCAGGGCGCCCCGGCGCCGGGCAGGGCGGCCGAGGTGGCGCGCGCGACCGCGGCCTGGGAGGACGCGTACTGGGCGTCGCTGGCGCCGGGCGAGCACCGGGTGGTGAGCGAGGCCCGGCCCGGCCTGTACTCCTGCTTCAACCAGGCCGACCTGCTGATCAGCGATGTGTCGTCGGTCGTCTGCGACTTTCTGGCGAGCGGGAAGCCGTACGCGGTGGCCAACACGGGCGGACTGCCGGAGGACGAGTTCCGGGCGGTCTTCCCGACCGTCCGGGCGGCGACGGTCCTCACGCCGGACGGACAGGGCGTGCCGGCGCTTCTGGAGACGGTCCGCGACCCGGCCAAGGACGCCCTGCGGGACGTCCGGGCGGAACTGAAGGAGCAGCTCCTCGGCCCGGCGGACCCGCCGTCGCCGGTGCGGTTCGCGGCGGCCGTGGAGAACCTGCGGGCCAAGGCGGCGCACCGCAACCGCACACCGGTCCCGTCGCCGAGGCCGGCGGCGCAGACGCCCAGCCCGCGCGTGGGCTGAAGCAAGTAATCCGAGGGGGCGGGGAGCGCCGAAACGCGGCGCTCCCCGCCCCCTCGTGTACTCGCTACGCGGTGCCCCGTCGGCGGTCCGGGAGAAGGCGCCCGAGGCGTCCCCGGGTCTCGCGGCGCACGCGGCGCAGCACCCGCCCGGCGAGGCGGCGGGCCCGGCCGACGGGGCCGTGGGCGGGGGCGTCGAAGACTTCGTACGCCTCGTCCGGCAGCCCCGAGGCCTTGTCGCGGAAGTGCGGATACGCCAGGAAGACACGGCCCAGCGAGCGCACTCGCTCGGGGGCCTCGCCCTTCTTCAGGAACGCGGTCACGTCCTTGAGCTCCGCCACCCGGCCCTCGGCGACGCAGGTGAGCCGCAGCCGTTCGGCCGGCTTCACCCGCCGGGCCAGGCCCGGCGTCCAGTACGCCTTCATCAGCGGGGCGGCCAGCTCCAGCTTGTGGCTCATGACGTCGTCGGGATACGTCAGCACGCCGAGACCGAACTGCGGCAGGACGGTGGTGAGGAACGGACGGACCATCAACAGGTCGCGGCGCTCCCCCGGTGGCACATGCGCCGCGATGAGCTCCATCAGCGCCTTCGCCGAGTGGAAGCGCGACTCGTAACCGACGCTCCTGGTCACGTGTTTGCCGTCGTCGCGGCCGACCAGGTAGTAACAGGTGTAGTCGGCGACCACCGAGACGCCGGAGCCGCGCAGATACGCCTCCATGGTGAACAGCGCGTCCTCGCCGGTCCGCATCGACTCGTCGAACCGCATGCCGTGCCGGACGAGGAGCGAGCGCCGGAACAACTTCTGTGCGCTGAGCGTGTACTTGACGTTGGAGGTGTAGATGTCGGCGCGCTCGACGGTCCGCTTCCACATCGACTTGGCGGCATCGCGGTTGACGCCCACGACCTTGCCGAGGACGACATCGGTGCCGGCCCGGTCGCCCATCTCGACCATGCGCCGCAGCGCTTCCTCGCCGAAGTAGTCGTCGGCGTCGAGGAAGTAGACATAGCGGCCGCGGGCCATCTCCAGGCCCTTGTTGCGCGGGCCGCCGGGGCCACCGGAGTTGGCCTGCCGCACCACCCGGGTGGGTACGGCGCTGCGCGCGGCGAACTCCTCGAGGTACTCCCCCGTGCCGTCCGTCGAGCCGTCGTCGACGGCGACGATCTCGATGCGTTCGGCGCCGAGTGTCTGAGTCTCCACGGACTCCAGGCACTTCACCAGATAGGGCATCGCTTCGTACGCCCCCACGATCACGCTGACATCGGGGGTGCTGACATCGCGCGGGGAGATCTCAGTCATCGGTACCTAGCTACCACGGCCGGTGGGGAAAAGGACGCTCGTTCGTGACCCTGGAGTGTGACATGCGCGTATCGCCAAACACAAAGACCCGTAGGCGACCCTCTTTCGAAGGTGCGTACGGGTCATGTGCGCGGGCTTTCACCGTCGGCGCGTGGCCGGCTTCACCTCTCGGACGGCGGGCCGCCGGCCGCCGTGTTCAGCCGGCCACCGGGGCCTCTGCCTGCAGGGGCGGCTCGGGCTCGACGGGCGGCGCCGCGCTCAGGCGCTGGTCCACGCCGGCGTTGCGCGCCTCCGCCTTGGCCGCCAGCGCCCGCAGTGCCGCGTTGAACCGCTCCACGGAGGACGGCTCGTCGGGGCCGAGGAGGTACTCCTTGAGCTCGCGCCTGTCGGCGGCGAGACGGTCGGCGGCCGGGTCGGCGACCGCGTCGAGGAGTTCCCCGATCTCCGCGGCGCTGTTGGTGAGGAGGACGGCCGCCCGCACGGCGGTGTTCTGCCGGCGGAACTCGTCGGCGCCCAGCTCGGCCGAGTCGGTCACCGCGTACGGCTTGCCGCTCGCGATGAAGTCCGAGACGACACTGGAGATGTCCGAGACCATGCCGTCGGCCTCGTTGAAGCAGTCGTAGAGCTTGGGCTCGGAGCCGGTGATGGCTCTGTGCTCCCACCAGCCGAAGGCGCGCCAGTACGCGTCGTTCCACTCGGCCCGGAGCCGCTTGCTCTCGGCGAGCCGCTGGGGGTCGGCGAGGGAGACCCGGGACTCCTCCGACTCGTCGCCGTTCTTGCGTACGGAGGCGGCGAGTGTCGTGAGCCGCGTCTCTACACGGGCCAGCTCGGCGCGGGCCGCCTCCTGTTCGGCGCGGGCGGCCGCGGCCTCCTTGGCCCAGCGGGGTTCGGTGGCCCGCTCGGCGGCGGCGGTCGCGATCATCGTGCGGATGCGCGCGTCGACGGCCTTGGCCTTGCGGTTGACCAGACCGGTGAAGGGGTGCGGCTTGTAGAGCACCCGGACCGGCTTCTCGGCGTTCAGCAGCCGCCGGACGATGTTCTCGCCGGCGAGGAGGAGCGAGGTGTTGCCGGGGTTGTCGTCCCAGCCCTCCCAGGTGGGGGCGTACAGGATCGTCGGGATCGGGTTCTTGGGCGTCCCGGTCCAGGTCTTGATCGGCGCCAGCTGCGGGCGGCCGACCTCGACGATGTCCTCGTCGCGGACGCCGACGTCGGCCAGCGCGTAACGGTCGCGGCCGGCCCGGCCGGCCGTCCAGACCTCGTCGTAGACCTTGGAGAAGGGGTTGACGCTGGCGAGCTTGTCGCTGTCGCCGTGCCCGATGAACGCGTGCTTCATGGTCGGCACACGCAGGATGTGGATGTTCTTGCCGACGTTGGCGGCGTAGAGCCCGACCCGGACGGTCGACAGATCGAGCTGCATCAGATGGGTGCCGCCCGGCACACAGATGATCGGGACGCAGGTGGCGGCGAGCTTGGGCACGAGGGTCCGCTCCCGCATGATGATCAGCGGGCGGCCCTCGGTCTGCTCCATGGTCTCCAGCCACATGTTGACCTGGTACGCGGACTCGTCGGAGCCGGAGAAGTACAGGACGACGGTGGGCTGGTACTCGCGGAGCCAGTTCTGCACGGTCTTCATCACCGCGGACGGTGACGGGACGCGGCGGCCGCGGCGCAGGTACGGGATGAGCACGAGGGTGTAGAGCAGGCCGAGGCCGAGGGTGAGCGCGACGCCGGCGTAGGCGGCGATGTCCTCGCCGGTGGAGGCCGCGTAGATCACGCCGGCCATGGCCGGGACGTCGAGATGGAGCATCTTCTCGGCGGAGCGGTTCAGCAGCGCCTTCGGCGGGGCGTCCGGGATGCGTACCCCGTGCAGGTCGACGTTGCGGGTGACGACCGGCATGGTGCGGCGCAGGCGGATGAGGGTGGCGAGCGCGCCCTGCGGGGCCTGGAGGCCGTAGAAGATCAGGAAGCCGGCGACCGCGGCGTAGAAGATCGGCTGCTCGGCGAGGTTCTCCCGGGCGAGAAGCAGGATCAGCAGCAACTGGCGGACGAGGAACCGGATCGGGAGGCCTGCGCGGACCTTGCCGAGCCGGTTGATGAGATAGCTGTCCTTCTGATGCAGATACCAGTCGGCGACATAGGTCACAGCACCGGCCACCGCGAAGAACCAGAGGTTCGGGATGAGCGCGGCGAGCATGACGCATGGATAGCCGAGTCCCATCAGGACTGCGGCGGCCAACTCGGTCCCGCTGCCCACGCGTGCCAGGCGGATGGCGGTCGAAATCACGAAGAACCTGCTCCAGAGGGGGGTGCCGGTTTATTCACATCGAGGGGAGGTCTCGTGAAGACTGAGCTTCACGAACTCGGGCCTCTGCATTCGCATATTGGCGACTGCAGAGGCCCGATAAAGCACATCTATTGAGTATTACACATCTTCCTGGCGATCCAGGACGGAGGCCAGGGCCTGCTCGAATCCGGACGCTTCGGAGGCTTCACGGGTCGGGTCCTGCTGCCGTACGTCGATGACATGACCGGTCATTTCGGAGAGCAGCACGTCCAGCGAGGTCCGGGCCACGGCCTCGGAAGACAGCAGCGAACCCGAGGGCTCCTGACCGAATGCCTTCGTACGCATAGGGGTTGCGGTGCGCTCAGGATTGACGCAATTCACCCGGATTCCGTCACCCGCCCATTCGTCGGCGAGTGCCTGGGTGAGATTCACCATGGCCGCCTTGGTGGACGAGTAAAGGCTGTACTCCGCGCGGCCGCGAGTGTAGCTGGAGGAGGTGTACAGCAGAAGCTGTCCCTTGGTCTCCGCCAGATACTTGTACGAGGCGCGGGCGATGTGGACGGGTGCCAGGTAATTGACGTTCAGCGCTTCCTGAATCGTCGCGTTGTCCGTCTCGGCGAGCTTGCCGATGCGCAGCACACCGGCCGTGTTGATCACGTAGTCGATCCGGCCGCTCTCCGCGTACGCCTTCGACAGGGCGTCGTCGACGTGCTCGGGGTTCTCCACATGGGTGCCGGTGGTGGAGCGGCCCAGGGCGTAGACCTTGGCGCCATACTCCTCGGCCAGCTCGGCGATGTCGGCGCCGATGCCGTACGAACCGCCGAAGACCACCAGGGTCTTGCCGGACAGCAGCTCGCGGTAGCCGGCCTCGTCCGCCGGGCTGGGCGCGGCGGTGGAGGCGAGCTGGAAGAGCTTGTCGGCGATGAAGACGTCGACCGGCTGCGTCACCTTCATGTTGTACTCGTCACCCGCGACGACGCAGATCGGCACGTCGGGCAGGTACTTCAGTACGACGCTGCAGTCGTCGGTGGCCTGGAAGTTGGGGTCCCCGGCGGCGACTTCGTACGCCCTGCGGATGGTGGAGAGCTTGAAGGCCTGCGGCGTCTGGCCGCGGCGCAGCCGGGAGCGGTCCGGGACGTCGGTGATGAACTCGCCGTCCTCGCCGTGGGTGCGGGTCACGATGATCGTGTCCGCGGACGGGATGGCGACATCGACGGCCTGGTAGCGCTCGAGGGCGTCGACGCAGTCCTTGATTACACGCTGTGACAGAAGCGGACGGACAGCGTCATGGAAGAGGACGTTGCGGTCCTCGCCCTCCGCGAGCCCTTCGCCGAGGGCGGCGATGGCGCGCTCGGTGGTCTCATTGCGGGTGGCGCCGCCCTCGATGATCCGGGTGACCTTGGTGAGCCCGGCCTTCGCGACGATCTTCTCGACCTCGGGCACGTACCCCGGGGCCATCAGCACGATCACGTCGTCGACGGAGTCCGCCTGCTGGAAGATCGCCAGCGTGTGCTCGATGACAGCCTTGCCCGCGATCTTCAGCAGCTGCTTCGGGATCGCGAGTCCCACACGCTGGCCGGTACCCCCGGCGAGCACGACTGCGGTGGTGCGGGGCTTGCCTTCATGCGGCACAGACACAGAACGACCTACCTCGGTTTGGCTGGGGGACGATGTGATGGTCGCACTCTCCGTGACCGTCTCGCAAGGCGGGCACCGGCCGCGCCACACCGCCCGGACACGGAGTGTTCACCTTGTGGCCAGGGACGTTCGGGGGTCGCCCTGAGGCGGCCGGGTGACCGATGCCACACCCGCACGACAGTAGCGCGGGCCGTGACGAGCGCGGTCCGCCCTCGTCCTGCGCACGGGGTGCTCACGCGTCGAGGACATGGAGGACCAGGGCGTTGTCGGCGTCGTACGCGAGCTTGACGCGCAGCAGGAGCTGGGGCTTGCGCAGGATCCTGCGCAGCGCCCGGCGGACGGTCAGCAGCGGGCGCCGCCGGTGCAGGAGGGGCTCCGGATAGACGAAGACGGTGCCCTTGAGGACGACGTCGTCGAGGACCCTGCCGACCCTCAGCGGCTCCTGGCCGGGGGCATGGCGCAGCCAGATGTCCCAGGCGTCCTTCTCGCCGCGCCGGCGGTCGACCACGGCCTCCGCGGGGACCGTGGCCCGGAAACCGCTCTCGCCGACCCGGGTCCCGGGGAGGACGAGCTCCTCGCCGGAGTCCTCCCCGCGGCGGCGGAGCACCAGCTCGGGCCGTTCGCCGGGCGTCGCCGGACCGACGAGCCGACCGGAGACGGTCAGCCGCCCGTCACGGAGGCTGACGTCGATGTCACCGGCCTCGGCGTGCAGCTCGCGTGTCCAGGAGCGCAGGACCAGGTGGTTCTTGGGGGCGCGTCGGTAGGGCACGAGGTGGCGGAAGCCCGCGCCCGGGGTCAGCCGGTCCCGGACCGCGAGCGAACCGCGCTGGTCGACGGCGCGGGCGAGGATGCCGACCCGTCGGCCGGAGGCGGGGTGGTCGGCGTGGCACATCCAGTGGCCCTCGGCGAGGTCCGCGCCGGCCGGGATCGTGGCCGTACCGTCCGCGCCGAACGGAAAGGCCCGCTCGTCGGCGTCGCCCTGCATCGGCGTGCACACGAGCCGCAGGCCCTCGTACTTCGCGACGGCGGCCTCCGGGGCGACCATCGTGACGGTCAGGGAGCCGTCGTCCTCGGCGACACAGTCCGCCATCGGCGCGAAGGCGCCGGCGGCCGGCCCCTCCGCGGCGCCGGACGCCTTGACGGGGGCGGTGCGCTGGGCGGACCCGGCTCCGAGCTCGGCGAAGAGGTCCTCGTACTGCTTGGTCACCGAACCGGGGTCGTAACGGCGGGAGTTGACGATCGCCGCGGCGCCCATCCGGTGGCGCAGCTCCTTGTCGTCGATCAGCTTCAGCAGCGCCCGGGCGACCGCGCCGGCGTCACCGACGGGGACGAGCAGACCGTCCTCGCCGTCCTTGATGATCTCGCGGGGGCCGTAGTCGCAGTCGGTGCTGACCACCGGCAGACCGCAGCGCATCGCCTCGACCAGCGTCATCCCGAAGGACTCGTGGCGGGAGGTGGAGGCCGCGATGGCGCCCTTGACCCACTCCGGCTCGATCGGCGAGCGCGGGCCCATCAGGAGGACGCTGTTGTTCAGGCCGAGCTTGTCGATCCGGGCGCGCAGCCGGTCCTTGTCGGTGCCCCAGCCGCAGATGCGCAGGGTCCACTCGGGGCGGACGGCGACGACCTCGGCGAAGGCGTCGATGAGGACGTCGTACTGCTTGCCGCGGTCCAGCCGGCCGGCGGCGACGATGGTGGTGCCCTCCAGGTCGGAGGGGGCGACGGTGGGCTCGGGGATGCTGTTCGGTATGGACAGCACGCGGGTGTCGGGCAGGGACATCCGCTCGCGCCACACGGCGGCGTCGCCCTCGGAGACCGTCACGAAGGCGTCGAGCGCGGCGAGATGGGGGCGCATCTGCTCACGGAGCACCGGCTTGTGGTGGTTGTGCGTCATGTGTTCCTGGCCGATGAGCACGGCACCCTCGGGCGAGAACTGCGCCACGTAGGCGACCAGACCCGGCCGGGTGCCGATGACCACGTCGGCGTCGGAGGCGGCGTAGTGGGCGCGGACCCGCTCGTCGGTGAGTCCGCTGTACTCCTTGAAGCGCGCTTCGGCGCGGGGGAAGAACTCCGCGGGCTTCAGGTGGTCCGGGTGCTCCTTCTCGCAGGTCGGCGAGGAGGGGCGGGTGTCGATCAGCGGGACGACGGTGATGCGCGGGTCGATGGTGAACAGAGGGATGTCCCGGTGCCGGAAGACCGAGACGATCTCCACCTCATGGTGGTCGGCGAGTTCCTCCGCGAGATTCAGCGTGGTGCGAATGGTCCCACCGATGCCGTAAATCGTGTGGATGAGGAAGGAGATCTTCATCAACGCTCCGTTCAATGGGCGGGCGCCTCGCCTCACCCCGCGTTACTAGACGGGCGCCGGGTGCCGTAGGTTGCGCGCCACCCCTTGACATTTTCCGTTGTCGTCCGATCGCGCGCCCGCGGGAGGCGTGCGCCGGTCACCGGAAACGCGCCGCGGCGCCGGACCGTGGAGATCGGTCCGGCGCCGCGGGCGTGAGCGGGTGCGCTCTAGAAGGGGTCGAACTCGTCGTACTCGCGCTGGGCGTCGTCGCGCTCGGCGTCCCGGTCCCGGCGGCGCTGGGCAGCGGGGCGCGGGGCCTCCAGGCGGTGGTCCTCGCCACGGCGGCCGAGCATCTCGGCGCCCGCCATCATGCTCGGCTCCCAGTCGAAGACGACCGCGTTGTCCTCGGCGCCGATCGCCACGCCGTCGCCCGCCCGGGCGCCGGCCTTCAGCAGCTGGTCCTCGACACCGAGCCGGTTGAGGCGGTCGGCGAGGTAGCCCACGGCCTCGTCGTTGCTGAAGTCGGTCTGGCGGACCCAGCGTTCGGGCTTCTCGCCGCGCACGCGGTAGATGCCCTCGTCCTCCTCGAAGGTGACCGTGAAGCCCGCGTCGTCGACCGCCTTCGGGCGGATGACGATCCGGGTCGCCTCCTCCTTCGGCTTGGCCGCGCGCGCCTGGGCGACGATGCCGGCCAGTGCGAAGGAGAGCTCCTTCAGACCCGTACGGGCGACGGCCGACACCTCGAAGACCTGGTAGCCGCGCTCTTCCAGCTCCGGGCGGATCATGTCCGCCAGGTCCTGGCCGTCCGGGATGTCGATCTTGTTGAGGACGACGAGACGCGGGCGGTCGTCGAGGCCGCCGTACTGCTTCAGCTCCTCCTCGATGACATCGAGGTCGGAGACCGGGTCGCGCTCGGACTCCAGGGTCGCCGTGTCCAGGACGTGCACCAGGACCGAGCAGCGCTCGACGTGGCGCAGGAACTCCAGGCCGAGGCCGCGGCCCTGGCTGGCGCCCGGGATGAGGCCGGGGACGTCCGCGATGGTGTAGACGGTCGAGCCGGCCGTGACCACGCCGAGGTTCGGCACGAGGGTGGTGAAGGGGTAGTCCGCGATCTTCGGCTTGGCGGCGCTCAGCACGGAGATCAGCGAGGACTTGCCGGCGCTCGGGTAGCCGACCAGCGCCACGTCGGCGACGGTCTTGAGCTCCAGGACGATGTCCCGGGTCTCGCCGGGCTCGCCGAGCAGCGCGAAGCCGGGGGCCTTGCGACGGGCGGAGGCCAGCGCGGCGTTGCCGAGGCCGCCGCGGCCGCCCTGTCCCGCGACGAAGGTGGTGCCCTCGCCGACCAGGTCGGCGAGCACATTGCCCTGCTTGTCGAGGACGACGGTGCCGTCGGGCACGGTCAGGACGAGGTCCTGGCCGTCCTTGCCGGAGCGGTTGTCGCCGGCACCGGGCTGCCCGTTGGTCGCCTTGCGGTGCGGGGAGTGGTGGTACTCGAGGAGCGTGGTGACGGACTGGTCGACGACCAGGATCACATCGCCGCCACGGCCGCCGTTGCCGCCGTCGGGGCCGCCGAGCGGCTTGAACTTCTCCCGGTGAACGGAGGCACAGCCGTGGCCTCCGTTACCCGCGGCGACATGCAGCTCGACGCGGTCCACGAAGGTGGTCATGTTCAGTGCCTCCAGTTACTTACATACGTGCGAAATGTCGTGAGACGTACTGCGTCTCCATAACAACAAACAAAGGGCGGACCTGCTTCCCGTACGTCGTACGGAAAGAAGGTCCGCCCTCGCGAAGAAAACCGTCTACCGGGCCTGGATCAGGCGACGGGAACGATGTTCACGACCTTGCGGCCGCGGAAGGTGCCGAACTGCACAGCACCGGCGTTCAGCGCGAACAGCGTGTCGTCGCCGCCACGGCCGACGCCCGAACCCGGGTGGAAGTGGGTGCCACGCTGGCGGACCAGGATCTCACCGGCGTTGACGACCTGACCGCCGAAGCGCTTCACGCCGAGCCGCTGAGCGTTGGAGTCGCGACCGTTCCGAGTGGACGATGCGCCCTTCTTGTGTGCCATGTCTCCTCAGTCCCTTACTTCGCAGCCGCGGGGATGCCGGTGACCTTGATCGCCGTGTACTGCTGGCGGTGGCCCTGGCGACGGCGGTAGCCGGTCTTGTTCTTGTAGCGCAGGATGTCGATCTTGGCGCCCTTGTGGTGGTCCACGACCTCGGCCGTGACCTTGATACCGGCCAGGACCCACGGGTCGCTGGTCACGGCGTCGCCGTCGACAACGAGCAGGGTCGAGAGCTCGACCGTGTCGCCAACCTTGGCAGTGGAAATCTTGTCAACCTCAACGATGTCGCCGACAGCAACCTTGTGCTGGCGACCACCGCTGCGCACGATGGCGTACACGCGGATCTCTCTCTCGCTCGAACGGGAACTCCTGATGCCAGCCGCTCACGCAGGCCAAGGGCCCGCGGCTCTCCGGATGGGGGTGAGCGGCCTCTCCAGGCCGGAAGCCGGAGGGAGGTGCTCAGGAGCTGGCGCGCATGGAAACACGCCGACGGTCAAGGTTACGGGCCGGGCTGCGGGGGGTCAAACCGGGTCGGTGGGCGTCCGAACGGGTGGTGGGCGCGGAGCACTCCCGGGAGGCCGTCCGGAAGCGCCCCGGATCCACCGGTTCAGCGCCCGCCGACCGGTCTGGACCATGCTCGGACGTCCTGCCCGTATAAGGGGCCGTACCGGGAAGCGACCTGTCGGCGATACCCTCGGGGAGGGGTTCCACTCGGGTCCGATTAACCGTACGGTCCGTGTCCCTGCCTCGATCGTGGAGCTGCATCTTGCCGACACCTGACATGCGCGATGAACGGTTCACGACCATCGCCCGCTGGGCCATCTCCCGGATGTCCCGGTCGGAGCGCACGGTCATCGCGGAGCGGCTGCTCGGTTACGCGGGTCAGCGGATCCAGGACCCCCGGGTGAGAACCGAGCTGCTGGTGGAGGGCGCGGAGGCGCGGCTGGCCAAGGGCCATGTGCCCCGGCACCTCTTCAAGGCGTACGCCGCCCAGCTGGAGCTCGCGGACGAGGACCACGAGGCCGGCCGCTGGGCCGCCGCGTCGAGCTCCGCCGCGAAGGCACTGCTGCTCGCCTTCCACCGGGTCCCGCACGTCGACGGGCTCACCTCACCGCTGGCCGAGAACCCGGGCCGGTTCACCGCGCCGCTGCGCCAGAGCCGTACCGCGCGCGCCCTGCGCAAGCCCAGGGGCCGCAAGGAGCCCGCTGCCACCCCGCCGGCCGACCGACCGCTGCGTCTGCTCGTGGCCCACCACGGCAACGACAACTTCCTCCGCCCTGTCCTCGAGCACTACGCCGAGCACGCCGGGGTGGAGCTGCGGACCCTCGACACCGCGGCCGACCCGGTGCTCGCGCCGCTGGCCAAGGGCGTGGGGCGGATGATCCAGCGGGCGCTCGGCAGCCAGCCCGACTACGGCCGCCAGGTCGAGGAGGCGCTGCGTCCGCACCTCGACTGGGCGGATGTCGTCTTCATCGACTGGTGCGCGGTCGCGGCGGCGTTCTTCACCCTCGTCGATCCCGGGCCGACCCGGATCGTCGTACGCCTGCACAGCTACGAGGCCTTCAGCCACTGGCCGCACATCATCGACTTCTCCCGCGTCGACGACCTCGTCTTCGTCAGCGAGCATCTGCGCGACTTCTGCGTCGCGGCGGTCCCCCGTTTGAAGGAGAAGGGGGCGCCCCGGCTGCATGTCGTCGACAACGCGGTGCGGCTCGGCCCCTTCGTCAGGTCCAAGACGCCCGAGGCGCGCTTCACGCTCGGCATGGTGGGCGTCAGCCAGGTGGCGAAGGATCCGCGCTGGGCGCTGGAGGTCCTCACCCTGCTGCGGCAGAGGGACGAGCGCTACCGGCTCCATCTGGTGGGAAGTCCGATGCAGCCCGACGCCGGTCCGGCGGCCGCCCGCTACCACCGGGCGTACCAGCGCGAACTGTCGCGGCTGGAGGCGGCCGGCGCGGTGCGGCAGGTGGGCCAGACCGACGACGTGGCCGGCGCGCTCACCGAGGTCGGTGTCATTCTCAGCAGTTCGGTGCGGGAGAGCTGGCACCTGGGCCTGGTGGAGGGCGCGGCCAGCGGCGCCGTGCCGGTGGTGCGCGACTGGCCGTTCTTCGCCGACAGACCGCACGGCGCCCGCGCCCTGTTCCCCTCCCCGTGGGTGGTGGGCACGCCTGCCGAGGCGGCGGCGCGGATCGTGCGGGTCACGGCGGACGAGGACCACTGGCTGAAGAGCGGCCACGAGGCGTCCGAGCACGCCCTGGTCGCCTGGGACTGGGCGAATGTGAAGAGCCACTTCGACCAGCTGATCCTGGGCGCGGACCGCGACGTATGCTCGACCGGCGAAGACGCCCTCGGAAAGGCAGCAGAGTGAACTACAGGGTCCAGCCCACCGCCCAGGTCGACGAGAGCGCCGAGATCGGGGCCGGCAGCAGCGTCTGGGAGCTCGCCCAGATCCGTGAGAAGGCCCGGCTGGGCGAAGGCTGCGTGGTCGGCCGCGGCGCCTACGTCGGTACGGGCGTGCGGATCGGCGACAACTGCAAGCTGCAGAACTACGCGCTGGTGTACGAGCCGGCCGAGCTCGGCGACGGCGTCTTCATCGGCCCCGCCGTGGTCCTGACCAATGACCACAACCCGCGCTCGGTCGACCCCGAGGGCAAGCAGAAGCGCGGCGGCGACTGGGAGGCCGTGGGCGTCAAGATCCTCGACGGCGCCTCCATCGGTGCGCGGTCCGTCTGCGTGGCCCCGATCACGATCGGCCGCTGGGCGATGATCGCGGCCGGCGCGGTCGTCACCAAGGACGTACCGGACTTCGGCCTGGTCGTCGGTGTCCCGGCGCGCCGGATCGGCTGGGTGGGCCACGAGGGTGTGCGCCTGGTCGAGCGCGAGGGGGAGCCCGGCGTCTGGGAGTGCCCCAAGTCGGGGCGCCTGTACGCGGAGAAGGACGGCGTGCTCACCGAGGCGTAGCCGGCCCGGCGGGACGCGACCCCGAGGGGGCCTCTCTTGAGGCCCCCTTTTTTATGTACGCATAGGATGGCCGGGTTCCGGCGCCCCGATACAAGCGAGGCCGACACATGTCACAGACCGACGTCCAGGCTCCCGGCCCCCTGGACACGGCAGTCACCACGGCTCCGAAGCCCTCGGGCAGCACTCAGCAGACTCCCCGGGCGCCCCGCCCTCGGCTGTACGCGCTCGACGCACTGCGGGTGGTCGCGGCGATGTCGGTGCTGATATTCCACTTCACGGGCGTCGACGCGGCCACGAAGGCCAACTGGGGTGTGAACCCCAAAGAGCTCTTCCCCTGGCTCTTCCCGGTGACCTCGTACGGGTCCTACGGCGTCCAGCTGTTCTTCATCATCAGCGGCTTCGTCATCTGCCTGTCCGCCTGGAACCGGACGCCGGGGCAGTTCGTCCGTGCCCGCTTCCTGCGGCTGTTCCCGGCCTACTGGTTCTCGGTGCTCGTGGCCTTCGCGGTCTGGCGCGCCCTGCCGGACGGCCAGCGCAAGTCGCCGAGCATCAGTGACTCGCTGACCAACCTGACGATGTTCCAGGTGCCGCTGTCGGCGCAGCATCTGGTCGGCGCGTACTGGACCCTGTGGGTCGAGCTCACCTTCTATCTGATCTTCCTCGTGGTGCTGTGGAAGGGCCTCGACTACCAGCGCGTCACGGTCTTCAGCTGGGTGTGGCTGCTGGCCAGCGTGCTGGTGCAGCAGGACAAGGACGTGCCGCTGCTGGGCATCTTCGCGCAGCCGCTGAACACCGCGCTGTTCGTGGCGGGTATCGCGATGTACCTGATGTACCGGTTCGGCCCGGACCTCAAGCTCTGGGGCCTGCTCGGCGCGAGCTGGCTGGTGATGCAGAGCGACCTGGTCGAGCACGCCGACGGACTTCGCGACAAGGGCTACGACCGCGACCCGTACATCGCGCTGGCCCTGGTGACCGTCTTCTATCTCCTGGTGCTGGGCGTGGCCCTGCACAAGTTCGACCGGCTCAACTGGAAGTGGCTGACGACGGCGGGCGCGCTGGTCTATCCGCTCTACCTCCTGCACGAGGAGCTGGGCTGGGCGATGATCCGCGAGCTGTACGGGCACATGGGCGCCTGGCCGACGCTGGGCATCACGACGACCGCGTTGATCGTGCTGGCCTGGCTCACACACAAGCTGGTGGAGAAGCCGGCCCAGACCTGGCTGCGGAAGGCCCTGGACCGTGAGGCCCTCGACCGGGCCGACAAGTCTTAGATCTTATTCCGTTTCCTGTGACCAATCCGTGTCCGTTTCCTGAAGAAAGTTCGGACCCGGAGTAAACCCACTCCGCGCGTTTGCCCGTCCTATCTCCCGGAGTTCATTCAGGAGGTAGCTCATGTCGAAACCGCCGCGCCGTACAGTGCTGGGGCTGTTCGGAGTCGGGACAGCCGGGGTGGCGGCCTACGCTTTCCGCGGCAACCTGATCCCGGGTCAGCGGGAAGCGGAGGCCGCTGAGCCGTCCCCCCAGCCCGTCGAGCCCGCGGCCGACGTCGAGCCCCCGCGCACCATCGCCGAGGAGAACCGGCTGGCGGGGTCCAAGGACTGGATTCCCAACGACAAGATCCCCATGGCCTCGGGCGACCGCGGCGGCGACATCATGGGGTACGCCTCGACCACGTCGGTGGGTCAGGGCGAGGTCGTCTCCTTCCATGTCTCCGTACGCAGCGCCCCGACCTACCGGATCGCCGTTTACCGAATAGGCGACTACGGCGGCGCGGGCGCCCGCCTGATGACGACGAGCGACACGCTGCGGGGCCTGCGCCGTCTCATCCCCGAGTCCGACCCGCGGACCGGCGCCATCGAGTGCAAGTGGCCCGTCTCGTGGCAGCTGCGCATCCCCGACAGCTGGATGTCCGGCCTCTACCAGGCCGTCTTCACCGCCGACGACGGCTACCGCAGCAGCACGCCCTTCGTCGTCCGCGAGCCCCGGCGCACCTCCGACATTCTGTGCGTCATTCCCTTCGCCACCTACCAGGCCTACAACATGTGGCCGAAGGACAAGCGCATCGGCAAGAACCTTTACCGCGGCTATCTGCCCGACGGGAAGCTCGGCGGCGCCGAACAGCGGGCGTTCAAGGTCTCCTTCGACCGTCCCTACAGCGGCGCCGGCACCCCGAGCTGGTTCAACATGGACACCAGCTTCGCCCGCTGGCTCGAGGCGAGCGGCCGTGACGTCACCTACGCGAGCAGCCTCGACCTGCACGACGGAACCATCGACCCGTCCCAGTACGGCGCGGTCTTCTTCCCCGGCCACGACGAGTACTGGTCCCGGCCGATGTTCGACTCGGCCAGGAAGGCCGTCGACGCGGGCAAGCACCTCGCGTTCCTCGGCGCCAACAACGTCTACTTCCACATCCGGATGGAGCCGTCCTCCACGGGTGTCAGCGACCGGCTCATGGCCTGCTACAAGTCGGCGCCCGATCCCACGCCCGACGCGGCGGGGCCCACCTCCCGCTGGCGGGAGATCCACAAGGACCGGCGGTTCGCCGAACAGGGCCTGCTCGGCATCCAGTTCAACGGCATCGTGCAGATCGACCGACCGGCACCGATGATCATCAAGGAGGCCACCCACTGGCTGTGGGCGGGCACCGGACTGCGCGAGGGCGACAAGCTCCCTGGGATGGTCGGTATCGAGGCGGACGCCTACGACCCGAAGTCCCCGAGCCCGCAGGGCGCCCGGCGCACCCTGCTCGCGGTGTCCCCGTACACCGACCGCCGCCCGGGCGTCACCTGGCCGACGATCCAGCACACCGCCCTGACGGAGTACCCGAACGGCGCGATGGTGTTCGCCGCCGGGACCTTCCACTGGCCGCTCGCGCTGGTCGACGACGACCTGTACATGAACACCAGGGTCAAGCAGCGGGCGCCCCGCGACGCGATGCGCAAGGCGACCGACAACCTGATCAACAGGATGCTGCAGAAGCGCGTGTAGGGAAGACGACGAAGGGGCCCCGCCCGGCTGCTGCCGGGCGGGGCCCCTTCTCGTCACCCTGTGGTGTACGGGGACCGGGGAGCGTCAGCCGCCGATGACGACGCGGCGCACGCCCTCCCAGTTGGCCGGGTCCGTCGTGCGGCGGCCGTCGACCAGGACGGTGACGTCCGGCAGGTCGGAGGCGGCCAGCTCCCGGTACTCGGCGTGGTCGGCCTGCAGGATCGCGGCGGTGACCGTCTCGCCCTGGTGCGGGGTGAGGCCGTGCGCGGCGAGCTCCTCGGCGGTGTACATCGGGTCGGAGACGAACGGCACCGCGCCGCGCGCCTTCAGCGCCTCGACCGTGCCGAAGACGCCGGAGAAGGCCGTCTCCTTGACGCCACCGCGGTAGGCGGCGCCCAGGACGAGCACGTGGACGTCCTTGAGGTCGCCGTACGCGGCGGCCAGCAGGTCCACGGCGTACTCGGGCATCGCGGCGTTGGCCTCACGGGCCGAGCGCACGACGGTGGCCTCCGGGTCGTTCCACAGGTACATCCGCGGGTAGATCGGGATGCAGTGGCCACCGACGGCGATACCCGGCTGGTGGATGTGGCTGTACGGCTGCGAGTTGCAGGCCTCGATGACCTTCTTGACGTCGATGCCGTTCTTGTCGGCGAAGCGGGCGAACTGGTTCGCCAGGCCGATGTTGACGTCGCGGTAGGTGGTCTCGGCGAGCTTGGCGAGCTCGGACGCCTCGGCGGTGCCCAGGTCCCACACGCCGTTCGGCTGCGGCAGGTCCGCGCGGTCGTCGAAGTCCAGCACCTGCTCGTAGAACTCGACACCGCGGGCCGTGGACGCCTCGTCGATGCCGCCGACGAGCTTGGGGTAGCGGCGCAGGTCGGCGAAGACACGGCCGGTGAGCACCCGCTCCGGGGAGAAGACCAGGTGGAAGTCCTCGCCGGCGGTCAGGCCGGAGCCCTCCTCCAGCATCGGCGCCCAGCGGGTACGGGTCGTGCCGACCGGCAGGGTGGTCTCGTACGAGACCAGCGTGCCGGGCTTGAGGCCCTTGGCGATCGCCTTGGTCGCGGAGTCCATCCAGCCGAAGTCCGGCGTGCCCTCGGCGTCGACGAAGAGCGGGACCACGACGACGACGGCGTCGGACTGGGCGACGGCGGCGGTGGTGTCGGTGGTCGCGGAGAGCAGCCCGGCGCCGACCGTCTCCTTGAGCAGACGGTCGAGGTCGAACTCGCCGGGGAAGGGCTCGACGCCGGCGTTGACCAGCTCGACGACCTTCTCGTTCACGTCGGCGCCGATGACCTTGTGGCCCTTGGCGGCGAACTGCACGGCGAGCGGCAGGCCGATCTTGCCGAGCGCGACTACACAGATATTCATCGGATTACTTTCCTCTTCAACCGGGACAGCAGGGGGCGCAGCCGCATGCGCAGCGAGGGTGACGGCTCCCACAGCGGGGCTGTGGTGATCACCAGTCGGCCCTTGGGGTTCGAATTCGCCGAGGCGCGGTAGGGGATGGTCTCCCGCCAGCGGCGGGCGAGCGGCAGCGGCAGACCGCGGGTCTGGATCGGAATCTCGTACGTCGAGCCTGCCAGATCCAGATGGACCCGCGCGCCGAGGGTGGCTTTACGGGGCGGCAGGGGCACGGTGGCGCGCAGGGTGGTACTCCGGCCCTCGGGGTCCGCCTCCTGGGTCGACTCGCCCACGACGGGAGGGAGTTCATGCCCTGCGGGGAGTCTTCGGCCACCGGGCTTGTCGGCGCTCTTGGGCATCGCGCCCGAGATCAGCCGCACGGCCGCCGAGGAGGTGTCACCCGTCACGCCGAGGCGCACCGCGAGGGACAGGGCCAGGTCGCCGTTGTTCTGCTCCCACTCGGCCGACACCAGCCGCGTGACGCCGGCGAGTCTGGCCGCCACGCTCTCACCGATGACCTCGAAGTAACGGTCGGGCAGGCCGAGGCCGTCCCGGAAGCCGGGGTAGCGGACGAACGCGCGGTCGTGTTCCAGCAGGAAGCCGGCGCCTCCGTGCAGCGTGTCGAGCTCGATCGCCTCGACCAGTTCGTCCACGGCGCCGCGCTGGGCGAGGGCGATCCGCACCCGCCGCTGGACGTCCATCGAGTCGCGCAGCGGCTCGGTGAAGTACTCGTCCGCCAGCGCCGCGATACCGGCGCACAGCTCGTTCCGGGTCTCCCGGTCCAGGGCCGGGAAGTCGTCCTGGACGAGCTTGGCGAGCTCCCAGGTGAAATGGCGCTTGAAGAGGGCGTCGCGCTGCGGTCCCGCCTCGACGAGCCCCGCCGCGTGCTTCATGATCTCCGCGGTGCAGCGCAGCCGGGAGAGATGGTTCGCGCGGTAGGTGATGTTGCTCGCGTCGCCCCGCTTGACGGCGTAGTAGAACGTGTAGTCCGACAGGACGGAGATCTTCCGGGCGCGGACGCAGGCCTCGATGGTGAACGGCTGGTCGCTGCCGACCGGCAGGTCCTCGGGGAAGCGCAGACGGTACTTCTCCACCAGCTCGCGCCGGAACAGCTTGGTGTTGGCGAGGGTGAAGGGCAGCGCCGAGTCGTACAGGCTGACGTCCGGGTCGTTCTTCTTGTACAGCGCCTGGTGGACGTAACGGCCGTTGGTGCCCACCATCTTGCCGACCACGACATCCGAGTCGTGGGTGTCGGCGTAGCCGACCAGGCGCTCCAGGGCTTCCTTGCCCAGGTAGTCGTCCGAGCCTATGAAGTAGACGTAGCGCCCCGTGGCCACGTCCAGCGCGCGGTTGCTCGGCGCCGCCGGACCGCCCGAGTTGGCCTGGTGGATCACCTTGACCGTCTCGGGGTAACGCTCGGCGAAGCGGTCCAGTTCGGCACCGCTGTCGTCCGTGGAGCCGTCGTCGACCGCGACGATCTCCAGCCGGCGCCGGCCGATGCTCTGCCCGATGAGTGAGTTCAGGCACTCCGTCAGATAGGGCATCGTGTTGTAGACGGCGACGACGACGGTGACGTCGGGGGTGGTCGTCACGATCCCGCCTTGGAGGAGCCGCCGGGGACCAGGCGCGTGTAGAGCGCGTCCAGCACCTCGGCCTGCGCCTCCCACGTCCAGGTGTCGAGCAGACCCGGCTTGTCGTAGGCGGCCTTGTAGCGCTCGGGGTCCGCGAGGACCGCCTTGATCGCGCGTACGAGATCGTCGATGTCCTCGGCCTTGCAGACCTCGCCCTGGCCCGTGGAACGGGTCACCTCGGACATGGTCTTCACATCGCTGACCACCAGCGGCAGCCGGGCGTGCGAGTACTCGAAGAACTTCGTGATCAGCGCGATCTCGTGGTTCGGCCAGTGGTGGATCGGGATGCAGCCGACGTTGGCGGCGGACAGGAAGCGCACCACCTGCCAGTGCGGGACGTACGGCACGGCGTGCAGACGGTCACCGACTCCGAGCTCCTCGGCACGGCGCAGCAGCCCCTGGATGTACCCGGCCGCGGGGGCGGGCACGACGAAGGCCATGTGGACGCCGTCCAGCTTCGGCAGGGCCTCCACCATGTCGCCGAGGCCGCGCTGGGGCCCCGGCGAGCCGCTGTAGACGACCAGCGGGACGTCCGGGCCGATGCCGCACAGGGCGCGCAGGTCCGGAACCGGCTCGCTGTCCTCCAGCGCCGGGTCCGCCTCGACGGGCCTGTCCGGCGCGTTGAGGACCACCGTCGGCTGCTCCTTGAGGCCGTGGCGCTCGCGCAGCAGGTCGCCGAGGCCCTCGGAGACGGTGACGACGGCGTCGGCGTACGGAGCGAACTCGCTCTCGTGCGCGGTGTTGCCGGGGATCCAGTGGGCGTTGTCCTCCCAGGGGCGCACCCCGGGCAGGTACTCGTGGGCGTCCCAGACCAGCTTCACCTGGCGGCCGGCGGCCCGGGCCCGTACGGCGGCGCGCGCTCCGACACCGAGCATCCGGAAGTCGTTGGCGTGGATCAGGTCGGGCTCGAGCGCGTCGATCTCCTTGCCGTACGTCAGCTCGTAGTCCCACAGGACCGGCTCGAGCCGTCGCCAGGCGCGGTTGCCCTTGGTGGCCGTCCAGGTCGCGGTGAACGCGCGGTCCAGCGGGCCGCGCAGGGCGCGGCCGGCCTTCTGGGCCTGGCTGGTCTGGCGGGAGCGGAAACCGACCCACTTCTGCATGAACTTGGACGCGGGACCGGCCACCGCGAGGCGGGCCTTCTCCGTCTTGCGGAACAGCGGCGAGCCGACGGCGTCGGGCACCACCCGAAGGGCGGCGCGACGCGTCGCGACATCGGCGCGCCAGGCCCGCGCCCACTGGCGCCGGTAGGCGGCGAGGGGGCCGGGCGGGTAGGCGAGCGGGCGGCGCAGCAGCGAGCGGTGGCGCTCCGCGTGCCGCTTGGCCAGCGGGGTCTTCAGCGGCAGCAGCCGGACCTCGGCGTCGCCGAGCTTCCAGCTGCGTCCGTTGCCGGAGCGGACGAGACCGAGGAGGACCACGTCCCAGCCGGCGGCCGCGGCGGACTCGGCGGCCTTCTGCACCCGGGAGTCGCCCTCGACCTTGTTGTCGACCAGCATGACGACGCGGCCCTTGGTGGGGCGGGGCGCGTCGGCACTCTGCGCTTCCATGAACAGCCTTTCTGGACCGGTCACTTGAGGAAACCGCTCAGAACCTGCGCGGTCCAGGTTCCGTCGTGGTAGGTACGGGCGAACTCCACCGAGTCACGGCCGATCCGGGCCGCGTCCTCGCGGTCCGCGAGCAGGGACTCCAGGACCTCGCGGAGGTTCTCCGGGGTGGCGTTGACGATGGGCAGGGCGCCCTGCGTGACCGCCTTCACCTCGTCGCTGATGTAACCGACGACCGGCCGGCCGGCCGCCATCGCCTCGACGGCGAAGGTGCCGTAGCTGCCGGTGGTGAACTGGTCGAGCACCACGTCGCAGCTCTGGACCAGCTCCCGCATCTCGGCCCACGGGATGCCCTCGGCGAGCTTGAACTCGATGACGCCCTTGTCGTGGAGCTCGGTGAGCAGGGGCATGATCCGGTCCGTGCCCTTGGTCCAGCGCTTGGACGGGGCGTGCAGCACCACGGGGCGCTCGCGCTCCATGACCGGGTGCTCACTGGCCCAGGACAGCACGTCGACGACGAGCGGCGCCCAGGTGGCCGTCGGCAGGTCGTCGAGCAGGTCGGGGGTGGTGACGAACAGCGGCAGGCCGCTCTCGTCGGCGATCCGCTTGTTCAGCTCGGCCTTGGCCTGGAGCTTCTCGGCGATGCCCTCTGGGGCGTCGTGGAACAGCGAGAACGCGTGGCGCCGCATGTGGTTGCCGGGATGGCGGATGTCACTGCCGTGGGCCAGCAGGCCGACCTTCACCTTGGCCTGCTTGAGCGCGGCGAGGTCACCGGCCACCGAGGAGCCGTTGAGGTAGCCGAACACCGGCATGAAGGCGTCGACGAGGAGGTGCGTGTAACGGCCGACGACCCGCTCGACCTGCTGGAACTGCACCTCCAGCTCGCGCAGCCGGGTGGCGTCGACATAGACGTCGGCCGGGTAGTCGAAGGAGTCCGGGCGCTTGTTCATCACGACCTCGACGGACACGTCGGGGTTGAGGCGCGTGATCGCCTGCGCGTACGCGGCCGCCTGGCCCGCGTAGTTGGCCGGGCCGAGGCCCAGCTTGACCCGGGTGGCACCGAGCTTCTTCCAGACCGGCTGACCGTCCGGGGTGGTGATCTCCACCGTACGGACGGCTCCCGGGGTCTCCTGGACGGTCCACGACACGTCGGGGCGCGGGCCGGGCGGCGTCTTCTTCGACAGCTCGCGGTACAGCTGCATGAGACGGCCGCTCTGCTCCTCCCAGGACAGCTCGGTGAGGATCTCCTCCGTGATGCGCTCGGCGAGCTGCTCGCGGTTCTCCATCGCGCGGGCGGCGGCGCCGGCGAACGTCTTCGGGTCGTCCCAGGTGAAGACCTCACCCAGGCCGTGCTCCTCGACGTACGCCTTGATGACCTTCACATCGCTGGTGACCAGCGGGAGCCGGGCCTGGAGGTACTCCGAGACCTTCGTCGGCAGCGAGACCTCGCAATTGGGGACGCGCTTGAAGGGCGTGAGGCCCAGGTCCGCGGACGAAAGGTAGTCGGCGACCTCGTGCTGCGGCACGTACGGCACCAGGTGGATGCGGTCGCGTACCCCGAGGGTCTCGGCGTGCGCGAGGAGCTCCTCGAGCAGCGGCGTCGTCCGGCCCACCACCAGCGCCAGGTGGAAGCCGGGAAGCTCGGGCAGGCCGTCGATGACGGCGTCCACACCGCGCTCACGGCCGATCCAGCCGGAGTAGACCATGAGGGGCACGTCGGGACCGAGGCCGCACGCCTCACGGACGGAGGACTTGGCCTTCCCGCCACCGATCACCTCACGTACCGGTGAGTTGCCCACGACCAGGGGAAGCTTGCGCAGCTTGTGGTCGTCCTTGAGCAGCTCCGCCATCTGCGTGGAGACGGTGACCACCGCGTCGGCACGGCCGATGAACTCGGCCTCCATCGCGGGCAGCGCGTAGGCCTGACGGGCGTTGGGCCATTCGACGCCCTTGATGTACTCGTGGGCGTCGTACAGCCAGGCACAGCGGTGCCCCGCGGCGGCGAGGCGGGCGGCGCTGCGCGCGGCCGTGACGATCATCGTCGCGTCGTTGGCGTGGATGACGTCCGGCTTGATCTTCTCGAGCACCGGGCCGAAGGCCAGGTCGAGATCGGTCACCTGCGGCCAGTCGCGGCGCCAGTCGCGCACCGGAGCCGGATCCTTGGGCCGACGGCGCTGCTCCCACTTGAACGCACGAACGCGGAAGCGGTGCACGGCCCGGCGCGCCCGCAGGATCGCCTTGAGCGACGCGCGGCGCGGGGTGCCCGCCCAGATGCTCTCGGAGGACTTCTCCCGGACCCAGGCGCGGTACGCCGCGGTGTAGCGGTTCAGCGCGGCCTGGTCCTGCAGATGGAACTGGGTGGCGGCGGCGCGCAGCGGATGGGCCTTGCGGGCGTTCACCGCCCGGAGGTATTCCGTGCCCACGGGAACCCGGATCACGTCGATCGGGCCCATTTTCGAGTGCTGAACGCGCTTGGTGTCGCTCCTGCCCACCAAGGTGACGTCCCAGCCGTCTCGCGCCGCAGCGACAGCGGTCTTCTGAACGCGAGAGTCGCCCGTGATGCCGTTGGCGACGATCACCGCGAGCCTCGGCCTGCGGGCAGGGGATTCCATTACGTACTTCCTCCGGGTGGGACAGGAGTTCGGCGTCCCCGGCCCCCTTGTGGACAAGGGAACCGGGGACAAGCGGCGGGTCCGCGCCGAGGTGGGTCAGGCAGTCCCGCCGCTGATGTGGTCGAAACGGACAGTACTGCCCTGGGCGGCCGACTCCAGCACCGCTGCGGCCACCTCCACCGTACGGAGACCCTGACGCAGCGTGCAGATGTCGTCCGACTTGCCGAGCACCGCGTCCCGGAAGAGCTCGTGTTCCACGAGGAGCGGCTCGCGCTTCGGGATGGCGTAGCGGATCATGTCGCCCTCGGAGACCCCGCGGAACGCCTGGAGCGCCTCCCACTCGGTCGCCTGCGCGGCGTTCGAGTAGAAGGTGAGGTCGGCGGTGAGGGTGTCCGCGATGAAGCAGCCCTTCTCACCGGTGACCGAGGTGAATCGCTCCTTCAGCGGGCTCAGCCAGTTCACCAGGTGGTTGACCATGGTGCCGTCGGTCAGCTTGCCGACCGCGGAGACCATGTCCTCGTGGGGACGGCCCGACTTCGACACCGTGTGGGCGGCGATGGAGGTGTACTCCTGGCCGGTCACCCAGGCGGTGAGGTCGATGTCGTGCGTCGCGAGGTCCTTGACCACGCCGACATCGGCGATGCGGTGCGGGAAGGGACCCTGGCGGCGGGTGACGACCTGGAAGACCTCGCCCAGCTCGCCGGCCTCCAGACGGCTGCGCAGCGAGCGCAGCGCCGGGTTGCAGCGCTCGATGTGGCCGACGCCGGCCACCAGGCCGCGGCTCTCGAACGCCTCGACGAGACGGCGGGCGCCGGGGACGGTGTCCGCGACGGGCTTCTCGATGAGGGCGCCGACGCCGGCCTCGGCCAGCTTCAGGCCGACTTCCTCGTGCAGCGCGGTCGGGCAGGCCACCACGGCGTAGTCGATGCCGAGGGAGATGAGCTCCTCGACGGTCGACAGCACGGGGGCACCCTGGGCCCAGCCGTTCTTGTCACCCATCGGGTCGACGACGCCGACCAGCTGTACGCCCTCGAGTCCGGCGAGGACACGGGCGTGGTGGCGTCCCATGGAGCCGAGGCCGATCAGGCCGGCTCGCAGTACAGCGGCAGTCACAGGTTCTCTCCCAGCGCGTTCACCGCGGTGACGATGCGCTCAAGGTCGTTCTCGGTCAGGGAGGGGTGGACCGGGAGCGAGACGACCTCGGCGGCCGCGCGCTCGGTCTCGGGCAGGTCCCAGACGCGACCGGCCTTCTGGTCCGGCTCCCAGTACGGCTTCAGACGGTGGATCGGCGTCGGGTAGTACACCGCGTTGCCGATGCCGGCCTCGGTCAGCTTCGCCATCGCGGCGTCACGGTCGCCCCGCACACGGATCGTGTACTGGTGGTAGATGTGACGCGCGCCCTCGGCGACGATCGGGGTCACCACATTGGGAGCGGTGATGTTCGCCGTGAGGTACGCGGCGTTCGCGATGCGCTGCTCGGTCCAGCCGCCGAGCTTGCCCAGCTGGACACGGCCGATGGCGGCGTTGACGTCCGTCATCCGCATGTTGGCGCCGACGATCTCGTTGGCGTAGCGCTGCTCCATGCCCTGGTTGCGCAGCAGGCGCAGGGTACGAGCGATCTCGGCGTCGGCCGTGGAGATCATGCCGCCCTCGAGGGAGTGCATGTTCTTCGTCGGGTAGAAGCTGAACGTGCCGCCGGAGCCGAAGGCACCGACCGGGGTTCCGTTCAGCGCCGCCGCGTGCGCCTGGCAGGCGTCCTCGACGACCGCCAGCTTGTGCTTGTCGGCGATGGCCATGATCTTGTCCATCGCGGCCGGGTTGCCGTAGATGTGGACCGGCATGATCGCGGCGGTCCGCGGCGTGATCGCGGCCTCGACCGCGGCCGGGTCGATGTTGAAGCTGTCGGCCTCGATGTCGACGAAGACGGCGTCGGCGCCGACCAGTCGCACGGCGTTGGCCGAGGCGGCGAACGAGAACGACGGGACGATCACCTCGTCGCCCGGGCCGATGTTCAGAGCCATCAGAAGGAGATGCAGCGCGGAGGTACCGGAGTTGACGGCGACGCAGTGACGGCCGTCGACCAGCTCCGAGAATCCCTCCTCGAACGCGGCCACCTCGGGGCCCTGTACGACGCGGCCCGTGCGCAGTACGCGTACGGCCGCTTCGATCTCTTCTTCACCGATGACCGGGCGGGCAGCGGGGATGGGCTGCTCGTTGATGCTCGGCATGGACGTCCTCCTTGAACACCGCAAGAGCTCTATGTGGCAGAGGTCAGGGGTGCTGCGGACGTCTTACGAGGCCGCGCGTACCCCTCCGGCGCGATGCCGACGCCCTACCGAGGAATGCTGGGACCGGTCTGTCCCGGATCCGGGTCGGTCACCGACCGTAGTCTCCGGGCGGGGCCCGCCCACGGCAGCGACCGGCGTCACATTATCAGGAATTTCGTAGTCGATTTCTGGGCCGTTAACGGGCCACGGCATCGATTGAGAAACGAATCCGTGTTCCGCCCCGGGGGCTCCGGGACGGAACACGGATCATTCAACCGATCCTCACCGATTGTTCAGCTTTCCGTGACCACTGTCACCGAAGGCGGTCACGGCTGGTCGGCCGCGACCGTCTTCTTGGCGGTCGTCTTGGCCGCCTTCTTGGCGGTCGTCTTCTTCGCCGCGGTCTTCTTGGCCGCCGTCTTCTTGGCGGCGGCCTTCTTCGCCGTGGCCTTCGTGGCGGCCTTGCGGGCCGTCTTCTTCGCCGGAGCCGCCTCGTCCTCGGACACCGTCTCGGCCTCCGGGGCCGAATGGGTGACGACCACCACGGCGGCCTCGGCGCCACCCGCCGGCGAACCGGCGGGAGCGGTGACCTTGCGGACCACCCGGCGACGGGCCCTCGGCGGGGCGGCGACGGGCGCCTCCTCGACGGGAGCCTCGGCCACGGGCGCCTCCGCCACCGGCTCCGGCGTGCTCTCCGGCTCGGCGACGACGATCACCGCGGCGGCCTCGGCCTCGTCCGCCGGCTTCGGCGAACCGGCCGGGGCCGTGGCCTTGCGCGTGGCGCGACGACGACCGCGGGGAGCCGGGGCGGCCTCCTCGGCGACCGGCTCGGCCTCCACCACCGGCGCCGCGACGACCGGGGCCTCGACCTCGGCCTCCACGACGGGGGCTTCGACGACCGGGGCCTCGACCTCGAGCACCGGCTCCTCGACCCGCTTCGGCGCACCCGCCGGAGCGGACGCCTTACGGCCGGCCCGACGGCGGCCACGGCCACGCGTGGCAGCGGCCTCCGCCTCGGCGGGGCTGCTGTACAGCTCCTCGTCCGGGACGAACTCGGGCTCGGGGAGCGCGATCGGCTCCGCGGCCTCGGCCGCCACCTCCGCCTCGGTCTCGTCCTCGGTCTCGACCACCTCGAGGTGCTCGTGCTCGTGCGTGTGGTCGGCGCCACCCCGGCCACGCTTCTTGGACCGCTTGCCGCCGCCACCGCCACCGGGGGCGGTCGGCTGCTCCATGTGCACGATCACGCCGCGGCCGTTGCAGTGGACGCAGGTCTCGGAGAAGGACTCCAGCAGTCCCTGGCCGACCCGCTTGCGGGTCATCTGGACCAGGCCCAGCGAGGTGACCTCGGCCACCTGGTGCTTCGTACGGTCCCGGCCCAGGCACTCGAGCAGGCGCCGCAGCACCAGGTCGCGGTTGGACTCCAGGACCATGTCGATGAAGTCGATGACGACGATGCCGCCCAGGTCGCGCAGGCGCAGCTGGCGCACGATCTCCTCGGCCGCTTCGAGGTTGTTCCTCGTCACGGTCTCTTCGAGGTTGCCGCCCTGGCCGGTGAACTTGCCGGTGTTGACGTCGACGACGATCATCGCCTCGGTCTTGTCGATCACCAGCGAACCGCCGGAGGGCAGCCAGACCTTGCGGTCCAGCGCCTTCATCAGCTGCTCGTCGATCCGGTAGGTCGCGAAGACGTCGACCTCGCTCGTCCAGCGGGACAGGCGGTCGGTCAGGTCCGGCGCGACGTGCGACACATAACCGTGGATGGTCTGCCATGCCTCGTCGCCGCTGACGATGACCTTCGAGAAGTCCTCGTTGAAGATGTCGCGGACGACGCGGACGGTCATGTCCGGCTCACCGTAGAGAAGGGTCGGGGCGTTGCCGCTCTTCGCCTTCTTCTGGATCTCCTCCCACTGCGCCTGCAGACGCTCGACGTCGCGGCGCAGCTCGTCCTCGCTCGCGCCCTCGGCGGCGGTGCGCACGATGACGCCCGCGTCCTCGGGGACGATCTTCTTGAGGATGGTCTTCAGACGCGCGCGCTCGGTGTCGGGCAGCTTGCGGCTGATACCGGTCATCGAGCCCTCGGGCACGTACACCAGGTAGCGGCCGGGCAGGGACACCTGGCTCGTCAGACGGGCGCCCTTGTGACCGATCGGGTCCTTGGTGACCTGCACCAGGACGGACTGGCCGGACTTGAGCGCGGTCTCGATGCGGCGCGGCCCGTTGGCCATGCCGAGCGCCTCGAAGTTGACCTCACCGGCGTACAGGACGGCGTTGCGGCCCTTGCCGATGTCGACGAAGGCGGCCTCCATGGACGGCAGGACGTTCTGGACCTTGCCCAGGTAGACGTTGCCGACGTACGAGGTGGCCTGCTCCTTGTTGACGTAGTGCTCGACGAGCACGTTGTCCTCGAGGACGCCGATCTGGGTACGCTCGCCGTTCTGGCGGACGACCATCACCCGCTCGACGGCCTCGCGGCGGGCCAGGAACTCGGCCTCGGTGATGATCGGCACACGGCGGCGGCCCTGCTCGCGACCCTCCCGGCGGCGCTGCTTCTTCGCCTCCAGACGGGTCGAGCCCTTGATGGACTGCACCTCGTCGGACGGCTCGGCCTTCTCGCGCGCGGGGCGCGGCTCACGGACCTTGACGACCGTACGGACGCCGTCCTCCTCCGCGCCGGCCTCGGCGTCGGTCCCGGCGTCACCGGAGCGGCGACGGCGACGGCGACGGCGACGGGAGCTGCTGGTGCCCGCGGCCGAGGGGGTGTCGCCCTCGTGCTCCTCGGACTCCTCGTCCTCTTCTTCCTCGTCCTCGGGCTCGGCCGCCTGCTCGGCGGTCTCGTCCGCGCGGTACTCGGCGGCCTCGTCGGCGTCGGCGAGCTCGCCACGGCGACGGCGGCGTCCACCGCGGCGACGGCGGCGCGAGGGGCGGTCCTCGAACTCGTCGGACTCCTCGGCCTCGGCCTCGACCGCGGCCTCCTCGCCCTCGGGCTCCTCCTCGGCCTCGACCGGCTCGACCGGCGCGGCGGCGGCCGGGGCCTCCGCGGCGTGCTCACCGCGACGGCGGCGGCGACGACGGCCACCCGCCTCGGGCTTCTCGGCGGCCTCGGCCACCGGGGTGACCTCCGGCTCGGTGATCTCTTCCTCGACCTCGTCCGGCTCGGCGGCGCGAGCCGCGTGCGCTGCGGCGGCCGTCTCCGGGGTCTGGAACATCGGCTCGGTGAAGACCGGCGCCTGGAACACGGCGACGGCGGGCCGGGCGGCGCGGCGGCCGCGGGACTGCTCGGCCTTGGCGGGCGCGGCGGGCTCCGCGGTGAATTCGGGGGAGGCGGCGCGGCGGCGCGTACGGCCACGGGTCGCGGCCTTCTCGGCGGCGCTGACCTCGGCCTCGGACGCGGCGATCTGGGCGACGGTGTCCGCCGGCAGGGACTCGCCGTCCTCGACGGGCTCCTCGGCGGCCTCGGCCTTCGGCGCGCCGGCGGGAGCCGTGGCCTTACGGGTGGCACGACGACGCGTACGGGCCGGAGCGGCGGTCTCCTCGACCGGCTCGGCGGCCGGAGCGGCCTCGGGGGCCTCCTCGACGACCTCGGCCTGGGGCGCACCGGCCGCAGCCGTCGCCTTACGGGTCGCACGGCGACGCGTACGGGCCGGAGCGGCGGTCTCCTCGACCGGCTCGTCCACCGGAGCGGCCTCGGCGGCCTCAGGGGCCTCGGCCTGCGGGGCGCCCGCGGCGGCGGTGGCACGGCGGCGTGCGCGGGGGGCCGGGGCGGCCTCCTCGGCAGCGGCAGGGGCCTCGACGGGCTCCTCGGCGGCCTCGGCCTTCGGCGCGCCGGCGGCAGCCGTGGCCTTACGGGTCGCACGGCGACGCGTACGGGCCGGAGCCCCGGTCTCCTCGACCGGCTCGGCGGCCGGAGCGGCCTCGGGGGCCTCCTCGACGACCTCGGCCTGGGGCGCACCGGCCGCAGCCGTCGCCTTACGGGTCGCACGGCGACGCGTACGGGCCGGAGCAGCCTCGGCGGCGGGCGCGTCGGCGGAGGGGGCGTTCGTGGTGTCCGGCGCCGACACGGCGGCGGCCGGCGCTTCGGTGACGTCCGCCACAGCGGCGTTCACCGGCGGGCCCGCGGGGCGGGACGCCGCGCGGCGCCTGCGGCGCGGCGGCAGCGTGTCGCTGGGGCTGTTGTCGTTGTGGTCCGCGGCGTTGTTGCCGGGTTCGTTCGGTCCGAGCATGCGGGCGGTTCTCCCGTCACGCTCCCGGGCGCCGCGCCTGATTCCGGTCCGGCGGCACGTCCGCGCGATTGACGCGGTGCCGCTGTCCGGGGCGCGGGCGCCGCACGGGAGCTCTATGTGTGGCTCGCCGGTTCCGTACGCGTTGCACGCACGGCCTGGCGAAAGTCTTCTGGTCAGTGCGCGGCCCGACCCAGGTGGCTCCCGAGTACGAGGGCTGCGCTACGACGACCGCTCCCTACGCGGCACCGGTACCGGGCGCCGTCGCTGAAGCGGTCGCGGCGGCCTTGGGTGGAGCGGCCGTGACTGCCTCGCGGTCGGGCGCGAGCGGGTCGGTCACCGTGCCGGACTCCTCGTCGAAGAGCCCCTGCGCCAGCCTGGTCACCGCTGCGGGGACCGGCGGCGCCAGGTCGGCCACAGCTCGGAGACCGGACAGGACGTCGTCGGGTCGCACGGCAGGTGTCACGTGCCGAACAACCAGCCGCAGTATCGCACAGGGCTCCGGCCCCGGCCTATCAGCCGGGGGAGGAAGGGCCTGCAGGTCGGCCACGGCGCTGCGGGCGTCGAAGGTCCGCATGCCGTTCTTGGTCTTGCGCTGGACCTCGACCGTCCCGGCGGCGAGGAAGGTGTCGACGGCCTGCTGGGCGTCGGTGAGCTCCACTCCGTCGAGCCGCATCTCCCACACGGACGCGGTCAACCGGTCGGCGAGGCCGGAGGTCCGGGCCTCGACCGCGTCGGTGATGTCGAGGCCCGTCGGCAGCGACTCGTCGAGCAGCTCGCGCAGCTTGTCGGGGTCGCGTGCCTCGGTGAGGGCGATCTCCAGGTACTCGGCCTCGGAGCCGGTGCCGGTGGGAGCGGCGTTGGCGTACGACACCTTCGGGTGCGGGGTGAAGCCCGCCGAGTACGCCATGGGGACCTCGGCGCGCCTCAGCGCCCGCTCGAACGCACGCTGGAAATCGCGGTGGCTGGTGAACCGGAGGCGGCCGCGCTTGGTGTAGCGCAGTCGGATGCGCTGCACCGCCGGTGCGGGCGGCGGGCCTTCGGGCTGTCGCTTGCCCAGTGGTTCTTCTCCTCGGTGCGGGGCGGGCGCGGGTGGCGCGCCGCCCTCGTGACTGCGGTGACCCCGGCGGGCGCCGCCCGGCTCATCCCGGCTTTCGCGGGGAGATCTCGGGTGAGGCAGCCGTGCCTGGGGCGTTTGTTGTACTGCCCAGAGTACGCGCAAGGGCCCTCACCGGTTCCCCAGGCTCGGACGGGCGCGCTCCGCCGGTGAGCGCGCGCCAGGCGTCCCGGCGGGCCTGGCGCACGGCCCCCGCGCGGAACCGAGTGCCGCGCCGGCCGCCGGCCGGCCTCGGTGACCGATGTCCGCACCGGCGTCCCGACGCTGTCGCGCACCCGGCGGCCGGCGGGCGCGACGACGCCGGGTAGCGCCGGCGGACGGGCCGGCCCGGCGAGGCTTTGGGCGGGCCACTTGAATCGCAACGGCCGACGGCCCGGGACGCCCACCCAAGACGCGACGGCCCAGCTCCGGGTTCCCCGGAGCCGGGCCGTCGCACAGGCGTTGGTCGACCGCGTCAGTCCACTGCCGGCTACTTGACGACCGTCAGCGGAAGCAGCTTCTTGCCGGTGGGGCCGATCTGGATCTGCGTGTCCATCTGCGGACAGACACCGCAGTCGAAGCACGGCGTCCAGCGGCAGTCCTCGACCTCGGTCTCGTCGAGCGCGTCCTGCCAGTCCTCCCAGAGCCAGTCCTTGTCCAGACCGGAGTCCAGGTGGTCCCAGGGCAGGACCTCCTCGTAGGTGCGCTCGCGCGTGGTGTACCAGTCGACGTCCACGCCGAAGGCCGGCAGCGTCTTCTCGGCGCAGGCCATCCAGCGGTCGTACGAGAAGTGCTCACGCCAGCCGTCGAAACGGCCGCCGTCCTCGTAGACCGCGCGGATGACGGCGCCGACGCGGCGGTCACCGCGCGAGAGCAGGCCCTCGACGATGCCGGGCTTGCCGTCGTGGTAGCGGAAGCCGATCGAGCGGCCGTACTTCTTGTCGCCGCGGATCTTGTCCCGGAGCTTCTCCAGCCGCGCGTCCGTCTCCTCGGCGCTCAGCTGCGGCGCCCACTGGAACGGCGTGTGGGGCTTGGGCACGAAGCCGCCGATGGAGACGGTGCAGCGGATGTCGTTCTGGCCCGAGACCTTGCGGCCCTCGGCGATGACCTTGACGGCCATGTCACCGATCTGCAGGACGTCCTCGTCGGTCTCGGTGGGCAGGCCGCACATGAAGTACAGCTTCACCTGGCGCCAGCCGTTGCCGTACGCGGTGGAGACCGTACGGATCAGGTCCTCCTCCGAGACCATCTTGTTGATGACCTTGCGCATGCGCTCGGAGCCGCCCTCGGGGGCGAAGGTCAGACCGGACCGGCGGCCGTTCCTGGTCAGCTCGTTGGCGAGGTCCACGTTGAAGGCGTCGACGCGGGTGGACGGGAGGGACAGGCCGATCTTGTCCTCCTCGTACCGGTCGGCGAGGCCCTTGGCGATGTCACCGATCTCGGTGTGGTCCGCGGAGGACAGCGACAGGAGGCCGACCTCCTCGAAGCCGGTCGCCTTGAGGCCCTTCTCCACCATGTCGCCGATGCCGGTGATGCTTCGCTCCCGCACGGGGCGCGTGATCATGCCGGCCTGGCAGAAACGGCAGCCGCGGGTGCAGCCGCGGAAGATCTCGACGGACATGCGCTCGTGGACGGTCTCCGCGAGCGGCACGAGCGGCTGCTTGGGGTAGGGCCACTCGTCGAGGTCCATGACGGTGTGCTTGGACACGCGCCACGGCACGCCGGACTTGTTCGGTACGACGCGGGCGATCCGGCCGTCGGGCAGGTACTCGACGTCGTAGAAGCCGGGGACGTAGACGTTGCCGGTCCTGGCGAGGCGGAAGAGGACCTCCTCGCGGCCACCGGGGCGGCCCTCCGCCTTCCAGGCTCGGATGATCTCCGTCATGTCGAGGACGGCCTGCTCGCCGTCGCCGATGACCGCGCAGTCGATGAACTCGGCGATCGGCTCCGGGTTGAAGGCCGCGTGGCCGCCGGCCAGGACGATCGGGTCGTCGAGGCCGCGGTCCTTGGCCTCCAGCGGGATGCCGGCGAGGTCCAGGGCGGTGAGCATGTTGGTGTAACCGAGCTCGGTGGAGAAGCTCAGCCCGAAGACGTCGAAGGCGCCGACGGGCCGGTGGCTGTCCACGGTGAACTGCGGCACCTTGTGCTCACGCATCAGCTCTTCGAGGTCCGGCCAGACGCTGTAGGTGCGCTCCGCGAGAACGCCCTCGCGTTCGTTCAGGACCTCGTAGAGGATCATGACGCCCTGGTTGGGCAGCCCGACCTCGTACGCGTCCGGGTACATGAGCGCCCAGCGGACATCGCAGCTCTCCCAGGGCTTGACCGTGGAGTTCAGCTCTCCACCGACGTACTGGATCGGCTTCTGCACGTGCGGAAGCAGAGCTTCGAGCTGCGGGAAGACAGACTCGGCAGCAGACATCTCGAACCTTCGTGAGCTGGCAGGGGGCGACTCACAAGCGTACCCCGGCCTCAGGACCTCAGCGCCGCCCTCAGTTCGGGGACCGACGCCCTCGCCCAGACCTCCGGCAGCTCGCGCTCCCGGTCGGCTCCCACCGCCGCCTCTTGGCCGTGCAGGAGGCCCCAGACGAAGGCGGACTCCCCCGCCGCGTGGGCCTGGATGGCGAGGGTGCGCAGGGCGTCACGGGCGACGACGCTGTCCTGGTGGTCGCCGAGAACGCGCTGGACGGCCTTCACGCGCTTCGCGAAGCGCTTGGCGGGCTTGCCGACTGCGGGCTCGGCGGCCTCCGCGGCGTAGCGGACGCGTTTGGCCGCCTTGCGGGCCTGGTGCATGGCGAGGTCGCGGTCGTGGCCCGGCGGGAGGGACAGGGCGTGATCCACCCGGCGGGCGAGGCGCGCGTAGTCCTTGAGGACCGCTTTGGCCAGGACCGTGGCGGGGTCCTTCGAGGCCGCGGGAAGCAGGGGCGGGGCGGCGAGCAGGGCGTCGAGCGTGTCGAGCAGGGTGAGGTAGCGCTCGCTGTCCAGCGCCCCGAGGGTCCGCCGGCGCGCGTCGGTCTCGTGGGAGGCGGCCCAGACCCGCAGCCGGCTCTGGACTGGTCCGAGAAGCAGGGTGGTGGGTACGGCGTCGATCCGCTCGCGCAGCCGCTCGGCGAGGACCTCCTGGTCGCGGGCGACGCCCAGTTCGGCGGCGAGCCACTTCAGCTCGTCGCCGAGGGGGTCGGTGACGTTCCGGTCGAGGACCTTGCCGTACGACGTGAACGCGCTGCGCAGTCGGCGGGTGGCGACGCGCATCCTGTGGACCGCGTCGGGCAGGTCGCGCCGGACGCCGGGGTCGAGTGCGACCAGGGCCTCGACCTGGTGACGCAGGTGCGCGAGGACGAGGGCGCCGGCGGTGTCCTCGTCCGGCCCCCGCCGCGTCTTCGCCTTCCCCTTCTTCTTCCGCTTCCCGTCGCCCGGGGCGCCGGGGGCGTCGGCGGTCTCCTCCAGGGCCCGTGCCAGCTTGGACGGCGCCGAGGAGGGCCGTACGCCCGCCTTCTTCAGGCGTTTCTCCAGCGCGTCCAGGACCGAGGGGTCCACGTCGTCCGCGAGCTCCACCTCGATCTCGGTCCAGGCCGCCTTGCCGCCGCCGTCGGTCAGGCGCTGGGCGTGGACGGTGTCCACGGAGAGTTCGGCGAGCAGTGCGCCGCGGTCGTCGACCAGGTGGTGGACGTCGCGGGAGGAGTGCAGCCGGACGACCGGCTCCAGCCGGCTCTCGCGGACCCGGGAGCGCAGCAGGCCGCGGAGCGTGTCCGGCGGGGTGTCGGCGAGCGGCGCGCGGATCTCGTCGCGGACGCCCGTCCCGACGGGGAACTTGAGGTGCCAGCCGGCGTCCGCGCCGCCCGTCCTGCGGCGCAGGGTGATGGAGTCGGCGGCCAGGCGGAGCCCGGGGGTGTCGTAGTAGACGGCGTCCAGTTCGGCGACGCCCCGGTCCACGACGGCCGACACCCCGGCCACCCCGGTCAGGTCGGGCACCCGGGTGTCCGGGGTGGCTTCGTACTTCCGCTCGATCTCGCGCTTCGTATCGGCCCTCATTCGAAATCAAGTGCCCAGTGACGGAGCTTCTATGCCGTTATCGGCCGCTGGACCCGGATCGACTGGAGCAGCCCGACGGCCACCCAGACGGCGAACATGGACGAGCCTCCGTACGACACGAACGGCAGCGGCAGACCGGCGACCGGCATGATGCCGAGTGTCATGCCGATGTTCTCGAAGGACTGGAAGGCGAACCAGGCGATGATGCCGGCGGCGACGATCGTGCCGTAGAGCTCGGTCGTCTCCCGGGCGATCCGGCAGGCGCGCCAGAGGATCACTCCGAGCAGCCCGAGGATCAGTCCGGCGCCGAGGAAGCCGAGCTCCTCGCCCGCGACGGTGAAGATGAAGTCGGTCTGCTGTTCGGGCACGAACTGCCCGGTGGTCTGGTGGCCGTTGAACAGACCGGCGCCGTAGAGGCCGCCGGAGCCGATCGCGATGCGTGCCTGGTTGGTGTTGTAGCCGACGCCCGCCGGGTCGAGTTCGGGGTTGGCGAAGGCGGCGAAGCGGTTGATCTGGTACTCGTCGAGGACGCCGAGGGCGGCGACGAGGACGGCCCCGGTCGCCCCCGCGGCGATGAGGCCGAGGACCCAGCGGTTGGAGGCGCCGGAGGCGAGGAGCACGCCGAGGACGATCACCACCATGACCATGACCGAGCCGAGGTCCGGCATCAGCATGACGATCACCATGGGAAGCGCGGCGAGGCCGAGCGACTTGGCGACGGTGCCGTGGTCGGGATGGACCTGGTCGCCCGCGTCGACGCGGGCGGCGAGCATCATCGCCATCGCCAGGATGATCGTGATCTTCACGAACTCGGAGGGCTGGAGCGAGAACCCGCCGCCGATGACGATCCAGGCGTGGGCGCCGTTGATGGTGGCGCCGAGGGGGGTGAGGACGGCGACGATCAGCAGGACGGAGAGCCCGTAGAGGACCGGGACGGCTCCCCGCAGGGTGCGGTGGCCGAGCCAGACCGTGCCGATCATCAGAGCGAGGCCGATGCCGCTGTTGAGGACGTGGCGGACGAGGAAGTAGTACGGGTCCCCGTGGTTGAGCTCGGTCCGGCCCCGGGTCGCGGACCACACCAGCAGCGAGCCGATGAAGGACAGGGCGAGCGCGGAGAACAGCAGCGGCCAGTCCAGCCGCCGCATCACCGAGTCGCGGGCCGTCAGTTTGGTCCAGACACCGCGATCGGGGGCGTACCGCGAGACGGAGAAGCCGTGGGGCGCGGTCATCGGTTCAGTCCCTCCGCCCGGGGGGCGGACCCGCGAGCTGCTGCTGGTCGTTCTTCTTCTTGTCGGGGTCGACCTTCTGCGAGTCCGGGTCGTACGGCTTGACGACCGGTGCGTCGATGGAGCCGTCCGGCTGGATCTTCGGAAGGGTCGTCTGCGGCGTGGGCAGCAGGGCGCGCTTGAGGTCCTGGTTCCCCTCGTCGTCGAGGCCGTAGATCGCGTCGTAGATGTTGCGTACGGCGGGGCCCGAGGCACCGGATCCGGTACCACCCTGGGAGATCGTCATGACGATCGTGTAGTCGTCGGTGTAGGTCGCGAACCACGAGGTGGTCTGCTTGCCGTAGACCTGGGCGGTGCCGGTCTTGGCCCGCATCGGGATCTTGTCCTGCGGCCAGCCCAGGAACCGCCAGTTGGCGGTGCCGCCCGGCCCGACGACGGAGCGCAGGCCCTTGTCGAGGTTGCTGATGGTCTTGGCGTCGACCGGCAGCCGGCCGTGGGCCTTGGGCTTGATCTCCTCGATCGTCTTGCCGTCGGGGCTGATCACGGCCTTGCCGACGATGGGGTTGTAGAGCGTGCCGCCGTTGCTGATGGCGGCGTAGGCGGTGGCCATCTGGATCGGGGTGACGAGCACGTCGCCCTGGCCGATCGCGAAGTTGATGCTGTCGAAGGCCTTCAGCTGGTTGCCTTCGAGGCAGCTCTCATAGGCGATCTGCTCGACGTAGGTGCCGCCCTTCTTGCCCTGCTTGCACCAGGCGTCCTTGTTGGCCTTCCAGAAGTTCTTCTTCCACTGACGGTCCGGGATGCGTCCGGTGACCTCGTTCGGCAGGTCGATGCCGGTTTCGGCGCCGAAGCCGAACTCGTGGGCGGTCCGGTAGAACCAGTCGTGGGCGTCCTTCTTCGGCTTTATTCCGCCGTCACGCTGCCACTCCTGGTGGCCGAGGCGGTAGAAGACGGTGTTGCAGGAGAACTTCAGTGCGTCGCCGAGGGAGATGGGGCCGTGTCCCTTGGACTCGAAGTTCGCGAAGCTCCGGCCGCCCATGTTGTAGGAGCTGCTGCAGTTGTAGAGGCCGTCGAAGTCGTAGCCGGCCCGCACGGCCGCGCTCGCCGACACCACCTTGAAGATGGAGCCGGCGGGTGCCTGGCCCTGGATGGCGCGGTTGAGCAGCGGGTAGTTGGAGTTCTTGCCGGTGAGCGCGGCGTACTCCTTGCCGGAGATGCCGCCGACCCACGCGTTGGGGTCGTAGTCGGGCTGGGAGGCCATCGCGACGACGCGGCCGGTCTTGGCCTCCATGACGACGACGGCGCCGGAGTCGGCCTCGTACTTGCGGCCGGTGATGTTGTCGGTCTCCTGCCGGACGGTCTTCATCGCCTGGTGGAGTTCGTACTCGGCGACGGCCTGGACCCGGGCGTCGATGGAGGTGACGACGTTGGAACCGGGCCGGCCCGCGTCCCGCTCCGCCACTCCTATCACCCGGCCGAGGTTGTCGACCTCGTAGCGGGTGACGCCGGCCTTGCCGCGCAGCGCCTTGTCGTAGGTGCGCTCCAGGCCGGACCGGCCGACCTGGTCGGAGCGCAGGAACGGCGAGTCGGTGTCCTTGGCCTTCTCGATCTCCTCGTCGGTGACGGGCGAGAGGTAGCCGAGGACCTGGGAGGTCTTGGCGAGGCCGGGGGCCGGATAGCGGCGTACGGCGGTGGGTTCGGCGGTGATGCCGGGGAAGTCCTCGGCCCGCTCGCGGATCTGCAGGGCCTGCTGGGTGGTGGCCTCGTCGGTGACCGGGATCGGCTGGTAGGGCGAGCCGTTCCAGCAGGGCTGGGGGGTCTTGGAGTCGCAGAGCCGGACCTTGTCCATGACGTCCTTGGGCGCCATGCCGAGGACCTTGGCGAGGCGCGTGAGGACGCCCTTGCCGTCGTCCTTCATCTTCAACAGGTCGGTGCGTGACGCCGAGACGACGAGACGGGTCTCGTTGTCGGCGAGCGGGACGCCGCGGGCGTCGAGGATGGATCCGCGAACGGCGGGTTGGACGACCTGCTGGACGTGGTTGTTCCTGGCCTCGTCGGTGTACTCCTGGCCGTTGCGGACCTGGAGGTACCAGAGGCGGCCACCGAGGGTGAGCAGGAGGGAGAAGACGAGGACCTGGATGATGACGAGCCGGATCTGGACCCGGCGGGTCCGCCCGGTCTCCGGGATGTTGCTCATACCGCGTGTGCCCCCTCGGTCACAGTCGCTTGACTCCCTTGATCCGTCCGGCCCGTGAGGCCCGGGAGCGGGCCGCCTTCACCCGCAGGCCGCCTCGCTGGTTGCCGATGCGCAGGCCCGTGCCCGAGGACAGCCAGCCGGAGGTGACGTCGCCGCTGCCCGCGGGCTCCGCGAGCGGATCGCTGTCGGCGCGTCTCGCCAGGGCCATGATCAGCGGCACGGTGAACGGCGCGAGCAGCAGGTCGTACAGGACGGCGGTGAACAGCAGCGAGACCAGGCCGACATGGCGGGCCGCGGTGTCGCCCACCAGGGCGCCGACCATCGCGTACAGCATGGTCGAGCCGACGGCCGCGACGACGACACCGACCATCGGGCCGGCGGCCGATTTGATCGGGCCGGTCTCGGGGCGCAGCAGACCCGCCGCGTAGCCGATGACGCAGAGCACGAGGGCGTAGCGGCCGACCGCGTGGTCGGCCGGCGGGGCGAGGTCGGCGAGGAGCCCCGCGCCGAAGCCGATGAGGGCGCCGCTGACGTGTCCGTAGACGAAGGCCAGCCCGAGGACGGTGAGCAGGACCAGGTCGGGGACGGCGCCGGGGAGCTGGAGACGGGCGAGTACGGAGACCTGGACGACCAGGGCGACGACGACGAGGGTGACGGAGAGCAGCATCCGGTTGATTCGCATGGGCTCTACCTCTCGTCGTTCTGGGCGGTGTCCTGGCCGTCACCCGGCTGCTGCTCGCCGTCCCTGGGGGGCGCGGACGGGGTCACCGTCACGGTGACTGTCGGCACGGGCTTGGGCCTGGGCTTGGCCGGCAGGACCATGTCGCGGGGGTCCTCGCGCGGGGGCTGGACGACGACACCGACGATGTCGAGCTTGCTGAAGCCGACGTACGGACGGACGTAGACGTTGCGCGTGAGGTCGCCGCCGGCCGGATCCACCCGGACGACCTCGCCGACCGGGACGCCGGGGACGAACGGCTTGTCGGCCTGCGACCCGAAGGTGACGAGGCGGTCGCCGGGCTTGACCTTGGCCTTGCCGTTGAGCATCTGGACCAGGAGCGGGCGGTCGCCCTGACCGGTGGCGAAGCCGAGTTCGTCGGTCTTCTCCATCCGGGTGCCGACGGTGAAGTCCGGGTCGCTGGCGAGGAGTACGGTCGCGGTCTCCGGGCCGACGGTGGTGACGCGGCCGACGAGCCCGGCGCCGTTCAGTACGGTCATGTCGCGCTGGATGCCGTCGCGGGAACCGGCGTCGATGGTGACGGTCCAGGAGAAGCCCTGCGCGGCTCCTATGGCGATGACCTCGGCGCCCTTGATGCCGTACTGGCCCGAGCCGGCCGTCTTGAGCATGCTGTCGAGCTCGCGGATCCGGCTCTGGTTGCGCGCGTCGCTGCCGAGCCTCGCCTTGAGCGCCGCGTTCTCCTGCTCCAGGCGGGCGATCCGGCTGTGGCGCTCGCCGGAGTCGCGAACGGCTCCTATGGCGTTGCCGATCGGGTCGACGGCTGCCGCGACGCCGTTCTCGACCGGTCCGAAGACCGTGGCCGCGGCCTGCCGGGCGCCGTCGACCGGTGACTCCTCGCCGCCGCGGATGTCCACCGTGATCAGTGCGAAAGCGATGGCGATCAGCAGCACCAGGAGCAGCCGGCTCTCTCGTGTGTCCCTCACGTGCGGCGGCCGTGCCTTCCTCGTAGGAATGTTCTTGTGTTGGTTCGGTTGTTTTGTGCCGTTATATCAACGATCCGCCGTACGGGTCGGGCAGGGGCCATACGGGCGGTCCCCCCAGGACCACGGGGCCCTGGGGGGACGCCGGTACACCTCTAGCGGCGGGGCTGGGCGTCCAGAACCTGCTGGAGCGCCTCGAACTCCTCCACGCATTTGCCCGATCCGAGCGCCACCGAGTCCAGCGGGTCCTCGGCGATGTGGATCGGCATTCCCGTCTCGCGGCGGAGCCGCTCGTCGAGGCCGCGCAGCAGGGCGCCGCCACCCGTGAGAACGATGCCACGGTCCATCACGTCACCCGAGAGCTCCGGCGGGCACTTGTCCAGGGTCGTCTTGACCGCGTCGACGATGGCGTTGACCGGCTCCTCGATGGCCTTGCGGACCTCGGCGGCGGAGATGACCACGGTCTTGGGCAGACCGGAGACGAGGTCACGGCCGCGGATCTCGGTGTGCTCGTCCTTGTCGAGGTCGTACGCCGAGCCGATGGTGATCTTGATCTGCTCGGCGGTGCGCTCACCGAGGAGGAGCGAGTACTCCTTCTTGATGTGCTGGATGATCGCGTTGTCCAGCTCGTCACCGGCGACCCGGATGGACTGTGCCGTGACGATTCCGCCGAGGGAGATGACGGCGACCTCGGTGGTGCCGCCGCCGATGTCGACGACCATGTTGCCGGTGGCCTCGTGGACGGGGAGGCCCGAGCCGATGGCCGCGGCCATGGGCTCCTCGATGATGTGCACCTGACGGGCGCCGGCCTGCGTGGAGGCCTCGATGACGGCGCGGCGCTCCACTCCGGTGATGCCGGAGGGCACGCAGACGACGACCCTCGGGCGGGCCAGGTAGCGGCGCTTGTGGATCTTGAGGATGAAGTAGCGGAGCATCCGCTCCGTGATCTCGAAGTCGGCGATCACGCCGTCCTTCAGCGGCCGGACGGCGACGATGTTGCCCGGTGTCCGGCCGATCATCTTCTTGGCCTCGGCCCCGACCGCCAGGATGCCGCCGGTGTTGGTGTTGATCGCGACGACAGACGGCTCGTTCAGAACGATGCCGCGCCCCCTGACGTACACCAGCGTGTTGGCAGTCCCGAGGTCGATAGCCATGTCACGGCCGATGAACGACATTGAGTTCCCCTTGTTTCCCATGAGGATGCGTCGGGCCTTCCCAAATCGAGCGTTGATGGCTTCTCAGGCAGGCGAGGTGGGTGCGAGGTGGCTGCTGTGGCGTGGAGGCTTCATCGTAGTGCCGCCCCCACGCACACGGCGCGGTGGATCCACCTCTGTATAGCTGACGTGGTGTTGGGGCGATGCGTTCCCGGTCAGCGCGTTCCTATACCGAAGGGCGACCGAAATTCCTTCGGTCGCCCCAGGTCATGAGCGCTGTTCGGCTGACGCCAGGTCAGGAAAGGCCAGGAAAGAAAATCTTCAGTTCCCGAATGGCGGACTCCTCGGAGTCCGAGGCGTGGATCAGGTTCTCCCGGACGATGGTGCCGAAGTCGCCCCGGATGGAGCCGGGCGCTGCGGCGATCGGGTCGGTCGGACCCGCCAGCTGGCGTACACCTTCGATGACCCGCTCGCCGTCGACGACGAGCGCGACGACCGGGCCGGAGGACATGAAGGCGACCAGCGGCTCGTAGAACGGCTTGCCCTTGTGCTCGCCGTAGTGCTGCTCCAGGGTCTCCTGGTCCAGGTGGCGAAGCTCCAGCGCGCTGATGGTCCAGCCGGCCTTCCGCTCGATGCGGCCGATGATCTCGCCGATCAGGCCGCGGCGTACGGCGTCGGGCTTGAGCAGGACGAGCGTGCGCTGGCTCACGGTACGGGCTCCTTCATGTGCGGATGCAGGACCTGCCGCGTGGGGGTGCGACGGCAGGCACTCAGAGGCTACAGGGCTTCCCCCTGCGCCGATTACGCAGCGTCAGGCTCAGCGGAAGCCTCGGCGGCGGCCTGGGCCTCGGCCCAGCGGGCCTTGGTCGCGTCGATCTGCCGCCCGTAATGCACCGACGCCCACCACAGACCGGCGAAGACCAGCCCCAGGAAGAACATCACCGGCACCACGAAGCCGCTGATCACCAGCAGGATCTGGAGCGCCCAGCCCAGCTGGACCCCACCCGGACGGGTGAGCATCCCGCAGAGCAGCACGGACAGCAGCATGCCGACGCCACAGACCGTCCAGACCGTGCTCATGGCCAGGCTGTCGTCCTTCATCGCCACGAGACCGCCGAAACCGATCACGAAGAATTCACCGATCAGCGTGGATGCACAGAGCGTACGCATCGGGGTCAGCGCCTCCCCAGGAGCAGCCGGGCCTCGCCGACCGTGATGACGGAACCGGTCACGAGCACGCCCGCGCCGGCGTACTCGTCCTCCTCCTCGGCCAGGGTGATCGCCGCCTCCAGCGCGTCGTCCAGACGCGGCTCGACCACGACCCGCTCATCGCCGAAGACCTCGACCGCGACGGCCGCCAGCTCGTCCACGTCCATGGCGCGGTGGCTGGAGTTCGCCGTGACCACGATCTCCGCGAAGATCGGCTCGAAGGCCTCCAGGAGACCCCGGACGTCCTTGTCGCCGCTGGAGCCGACCACACCGATCAGGCGGGAGAAGCCGAAGGACTCGGTGATGCCGTCGGCGGCCGCGCGGGCCCCCGCGGGGTTGTGCGCGGCGTCCAGGACGATGGTGGGGCTGCGGCGGACCACCTCCAGCCGGCCGGGCGAGACCACCGACGCGAACGCCTTGCGGACGGTGTCCATGTCGAGCGTGCGGGCCTGCTGCGCCCCGATCCCGAAGAACGCCTCGACCGCGGCGAGCGCCACCGCCGCGTTGTGCGCCTGGTGCGCCCCGTACAGCGGGAGGAAGATCTCCTCGTACTCGCCGCCGAGGCCGCGCAGCGTCACCAGCTGGCCGCCGACCGCGATCTCGCGCCCGACGACACCGAACTCCATGCCCTCGCGGGCCACCGTCGCGTCCACCTCGACGGCCTTCTTCAGCATCACCTGTGCCGCGTCGACCGGCTGCTGCGCGAGGATCACGGTCGCGCCCGGCTTGATGATCCCGGACTTCTCCCCCGCGATCTCACCGGGCGTGGAGCCCAGCCGGTCCGTGTGGTCCAGATCGATCGGGGTGACGACGGCGACCGACGCGTCGATCACGTTCGTCGCGTCCCAGCTGCCGCCCATACCCACCTCGACGACCGCCACGTCCACCGGAGCGTCCGCGAACGCGGCGTACGCCATACCGGTGAGGACCTCGAAGAAGGAGAGCCGGAACTCCTGCCCCCCGTCGACCATCTCGACGTACGGCTTGATGTCGTTGTACGTCTCGATGAAGCCCTCGGCGCTGATCGGGGCGCCGTCCAGGCTGATCCGCTCGGTGATCGACTGGACGTGCGGCGAGGTGTACCGGCCGGTGCGCAGCTCGAAGGCGGAGAGCAGGGCCTCGATCATCCGGGCCGTGGACGTCTTGCCGTTGGTCCCGGTGATGTGGATCGAGGGGTACGCGCGCTGCGGCTCGCCCAGCACGTCCATCAGGGCCGCGATGCGCGCCACCGACGGCTCCAGCTTGGTCTCGCCCCACCGGGTGGCGAGGTCCGCCTCGACCTCGCGCAGCGCCTTGTCCACCTCGGGATCGGCGGGCCGGGCGGGCACGGCGTCAGCCTGGAGGGCACCGGACTGGGCGCGCAGGGTGCGGCTTCCGGCCTCGATCACCGCCAGGTCGGGGTCACGGGACGTCTGCGCTTCCACGATGTCGTCGAAGTCGTCGTCGAAGCTGTCACTTGCCGGGGGCTGCTCACTCACAGGCCCAGTCTACGGAGCCCCACCGACAACCCCGGGCACGGCTCCACCCAGGACCGTCCGCCGCCGGTCGGGAGCGTCCGGGCAGACGAAAGGGCCCCGGTACCGGTCGGTCGGTTCCGGGGCCCTTCCGGGTCTACAGTCGCACACGCATCCGCGTGACGCCCGCTCGCTCGCTACGCCTTCGGCAGCCGCTCGAGCTGCGCCCCGATACGGGCGATGTCCTCGTCGGCCTTCGCCAGCCGCGTACGGATCTTGTCGACCACGTTGTCCGGCGCCTTGGCCAGGAAGGCCTCGTTGCCGAGCTTCCCCTGCGCCTGGGCCTTCTCCTTCTCGGCGGCCGCCAGGTCCTTGGCGAGCCGCTTCCGCTCGGCGACGACATCGATCGTGCCGGACAGATCGAGCGCCACCTCGGCGCCGGCGACCGGCAGCGAGGCGGTGGCGGCGAAGCCCTCGCCCTCCGGCTGGAGGCGCAGCAGCTGGCGGATGGCGGGCTCGTGCGGGGCGAGCGGCGTGCCGGTCAGGGTGAGACGGGCCGGGACCTTCTGCCCGGGCTGGAGCCCCTGGTCGGAACGGAACCGGCGGACCTCGGTGACGACCCGCTGGACGAGCTCGATCTCACGCTCGGCGGCGTCGTCACGGAAGCCACTGTCCTCGGGCCAGTCGGCGATGACGAGGGACTCGCCGCCGGTGAGGGTGGTCCAGAGCGTCTCGGTGACGAACGGGACGACCGGGTGCAGCAGACGCAGGGCGACGTCGAGGACCTCGCCCAGGACGCGTCCGGAGACCCGGGCCTGCTCGCCGCCCTCGAAGAAGGTCGTCTTGGACAGCTCGACGTACCAGTCGAAGACCTCGTCCCACGCGAAGTGGTAGAGGGCGTCGGACAGCTTCGAGAACTGGTAGTCCTCGTAGTACGCGTCGACCTCGGCGACCGTCTTGTTGAGACGGGAGAGGATCCACCGGTCGGTGGCGGACATCTGCGACGGCTCGGGCAGCGGGCCGTCGACCGTCGCGCCGTTCATCAGCGCGAAGCGCGTCGCGTTCCAGATCTTGTTGGCGAAGTTCCGGGACGCCTGGACCCAGTCCTCGCCGATCGGGACGTCGACGCCCGGGTTGGCGCCGCGGGCCAGCGTGAAGCGGACGGCGTCGGAGCCGTAGGTGTCCATCCAGTCCAGCGGGTTGACCGCGTTGCCGAAGGACTTCGACATCTTCTTGCCGAACTGGTCACGGACCATGCCGTGCAGGGCGATGGTGTGGAACGGCGGGGTGCCGTCCATCGCGTAGAGGCCGAACATCATCATCCTGGCGACCCAGAAGAAGAGGATGTCGTAGCCGGTGACCAGGACGGAGTTCGGGTAGAACTTCGCCAGGCTCTCGGTCTGCTCGGGCCAGCCGAGGGTGGAGAAGGGCCACAGGCCGGAGGAGAACCAGGTGTCGAGGACATCGGTGTCCTGGTGCCAGCCCTCGCCCGTGGGCGGCTGCTCGTCGGGGCCGACGCAGACGACCTCGCCGTTCGGGCCGTACCAGACCGGAATGCGGTGGCCCCACCAGAGCTGGCGCGAGATGCACCAGTCGTGGAGGTTGTCGACCCAGTCGAAGTACCGCTTCTCCATCTCCTGGGGGTGGATCTTGACCTTCCCGTCGCGGACCGCGTCACCGGCGGCCTTGGCGAGCGGGCCGACCTTGACCCACCACTGCATCGACAGACGCGGCTCGATGGTGGTCTTGCAGCGCGAGCAGTGGCCGACGGAGTGGACGTACGGGCGCTTCTCGGCGACGATCCGGCCGTCGGCGCGGAGCGCGGCGACGATGGCGGAGCGGGCCTCCAGCCGGTCCAGGCCCTGGAAGGGGCCGTGGACCGTGATGACGGCGTGCTCGTCCATGACGGCGATGTTCGGCAGGTTGTGACGCTGACCGATCTCGAAGTCGTTCGGGTCGTGCGCGGGAGTCACCTTGACCGCGCCGGTGCCGAATTCGGGGTCGACGTGCTCGTCGGCGACGACCGGGATACGGCGGCCGGTGAGCGGCAGCTCGATCTCGGTACCGACCAGGTGCCGGTAGCGGTCGTCGTCCGGGTGGACGGCGACAGCCGTGTCTCCGAGCATGGTCTCGGCGCGGGTCGTGGCGACGACGATGGCGTTGTCGCCCTCGCCGTAGCGGATCGAGACCAGCTCGCCGTCGTCGTCCTGGTATTCGACCTCGATGTCCGAAATGGCCGTCAGACAGCGCGGGCACCAGTTGATGATGCGCTCGGCGCGGTAGATCAGCTCGTCGTCGTACAGCTTCTTGAAGATGGTCTGGACGGCCTGGGACAGGCCCTCGTCCATCGTGAACCGCTCACGGGACCAGTCGACGCCGTCGCCCAGACGCCGCATCTGGCCGGAGATCTGGCCGCCGGACTCGCCCTTCCACTGCCAGACACGCTCGACGAACGCCTCACGCCCCAGATCATGGCGGGACTTGCCCTCCTTGGCGAGCTCGCGCTCCACGACGTTCTGCGTGGCGATGCCCGCGTGGTCCATGCCCGGCTGCCACAGCGTCTCGTACCCCTGCATCCGCTTGCGGCGGGTCAGGGCGTCGATCAGCGTGTGCTCGAAGGCGTGGCCCAGGTGCAGGCTGCCCGTGACGTTCGGCGGCGGGATGACGATCGTGTACGGCGGCTTCTCGCTCTTCGCGTCCGCTTCGAAGTAACCGCGCTCTACCCAGCGCTCGTACAGCTTCCCCTCTACCTCGGCCGGCGCGTACTGGGTCGGCAGTTCGGGAGTGGCTGCTGTCTGCTGCTGAGTGTTCTCGGTCACGGGCTCAGTTTAGGGGTGTCACAGGGCCGTACTGAAACGGGAATGTTCCGTAACGGTGTGACCCCCACCGCCCTCGGCGATGACGGCCTGCGACAGGATGTTCGGAAAGCATAAGTATCTGGAGGGGAACGCCTCAATGAGCTACAACCAGCCGGGCCCGTACGGCGGTCAGCCCCAGCAGCCCGGACCGTACGGTCAGCCGGGCCCTTACGGCCAGCAGCCGCAGGCGCCCCAGCCCGGCTACGGATATCCGCAGCAGGCTCCGCAGGGTGTGCCGCCGCAGCAGCCGTACGGGTACCCGCAGCAGCAGCAGCCCCAGCAGCCCGGTCCGTACGGGCAGGCCCCGCAGCCGCCGTACGGCCAGCAGCCCCCCTACGGCGCCCCCGGCGGATACCCGCCGCCGGCCGGCAAGAAGAAGACCGGTCTGATCGTCGGCATCGCCGTCGCGGCGGTCGCCGCGGTGGCCGTGGGCGCGTACTTCATGGTCGGCGGCGGCAGCGGCTCGGTCGCCGATGACGGCAAGAAGTACCAGCTCACGACGCCGGAGACGGTGGCGACGGAGTACAAGAAGGAGTCCTCCAAGTCCGAGGAAGCCGACGCCGAGGACACCAAGGACGCGGCCAAGTGGGGCGTGAAGAACCCCAAGAACGTCACTGGCTCCTACAAGTCGGGGACCGGCCAGACGGCGAAGAACCTGCAGCTCAGTGGTGTCTACGGGGAGATCGAGGACCCGGAGAAGGTCGTCGACGCCATGTTCGCCGAGATGCAGAAGAAGTCCGACGAGGGCAAGGACGAGAAGGTCAAGCTCGTCGGTAGCCCCCAGGAGTTCGAGCCCGCCGGATTCGAGAACGGCGTCATGAAGTGCCAGGAGGCCGAGTACTCGGTACCCGGCGGTGGCAGCGGTCTGACGCCCAAGAGCTTCAAGATGCCGCTGTGCATCTGGGGTGACCACAGCACGCTCGCGTACGTCATTCAGTCCGACCCGGCGGCCATCATGGCCGGCACGTCCACGCCGCTGTCGGACGCGGCCGCGCTGACGGCGAAGGTCCGCAACGACGCCCGGGTCGAGATCAAGTAGTCACCGGGACCGCTCAACACGCAGAGGAGCCCGGCCAGTTGGAGGGACTGGCCGGGCTCCTCTCTTGGGCTGTGATCAGGCCGACTTCTCGTGGCGGCCGTCGTTCTTCACGATGCGCGGCACCAGCGTCGGGTTGACGTTGTTGTGGACGACGTCCGCCGTGATGACGACCCGGGCCACGTCCTTGCGGGACGGGACTTCGTACATCACCGACATCAGGACCTCTTCCATGATGGCCCGCAGGCCACGCGCGCCGGTGCCGCGGAGGATCGCCTGGTCGGCGATGGCCTCCAGGGCCGGGCGGTCGAAGTCCAGCTCCACACCGTCGAGTTCGAAGAGGCGCTGGTACTGCTTCACCAGGGCGTTGCGGGGCTCCACCAGGATCTGGAGGAGGGCCTCGCGGTCCAGGTTGTGGACGGAGGTGAGGACGGGGAGACGGCCGATGAACTCGGGGATCATCCCGAACTTCACCAGGTCCTCCGGCATGACCTCCTGGAACTGGTCGCTCGCCTCGATCTCCCGCTTGGAGCGGATCGTCGCGCCGAAGCCGATGCCCTTCGCGCCGGCCCGCGACTCGATGATCTTCTCCAGGCCGGCGAAGGCGCCGCCCACGATGAACAGCACGTTCGTCGTGTCGATCTGGATGAATTCCTGGTGGGGGTGCTTGCGCCCGCCCTGGGGCGGAACGGAGGCGGTGGTGCCCTCCAGGATCTTCAGCAGGGCCTGCTGCACGCCCTCGCCGCTCACATCGCGGGTGATCGACGGGTTTTCGCTCTTACGGGCGACCTTGTCGATCTCGTCGATGTAGATGATCCCGGTCTCGGCCTTCTTGACGTCGTAGTCGGCCGCCTGGATCAGCTTGAGCAGGATGTTCTCGACGTCCTCGCCGACATAGCCCGCCTCCGTGAGCGCCGTCGCGTCGGCGATGGCGAACGGGACGTTGAGCATGCGGGCGAGCGTCTGGGCCAGCAGCGTCTTGCCGGAGCCGGTGGGGCCCAGCAGGAGGATGTTGGACTTCGCCAGTTCGATGGCGTCGTCCCGGCCCTGCGCGCCGCCGTTCTCGCCGGCCTGGACGCGCTTGTAGTGGTTGTACACCGCGACCGAGAGGGCCTTCTTCGCGGGCTCCTGCCCGACGACGTACCCCTCAAGGAACTCGTAGATCTCGCGCGGCTTGGGAAGTTCCTCCCACCGCACCTCGGAGGTCTCGGCGAGCTCCTCCTCGATGATCTCGTTGCAGAGGTCGATGCACTCATCGCAGATGTACACACCGGGGCCTGCGATGAGCTTCTTCACCTGCTTCTGGCTCTTTCCGCAGAACGAGCACTTGAGCAGGTCGCCGCCATCACCGATGCGTGCCACGAGGTGCTTCCCCTTCGCCTGGGAGCAGCTTGGTTCAGCCAGCTCCTGGTGCCATATCCGACGGTACCTTGCCGAGCCCCCCGTTCGGGCCCCCCTTGGCGCGGTTCACTTTGACGTGTGCACCGCGCCAAGGGCGCCGGCTGTGTGCCCGAGCCCGGGTCAGGCCGCTGAGGCCACGTTCTTGCGGGTAGAGACGATCTGGTCGACGAGGCCGTAGGCCAGGGCGTCCTCGGCCGTCAGGATCTTGTCGCGCTCGATGTCGTCGCGGATCTTCTCGATCGGCGTCGAGGAGTGCTTGGCCAGCATCTCCTCCAGCTGCGTACGCATCCGGAGGATCTCGTTGGCCGCGATCTCCAGGTCGGAGAGCTGCTCACGCCCGGTGCCGCCCGAGGGCTGGTGGATCAGCACGCGGGCGTTGGGCAGGGCCATCCGCTTGCCGGGCGTACCGGCGGCGAGGAGCACAGCCGCGGCGGAGGCCGCCTGGCCCATGCAGACCGTCTGGATGTCGGGCTTCACGAACTGCATGGTGTCGTAGATGGCCGTCAGCGCGGTGAACGAGCCACCGGGGCTGTTGATGTAGATCGAGATGTCGCGGTCCGGGTCCATCGACTCCAGGCACAGCAGCTGCGCCATGACGTCGTTGGCGGAGGCGTCGTCGATCTGCACGCCGAGGAAGATCACGCGCTCCTCGAACAGCTTCGCGTACGGGTCGTACTCGCGCACGCCCTGCGAGGTGCGCTCGACGAAGCGCGGGACGACATACCGGTTGTCCACCTGGGGGCCGGTGTAGAGGCCGCTCGCGGAGGCTCCGGGGAGGCCGGGGAAGTTGCTCATGTGGGTGTTCACCATCCTGGTGGCGTTCGGCGGGCTGGGGTTCGGTGCTGGGGGTCCGGGGAGCCTCAGGCGCCGGTGCCGCCGCCGCCCGGAACGTTCGAAGCGGCAGAGATGATCTCGTCGATGAGGCCGTAGTCCTTGGCCTCCTCCGCGGTGAACCAGCGGTCGCGGTCGCCGTCGCGGATGATCGCCTCGACGGTCTGGCCGGAGTGGTGCGCGGTGATCTCGGCCATGCGCCTCTTCGTACGGAGGAGGTACTCGGCCTGGATCTTGATGTCCGATGCGGTGCCGCCGATACCCGCGGAGCCCTGGTGCATCAGGATGTCGGTGTTCGGCAGCGCGAAGCGCTTGCCGCTGGAGCCACCGGTGAGCAGGAACTGGCCCATCGAGGCCGCCATGCCCATACCGATGGTCACGACGTCGTTGGGGATGTACTGCATGGTGTCGTAGATGGCCATGCCGGCCGTCACCGAGCCACCGGGGCTGTTGATGTAGAGGTAGATGTCCTTGTCCGGGTCGGCGGCCAGGAGGAGCATCTGCGCCGTGATCTTGTTGGCGATCTCGTCGTCGACCTGCTGGCCGAGGAAGATGATGCGCTCACCGAGCAGCCGGTTGTAGACATGGTCGCCGAGGCCACCACCGATGGACGGCTCACCCGCGGCGTAAGGCATCAGATTCGTCACGTATCCACCTGCTCGTCTCTGACGGCTCCGGCCGTCTCAGCGTCTCGTACTGGGGGCGGGTACGACCCTGCCCTCGTATTCATGGACCCTAACGCGCTGGTCGGCGGGCGCCATCCCGCTTCCCGAACTGTTCGCTGGGAGCGCAAGGTAGTTGGGGCGCCCAGGGGGCCCTGGAGGGGCCGTACGGGCCCCGCGGCGTTCCCAGTGGGCTCCGGGGCCCGACGGGCCGCACAGGGGCCCTGGAGTACGGGCACGGGCCCGGACGCACAGCGGTGCGTCCGGGCCCGTGGGGCAGATCAGTGCGAGGCTCAGGCCTCGGACTTCTCCTCGGCCGCGGCGTCACCCTCGACAGCGGCCTCGGCCGCGTCGGCGGCGGCCTCGGTCTCCTCGTCGTCCTCCAGCTCGACCGGCTCACCGTTGGTGTCGACGACCTTGGCGGCCTCGACGACGACCGCGAGGGCCTTGCCGCGGGCGACCTCGCCGACGAGCATCGGCACCTGGCCACCCTCGACGACGGCCTGGGCGAACTGGTCCGGGCTCATGCCTGAGGAGGCGGCGCGGCGCATGAGGTGCTCGGTGAGCTCCTCCTGGCTGACGTTCAGCTTCTCCTTGTTGACGAGCTCGTCGAGGATGAACTGCGTCTTGATGCCCTTGACCGCCTGCTCCTTGGTCTCGGCGTCGAACTCTTCCTCGCTCTTGCCCTGGATCTCCAGGTACTTGGCGAGGTCGAGGCCCATCTGGCCGAGCTGGTGGTGCTCAAGGTTGTGCTTGCGGGTGTTGACCTCGTCCTCGAGGAGCTTCTCGGGGATCGGCACCTCGGCCAGCTTCAGCAGCTCGTCGAGGACGCGCTCCTGGGCCTGGGTGGCCTGGTCGAACTGCTTCATGTTCTCGAGGCGCTTGCGGCTGTCGGCCTTCAGCTCGTCGAGGGTGTCGAACTCGGACGCCATCTGCGCGAAGTCGTCGTCGAGCTCGGGGAGCTCACGGGCGGCGACGGCGGTGACCTTGACCGTGACCTCGGCGTCCTTGCCCTCGGCGGAGCCGCCCTTCAGCTGCGAGGTGAAGGTGGCCTCGCCGCCGGCCTCCAGGCCGGTGACGGCCTCGTCGATGCCCTCGAGGAGCTCGCCGGAACCGATGGTGTACTGCACACCCTCGGCGACACCGTCGGGGAGGATTTCGCCGTCGACCTTGGCCTCCAGGTCGAGGGTGACGACGTCACCCTCGGCGGCGGCGCGCTCGACCGGGTTGGTGGAGGCGAAGCGCTCGCGGAGCTGCTCCACGGACTTCTCGACGTCCTCGTCGCTGACCTCGACCGCGTCCACGGTGACCTCGATGCCGGAGTAGTCCGGGATCTCGATCGTCGGGCGGATGTCGACCTCGGCGGTGAAGGCCAGCGTCTCGCCGTCCTTCAGCTCGGTGATGTCGACCTCGGGCTGGCCCAGCGGGTTGAGCTCGGCCTCGTTGACCGCCTCGGTGTAGAACTTCGGGAGCGCGTCGTTGACGGCCTCCTCCAGCACCGCACCACGGCCGAACCGCTGGTCGATCACACGAGCCGGGATCTTGCCCTTACGGAAGCCCTTGACCGTGACCTGCTGGTTGATCTTCTTGTACGCCGCGTCGAGGCTGTCCTTGAGCTCCTCGAAGGGCACCTCGACAGTGAGCCGAACCCGAGTCGGGTTCAGGGTCTCCACGGCGCTCTTCACGGTTCGGTCTCCTTGGTGGCTGATTCTTGGATTCTGCTGGGCCCCGCATGGTGGCGGTCCAGCCGATCGGCCCCGGTCAGAGAGACACACGGGCACGCAGCTTGCATAGTAGCCGCAAGCGGGATGAGGCCCACAATGTGATCTTGGTTGCGCTCATGATCATGGTGGTCGGGGTGGCGGGATTTGAACCCACGGCCTTCCGCTCCCAAAGCGGACGCGCTACCAAGCTGCGCCACACCCCGTCGGTGCGACACGTAGGGTACATGCACGCGGACTGTGCGACGCCCTCCCGGAAAGGGTGTGCGTCGACCGCCTGGGACCCGCTACGATGCTGTCCGTGCCGCGGCCCTTGTGACCTGCGGCGCGATGCTTGCGGGCGTAGCTCAATGGTAGAGCCCTAGTCTTCCAAACTAGCTACGCGGGTTCGATTCCCGTCGCCCGCTCTTCACACCTCCGGCCCGGTGGACTCAGTCCACCGGGCCGGAGGTCTTTCGCATGCCGGAACAGCGCCGGAACAAGGCGGCCGCGCGCCCGGCTCCCGTCGGAGCCGGGGCGTCAGAACTTAATCGAGTTGATGGTCTGCGCTATCGAGTTGAGGAAGCGCTGGATGTCGTCGGCCATGCCCGTGGAGGCCAGGAAGAACCCGAAGAGAGCCGCGACGACGGCGGGGCCGGCTTTGAGGGAGCCTCCGCGGATCAGCACCACGAGGACGATCGCCAAAAGAAGCACCACAGACAGTGAAAGGACCACAACTGATCACACCCTCGGTCGGTCCGCCTTGCCGGCCCGGGAGCGCACGCCACAGCACACCCCCGCTGCCCCCCATCGTGCCACCAACCTCCCTGTGAGCGCTGCCGGGTGACGAATCATCGGCGTATGGATCACGCCACACGGCGGGGCCGCCGCCGAGGCCGGACGGGCGCGCGGCGGTCCGCCGGCGCGTCGGCGGCGGAAATCGTCACGGGAATTCGGCTTGATCGTTTCCCTCCGGGCACATGTCCGTCACAGGAAATTCGCAGGCATGAGGCGGCCCAATTCCACTGCGCGAACGCTTGACGGACAAGCGGCGCCCACGCGAAGCAGTATGCACCCTTTAAGAGAGATTAATCGGGGCATAGGGGGCGTTTGGTGGCGGTGTCAGATGTGAATGGACAGCGCCGGAACGGCGTTTTACGAAATCCTTCGGGCGCCACTAGGGTGCCGGAATGTTGTACGCCCCCCACGGAATTCAGACGACCCCGCTCACGATTCAGCCCGCACGGAACTCCCGGGACGCCTACTTCGACAACGCCAAGTACCTGGCGATCGTGCTGGTCGCGGTGGCGCACGCCTGGGAGCCGGTGATGGACGGCAGCCGGGCCACCCGGGCGCTGTACATGCTCGTCTACACCTTCCACATGCCCGCGTTCATCGTCATCTCCGGTTACTTCTCACGGAGTTTCAGCGGGCGTCCCGAGCAGATCAGACGGCTGGTGACCGGGCTCGTCGTGCCCTATGTCGTCTTCGAGGTGGCGTACTCGCTGTTCCGGCGCTGGGCCGGGGGCACCCCCGGGCAGCCGCTCAGCCTCACCGATCCCTTCTATCTGACGTGGTTCCTGGCGGCGCTCTTCGTCTGGCGGCTGTCGACGCCGCTGTGGCTCTCGGTACGCCGGCCGCTGCCGATCGCGTTGGCCGTCGCCGCACTGGGCTCCCTGACCCCCGGGATCGGGGACGACTTCGATCTGCGCCGCGTCCTGCAGTTCCTGCCGTTCTTCGTGCTGGGCCTGTGCCTGCGGCCCGAGCACTTCCAGCTGCTGCGGCGGCGCGAGGCGCGGATGCTGGCCGTGCCGGTCGTCGCCGTCGCGGCGGTCGTCGCGTACGCCGTGACGCCCCGGCTCCAGCTGGGCTGGTTCTACCGCGCCAGCAGCGCCGAGGAGCTGGGGGCGCCCTGGTGGAGCGGGCCGGTGATGACGCTGGTGCTCTTCGGCTGCGCGCTGCTGCTCACGGCGGCGTTCCTGGCGTGGGTGCCCGGGCGCACGACCTGGTTCACGGTGCTGGGCGCGGGGACCATCTGCGGGTACCTGCTGCACGGGTTCCTGGTGAAGGGCGTGGAGTACGCGCACCTCGCCGGGGACCACCCGTGGCTCTCCTCGCCGGCCGGGCTGGTCGTCGTCTCGGTGGCGGCGGCCGGGGCGGTGACCCTGCTCTGTACGCCTCCGGTGCGCCGCGCGCTGCGGTGCGTGACGGAGCCCCGGATGGAGTGGGCCTTCCGCCGGGACGTCAGCCGGACGTGAGGCCGAGCAGCTCGCGGACCCGGGCGTACTTGGACGTCAGCTTGGCCCTGGTCGCCTCGTCGAGCAGGGCGAGGCGCCCGGGGTCGGAGTTGTGCGCGAGGTCGGCCTCCTTGATGAGCAGCGCGCCGGGGGTGGCGAGGATGCGACGGGTGTAGGACTCCAGGTCCTCGCCGTCGTGCTTGGAGACGGCGAGGATCATGTCCTTGACCTCGCGCGGCAGCTGGGCGTCGGCCAGCCATTCGGGCGACAGCTTGTCGTCCTCGATCGCGTCGTGCAGCCAGGCCGCCGCGATCTGGTCGTCGCTGCCGCCGCGGGCCCGTACGCCGTCGGCGACGGCCTGGATGTGCTCGGTGTAGGGACGACCGGACTTGTCCTTCTGGTCGGCGTGGGCCGTGCGGGCGATGGCCTCGACCTGGGCGAGCGTGAGGTTCGGCATGGAGGTCAGCGTAGGCCGCGCGGGGCGCCCGCGCCGGTGGGGACGCCCGTCCCGGTGGAAGGGGCCGGTGCGCCCTATGCCTCGCGCGAGATCAGCAGCAGGGCCCGGTCGTCGTTGACGTCCTTGGCGCAGGCCTCGATCAGGTGCCAGGCGGCGCCCTCGAAGCCGGCGGTGACATAGCGGTCCGCCTCGCCGGTCAGGCGGTCGATGCCCTCGGCGATGTCGCGGTCGGCCGACTCGACCAGTCCGTCGGTGAAGAGCATGAGGACGTCGCCGGGGCGCAGGGAGCCCTTCACCGGGTGGAAGTCCGCGCCGTCGTAGACGCCGAGGAGGGGCCCCTCCCCGGCCTTCTCCTCCCAGCGGCCGCTGCCCGCGTGCAGCTGGAGCGCCGGGAGGTGGCCGGCGGAAAGGAGTTCGTAGTCCCCGGAGTCGAGGTCCAGGACGAGGTGGATGGAGGTGGCGAACCCCTCGTCCCAGTCCTGGCGCAGCAGGTAGCCGTTGGCGGCGGAGAGGAAGCCGTGCGGGGGCAGTGAGCCCAGCAGTCCGCCGAAGGCGCCGGAGAGCAGCAGGGCGCGGGAGCCCGCGTCCATACCCTTGCCGGACACGTCGGTGAGGACGACCTCCAGGGTCCGGCCGCCGTTGGTTCGGGCGGCGACGACGAAGTCGCCCGAGAAGGACTGGCCTCCGGCCGGCCGTAGCGCCATCTCCCGGTGCCAGCCCTTCGGCAGGCGCGGGAGGGCGCTCTGGACCCTGATCCGCTCGCGGAGGTCGAAGAGCATGGTGCCGCCGCGTCTCCATGGCACGCCGACCCTGGCCCGGAACTGCGCGATCAGCAGCCCGAACAGTCCGCACGCGGCGACCACCAGGACCGTGCCGGGTGTCACTCTCCCGGGTCCCTGGGTGTAGGGGCCGAGCGCTATCGACTCCACGATCAGCGCGCCCGCCGCCGCCGCGTACAGACCGAGCAGACTGGCGGGCCGCAGCAGCAGTCCGCCCGCGACGATCGGCAGGACGAGAGCGGTGGGCGAGCACCAGACCGGCATCGCGATCGTGCCGCAGGTGATGGCGGGGACGGTGAGCAGCAGGCCGGCCAGGGCGATCCAGTCCGAGCCGTCGCCGCGGAAGTAGTCGACTCCCGATTTGCGCAGCGTGATGCGGGCCCGGTGCGTCGTTCTGCGCAACCGGGCCGTGTACGAGTCCACTCCCGCGCTACCGGCCATTGGCCTGGACCCTATCCACCCGTCCGGCTCCCGCGCAGGGGGACCCCCGTGACATTGCGTTCGAAATCGGGTCGCCCCGGCCCTCGGACCCCTGGTAGGCATGGCATATGACGACAGAACTGCGGGTCCTGCGGCCTGCCGAGTGGGACCAGTGGTACGGACAGCTGGAACTCGCGTTCGGTGGGGTCGCGGAGCATCCACAGGAGCGCGAGCTGTGGCAGTCGCTCACCGAGCACGAGCGCTCGATCGGTGTGTGGGACGGCGACGTGTGCGTCGGTACGGCCGGCGCGTTCTCGTTCGGACTCTCGGTTCCGGGTGGCGCGGTGGTGCCGACGGCCGGGGTGACGATGGTGAGCGTGGCGGCCACCCACCGCAGACGCTCGCTGCTCACCTCGATGATGCGGCGTCAGCTCGATGACGTACGCGCGGGGGGTGAGCCGCTCGCCGTGCTGACGGCGTCCGAGCCGGAGATCTACGGTCGGTACGGATACGGCATCGGCACCTGGCAGTTGCGCGCCGACATCGACACGGCCCGGGTGCGGCTCACGGTCCCCGAGGGCACGGACGCCGTCTCCCTGCGCCAGGTCGTACCGGTCGAGGCGGGGCCCGCCTGCGAGGCGGTGTACGCGGCGCTGGTCCCCCGGCGCCCCGGGATGCTGGAGCGCCGGCCCGGCTGGGAGCGGCTGCCGCTGCTGGACCCGCCGGAGGGGCGCGAGGGCGCGTCGCCGTTGCAGTGCGTCCTGGCCGAGCGGGACGGCGAGACCGTCGGGTTCGCGCTGTACGCCATCAAGCCGGAGTGGGACGCGGCCGGCCCCAGGGGCACGGTGATCCTGCACGACATCGGCGCGCTGGACCCGGCGGCGGACGGGGCGCTGTGGCGGTTCCTGTTCGGGATCGATCTGACCTCGACCCTCCAGGTCGTCGGCCGCCCGGTGGACGACGCGTGGCAGCACATGGTTTCCGACCTGCGGCGGTGCAGGCCGCGGCTGCGCGACAGCCTGCACGTACGGCTGGTGGAGGTGGGCGCCGCGCTGGAGGCCCGTACGTATCAGACGCCCGTGGATGTGGTGCTGGAGGTGACGGACGGCTTCTGCCCGTGGAACGAGGGCCGTTGGCGGCTGACCGGGGACGCGAAAGGGGCGTCCTGCGCGCGGACCGAGGAGGCGGCCGATCTGGCGCTGTCGGTACGGGAGTTGGGCGCCGCGTATCTGGGCGGGGTCTCGCTGGCCTCGCTGGCGGCCGCGGGCCGGGTGCGGGAGCTTCGCGGGGGCGCGCTGGCGGAGGCGTCGATCGCCTTCGGCTCTCCGGTGGCACCCTGGTTGCCGCACGGCTTCTGAGCCGGCGCGGCCGTCCCGAGCGCCCCGGCCACGGCTAACGCCGCTGGCACCCCGGGCACCAGAAGAGATTGCGGGCGGCGAGACCGGCGGTGCGGATCTCGCCACCACAGAGATGACAGGGCATGGCCGCCCTGCGGTACACGTAGACCTCGCCGCCGTGGTCGTCGACGCGCGGCGGCCTCCCCATGGCCTCCGGGGTGTGCTCGGGGCGGACGGTGTCGATGCGGTTGTTCCGTACGCCTTCCCGCATCAGCGCCACCAGATCGGCCCACAGGGCGGCCCACTCGCGCTCGGTGAGGTCCTTGCCCGGGCGGTACGGGTCGATGCCGTGCCGGAAGAGCACCTCGGCGCGGTACACGTTGCCGACGCCGGCGATGACCTTCTGGTCCATGAGGAGCGCGGCGATCGTGGTGCGGCTCCGCGAGATCCGCTGCCAGGCCTTGCCGGGGTCGTCGCCCGCGCGGAGCGGGTCGGGCCCGAGGCGGTCGTGTATCGCGTGCTTCTCGGGTCCGGTGATCAGGGCGCAGGTGGTCGGCCCGCGCAGATCGGCGTAGTGGTCGCCGTTGACGAGGCGCAGCCGGACGGTGTCCGTGGGGGGCGGGGCCGGAGTCGTACCGAAGCCGAGCTTGCCGAAGAGACCGAGGTGGATGTGGACCCAGCCGGTGTCCTCGAAGCCGAGGAAGAGGTGCTTGCCGTGGGCGTCGACGCCGTCGAGGACCCGGCCGTCGAGAAGGGCCGCGCTGTCGGAGAACTTGCCCTGCGGACTGGTGACGCGCACGGGCCACCCGGCGAAGCGGGCGAGATGGTCCTCGGCGAGGCGGTGGATCGTATGCCCCTCGGGCACGGCTGCTCTCCTGGACGACGGGACGGCATGGCCGTGCCGCCGGGGGAACCGGCGGCACGGGGTGGGGCGGGTCAGCCCTGCTGCGGGTGGTGGGCCGGGATCGGGGGGAGCTCGCCGGTGGTCTCGTACGCCGAGAGCATCTCGATGCGGCGGGTGTGACGCTCCTCACCGGAGTACGGCGTGCTGAGGAAGATCTCCACGAACTTGGTGGACTCCTCCAGCGAGTGCATCCGGCCGCCGATCGCGACGACGTTGGCGTTGTTGTGCTCGCGGCCGAGAGCGGCGGTCTGCTCGCTCCAGGCCAGCGCCGCGCGGACGCCCTTGACCTTGTTCGCGGCGATCTGCTCGCCGTTGCCGGAGCCGCCGATCACGATGCCCAGCGCGTCCGGGTCCGCGGCCGTCTTCTCGGCGGCACGCAGGCAGAACGGCGGGTAGTCGTCCTGGGCGTCGTAGATGTGGGGACCACAGTCGACGGGCTCGTGCCCGTGGGCCGTCAGCCACTCGACGAGGTGGTTCTTGAGTTCGTAGCCGGCATGGTCGGAGCCGAGGTACACGCGCATGGGTCCGAGTGTGGCACGGCGGGGGCCGGGTAGCGGTCAGCGGGGTCGGGACGTCCGCCCTCGCATCACGATCCGGATTCGGGACTTCCGGCCTCTCCGGGTCTCGGGTTTCAATGCACGGGCTCGTAACCCGAGTGCCCTCCAGACGTAAGGATTCGTCCATGACCTCGCAGCCGACCCTGCAGAAGGAAGGCGTAGGCACCGGTGAACCCGGTACTCCGCAGTCCTCCGACGGTCTCAAGGCCGGCCTGAAAAACCGCCATCTGTCCATGATCGCCATCGGTGGCGTGATCGGCGCGGGCCTCTTCGTCGGCTCCTCCGGCGGCATCGCCAAGGCCGGTCCCGGCATCCTCGTGTCGTACGCACTCGTCGGCGCGCTGGTCGTCTTCGTGATGCGGATGCTCGGCGAGATGGCGGCCGCGAGCCCGAACTCCGGCTCCTTCTCGGCGTACGCCGACCGCGCGCTCGGCCGCTGGGCGGGCTTCTCCATCGGCTGGCTGTACTGGTTCTTCTGGGTCGTCGTGCTGGCGGTCGAGGCGACCGCGGGCGCGGTGATCCTCGAGGGCTGGGTTCCGGCCGTTCCGCAGTGGGCCTGGGCGCTGATCGTGATGGTCGTGCTGACGGCGACCAACCTCGCGTCGGTGTCGTCCTACGGCGAGTTCGAGTTCTGGTTCGCGGGCATCAAGGTCGTCGCCATCGGCGGCTTCGTGATCATCGGCCTGCTGGCCGTGTTCGGCATACTGCCCGGCTCCGACAACCCCGGCGCGGGCTTCGCGCACCTCACGGACGCCGGTGGATTCCTGCCCAACGGCGCGGGCGCCATCCTCACCGGTGTGCTGATGGTGGTCTTCTCGTTCATGGGCAGCGAGATCGTCACGCTCGCCGCCGGCGAGTCCGAGGACCCGCGGCGCGCGGTCACCAAGGCCACCAACAGCGTGATCTGGCGCATCGCTGTCTTCTACCTGGGCTCGATCCTCGTCGTCCTGACCCTGCTGCCGTGGAACGACAAGTCGATCGTCGAGAAGGGCTCGTACGTCGCGGCCCTGGACTCCATCGGCATCCCGCACGCCGGCCAGATCATGAACGTGATCGTGCTGACGGCCGTGCTCTCCTGCCTCAACTCCGGCCTCTACACGGCCTCCCGCATGGCGTTCTCGCTGGGCGAGCGCGGTGACGCGCCGAAGGTCTTCGCCAAGGTCAACGCCAAGGGCGTGCCGATGGCCGCCATCCTGGCCTCGGTCGTCTTCGGTTTCGCCGCCGTGTACTTCAACTACGCGTTCAAGGACACGGTCTTCGACTTCCTCCTGAACTCCTCCGGTGCCGTCGCGCTCTTCGTCTGGCTGGTGATCTGCTTCACCCAGCTGCGGATGCGCGGGATCCTGCTCCGCGAGGCGCCGGAGAAGCTGACCGTGCGGATGTGGCTCTTCCCGTATCTGACCTGGGCGACCGCCGCGATGATCACGTTCGTTCTGGGCTACATGCTCTACGACGACGAGAACCGCAAGGTGGTGCTGCTGTCGCTGCTGGTCGCGGCCGTCGTGCTGGTCATCGGCCTGGTGCTCGACCGCACCCGCAAGGCCGGCGTCGAGGCCTGATCACCAAGGCTTGATTCCTGACGGCGGACGTCAGGTACCGGCGAAAGGCTCTCCGTGCACACCGAGTGGACGGAGAGCCTTTTTTCGCGTCAGCCGTTGCGGCCGAGCAGCTTCCAGGTGGTCGGCAGGATGCCCATGGCCAGCGCCGCCTTGAGGGCGTCGCCGATGAGGAACGGCGCCAGACCGAGAGCGACCGCCTGAGACAGCGTCATCCCGGTGGCCAGCGCGAGGTACGGCACACCGACGGCGTAGATGATCAGGGAGCCGAGCGCCATCGTGCCGGCCGTGCGGAGCACGGAGCGGTCGGCGCCGCGGCGGGCGAGCGCGCCCACGACGGTCGAGGCGAGGAGCATGCCGAGGACGTAGCCGAAGGACGGCATGCCGAATCCCGAGGTGGCCTGGGCGAACCACGGCACACCTGCCATGCCGGCGAGCACGTACAGCGCGAGGGAGAGGAATCCCCGGCGGGCGCCGAGCGCGGTGCCGACGAGCAGGGCCGCGAACGTCTGCCCGGTGACCGGGACCGGCGAGCCGTGGATCGTCACGGAGATCTGCGCGGCGACGCCGGTGAGCGCGGCGCCGCCGAGGACCAGCGCGATGTCGCGGGTGCGGCTGGCGGGCAGCAGGTCGGCCAGAACCACGCCGGGACGGACGGGGGCGGCTGCAGTGCTCATCGGTGTACTCCGTGAGGGTGAGGGGCGGGACGGACGAGTTGACGGTAGCCCCGCGGTGAACGACCGATCACCATCAGTCGCGTACAAAGCGGGGGTTGGGTCCTTCATGGAGACCCAACAAAGGCCCGCCGGTCAGTACCGTTTCGCGTGACGCTCGTCACTGGGGAGGACATGGCTGGTAGTCCCTTTTGCGCCAAGGGACGGTCAGCAGAGAGACTGTGGGGTCTCCATAAATCCCCCCGAGAGTACGAGTACATGCGCGACACCTCGTTGGCCCCTGAGCCGGAACCGCTCTCCCACGGCCTGAAGCAGCGTCACCTGACCATGCTGGGCCTCGGCGGGGTCATCGGCGCCGGCCTGTTCGTGGGCTCGGGCGCCGGGATCGCGGTCGCCGGACCCGGCATCGTCGTGTCGTATCTGATCGCGGGCGCCCTCGCGATGCTGATCATGCGGATGCTCGGCGAGATGTCGTCGGCGATGCCCGCGTCCGGCGCCTTCTCGGTGCACGCGGAACGCGCGCTGGGCCGCTGGGCGGGCTTCTCCGTCGGCTGGCTGTACTGGTTCCTGCTGGTGGTGGTCCTGGCGGTGGAGGCGACCGGCGCCGCGAAGATCGCGAACGGATGGGTGCCGGGTGTCCCGCAGTGGACCTGGGTGCTCGTCTTCATGGTGGTGTTCACCCTCACCAACCTGGCCGCGGTGAAGAACTTCGGCGAGTTCGAGTTCTGGTTCGCGGCCCTGAAGGTCGGCGCGATCGTCCTCTTCCTCGTCCTGGGCGTGCTCGCCGTCCTCGGAGTTCTGCCGGACACCGAACCGGTCGGGACGGCCAATCTGACCGGGCGGGGCGGCTTCCTGCCGAACGGCTGGGAGGGCGTGACCTCCGGCGTCCTCGTCGTCGTCTTCGCCTTCGGCGGCCTGGAGGTCGTGACCATCGCGGCCGCGGAGTCGAAGGACCCGGCCCGCAACGTGGCCCGCGCCGTGCGCAGCGCGGTCTGGCGCATCCTCTTCTTCTACGTCGGCTCGATGCTCGTCATCGTGACCCTGTTGCCCTGGACGTCGATCACGCCGGGCCAGAGCCCGTACGTGGCCGTCCTCGACAGCATCGGAGTCCCCGCGGCCGGCCAGATCATGAACGTCGTCATCTTCGTGGCACTGCTGTCCGCGCTGAACGCCAACCTCTACGGCTCCTCCCGGATGGTCTTCTCGCTGGCCGAGCGGGGCGAGGCGCCGAAGGGGCTGCTGAGGGTGTCCGGGGGCGGTGTTCCGCGGCGGGCGGTGCTCGCGTCCGTGGCCTTCGGATTCGTCTCCGTCCTGCTCAATCTGAAGTGGCCGGATTCCGTCTTCCTCTACATGCTCAACGCGGTGGGGGCGGTACTGCTGTTCGTGTGGGGGCTCATCGCCCTCTCGCAGCTGAGGCTGCGCCGCCGGATCGAGCGGGAGGCGCCCGAGACGCTCACCCTGAGGATGTGGGGCTTCCCCTGGCTGACCTGGACGGCGCTGGCGGCGATGGGGGCCGTACTGGTCCTGATGCTGACCGACGACGCCGCCCGGCCACAGGTGTTGTGGTCGGGTGCCGCGACGGGCGCCGTGCTGCTGGTCGCCGCCGGACGCGAACTGCGCGCGAGGCGTGGGTGAGTCTTCACTTTGTGTGAAGATCGTGACCGTATAGCGGACATCTGTTCCCTGTGACCGGTGATCGCGCCCAGACTGTGGGCCGCTCCCCCCGTCTCAGCTACTGAACAGGGCACGCCCATGCCTCGGACCACCGCGCCCGTACAGGACGACCGGACGACTCCGGCCGATCCGCCGCTCTCGCACGGACTCAAGCAACGCCATCTGTCGATGATCGCCCTCGGTGGCGTCATCGGCGCCGGACTCTTCGTGGGGTCCGGCACCGCGATCGCCGCCGCGGGCCCGTCGATCGTCCTCGCGTACGCGATCTCCGGTGCGCTCGTCATGCTGATCATGCGCATGCTGGGTGAGATGGCCGCCGCGAATCCGGCCTCCGGCTCCTTCTCCGTGCACGCCGAGCGGGCCATCGGGCCGTGGGCCGGCTTCACCGCGGGCTGGTCGTTCTGGTTCCTGCTGTGCGTGGCGGTGGGCCTGGAGGGCATCGGCGCCGCGAAGATCGTGCACGGCTGGGTGCCGGGCGTTCCCGAGTGGGCCTTCGTCGCCCTGTTCATGCTGGTCTTCTGCGCCACCAACCTCGCGGCCGTGAAGAACTTCGGCGAGTTCGAGTTCTGGTTCGCCGCCCTGAAGGTCGGCGCGATCGTGCTCTTCCTCGGCATCGGCGTGCTGGCCATCGCGGGCGTCCTGCCCGACACGGACGCCCCCGGCACCACCCACCTCACCGGTCACGGGGGCTTCCTGCCCAACGGCTCCGAGGGGCTGATCGTCGGCCTGCTCGCATCCGTCTTCGCCTACGGCGGCCTGGAGACGGTCACCATCGCGGCGGCCGAGTCCGAGCACCCGGTCCAGGGCGTCGCCAAGGCCGTGCGCACGGCGATGTGGCGTATCGCGATCTTCTACGTCGGTTCGATGGCCGTCGTCGTGACGCTGGTTCCGTGGAACGACGGGGCGCTCGTCGACCCGGACAAGGGCTCGTACGTGGCCACGCTGGAGTACCTCGGTCTGCCGGCCGCCGGCGCGATCATGAAGGTCGTCATCCTGGTCGCCCTGCTCTCGGCCATGAACGCCAACATCTACGGCGCCTCGCGCATGGCCGGCTCACTGGTGGCGCGCGGCCAGGGCCCGAAGGCGCTCGGCTCGATCTCCGGCGGGGTGCCGCGGGTGGCCGTGCTGACGTCGTCCGTCTTCGGCTTCGCCTGCGTGCTGCTCAGCTACTGGCGTCCCAACGACATCTTCATGTGGCTGCTCAACATGATCGGCGCGATCATCCTCGTCGTCTGGTTCTTCATCGCCGCCTCGCAGCTGCTGCTGCGGCGCCGGCTGGAGCGCGAGGCGCCCGAGAAGCTGGTCGTGAAGATGTGGGCCTACCCGTACCTGACCTGGGTGGCGCTCGTCGGCATCGCCGCGGTGTTCGTCCTGATGGCCCGTGAGGAGGGCACCCGGACGCAGCTCTACTACACGGGCGGCCTGACGCTGGCGCTCGCCGTGGCCGGCTTCGTCCGCCAGAAGGTGGCCGCGGGCCGAAACGCCTGACCACGTCCGCTCGCGCGAAGAACCCCGGACCGCCTTCGGTCCGGGGTTCTTCGTGTGCGCGGACGCGACCTAGGTCGAAGGGCTGATCAACTTCATGCGCACCTGCTGCTAGCCTGCATTTGCACATAGCTTGCAATAAGCAGTCGGAGGGCTCGGCACATGGCGATCTACACACTTCCTGAACTTCCGTACGACTACGCGGCGCTCGAGCCGGTGATCAATCCCCAGATCATCGAGCTGCACCACGACAAGCACCACGCCGCCTACGTCAAGGGCGCCAACGACACCCTCGAACAGCTCGAGGAGGCGCGCGACAAGGAAGCCTGGGGATCGATCAACGGCCTGGAGAAGAACCTCGCGTTCCACCTCTCCGGCCACATCCTGCACAGCATCTACTGGCACAACATGAACAGCCCGAAGGACGGTGGGGGCGGTGAGCCGCTGGCGGCCGACGGCGTCGGTGAGCTGGCGGACGCGATCGCCGAGTCCTTCGGCTCCTTCGCCAAGTTCAAGACCCAGCTGACCAAGGCCGCCGCGACGACCCAGGGCTCCGGCTGGGGTGTCCTCGCGTACGAGCCGGTGAGCGGCCGGCTGATCGTCGAGCAGGTCTACGACCACCAGGGCAACGTCGGTCAGGGCTCCGTCCCGATCCTGGTCTTCGACGCCTGGGAGCACGCCTTCTACCTCCAGTACAAGAACCAGAAGGTGGACTTCATCGAGGCGATGTGGCAGGTCGTCAACTGGCAGGACGTGGCCGGGCGCTACACCGAGGCCAAGGGCCGCACGCCGCTCATCACGCCGTAAGGCGCCCCGATCGTCCTGCTCGTGATCGTCTTCTCAACCTTCACCGGGCGGGCGGAATGAAGGACGGCCCCCGCGAGGACTTGACTCGCGGGGGCCGTCTGCGTACCGGGAGGACTCAGAGGTTGCTGAAGTCCGGGCCCTGCGTCCTGGTGCGCTTGATCTCGTAGAAGCCGGGAATCGAGGCCACCATCAGCGTGCCGTCCCACAGTCGGGCCGCCTCCTCGCCCTTGGGGGCCGGGGTGACGACCGGGCCGAAGAAGGCGATCTGCTCGCCGTCCGCGCCCGGGACCGCGATGACCGGGGTACCGACCTCCTGGCCGACCTTGCTGATGCCCTCGTTGTGCGAGGCGCGCAGCTGGGCGTCGTAGGTGTCCTTGTCGGCGTAAGCGGCGAGCGAGACGGGCAGGCCGACGTCCTCCAGCGCCTCGCGGATCGCCGTCGGGGTCGGGCCCTCGCCCTTGTTGTGGAAGCGGGTGCCGAGCGCGGTGTAGAGCTTGCCCACCACCTCGTCGCCGTGCAGCTGCTGCGCCGCGATCACCACGCGCACCGGGCCCCAGGCCTTCGTCTCCAGCATCTCGCGGTACTCCGCGGGCACCTGGTCCAACTTGTCCTCGTTGAGGACCGCCAGGCTCATCACATGCCAGCGCACGTCCACCGGGCGGACCTTCTCCACCTCCAGCATCCAGCGGGAGGTCATCCAGGCCCACGGGCACAGCGGGTCGAACCAGAAGTCTGCGGTGGTCCTGCTCTCGGACATGTCTCTCCTCAAGGGATACGGACGAGTGTGCGCCACGGGGGGAACGCCTCCGCCCGGCGAGGGCATTCCCGGGTGCCGGGCGTCAGAGGCACATGGGAGGATCGCTGCTGTCGAACGAGTCACGAAGGAGTGCCCGTGCCCGGTGAGAATCTGTCCCGCGACGAGGCCCGCGAGCGGGCCGAGCTGCTGTCCGTCGACGGGTACGAGGTCGCCCTCGATCTGCGGTCCGCGGTCGGGGATGTCCCGGAGGGGGCCGGGCCCCGGACCTTCCGTTCGGTGACCACGCTGCGCTTCCGCCGGACCGCGCCCGGGGACACGACGTTCGTCGACCTGATCGCCCCGTCGGTGACCTCGGTCACGCTCAACGGCCGCGCCCTGGACCCGGCCGTCGTCTTCGACGGCTCCCGCATCGCGCTCGACGGCCTCGCCGACGAGAACGTGCTGGTGGTCGACGCGCAGTGCGCGTACAGCCGCACCGGCGAGGGCATGCACCGCTTCGTCGACCCGGAGGACGGCGAGGTCTATCTGTACACGCAGTACGAGCCGGCCGACGCCCGCCGGGTCTTCGCCACCTTCGAACAGCCGGACCTGAAGGCTCCCTACCGCTTCGAGGTGACCGCGCCCGAGGACTGGACGGTCTGGTCGAACGGCGTGGGCGAGCGGGTACGGGACGGGCGCGAAGCGCATCCGAACGAGGGCGATGGCGGGCGCCGGGAGGGCGGGGTGTGGCGCTTCGCCGAGACGGCGCCGATCTCGACGTACATCACCTGTGTCGTGGCGGGGCCGTACCACTACGTCACGGACACCTACAAGCGCGGCGACCTGGAGATCCCGCTCGGCGCGATGTGCCGCAAGGGGCTCGCCAAGCACTTCGACGCGGACGACGTCTTCCTGATCACCAAGCAGGGGTTCGACTTCTTCCACGACAACTTCGACTTCCCGTACCCCTTCGGGAAGTACGACCAGGCCTTCGTCCCCGAGTACAACCTCGGCGCGATGGAGAACCCGGGCATGGTCACCTTCCGCGAGGAGTACATCTACCGCGGCAAGGTCACACAGGCGGCGTACGAACGCCGGGCCAACGTCATCCTGCACGAGATGGCGCACATGTGGTTCGGCGACCTGGTCACCATGGTGTGGTGGGACGACCTGTGGCTGAAGGAGTCCTTCGCCGACTTCATGGGTTCCTTCTCGCTGGCGGAGGCGACCCGCTTCACCAACAGCTGGGTGACCTTCGCCAACAACCGCAAGGCGTGGGCCTACCGCGCCGACCAGCTGCCGTCCACCCATCCGATCACGGCCGACATCCGTGACCTGGAGGACGCCAAGCTCAACTTCGACGGCATCACCTACGCCAAGGGAGCGTCGGTGCTGAAGCAACTGGTGGCGTACGCGGGACGGGACGCCTTCCTGGAGGGCGCGCGGCGCTACTTCAAGCGGCACGCGTACGGCAACACCCGCCTGGCCGACCTGCTCTCCGTCCTGGAGGAGACCTCCGGGCGCGACATGCGGAGCTGGTCGCGGTCCTGGCTGGAGACGTCCGGTGTGAACACGCTGGCGCCGGCGGTGACCCATGACGCGGGCGACCGGATCACCGAGCTGGCCGTGGTCCAGGACGGGACCGAACTCCGGCCGCACCGCGCGGCGGTGGGACTGTACCGGCTCTCGACGGACGGCGAGCTCGTGCGGTACGCCCGCGCCGAGGTCGACGTGGTCGGGGCGCGGACGGTCGTGGACGCGCTCGCGGGCGAGACGCGTCCGGACCTCGTCCTCGTCAACGACGACGACCTGACCTACTGCAAGATCCGCTTCGACGAGGGATCGCTGGCGACGCTCCGCGCCCACCTGGGCGACATCACCGATCCGCTGGCGCGGGCCCTGTGCTGGTCGGCGCTGTGGAACCTGACGCGCGACGCGCTGATGCCCGCCCGGGACTTCATCTCGATCGTGCTCGACTTCGCCGGTCGGGAGACGGACATCGGCGTGCTGCAGATGCTCCACGCCTGGGCCCAGTCGGCGCTGGTGAACTACGCGTCTCCCCAGTGGCGCGCGGAGGGTGCGCGGCTCCTCGCGGAGGGCGCCCTGAAGGAGCTGCGGCTCGCCGAGCCGGCGAGCGAGCACCAGCTGACCTGGGCACGCTTCTTCGCGGCGGCGGCCACCTCGGACGCGGACTTCCAGCTTCTCGAGGGGCTGCTCGACGGCACGGCGAAGATCGACGGCCTCGACGTCGACCAGGAACTGCGCTGGAGCTTCCTGCTGCCGCTGGCCGCGCACGGCCGGGCGGACGAGACCGTGATCGCGGCGGAGCTGGCCCGGGACGACACGGCGACCGGCAAGCGCCACCAGGTGCGATGCCTGGCCGCACGGCCCTCCGAGGCGGTCAAGGCGCAGGCGTGGGCGGCGGTCGTGGAGTCGGACGCGCTGTCCAACGCGCTGGTCGAGGCGACGATCGCCGGCTTCACGCAGCCGTCGCAGCGCGCGCTGATCGCGCCGTACGCGCCCACGTACTTCGAGGCGATCGAACGGGTGTGGGCGGACCGGTCGATCCAGATCGCGATGGACGTGGTGCGGGGGCTGTTCCCCGCGCTGCAGGGCGACACGAGGACGCTGGCGGCGGCGGACGCGTGGCTGGCGGAGCACGAGTCGGCGGCGCCGGCGCTGCGGAGGCTGGTCCTCGAGGCGCGTGACGACCTGGCACGGGCGCTGCGGGGTCAGGCCTGCGACGAGGCTGCCGCCTAGCCGATCGCGCCGGGTGGGTGTCCGTCAGGGACGCCCACCCGGCGGCACCCCTCATCGGCAGTCGAACGTCCGTACTTTAGGGCGGTGTTGTCCCTAAATGTCGACGGGACTGTAACAGCGGTTAGTGAGGGCCCGGGCGGCGGAAGACCCCCGGCATGACCCACAACACCCCGCTCTCCCCGCTCCCCTTCCCCGACCTCGCCGACTCCCGGCAGCGCGTGATGTCCACCGCGCAGCTCCGCGCCCACGGCGTCTCCGCCGCCGAGCTCGGCGCGCAGTGCCGGGCCGGCGGGCCCTGGCAGCAGCTGCTGCCCGGTGTGTATCTGCTCCACCCGGGGCCGCCCACCAGCGAGGAGCGGCTGCACGCGGCCCTCCTGTACGGCGGCTCCGCCGCCATGATCACCGGCCTCGCGGCCCTCGCGCTGCGCCAGTTCTCCGCCGCTCCCCCGCTGTTGTCCCTCGACCGGATCGAGGTTCTCGTCACCCGGACCCGGCGGCTGCGGTCCCTCGGCGGGGTGCGGATCGTCCGGGCGCAGGACATGCCCGTCCCGGAGCAGATCACCGGCGTGCCCGTCGCACCGGTGGCCCGGGCACTCGCCGACGCGGTGGCGGAGCTGACCGACCCGACCGTCGTACGCCGGCTGCTCACCGAGGCGGTGCGCGGCGGACACTGCGAACCGGGGGCGATTGTCAGGGAGTTGAACCGCGCCCGGTTGCTGTCACGGCCGCATGTGGTGGACGCCGTGGACTCGCTGCTCGCCGAGGGCCGGGCCATCGCCGAGGACCGGCTGTACGACATGGTGCGGGCCTACGGGCTGCCCGACCCCCTGTGGAACGTGGATCTCAGACTGCCCGGCGGCCCGCACCTCGGCGGCCTCGACGCCTACTGGCCCGACCAGGCCGTCGCCGTGGAGCTGGACACGCGTGCGCCCCGCCACGACGACGACGCCCTGTGGTCGGAGTACACCCGCAAGCGGGAGCATCTGGAGCGGCTGGGCATCACCGTCGTCCACATCACCCCCCGCAAGCTGCGGGATTCACTGGAACAGCAGGCGACCGTGGTCCGCACGGCGCTGATGGCGGCGACGGACCGGTCCCCCTCCGCGTATGTCGTCGTCCTCCCCCGCTAGGCCGAGTCCTCCTAGCCGCAGAACTCCGCTTCGACGACCTTCTGACTGTCACCGGCCCAGTCGGCGTTGAAGTTCATCGCGAGCGAGTGGCGGGCGTCGCGCGTGACCACGGCCTGCGACGACGATCCGTGGATGCCACCACCGTGGCCCCACACCTCCGTGCCACAGCTCAGCTTCTGCCGCATCAGCCCCAGTCCGTAGCGGAGCGACGGCTCGTCGGGGCTCATGGCGACCGTGTCGGTCATCGCCTTCAGCTGCGCGGGCGGCAGCAGCTCACCCCCCAGCAGTGCCCGGTAGAAGCGCTGCAGATCCCCCGAGTTGGAGATCATCTCCCCGGCGGAGTAGGCGATCGTGGGGCTCAGTTCGGTGACGTCGTGGGTCGTCGCGTCCGGGCCCCCGCCGAGCTTGGAGTACGCCCGTCCGCTCGGCTTCGGCATGGTCACCTCCGTGCCCGGGACGGTGGTGGAGCGCAGCTTCAGCGGCTTCAGGATGCGGCGCTCGACCTCCTTTCCGTACGGCCGGCCCGTCACCTTCTCGATCACCATGCCGGCCAGCACGTAGTTGGTGTTGGAGTAGTTCCAGGAGGTACCCGGCTCGAAGTCCGGCTCGTGCTTCATCGCCAGCGCCACGAGCTGCCCGGGGGTCCAGCGGTCGTAGCGGTGTTCCAGGAACCCGGGGCCGAAGATCTTGTTCACGAACTCGGGATCGCTGGTGACGTTGTAGATGCCGCTGGTGTGGTTGAGGAGTTGGCGCAGAGTGATCTGCCGGCCGTCGTGGCCGTTGCCCCGGACCACGCCCGGAAGCCAGCGCTCCACGGGGTCGTCGAGGTCGAGCCGCCCCTCCGCCTCCAGTTGGAGAAGGACGGTGGCGACGAAGGTCTTGGTGATGGATCCGACCCGGTAGCGGTCCTGGCCCCGGCGCTCGCGGCCGGTGTCGAGGTCGGCGACGCCCGCGCTGCCGGTCCAGGTGGCGCGTCCGTCGCGGGCCTGCGCCAGGGCCCCGGGCACGCCCTCCTTGACGGCCTCCGCGAGGGCCCGTTGGGTGGCGCGGTGACCGCCCCCCTTGGCGGCGCCGGTGTCGGCGGCGGTCGCCGCCGAGGGTGCGGTGAGGGCGAGGGCGGCGGCCGTGGCCACCACCGCCAGCACCGTGCGGGCCGGCCGAACCGTGCGTACTGACATGCGAGCTCCCCTGCTCGTCGACTGCGGTCGTGGGACAGGACTCCGCGGGGGTGTGCGGCGTTGAGCGGGCCTGCGGGGGTTGAGCGGTTTTCAGCCGTTCCGTACGACCCTGCCGAGAGCGGGGCGCTCCCGCCACAGCGCGAGGCCGGTGTCGACGAGTTCCACCCGTTCCAGTGCCGGAACCGCGTCGAGCGGGTACCAGGCGGCCAGGTCGGTGGAGCCGTCGATCTCGTTGCGCAGTTCGCCGCCGGTGACCCGGCACTCGTAGACGATGCGCAGGCCCTGGTAGTCGGCGGCGCCGAAGCGGCGCGAGTAGGTGCGGCGGATCGAGTCGACGCCGAGGAGCGCGGTCACCTCGGTGGTGTGGCCCGTCTCCTCCTCGACCTCGCGGACGACGGTGTCGAGGGGGTCCTCGCCGTGGTCCATGCCGCCACCGGGCAGCGTCCACCGCTTCGCGCCGTCCCCGGCCACCCAGCGGGCGAGCAGGATCTCGTCGTCCCGTACGCACACGGCGTAGGCCGCCACCCTCAACTCCTTGTTCATGAAGGGAGGTTAAAGGGCGCCTCGGACATCGGGGCCACCCCGGTCACCAGTACGCGGGGTAGGGGCGGCCCGTCGCCCGCGCACCGGCGACGCCGACGGCCACCAGCAGGGCGCAGGCCACGGCGAGCAGGCCGAGGAAGGAGCGGAACGGCGGGTCCTGGAGGGCCACGATCACAGCCGTGGCGGCGGCCGGCGAGTGGGGCGTGCGCGCGAGCGACATGACGCCGAGCGCGAGACCCCCGGCGACGGCCGCGCTCCAGAGGCCGGGTCCCGCCACGGTGAGGACCGCGAAGCCGGTGAGGGCGGAGAGCAGTTGTCCTCCGACGACGGAACGGGGCTGGGCGAGCGGCAGGTCGGGGGCGCCGGCGACCAGCGCCATGCTGGCGGCGAGGGGCGGGATGAGCAGCGGCTGGTGGATCAGGGTGCCCACGGCGACGACGGCGAGGAGCGCCAGGACGCTGAGGGACGTGGCGGTGAGCAGGACGCGCGGGCGGGGCGGCGCCGGGGCCGACGCGGTCACATCAGTCTCCTTGGGTGGGGGCGAGGGGCGGGTTGGCCGGTGAGTACTCGGGGGCGGACCAGCGCAGCGGGCTCGCCGCCTCCGTCCACACGGTGTGGTGGATGTCGAACCGTGTCGTGCGGCCGTGGAGGCCGAACTCGGTACGGGCGGTTCCGGTGAGCTGGAGCGTGCTGCCGGTGGCCCAGTCGAGGAAGAGCAGTCCGGCCCGGCCGTCGGACTCGAGATTGCCCAGGGTCAGGAACATCGCGTTGCCGGGATAGTCCTGCCAGCTGAGGGTGGTGGGCGAGTCGACGCGGACGAAGCCGGGGTTGCCGCCGCGGTGACTGGCGTCGGCCCCGTCGGGCGCGGCGGTCGCGATGAAGAAGGTGTCGGCGGCGCGGACGAACCGTTCCTGGTCGGGGTCGAGTGGTCCGCCGCGCCGCACGGCACCCGGCCCGGTGCCGGGAACGGGCTCGTACAGTTCGCGCTTCTGCAGGTACTTCGGGCAGTTGGAGAAGACCTGCTCGGCGGCGACGGCGAGACCGCGCGCGGTGGGGTGCGCGGTGCCGTTGAGCCGCATACGGCGCCGGGTGCGGGGGTCGAGGGCGAGGGTTCCGACGGGGGTGCCGCCGAGGGCGATCGCCCCGTCGAGCGGGTCACCCTGCGGCAAGCCGCCGGAGACGGACACCGCGTGCGGTCCCGTGGCCCGTACGAATCCGGGCTGCCCGGTGAGCAGTGAGCTCCACACCCGGCCTTCGCGGTCGGCGGCGCCGAGCACCAGCATGGGCTGCAGCTCCAGGAAGGCGGCCGCGACAGGGCGGATGCCCGGGCCGATGGAGCGGCCGGCGTGCGCCGCGCGTTCGCGGACGCCGGCGCGGGTCTGCACGGCGAGGGAGCCGGCGTGGTACGGGTCCATGAGGAGGTCCTCTCAGGGTGCGGGGGCCCCCGGCTCCGGGCCTCGGGGCCTCGGCGCGGGAGCGCGTTCGAGTGGTGCCCACCCGCTCCGCGCACGCGCGGCGAGTGCCCACCACGAGGACGACTAGAAGAAGCCGCACGTCGGAGCCGACTCGGACGGCGCTTGCGCGCCCTCGGCGCCGGTGGGGGCGTAGATCTCCAGTCGGGTGCCGTCCGGGTCGTGGAAGAAGATCCCGCCGGAGGCGGAGCCCTCGCGGTGGGCGACCACGCCCTCGTAGGCGAAGGAGACGTCCCGGTCCTTCAGCCTGGCCTCGGCGTCCTTGACCCGCTCGATGGAGTCGACCTCGAAGGCGAGGTGGTGGAGGCCGGCGAACCGCGGGGAGTACGGGCCGTCGGCCTGCTGCCAGAGGGTCAGGACGAGCCGGCCCTCCTGGCCGAGGAAGGCGTAGCGCTGCCCTTCCTCCTTGCCCTCGCCGATCACCTCGAAGCCGAGGACGTCCCCGTAGAAGGCGAGGGACCGCTCGATGTCCGTGACGTTCAGGCCGATGTGGCCGGTGCGCAGGGTGCTGGTCGCCGTCATGGCGTTCCTCTCTCGGCAGTGCGGTTCCCGTCGGTACGACCTAACCGCTGAATTCGACTTTAGAGGTTAGATGCCACGAGCGTCAACCACTCACGTACTCTTGAGGGGTTAGCAGCGGGGGCAGACAGAGAGGAGATGCCGGGATGTCCGTTTCCGATCCGCGGCCACTCGTCGGCGAGCCGGTCTCCCTCGACCTGCTCAACACCCGGTGGAACCACGAGGGCGTCCGCCAGGACCTGCTCACCGACACCGACGGACTGGGCGTCTGGCTGGCGTCCAACGGGCTCGACGACCGCTTCACCGCCGACGCCACGACCCTGCGCCACACCCTCGCCGCCCGTGACGCGCTGAGCGCGATCGTGGACCGCCCCGGCGACCCGAGGGCCGCCGCCCTGGTGGACTCCGTGCTCGGACACGGCCGGATCAGGGCCACGCTGAGCGCGGACGGCCCCGGCGAGGAGGCCGAGTTCGCCCAGCCGGCCTGGGGCCCGGGCTGGACCGCCGCCCGCGACTACCTGGACCTGCTGCGCACCGCGCCCGACCGGATCCGGGCCTGCGCCCACGAGGCGTGCATCCTGCACTTCTTCGACACCTCGCGGAACGGCACCCGTCGCTGGTGCTCGATGGCCGCGTGCGGCAACCGCGCGAAGGCCTCGCGTCATTACGCTCGTACAAAGGACAACTAAAACGAGCCAAGTGCCCGTCGTCCTGTACGGGTTGAGGGTGGTTTGGGCCCTGTGGCGCATGTCCAGCGGTGGCGGATGTGCGCCACAGCCGTATCCCACCCCTCGACAAGTCTCCACAAACCCCTGTCACTTACGAAAGGGTGAGCGGTCATCCGGCACCGTATTCCGGACCCTCTCTTTCACATACAGGGATGTAGATGACCACCCCCGAATCCCAGAGCTCCATATCCGGGCGCTCGAAGCCCGGGCACAGACGCGCGGCCCGTGTGGCCGCCGCCGCCGGTCTCGTGGCGGCACTGGTCGCGGCCGGCGCCGCACCGGTCCTCGCCGCCGACGACTCGGCGGGTACTCCCCCGGTCAAGTCCTCCGACGCGGCCGACAAGCTCGGCTCGACCGACGCGCAGCGGCTCGCCGACGCGGAGGCCAAGGGGCAGAAGTCCGTCACCGTCCTGATCGCCACCGCGCCCGGCGCGACCGAGCAGGTCGCCGACCAGCTCGACGCGGTCCAGGGCGCGTCGGTCGGCAAGACGCACGACAAGCTCGGTTACGTCCGGGCCACCCTGCCCACCGGCCGGGCGGACGCCGCGATCAAGGCGGCCTCCAAGCTCTCCTCGGTCCAGTCGATCGACCTCCAGGCCGAGATCAAGCTGGACGACCCCACCCCGGACGCGGGCACCACCGGACCGGCGGGCGCGGCCACCGCGGACACCTACCCGGCCCCGGGTGCGCAGACCCCGGCGAAGAACCCGTACAACCCGTCCTTCGAGACCGGCGCGGTGGACTTCGTCAAGGAACACCCCAAGGCCGACGGCCGCGGCGTGACCATCGGCATCCTCGACTCGGGTGTCGACCTCGGCCACCCGGCGCTGCAGAAGACCACCACCGGCGAGCGCAAGATCGTCGACTGGATCACCGCGACCGACCCGCTGACCGAGGGCGACGCCACCTGGCGCGCGCAGATCTCCCCGGTCGACGGCCCGGTCTTCACCGCCGCGCAGCAGAGCTGGAAGGCACCTGCGGGCTCCTACCAGTTCAGCCGCTTCAACGAGGCGATCACCGCGGGCGGCGACCCGGCGGGTGACATCAACCGCGACGGCGACAAGACCGACCTCTTCGGCATGCTGTACGACGCGGCCGCCGGCACGGTCCGCGTGGACACCGACCAGAACAACGACTTCACGGACAACGAGCCGATGAAGCCGTACAAGGACGGGTACCAGATCGGCTACTTCGGTACCGACAACCCGTCCACGCCGGTCGCCGAGCGCACCCCCTTCGTCATCGAGATCCGCAAGGACGTCCCGATGGACGCCGCGGGTCCGGACTGGGAGGGCAAGAAGGCCGACTTCGTCAACATCGGCATCGTCGAGTCCTCGCACGGTACGCACGTCGCCGGTATCACCGCCGCCCACAGCCTGTTCGGCGGCAGGATGAACGGCGCCGCGCCCGGCGCGAAGATCGTCTCCGCCCGTGCCTGCACATGGTCCGGCGGCTGCACCAACACCGCCCTCATGGAGGGCATGACGGACCTCGTCGAGAAGCGTGGCGTCGACATCGTCAACATGTCGATCGGCGGCCTGCCCGCGCAGAACGACGGCGACAACGTCCGCGCCCGGCTCTACACGCGCCTGATCGACGAGACCGGCGTCCAGCTGGTCATCTCGGCCGGCAACGAGGGCCCCGGCATCAACACGATCGGCGACCCCGGCCTGGCCGACAAGGTCATCTCGGTCGGCGCGGCCATCTCCAAGGAGACCTGGGCCGCCAACTACGGCTCGGCCGTCGAGAAGAAGTACGCCATGTTCCCCTTCTCCTCGCGCGGTCCGCGTGAGGACGGCGGCTTCACCCCGACGATCACCGCCCCCGGTTCGGCCGTGAACACCACGCCGACCTGGCAGGCGGGCTCGGGCGTCGCCGAGGCCGGCTACACGCTGCCCGCCGGCTACGGCATGCTCAACGGCACGTCGATGTCGTCGCCGCAGGCCGCCGGCGCGTCCGCGCTGCTGCTGTCCGCCGCGAAGCAGAAGAAGATCGAGCTCTCCCCGCTCACCCTGCGCACCGCCCTCACCAGCACCGCGAACAAGATCGCCGGTGTGGCCGCGCACGAGCAGGGCTCCGGCCTGATCGACATCAAGGAAGCCTGGCAGTCGATCGAGGCGGGCGCGACCGCGCACGACTACAAGGTCACCGCTCCGGTGGACACCGCGATCTTCCCGGCCCCGCACACGGGCACCGGCATCTACGACCGCGAGGGCGGTCTGAAGACCGGCAAGAGGAAGACGTACGACGTCACCATCACCCGGACCTCGGGCCCGTCCTACGGCGTGCGGCACGACCTGAGCTGGAAGTACAACGACGGCACCTTCAAGGCCGCCACCGCGTACGACTACATCACCCTGCCGCTCAACAAGCCGGTGACCGTCAAGGTCGAGGCCACGGCGAAGACCGCCGGCGTCCACAGCGCGATCCTGCAGCTGGACGACGAGCGCACCGAGGGCATCGACAAGCAGATCCTGTCGACCGTGGTCGCCTCCCAGCAGCTGGCCAAGCCGGGCTACTCCTACTCGGCGACCGGCTCGGTGCAGCGCAACAGCCACAAGTCGTACTTCGTGACCGTGCCGCAGGGCGCCAAGTCGCTGGAGGTGGCGATCGGCGGGCTGAAGGAGAAGAGCCAGACCCGGTTCATCTCCATCCACCCGTACGGTGTGGCGCTCGAGGACACCGCGTCGAACGTCTGCTACCCGCACTACAACCCGGCCAACACCTGCCGTCCGGACCTGCGCTCGTACGCGGACCCGACGCCGGGCGTCTGGGAGATCGAGGTCGAGGCCCGTCGCACGTCGCCGGACCTGGACAACCCGTACAAGCTGGACGTCACGGTGCTGGGTGCCGCGTTCGACCCGGCCACCCAGACCGTCCCCGAGGCGAAGGTCGGCACCCCGGCCGCCGTCGAGTGGAAGGTCACCAACGGCTTCGCCGCGCTGGAGGGCAAGCTGAAGGGCGGCTCGCTGGGCTCCGCGAAGGTCGAGACCCCGACCATCAAGCACCACGAGCAGCAGACCCGCGAGATCACCATCGGTGAGGGCGTCGAGCGTCTCGACGTCGTCATCGGCAACACCTCCGACAAGGCGGCCGACCTGGACCTCACGGTCTACAAGGGCGCCACGAGGGTCGGCCAGTCCGCGGACGGTGACTCGGAGGAGGCCGTCTCCCTGGTCAAGCCGGCCGCCGGCACGTACACGGTCGTCATCGACGGCTACTCGGTCCAGGCGGCCGAGGGCACCACGTACGACTACAAGGACGTGTACTACTCCGCCGCGCTCGGCACCGTGAAGGTCGACGAGTCGAAGTCGGTACAGCTGGCGAACGGCGCGAGCGCCCAGGTCGGCGCCGAGGTGCTGGTCGCCGGCGCCGCGCCCGAGGGCCGGCAGTTCTTCGGCGAGGTGCAGCTGGTGAACGCGCGCGGAACCGTCGCGGGCACCGGCAGCGTCGTGATCGGCAAGGTCACGCCGTAGCACTGTTGTGAGAAACACGGGGGCGGGCGTCCGTAGGGCGCCCGCCCTTCTCATGTGCGCCACCGTCCGTCCATCGGACAATGGATTGGACAAGGCGGCCGTGGTCATACGCATCATGGACGCGGCACCCACGCCGCACGCACGTATGAAGGAGTTCCAGGTGAAGGTCGGAATCGTCGGAGCCACCGGTCAGGTCGGCACGGTCATGCGCAAGATCCTCACCGAGCGCAACTTCCCGGTCACCGAGCTGCGCCTCTTCGCCTCCGCCCGGTCCGCCGGCAGCGTCGTGGACGGCGTGACGGTGGAGGACGCCTCGACGGCCGACTACACCGGCCTGGACATCGTGCTCTTCTCCGCCGGTGGCGCCACGTCGAAGGCCCTCGCCGAGAAGGTCGCCTCCCAGGGCGCCGTCGTGATCGACAACTCCTCCGCCTGGCGCCGCGACCCCGAGGTGCCCCTCGTCGTCTCCGAGGTCAACCCGCACGCGATCAAGGACCGCCCCAAGGGCATCATCGCCAACCCGAACTGCACCACCATGGCCGCGATGCCCGTCCTCAAGCCGCTCCACCAGGAGGCCGGCCTCGTCGCGCTGATCGCCACCACCTACCAGGCCGTCTCCGGCTCGGGCGTGGCCGGCGTCGCGGAGCTGCGCACCCAGGCGTGCGCGGTGGCCGAGAAGGCCGACCAGCTGGCGTTCGACGGCGAGGCCGTGGAGTTCCCCGAGCCGGGTGTCTACAAGCGCCCGATCGCCTTCAACGTGGTCCCGCTCGCCGGCTCCCTCGTCGACGACGGCTCCTTCGAGACCGACGAGGAGCAGAAGCTCCGCAACGAGTCCCGCAAGATCCTGGAGATCCCGGAGCTCAAGGTCTCGGGCACCTGCGTGCGAGTGCCGGTCTTCTCCGGCCACTCCCTCCAGGTCAACGTCCGCTTCGAGCGTCCCATCAGCGTGGAGCGCGCCTACGAACTGCTGAAGGACGCCGAGGGCGTGGAGCTCTCCGAGATCCCGACGCCGCTCCAGGCGGCCGGCAAGGACGCCTCGTACGTGGGCCGCATCCGCGTCGACGAGACCGTCGACAACGGCCTCGCCCTCTTCCTCTCCAACGACAACCTCCGCAAGGGCGCGGCGCTGAACGCCGTGCAGATCGCGGAGCTGGTCGCGGCGGAGCTCGGCGCCTGACCTCTGGGTGCCCGAGCGTTCAGCGCCTGACCTCGAAGCGGAGCTGGTCGCGGCGGAGCTCGGCGCCTGACCTCTGGGTGCCCGAGCGTTCAGCGCCTGACCTCGAAGTGGAAGCAGCCGTACTCGACGGCCCTGACGTGCACCAGGGCCACCTCCGGGTCGGCGAAGGCCTCCGCGAACGCCGCGTCGAACCCCTCGTCGGCCGCCTCCGGGATCTCCAGGAGGCGGCCGCCGGCGATTCTGCCCTCGGAGTCGTAGCGCCGGACGGTGCGCAGGGCGCCGGTCCTGGCGAAGGGGTACGCCTCCGGCTCCCCGGGCCCCTCGCACTCCTCCGCGTGGATGAAGACCGGCCCCTGCTCGTCGTAGGCGCCGGGACGGGCCCAGGTCTCGGCGGCCCACCGCCGCAGCGGGGCGTAGGAGACGAGCGCGATCCGTTCCCCTATCCGGCTGGGCCGCAGGCAGCAGCGCAGCGGGTCGCCGCCCGTGAGGTCGGTGTAGGGCTCACAGGGACGGCCCGCGTCGTCGCTGTCGCGGAGCTGCTTCAGCGCGTCGGGGTGGATGGGCAGCGCGGTGTAGGTGGTCATGGGACCAGCCTCCGCGCGTGCGCGGGCCCACGCTGGCGGAATTCGGTCGTGGCGTTCGCCCGGGGCCGAACCGGAGCCCGGTCCGCCATCCGGACGGCGTGGAAGGATGGCCGCAAACGTCACGAACCGAGGAGATGACCGGGTGCCTGGCACAAACCTGACCCGTGAAGAGGCGCAGCAGCGGGCGAAGCTGCTGACGGTGGACGCGTACGAGATCGACCTCGATCTGTCCGGCGCGCAGGAGGGCGGCACCTACCGGTCCGTCACCACCGTCCGCTTCGATTCCGCCGAGGCCGACGCGGAGACCTTCATCGACCTGGTGGCCCCCGCCGTCCACGAGGTCGTACTGAACGGGCACGCGCTCGATGTGGCCGCCGTCTTCCGGGACTCGCGGATCGCCCTCGGCCCTCTGCGCCGGGGCCGCAACGAGCTGAGGGTCGTCGCGGACTGCGCGTACACGAACACCGGTGAGGGCCTGCACCGGTTTGTCGACCCGGTCGACAACCAGGCCTATCTCTACACCCAGTTCGAGGTGCCGGACGCGCGCCGGGTCTTCGCCAGCTTCGAGCAGCCGGACCTCAAGGCGACCTTCCAGTTCACGGTGAAGGCGCCCTCCGGCTGGACGGTGAACTCCAACTCGCCGACGCCCGAGCCCAAGGACGACATCTGGGTCTTCGAGCCGACGCCGCGCATCTCCACCTACATCACCGCGCTGATCGTGGGTCCGTACCACTCGGTGCACAGCTCGTACGAGAAGGACGGCCAGTCCGTTCCGCTGGGCATCTACTGCCGTCCGTCGCTGGCCGAGTTCCTGGACGCGGACGCGATCTTCGAGGTGACACGGCAGGGCTTCGACTGGTTCCAGGAGAAGTTCGCCTACGACTACCCCTTCGCCAAGTACGACCAGCTCTTCGTGCCGGAGTTCAACGCGGGCGCGATGGAGAACGCGGGCGCGGTGACCATCCGCGACCAGTACGTCTTCCGCTCGAAGGTGACGGACGCGGCGTACGAGCGCCGGGCCGAGACCATCCTGCACGAGCTGGCCCACATGTGGTTCGGCGACCTGGTCACCATGGAGTGGTGGAACGACCTGTGGCTGAACGAGTCGTTCGCCACCTACACCTCGGTCGCCTGCCAGGCGTACGCGGAGGGTTCGCGCTGGCCCAACGCCTGGACCACCTTCGCCAACTCGGAGAAGACCTGGGCCTACCGCCAGGACCAGCTGCCGTCCACCCACCCGATCATGGCCGAGATCAACGATCTCGAGGACGTCCTGGTCAACTTCGACGGCATCACCTACGCCAAGGGCGCGTCGGTGCTCAAGCAGCTCGTCTCCTACGTGGGCCAGGACGAGTTCTTCGCCGGCGTGCAGGCGTACTTCAAGCGCCACGCGTTCGGCAACACGCGCCTGTCCGACCTGCTCGGCGCGCTGGAGGAGACCTCCGGGCGTGACCTGAAGACCTGGTCGAAGGCGTGGCTGGAAACGGCCGGCATCAACATCCTGCGCCCGGAGATCGAGACGGACGCGGCCGGGGTCATCACCTCCTTCCAGGTCCGCCAGGAGGCCCCGGCGCTGCCGGCGGGCGCCAAGGGCGAGGCGACGCTGCGCCCGCACCGGATCGCGATCGGTCTCTACGAGCTCCGGGACGGCAAGCTCGTCCGCACTGACCGGATCGAGCTGGACATCGCGGCCGCCGAGCTGACCGACGTACCGCAGCTGGCCGGCACCGCCCGTCCGGCCGTCGTGCTCCTCAACGACGACGACCTGTCGTACGCGAAGGTCCGCCTGGACGAGATCTCGCTGGCCAACGTCACCCAGCACCTGGGCGACTTCACCGAGTCGCTGCCTCGGGCGCTGTGCTGGGCGTCCGCCTGGGACATGACCCGGGACGGCGAGCTGGCCGCCCGCGACTACCTGGAGCTGGTGCTCTCGGGCATCGGCAAGGAGAGCGACATCGGTGTGGTGCAGTCGCTGCACCGCCAGGTGAAGCTCGCGATCGACGTGTACGCGGCGCCGCAGTGGCGCGAGACGGGTCTGACGCGGTGGACCGAGGCGACGCTGGCGCATCTGCACTCCGCCGAGCCGGGCAGCGACCACCAGCTGGCGTGGGCGCGCGCGTTCGCGGCGACCGCCCGCACCCCGCAGCAGCTGGACCTGCTGACGGGCCTGCTGGAGGGCACCGAGACGATCGAGGGCCTGGCGGTGGACACCGAGCTGCGCTGGGCGTTCGTGGAGCGGCTGGCCGCGACCGGTGTCTACGACGAGACCGAGATCGCCGGCGAGCTGGAGCGCGACCGGACGGCGGCGGGCGAGCGCCACGCGGCCACCGCGCGCGCGGCCCGGCCGACCGAGGCGGCGAAGGCGGAGGCCTGGGCGTCGGTCGTGGAGGCCGACAAGCTGGCCAACGCCGTGCAGGAGGCGGTCATCGCGGGCTTCGTCCAGACCGACCAGCGCGAGCTGCTCGCCCCGTACGCGGAGAAGTACTTCGCGGCGATCAAGGGCATCGCGGCGACCCGCAGCCATGAGATCGTCCAGCAGATCGTGCTGGGCCTCTACCCGTCGCTCCAGGTCTCCCAGGAGACGCTGGACGCGACCGACGCGTGGATCTCGGCGAACGACCCGGCTCCGGCGCTGCGGCGCATGGTGACGGAGTCGCGCGCGGGCGTGGAGCGTGCGCTGAAGGCCCAGGCGGCGGACGCGGCCGCCGCCCAGTAGAAGCACGAACGCCAAGGCGCCCCGGACTGCCCCTGGTCCGGGGCGCCTTGGCGTTCCCGGCTGTTTCCGGGGCAGGCGGCGAGGCCTCAACTCCGGTGACACGTTCACATCATGACCCGCTGTCAAGACTCGTGCACAAAGCCGATAAGCTTCCGGGCCGTTGACCAATGATCTTTCACTTTCGATCGTTTGAGGGTTCTGATGGTTCGAGAGGGATCGTCGCCCGGTAGTTCAGGGCCCACCTCACCCGTCATATGGGCGCTGCCCGCCGTCGTGACCGCCGCGGGCACCGCCATCGCCGTCTCGCTGGTCGCCGCGCCGGCCCGCGCCCCGATGGCCTGGCTGGGCGCCATGGCCTTCGTCGCGGTCGCGCTGTCCTGTGGCGTGGCCGCCCGGCGCGGCCGGACCGTCGCGGAACTCCGGGCCGCCGTGGCCGCACAGCGCACGGCCCTGTCGCGCCAGGAGACCGAGACCGTACGGCTCGCCGAGGTGCTGCTGCCCGATGTCGTCACGCGGTTGCGCAGGGGGGAGTTCCCGGAGGACGTCCTCGCCTCCGTGGACTCCGCCCACGCCCACGACCCGGGCCTGACCCCCGAGTTCAGGGCGGCGCACCAGGCCGTGCTGCGCTCGGTGCTCGGGGCCGTGGTCGCCGAGGAGGACCTGCGCGACTCGGCGCAGCGCGCCTTCGTGAACATCGCCCGGCGCGTCCAGGCGATCGTGCACCAGCAGGCCCAGGAACTCCGCGAGATGGAGGACCGGCACGGCCGCACACCGGACGTCTTCGGCGATCTGCTGCGGCTCGACCACGGCACCGCGCTCATCGGCCGGCTCGCCGACTCCATCGCCGTACTCGGCGGGGCCCGGCCCGGCCGCCAGTGGAGCAGGGCCGTACCGCTCTACAGCGTGCTGCGCGGCGCCATGTCCCGGATCATCGACTACCAGCGCGTGGAGCTCCACTCGGTCTCGGAGGTCGCCGTCGTCGGCCCCGCAGTCGAACCGCTCATCCACGCGCTGGCCGAGCTCCTCGACAACGCCACCCGCTACTCGCCGCCGCAGACCAAGGTCCATCTGACCGCCGTCGACGTGAACGCGGGCATCGCCGTCGAGATCGAGGACGGCGGCGTGAGCATGAGTGAGGAGGCCCGCAGGCGGGCCGAGCGGATGCTCCGGCAGGCACAGCAGGGCATCGACCTCAACGACCTGGGAGAGACGCCCCGGCTGGGTCTCGCGGTGGTCGGCCGGCTCGCCCAGGCCTACGGCTTCCAGGTCTCCCTGCGCACCTCCGCGTACGGCGGCGTGCGTGCCGTCCTCGTCGTCCCGCAGGCACTGATCACCGCCGCGTCCGCGGCCACGGGCGTCGCCCACGGCATCGGTACCTCCTCGGGCCCCCGGGGCGCCGTCGAACCGGCCGCCGGCGAGACACCGCCCGCGGCGCGCCCGGCGACCGGTCCGCAGTCGGCCGACCCGCAGACCACGGGCCCGGCCGACGACCACGCACCCCTGGTGACCGAACGGACCACCAACGGTCTGCCGCAGCGACGGCGCAAGACCCGTGCCACGGCGGCGCCGGCCGAGCCCGCCGTCCTCACCGCCCGGACCGCCGAGAAGACGCAGTCCCCGCCCCAGGCGCAGCCGGGAATGTGGCTCGCCGCCTTCCAGAGCGGCCTGTCCGGGGAAGACCAGACCGGCGAAGGCCCGACCGGCGAGAGCCGGACCGGCGCACGCCAGAACAACGACTCGCCGGCCTCGGCGGGCAAGGGGGAACAGCTGTGAGTCAGCAGCGGGCCGATATGGACTGGATGCTCAAGGACCTGGCCGAGGGCGTCCCGCAGACGCGTCATGTGATCGTGCTCTCCGCCGACGGCCTGCGGATGGCGCAGTACGGCACGGCGACCGACACCGCCGACCGGCTGGCCGCGGCCTGCGCCGGTCTGCAGAGCCTCGCCGGGGCGGTCGCCGCCGAACTCCCGCACTCCAAGGGCCGCATGAGGCTCGTCGTGATCGAGATGGACGGCGGGTTCTTCTATCTGATGGCGGCCGGCGCCGGCGCCTATCTCGCGGTCCTGGCCGACGAGGGCGTGGACGCCGGGCTCATGGGCCAGCGGATGCGGGACCTGGTGGCGCGGATCGGAGAGCATCTCAGCAGCCCGCCGCGCGGTGGGGGCACCTCCCAGGCCGGAGGCGCCGGGGGAGGAACGGCCGCGTGAGCGATCCGGGCCGCGACTGGGAGGACGGCAGTCCCGAGCGGCTCTATGTCATCACCGGCGGCCGCAGCGGTGCGTCGGCGCCGTCCACACTCGACCTGGTCACCCTGATCGTGGCCAGGTCGGGGCCCAAGCCCGGGATGCAGCCGGAACACGCCGCGATCGTACGGCTCTGTCAGGCCCCGCTCTCGGTGGCCGAGATCTCCGCGTACCTGGCCCTGCCGGTGAGTGTCGTCACGGTGCTGCTCGACGACCTGCTCACCATGGACATGGTCCTCTCGCGCGCGCCCGTCGCCCCCGCCCAACTCCCCGACCTGGCATTGATTGAGGCAGTGATCGATGGACTTCAGAAGCTCTGAGCCCCCCGCGGGGCCGCGGCGCGAGGACGTACTGCCGGAGACGGCGGCGGCCGCCGTGAAGGTGGTGATCGTGGGCGGCTTCGGTGTCGGCAAGACCACCCTGGTCGGCTCGGTCAGCGAGATCCGCCCTCTGACCACCGAGGAGACGATGACCCAGGCCGGGGTCGGCGTCGACGACACGGCGGGCGTGGAGCGCAAGAGCTCCACCACCGTCGCCATGGACTTCGGCCGGATCAGCATCAACGAGGAACTGGTGCTGTATCTCTTCGGCACCCCCGGCCAGGAGCGCTTCTGGTTCCTGTGGCACGGCCTGTTCGAGGGCGCGCTGGGCGCCGTCGTCCTGGTCGACACCCGTCGGCTGGAGGTCAGCTTCGATGTGATCGGCCGGCTCGAGGAGCGGGGCGTGCCCTTCGTGGTGGCCGTCAACTCCTTCCCCGGCGCCCCCGAATACCCCCTGGAGGAACTGCGCGGCGCGCTCGACCTGCCCGCGTCGGTGCCCCTGGTCGTCTGTGACGCCCGCCGGCGCGACTCCAGCCGCGACGTCCTGATGACGCTGATGCGCTACCTGTACACGCTCGCCGCGACTCCTGAGGTCTCGTGACGCGGGGCGCGGCGGCGTAGGGCCGCGCGTCCGCACGGCGAAGGGGTGTCCCTCCCCCAGGGGGACACCCCTTCGCCGCGTCTGAAGTCCGCCCGGCGGCCGGGGGCAGGGCCGCGGCCGCCCGCCGGGCGGAAGTGGGGATGGGTCGGAGGTCAGCCGCTCAGCCGCGCGTACCGCGCCCGCAGTTCGGCCGCGCCCTGGTCCGTGAGCGTGCCGTGCAGTCGCATCCGGGCCACTCCGCCGTCGGGGAAGGCGTCCAGCCGCACATGGGTGACGACGGCCCGGGCCGGCAGCTTGAAGCGGTGCAGGGTGTCGGGCTGGAGCCTGGTGCGGGGGATGATCTCGAACCACTCCGCGTTCTCCTCGGTCCCGCCGTTGCGCCCCTGGAGGGCGATCCAGCCTGCCGAGTTGCCCTTGAGGTACGCGGTGTCGATCTCGACCGCGCGCACGGCTCCCTGGGCGGCGAGACGGAAGCGCACCCAGTCGTTGGTGCCGCGGACCCGGCGGCGGCGGTTCTCCCACCCGTCGTCCATCTTGCGGGAGGTTCCAGGCAGGATGATCTGCGTCGGCGAGGAGTAGAACTTGTCCGAGGCGTCCTCGTACACCCCGCCGTTGAGTACGGAGACGAGGTCGAGGGTGCCGAGCAGGTCGAGCCACTCGGGGTCGGGGACGACCTCGCCGTGGACCCGGAGGCGCGCGATACCGCCGTCGGGGTGCTGGCAGAGCCGCAGATGGGTGTAGCGGCGCTCGCTGTCGATGGTGAACCCGTTGGCGGCGTGACCGCGCACCGGCGTCGCCGGGACGATCTCCTCCCACTTCACGTCGTCCGCGAGGAGCTGCTCGGGGCTGGGCGAGCCCTCCACCGAGGTGGCCTGGACGGACACCCGCTGGGGGTAGTTGCCGCGGAAGTGGGCGGTGTCGACGATGATCCCGCGGATCACGCCGGGGGCGCCGAGGCGGACGATCGCCCAGTCGTGGTCCTCGGGGGCCGGGAAGACGTTCCCGGCGTCCGCGCCGCGGCGGCGGCGGGTCTCCCAGCCGTCCATGATCTTGCCCTTGTGACCGAAGTGCTCGGGGTCGAAGACGGCCCGCTCACGCACCAGGAGGTTCTCGCGCTCGGCGAAGAACTCGTCGTTGGCCGCGACGACTCCGGCGCCGAGCCGGCGGTCGGCCAGATCGACGAGCTCGGTGAAGGGGAAGTCACCGGTGCGGTAGTCGGCGTACGGGTCGCCACCACCGTAGGGCGCGGCGTCGTTGGCGTGCGGGTCCTGGTCCTGGCTCGGGTCGAAGGTCATACGACGACTGTGCCGCGAGCGGACGTCACAGGTCCATCGAATGTTTTCGATGAATGGATTCAGTTCAACTGAAAGATCGCGCTGCCTACTGGACGGTCTCCCTCGCGACGGCCGCCTGCCGCAGCGCCGCCAGGACCCGCGCGACGGCCGGGCCCTCCTCGGCCCCGCGCCGTACCGCCGCCACCACATGGCGGCGGGGCTGGTCGGCGGAGAGGACCCGCATCACCACCCCGGCACGGCGCTCGGCCGAGGCCATCCGGGGCACCAGGGCGACCCCCATGCCCGCCTCGACCATCGCGAGGATCGCCGTCCACCCGGCGGCGCTGTGCGCCTGCTCCGGGACGAACCCGGCGGCCTCGCAGGCGGCCAGGGTGATCTCCGACCAGGGTCCGCTCCCGCCGAAGATCCACGGTTCGGCGGAGAGGTCGTGCAGCCGCAGCCCCGGCGCGTCGGCGAGCGGATGCCCGGCGGGCAGGGCCACGTCCAGCGGGTCGGCGAGGAGCGGGACGCGGGCGAACTTGGGGTCGCGGGCGGAGGGCGCGTGCGCGGCGAGCGAGAGCGCCAGATCGACCTCGCCGGCCGTGAGCAGCTCGTACGCCTCGGCGGCCTCGGCCTCGCGGACCCGCACCTCCAGGGCGGGGTGCGCGGTCCGCAGCTGCTGCACGGCCGGCACCACCAGAGCGGGTACGGCCGTCGAGAACGCCCCTACCCGGACCTCACCCGCCTCGCCCCGCAGGTAGCCCATCAACTCGGCGTCGGCGCGCTCGAGCTGGGCGAAGACGGCCTCCGCGTGCCGCAGCACCAGATGCGCGGCGTCGGTGAGCCGCACACGCCTGCCCTGCGCCTCGAGGAGCTGGACGCCCAGCTGCCTGGCGAGATTGGTGAGCTGCTGCGAGACGGCCGAGGGGGTCATGAGCAACGCCTCCGCGGTCGCGGTGACGGTGCCGCGATCACGGAGGGTGCGAAGGATCTGGAGCTTCTTGATGTCCCACTCGGTCATGGGAGGGGAACTTACCCGGGTCACCCCTCGCGGCTCGCGCCGAGCGCGACCCCGCCCAGGATCAGCGCCATGCAGAGGGCGCCCAGCGCGCCGAGGTCCTCGCCGAGCACGACGTACGACAGGAGCGCCACGCAGACCGGCTGGAGGTAGTAGACGACTCCGGCGCGGGTGGCGCCGATCAGGGCGACGGCCTTGTTCCAGGCGAAGAAGGCGACGGCGGAGGAGAAGACACCGACATAGAGGAGCGGTCCGACCGTGCCGGGGGTGGCCTCGAAACCGCCCTGGGTGGCGACGCTGACGCCGTACGCGGGCAGCAGCATCAGCGCGCCGATGACGAAGGTCGCGAAGAGGAAGGCCAGTCCGCCGATCTCGGCGGGGCGGCGCTTGAGCAGGGCGCTGTACGAGGCGAAGCAGACGGCCGCCGCCATGATCCAGAGGTCACCGGTGGCGAACTCCCTCGCGAACGAGCCCTTGCTCACCAGGAGGAGCACCCCGGCGCAGGCGATCAGCATGCCGGTGGCGCGGCGGGCGCCGAGACGGGCGCCGCCGATCCGCGCGTACACCGCCATCAGGACGGGCGAGGCGGCCATGATCATGCCCATGTTCCCCGCCGAGGTGGTGAGCGCGGCCTGGTTGACCAGGGTGTTGTAGGCGGTGACGCCGAGCAGCGCGGCCAGGGCGACGAAGCCGATGTGGCGGCGGATCAGATGACGCCGGTTCCAGGTCGTCCGGGCCGCGAAGGGGGCGAGGGCCGCCAGTGCGACGATCCAGCGCCAGAAGGCGTGCTGGACGGGCGGGACGGAGTCGTGGAGGGCGCGGGCGGCGACGAAGCTCCCCGACCAGACGACCGTGGCGACGGCCGCGAGGAGGAGACCGAGCCCGGCCCCCCGCGTGACGCGCTGGGCGGCCGTCGGCTCTTCGGTGCGGATCCGGTCGAGGAGTGTCACGGTCGTCCTTGCCTCTCTTTCCCCTCTCGGGGAGGTCGCCGCCCCTTTTCGGGGAGGTCGGTGCGGGACTACCGTCGCATCGAGCGAATCCTAAGGTCCATCGAATACTTTCGATTGTTCCTTTCAGTTTCACTGAATGATTCCTTGGACTGTCGCTGCCCGAGGAGCGTGGCCCCGAAGGCGATCACCATGCCGAGCACCTGCACCGGTCCCAGCGCCTGCCCCAGCGCCGCCCAGCCGATGACGGCGGCGGTGATCGGCGACAGGGGACCGAGAAGGGTGACCGAGCCGGCGCTCAGCCGCTCGATACCGCGGAACCAGAGCCAGTACGAGACCGCGGTGTTGCCGAGGGCGAGGTAGAGGTAGCCCGCGAGGCTCCGGCCGTCCAGGACCGGCGGAGCGCCCTCCACCAGGAAGGCGACGGGCGCGATGATCAGACCTCCGGCGGTCAGCTGCCAGCCGGTGAGCGCCAGCGCGCCGACACCCTCCGGCCTCCCCCAGCGCTTGGTGAGGACCGTGCCCGCGGACATCGACAGCGCGGAGGCGAGTCCGGCGAGCACGCCGACCAGATCGAGCGCCGCCCCGGCCCTGAGGACGACCAGGCTGACCCCGAAGGCCGCGGCGACGGCCGTGAGGGTCGCTCGTACGGTGGGCCGGTCACCCAGAAGGAGGGCCGCGAGGCCGACGACGAACAGCGGGCCGACCGAGCCGACGACGGCGGCGACCCCGCCGGGCAGCCGGTAGGCCGCCAGGAACAGCAGCGGGAAGAAGGCGCCGATGTTGAGCGCCCCGAGGGCCGCCGACTTCCACCACCAGGCGCCGCGCGGCAGCTTGCGGGTGAGCGCGAGGAGCAGGAGGCCGGCGGGCAGGGCCCGCATCAGCCCGGTGAAGAGCGGCCGGTCGGGCGGCAGGAACTCGGTCGTGACCGCATAGGTGGAGCCCCAGGAGATCGGGGCGAGTGCGGTGAGCGCGATGACGGCGGCCTTGCGGGACATGACGGGTCCCCCCTGTTTCGACGAACCGGAGCGCCGGGCCGGAAGTGGCTTGGCGATAAGTAGCTTAGCGCTAAGCTACTTAATTGCAAGTGACTTACTTGCCATCGAACCGAGAGGTAAGGAGACTTCGGGCATGGAGACGAACAACCCCGCCGCACACGACGCCGTCGACGCCATCACCGACCAGTGGGCCGCTGTCCGCCCCGATCTCGACACGCTGCCGATGGCGGTCTTCGGGCGCGTCTACCGGCTCTCCCACGCGATGCGCGGGCGCGTCGACAAGGCGTACGCGCCCTACGGGATGTCGCTCGGAGAGTTCGACGTGCTGGCGACCCTACGGAGGTCGGGAGAGCCCTACACCCTCTCGCCCCGCCAGCTGTCGGTGACGCTGATGCTCACGACCGGCGGGATGACGGGCCGGCTCGACAAGCTGGAGAAGGCCGGGCTGCTCAGCCGCAGCCCCGACCCGAACGACCGGCGCGGGCTGCGGGTGACCCTCAGCGAACGGGGACGCGAGCTGGTGGACGAGGCCGTGGCGGCCGGGCTCGCGGCGCAGCGGGAGGCCCTGGAGTCGGCGCTCGACGCCGAGGAGGCGGCCCAGCTGGCGGACCTGCTGCGCAAGCTCCTGGCGACGACGGCCTAGCCGGGCACCGCCGGGGCGCGCATACGCGAGGGCGCCGCGCGGTACGTGCGTACCGCGCGGCGCCCTCGAGGGTCAGGGAGGGGTCAGTGCGTCAGACCCGGTCCTTGGACTTGTCGAGCACCATCACCAGGCCGGCGATCACCAGGAACAGCACGATCGGCGCCGCGACGTACAGGCCGAGCGTCTCGGCCACGCTCAGACCGGGACCCGGGTCGTCACCGTCGTCGCGGGTGACCGCGAGCGCGGGGGACGACATGAGCAGCATCATCAGCGTCGTACCGGCCGCGACGGCGCCGGCGCGCAGGGCGTTCTTCTTGTCCACGGTGCAAACGTAGCGAACGCCTAAGAGGGCCGCGCGCCCGGGGGTGCCGTACGGGCCGTGAAGAGGCCCAGGAGCCGGTGCAGCCGGGGGGAGGCGGCCAACTCCTCCAGGGTGACCGGCCGGCCGTCGGCGTCGGCGATCGGCAGGCGCCAGTTGGGGTACTGGTCCCAGGTCCCGGGCAGATTCTGCGGGCGCCGGTCCCCCACCGCGTCCGGCAGCCAGACACCCGTCAGCCGCGCGGGAGTACGCAGCAGGAAGGCGTAGAGCGCCCTGATCGCGGCCTCCTCGTCCGCCACCCGGGCGGGGCCGGGGCCTGCCCCGGCGCCCGTGCCGGCCATCGGTCCGGCCTCCGTCCGGCGGTCCGGCACGGCGCCCGTGGCGGCCGTCGAATCGGCCTCCGGCCGGCGGTCCGAGTGAGGGACGGGGCCTGCCCCGGCGCCCGCCTCCGGGAGGATCCCGAGATCGGCCAGGCGGGTCAGCCACTCGGCGACCTCCCGCTCTCCCTCCGCCCGCTCCAGCTCCAGGGGACGGGTGAGGAGCCCGAGCCGGTGGCGCAGCTCGATGTGGTCACCGGTGAGCCGGGCCGCCGTGGACGGCAGATCATGGGTGGTGGCGGTGGCCACACAGCCCTCGCGCCACCGCTCGGGCGCCAGCGGGCGGCCGTCACCGCTCCAGTCGCGTTCGAACCAGAGGACCGAGGTCCCGAGGACCCCCCGCCGCTCCAGCGCCTCGCGCACCCCCGGCTCCACCGTCCCGAGGTCCTCGCCGATGACGAGGGCGCCGGCCCGGTGGGCCTCCAGGGCCAGGACGGCCAGCATGGCGTCGGCGTCGTGGCGGACATATGTGCCCTCGGCGGGCTTGCGGCCCCGGGGGACCCACCAGAGCCGGAAGAGCCCCATGACGTGGTCGATGCGCAGGGCGCCCGCGTGCCGCAGCAGGCCCTGGAGCAGGTCGCGGTAGGGCGCGTAGCCGGAGGCCGCGAGGGCGTCGGGACGCCACGGCGGCAGGCCCCAGTCCTGGCCGCGCGCGGTGAAGGCGTCGGGCGGGGCGCCGACGGACATCCCGGCGGCGTACGCGTGCTGCTGGGCCCAGGCGTCGGCGCCGTCCGGGTGCACGCCCACGGCCAGATCGTGGACGATCCCGACGGCCATGCCGCCCTCCCGGGCGGCGCGGGCGGCCGCGTCGAGCTGCTCGTCCGTGAGCCAGGCGAGCCAGGAGTGGAAGCCGGTCCGGTCCGCGAGGCCCTCCCGGGCGGCGGCCGTCGCGGCCGATCGGGGGTCGCGCAGCGGCTCTGGCCAGGCGCGCCAGTCGGAGCCGTACTGCTCGGCGAGCGCGCACCAGGTGGCGTGGTCCGCGAGCGCCCGTCCCTGCCGGGCGAGGAAGTCCTCGTAGGCGGCCCGGCGGCCTGGTCCCAGCGGCACGGTCCGTACGAGGTCCAGGGCGCGCCGCTTGAGGGCCCACACGGCGTCCCGGTCGATCAACTCGCCCTTGGCCAGGACCCCTTCGCGCAGTTCGGCGGCGTCCGCGAGCACGCTGTCCAGCTCGGCGCGGTACTGCGGGGCCACGTACGCGTACTCGGGGACGTCCTCGATCCGCAGATGGACGGGGTCGGGGAAGCGGCGCGAGGAGGGGCGGTACGGCGACGGGTCGGTGGGGGTGCCGGGCACGGCGGCGTGCAGCGGGTTGACCTGCACGAAGTCGGCGCCGTGCGCCCGGCCCGCCCAGTCGGCGAGCTCCCGCAGGTCGCCGAGGTCGCCCACGCCCCAGGAGCGCCCGGACAGCAGCGAGTACAGCTGGACCAGGAGTCCGTAGCCGCGCCGGGGGGCCTGCGGGACGGCGGCCGGCGCGACGATCAGCGCGCAGCCGGCCGCCCTCCCGCCGGGGGCACGGGCGTCCAACCGGTGCACGCCGAGCGGCAGCTCCGCCCAGAAGCAGTCCACGGGCTCCACGGGGCCTTCCGGAGCCTCGGGAACCTGCCACGTCCTCGCCCGGCCGCCGCCCTCCGGCGCGATCCGCAGGTCCGTGCCCGGGGGCAGCGCCCGGACAGCGGCCGGCGCGGTGACCGGGGCGTCCCGCCACAGCACCACCGTCGCGGGCAGCAGACGCGCCGCGGCGGCGGCCTCGGCGGCCGCCAGGGACGCGCGGACCGCCTCGGGCGTGGCGGCGTCGACGTCCAGCGCGGCGAGGACCGCGACGACCGTGGCGTCGGGGACCGGGACGGTGACGCCTTCGGACGGGGAGTACTCGGTGGCGACACCGTGCAGCGCGGCGAGCCTGGCCAGGGTCATGCGGGCTCCAGGGGTGAGTCACACGCCGGGGTGGGTCACACGCCAGGGAACCCCATGCCGCCGGCGGTGCCATGGGCGGTCGGTTCGCTGGTCAGGGGAGCCGCGTCGGCGAGTGGGGGTTCGCTGGTGAGGGGGGCGGCGTCGGCGAGCGGGGGCTCGCTGGTGAGGGGTATGAGCGCGGTGCGCGGGTCGGGGACCTGTTTGGAGAGGGCGGACAGCAGCAGCTGCGCGGATGCGGCCACGGGGGCCTCCAGTCGTCTGAAGCGATGGGACACAGCAGCCCTACCCAGCGGCAGGCGTCGCAGACGTGTTACGTGACGCGGGTCACATTCCGCTTCCCGAGCCCGAGTTGAGACCGGCGCCGAGGCCGGTGCCAAGGCGGGTGGCGGGGCGGGGCACCCCGCCCCGCCAGGAATAACGGACACAACGGCCACGCACATTGACACCTTCGCCGGGTCGGTGGTGGGCTCGAAACCCACCGGTGGGACAGGGAAAAGTCGAGGGGGAGACGCGCGTGCAGCTCGGGCGCAGCAAGCGGACCGCGACGGCCGTGGCGATCGCCGTGATCGGCGGGCTCTTCGGAACCGCTCCGGGCGCGCTCGCCGCACCGGTCGCACCACACTCCCCCACCGACCCCTCCACCACGACCCCCGACACTCCCGAGCGGGCCACCTCGGCCGCCCAACCCGCCATATGGCCGCGCCCGCAGGACGTCCGCGGCACCGGGGCGGCCGTCCCGCTCCATGACGAAGTGACCCTGCTCGCCGACCCGGACGCCGATCCGTACGCGGTCGCGGCGCTGCGGGCGGTGCTGACCGCCGCAGGTACCCGCACCATCTACACGGACTTCCCCGGGCGCGGGACGGTCGTCCGTTTCGGCGGGCCCGGAGCGCAGGACGCGTTGCGCGCCCTGCGCGTGCCCGAACGCGCCGACCTGCCCCACGGGGGCTACCGGATCGCCACCGGCCGTCTCGGGAACCGTGACACGGTCGCCGTCGACGGAGTCGGGAACGACGGCCTGTTCCACGCCGCCCAGACGCTGCGCCAGCTCCTCGACACAAGAACCGGGGCGCTTCGGGGCGTTGTGGTCCGCGACTGGCCCGGCACCGCCGTACGCGGCCTGACCGAGGGCTTCTACGGGCGGCCCTGGAGCCAACAGGAGCGCCTGGCACAGCTCGACTTCATGGGCCGCACCAAGCAGAACCGCTATCTCTACGCGGCCGGAGACGACCCGTACCGCCAGGCCCAGTGGCGCGACCCGTACCCCACCGCCCAGCGCACCGCCTTCCGTGAGCTGGCCGAACGCGCCCGTGCCAACCATGTGACGCTCGCCTGGGCCGTGGCGCCCGCGCAGTCCATGTGCCTGGCGTCCGACGACGACATCAGGGCGCTCACCCGCAAGATCGACGCCATGTGGGCCCTGGGAGTACGGGCGTTCCAGCTGCAGTTCCAGGACGTCAGCTACAGCGAGTGGCACTGCGACAGGGACGCGGACACCTTCGGCCGCGGACCCGAGGCGGCCGCCACCGCCCAGGCCAGGGTGGCCGGCGAGGTGGCCCGGCATCTCGCGGACCGGCACCCGGACGCCGAGCCGCTGACGCTGATGCCCACGGAGTTCTACCAGGACGGCGCGACCGCCTACCGCACGGCCCTCGCCTCGAAGCTGGACGACCGGGTCCAGGTCGCCTGGACGGGCGTCGGAGTCGTACCGCGCACCATCACCGGCCGTGAACTGGCCGGAGCCCGCGACGCCTTCAGGCATCCGCTGGTCACCATGGACAACTACCCGGTCAACGACTGGGCGCAGGACCGGCTCTTCCTCGGCCCCTCCACCGGCCGCCAGCCGGCCGTCGCCTCCGGCTCCGCGGCCTTCCTCGCCAACGCCATGGAACAGGCGGCGGCGTCCCGCATCCCCCTGTTCACCGCCGCCGACTACGCCTGGAACCCCAAGGGTTATCTCCCCCAGGAGTCCTGGCGGGCCGCCGTCGACGACCTGGCGGGCACCGACCCGAAGGCCCGCGAGGCACTGCGCGCGCTGGCCGGCAACGACTCCTCGTCGATCCTCTCGCCGTCCGAGTCGGCGTACCTGCGGCCTCTGCTCGACGCCTTCTGGCGTACGCGTACGGCTCCGAACGCCGCCCGGGACGCGGCGGCCCGCGAGCTGCGGGCCGCGTTCACCGTGATGCGGGAGGCCCCGCGGCGGCTGGAGGGCACCGCGGAGGGCCGGCTCGACGACGAAACCGGGCCGTGGCTCGCGCAGTTGGCGCGCTACGGGCAGGCGGGCGAGTACGCCGTCGACATGCTCCAGGCGCAGGCCCGCGGCGACGGCACGGTGGCCTGGCAGACCTCGCTGGCCCTCGAGGAGTCGCGCAAGGCCCTCAAGGAGAGTCCCGTCACCGTGGGGCGGGGGGTCCTGGACCCCTTCCTGGCGCGGGCCGTCAAGGAGGGCGCGGCCTGGACGGGCGCGGACCGCACCGCCGGTACGGTCTCCCACGACTCCGGCTCCTACACCGTGCGGCTCGACCGGGCCCGGCCCCTCGAGACCGTGACCGTGATGACCGAGCCGGGCACGGGCGACGGCGCGCGCATGGAGGCGTACGTCCCCGGAGAGGGCTGGCGCGGCGTCGGCCCCCTCTCACCGTCCGGCTGGACCCAGACGGACGTGAAGGGCCTGCGCGCCGAGGCCGTACGGGTCGTGTGGAGCGACGGCGCGGCCGCGCGGGTGCGCACGCTGGTGCCGTGGTTCGGTGACGCGCCCCGGGCCGTCCTGGAGCTGGCGCGCGCCGAGACGGACGCGGAGATCGGCGGCCCGGCCCAGCGCGTCGACGTCACCCTTTCGGCCCAGCGCCCCGGCGAGGTGCGCGGCGCCCTCGCCGCGAAGGCGCCCAAGGGCATCGTCGTGAAGCTCCCCGCGGAGACGAGAGTGCCGCGCGGGGTCCGGGCCACCGTCCCGGTCGAGGTGTCCGTCGCACCCGGCACGGCGGCGGGCGAGTACCGGGTCCCGGTCTCCTTCGCGGGCGAGGAGCGCGTCCTGACGGTCCGGGCGTTCCCCCGGACGGGCGGCCCGGACCTGGCCCGTACGGCCACGGCCTCGTCGTCCGGCGACGAGACCCCCGACTTCCCGGCCTCCGCGGCCCTCGACGGCGACCCGGCCACGCGTTGGTCCTCCCCGGCCGAGGACGGCGCCTGGTGGCAGCTGGAGCTGCCGAAGCCGGCGCGTATCGGCCAGGTCGTGCTGCGCTGGCAGGACGCGTACGCGAGCCGGTACCGCGTCCAGGTCTCGGCGGACGGCCGCACCTGGCGCACGGCGGCGACGGTCAGGGACGGCAGGGGCGGCCGCGAGACCGTCCGCATGGACGCCCCGGACACGCGCTTCCTGCGCGTCCAGGGCGAGGGACGGGCGACGCCCTACGGCTACTCCCTGTGGTCGGTCGAGGCGTACGGCGTCTTCTAGAACTCGGTTCAGCCCGGGCCGCCGGCCGTCAGGGTCAGGCTGCTGTCGATGCGGGCCATCGCGTCGTCGGCGCCGTACGGCTGGAGGTAGGGCAGCCAGCGGGGGTCCCGGTGCCCCGTGCCGATGATGCGCCAGGCCAGTCCGGACGGCGGCGCGGGCTGGTGGCGCAGGCGCCAGCCCAGTTCCCGCAGGTGCCGGTCGGCCTTGACGTGGTTGCAGCGGCGGCAGGCGGCCACGACGTTCTCCCAGGCGTGCTGGCCGCCGCGGCTCTTGGGTACGACGTGGTCGACGCTGGTTGCGACACCACCGCAGTACATGCAGCGACCGCCGTCACGGGCGAAGAGGGCTCTTCGGGTCAGAGGAACGGGCCCCCGGTAGGGGACCCGCACGAACCGCTTCAGCCGGACCACGCTGGGTGCGGGGATGACGCGGGTCTCGCTGTGCATGAAGGCGCCGGATTCCTCGAGGCAGAGTGCCTTGTTCTCCAGGACGAGGACGAGCGCGCGGCGGAGCGGTACGACGCCGAGAGGCTCGTACGACGCGTTGAGGACCAGGACATGCGGCACGGGTGCCTCCTATGACGCCGGCGGCGCGTGGCTCGCGCCGGGACGAACTGTTCTCAGTTTCTCCTCATGCCAGGTCGAAGCGCCACCACGTCCCTGTAACGGGTCGGGAGGATTTTGTGGCGTCGATCACATCTGGTACATCCCCGGGTGAGGCTCGTCTCTCCCTCGAACATGTCAATGGAGCACACCCGATGCCCCGTTAGTGTGGATGGTCTGCTGTTCGCAATGCCTGGAGGTTTCCACCGTGCCCTGGTCCGCACTCCGGCTGGCCGCCGATCCGTCGAACGGCCCCGTCACTCTCGACGAGGCCGCGGAGAAGGCGACCAACGCCGCAGGCTGGGTGGAGGAGAACTGGTCCACCTGGCTCAACACCGGCCTGCGCATCCTGCTGATCCTGGTCGTCGCGCTGCTGTTGCGGATGGCCATTCGCCGTGCCCTGACCAAGCTGATAGCGCGGATGAACCGCAGCGCCCAGGCGGTCGAGGGCACCGCTCTCGGCGGTCTGCTGGTGAACGCGGAGCGCCGCAGACAGCGCTCGGAGGCGATCGGCTCGGTGCTGCGCTCGGTGGCGTCCTTCGTGATCCTGGGCACGGCCGGACTGATGATCCTCGGCGCGTTCAAGATCGACCTGGCGCCGCTGCTGGCGTCGGCGGGTGTCGCGGGCGTGGCGATCGGTTTCGGCGCGCGGAACCTGGTGACGGACTTCCTCTCCGGGGTGTTCATGATCCTGGAGGACCAGTACGGCGTGGGTGACTCGGTCGACGCCGGGGTGGCCTCGGGCGAGGTGATAGAGGTCGGCCTGCGCGTGACGAAGCTGCGCGGCGACAACGGTGAGATCTGGTACGTCCGCAATGGCGAGATCAAGCGGATCGGCAACCTGAGCCAGGGCTGGGCGACGGCCGCGATCGACGTCACGGTCCGCCCGACCGAGGACCTGGACCGCGTCCAGTCGGTGATCACCGAGGCGTCGGCGAACCTGGCCAAGGAAGAGCCCTGGAACGAGCGCCTGTGGGGCCCGGTGGAGATCCTGGGTCTCAACGAGGTGCTGCTGGACTCGATGACCATCCGCGTCTCGGCGAAGACCATGCCGGGCAAGTCCCTGGGCGTGGAGCGCGAGCTGCGCTGGCGCGTCAAGCGCGCCTTCGACGAGGCGGGCATCCGCCTGGTCGGCGGCCTCCCGACCCCGGCGGAGGACACTCCCCCGGACCCGACGGCGGGCATGGCGGCCCCGTCGGCGTTCGCCTCGACGACGTCCCCGCAGTCGACGGCGGCGACCCCTCTGAGCCCACCGCCGAGCCTGACGAAGTAACCCTCCGTCTTGCGCGCCCCCGCAGGTAACGCTTTGGTTGCCTCGGGGGCGCCCCCCGTTCCGGCCTCTTGACGCCCCCGTGACCTGCGCCCTACGTTCCTTCCATCCCAATAGGAAACTTTCCTAACAGTGTGAGGAAGCGGCATGGTCGGCACGCCCCCGGGCACCACCCCCGGCACCCCGCGCGTCCTGCGCGCCATGAACGACCGGGCCGCGCTGGATCTGCTGCTGGAGCAGGGGCCGCTGTCGCGGACCAGGATCGGCAAGCTCACCGGGCTCTCCAAGCCGACCGCGTCGCAGTTGCTCGCGCGGCTGGAGGCGGCCGGGCTCGTCGTCGCCACCGGGACCACCGAGGGGCGGCCCGGGCCCAACGCGCAGTTGTACGCGGTGAACGCGCGGGCCGCCTTCGCCGCCGGGATCGACGTGACGCCGCAGCGGATTCGCGCCGCGGTCGCCGACATCACCGGCGCCACCGTCGGGGAGTACGAGCTGGAGACGCCCGGGCGGCGCGCCGAGGGGGTCGTGCGGCAGGTCACCGAGGTGCTCGACGGGGCCGTGAAGGAGGCCGGGATCGCGCGGGCCGATGTGCACCGGCTGGTCATCGGGACGCCGGGTGCCTTCGATCCGTCCACCGGCCGGCTGAGGTACGCGAGCCATCTGCCCGGCTGGCACTCCCCCACGCTCCTGGACGAGCTGGCCGCCGTACTTCCGATGCCGGTCGAGTACGAGAACGACGTCAACCTCGTCGCCGTCGCCGAGCAGCGCCTGGGCGCCGCCCGTGAGCACGGGGACTTCGTCCTGCTCTGGAACCAGGAGGGCCTGGGCGCCGCCCTCGTCCTCGGCGGCCGGCTGCACCGGGGCTTCACGGGCGGCGCCGGAGAGGTCGGCTTCCTGCCGGTGCCGGGCACCCCGCTCGTACGGCAGGTCACCAAGGCCAACAGTGGCGGCTTCCAGGAGCTGGCCGGTGTCCAGTCCGTGCCCAGGCTCGCCAAGGCCCTCGGCATCGAGACGCCCGAGCAGCCCTACGTCCCCGTGGCCGCCGGGCTGCTGCGCCGGGCCGCCGAAGCGCACGCGGACGACGCGCGGTACGCCGAGCTGCTCCAGCAGTACGCCGTCCGGCTCGCCACCGGTCTCGCCTCCCTGGTCGCCGTCCTCGACCCCGAACTCGTCGTCCTGTCCGGCGAGGTGATCGTCGCCGGCGGCGAGCCGCTGCGCTCCCGCGTCCAGGCCGAGCTCGCCGAGCTGGCAGCGTCCCGCCCCCGGCTGGTCCTCGCCGGCGTTCCCCGGCATCCCGTCCTGCGCGGGGCGTTGGAGAGCGCCCTGGCCGCCACCAGGGACGAAGTCTTCGACACCTCACGTCGATAGTCCCGAAGTCCCCGTCCTCGCCACCGCTGCCCTCATCGCCTTCCCAGCCCTCCTCACCCGTCACAGGGAGACACCGCCATGTCCGCAACCCCCCGCCGAGCGGCCGCCGCGCTGGCCGCGACCGCCTCCATAGCGCTGTTCGCCTCCGCCTGTACGGGCGCGGGCGCCAGTGGCGCGAGCGACGACCCGAACGCGAAGACGACCATCACCTTCTGGCACGGCTGGTCCGAGCCCACCGAGGTGAAGGCCGTCAACGACAACATCAAGCGATTCGAGGACAGTCACCCGAACATCAAGGTGAAGGTCGTCGGCAACATCGACGACGACAAGCTCAACCAGGCGCTGCGCGCGGGCGGTTCGAACGGTCCCGACGTCGTCTCCTCCTTCACCACCTCCAATGTGGGGAAGTTCTGCTCGTCCGGCGCGTTCGCCGACCTGAAGCCGTTCATCGAGAAGTCGAAGCTGAACCTGGAGAAGACCTTCCCGAAGGTGCTTCTCGACTACACCCAGTTCGAGGGCAAGCGGTGCGCCCTGCCGCTGCTGGCGGACGCGTACGGCCTCTACTACAACAAGGACGCCTTCAAGAAGGCGGGCATCGCCGGGCCGCCGAAGACCATGTCGGAACTCGCCTCGGTCGCCAAGAAGCTGACCAAGGAGAAGGGCGACTCGTACGAGCAGCTCGGCATCATGCCGACCTTCCACGGCTACGAGACGACCACCGAGCACTACCTCGGCGGCTGGAACCCCGTCTACTTCGACGCCGACGGCAAGTCCAACATCGCCAAGGACCCGCAGTTCGCGGCGATGTTCACCTTCCAGAAGAAGCTGATCGACGACCTCGGCGGCTTCCAGAAGCTGGAGAGGTACCGGGGGTCGTTCGGTGACGAGTGGGGCGCCAAACACCCCTTCCACACCGGTCAGGTCGCGATGCAGCTGGACGGCGAATGGCGCCTGGGCATGGCGACCAACGCCAAGGTTCCGTTCGACATCGGCGTCGCGCCGATGCCGGTCGCCGACGACCAGGCCGACACGTACGGCAAGGGCTTCCTGTCCGGCACGATCATGGGCATCGCGCCGGCCAGCAGGAAGCAGAACGCCGCCTGGGAGCTGGTGAAGTTCATGACCACGGACACCGAGGCCGTCGTCGCCTTCGCCAACGGCATCCGCAATGTGCCCTCCACCTTCGAGGCCCTCTCGTCCAAGGACCTCAGCCTCGACCCGCGCTTCAAGACCTTCATGGACATCGCGCGGCACCCGAAGTCCAGCACCCCGGCGGGCGCGGTGAACGGCGCGACGTACCTGAACACCCTCCAGGACTTCGGCTACCAGTACGAGAAGGGTGCGGCGAGCGACCTCGAGGCCGGTCTGGAGAAGACCGCCCAGCAGGTCGACACCGACATCGCCAAGGCGAAGTAGCCGGCCATGACCACGCACACGCTCCGCTCGAAGCGCCGCAGGTCGGCCCTTCGTACGGCGGCCTTCATGTCGCCGTGGCTGATCGGGTTCAGCGTCTTCTTCGCCTACCCGCTGGCCTCGACCGTCTACTTCTCGTTCATGCGGTACGACGGGTTCGGCGTCCCCACGTTCAACGGGCTGACGAACTGGACGTACGTCTTCAACGACTACCCCATGTTCTGGCCGTCCCTGCGCAACACCCTCTGGCTCGTCGTCGTCATGGTCACCTGCCGGGTCCTGTTCGGTCTCGGCGTCGGACTGCTCATCACCAGGATCAAGACGGGGGCGGGCGTCTTCCGGACGCTGTTCTACCTGCCCTATCTGGCGCCGCCCGTCGCGGCGACCCTCGCCTTCGTCTTCCTCCTCAACCCCGGGACCGGACCGGTCAATTCGATCCTCGGCGAGCTGGGGCTGCCGACGCCCGGCTGGTTCAACGACGCCACCTGGTCGAAACCGGCGCTCACCGTGCTCGCGGTGTGGGGCATCGGCGACCTGATGGTCATCTTCATGGCGGCGCTGCTCGACGTGCCGAAGGAGCAGTACGAGGCGGCGGAACTGGACGGCGCCTCCGCATGGCAGAAGTTCCGGTTCGTCACCCTGCCGAACATCTCGCCCATCGTGATGTTCGCGGTGGTCACGGGCGTGATCCAGGCCATGCAGTACTACGCGCAGCCGCTGGTCGCGGGAAAGGTGGCCTCCGGGATCATCGGCGGCTCGGGCCAGCCGTTCGAGCCGGGTTATCCGGACAAGTCCACCCTGACCCTGCCCCAGCTCGTCTACAACCTCGGCTTCCAGCGCTTCGACTACGGGGCCGCCTGTGCCGTCGCGCTCGTCCTGTTCGCCCTGGCCATGCTCTTCACGGGCCTTCTGATGCGCCGGCGCGGCGGCCTGATCCAGGCAGGTGAGTGACCCGTCATGACCCATGTACTCGACACCCCGCGGGCGGTGGAGGAGCAGGCCTCCCCGGCCCGGCGCACGGCACGCCGCAAGGAGCTGCTGCACTGGATCGCGGTGCACTCCCTGGGGATCGCCGCGGCGCTCTTCTTCGTGCTGCCGTTCCTGTTCGTGCTGCTGACCTCGCTGATGAGCGACCAGCAGGCGCTGACCCGGGACCTCACGCCGAACACCTGGGAGTGGGACAACTACCGGCGGGTGCTCGACACCCCGGGCTTCCTCACCTGGTGGCGCAACACCCTGGTCTACGCCGGCCTGGGCACGCTCCTCACGGTGATCTCCTCGGTCCCGGTGGCGTACGCGCTCGCCAAGTTCCGCTTCCGGGGCCGCAGTCTGTCCCTGATGCTGGTCGTCTCGATGATGATGCTGCCGCCGCAGGTCGTCATCATCCCGATGTATCTGTTCTGGGCGAAGCAGCTGGACCTCTCCGGCACGCTCTGGCCGCTGATCATCCCGATGGCCTTCGGTGACGCCTTCTCCATCTTCCTGCTGCGCCAGTTCCTGCTGACCATCCCGAACGAGTACATCGACGCGGCGAAGGTCGACGGCTGCGGAGAGTTCCGCACGCTGATGCGGGTCGTCCTGCCGATGGCGAAGCCGGGCATCGCGGCGATCGCGCTCTTCCAGTTCTTCTACGCCTGGAACGACTACTTCGGCCCGCAGATCTACGCCTCCGAGAACCCGGCCGCCTGGACGCTCAGTTACGGCCTGGAGTCCTTCAAGGGCGCGCACCACACCGACTGGAATCTGACCATGGCCGCGACCGTCCTGGTCATGGCCCCCGTGATCCTCGTCTTCTTCTTCGCCCAGAAGGCATTCGTCGAGGGCGTCACACTGACCGGAGTGAAGGGCTGATCGACCATGAAGCTCGCTGTAGTGGGTGGGGGCTCCACCTACACCCCTGAACTCATCGACGGGTTCGCGCGGCTGCGCGACACCCTGCCCCTCACCGAACTGGTCCTCGTCGACCCCGCCGCCGACCGCCTCGCCCTGGTCGGCGGGCTCGCCCGGCGGATCTTCGCCAAACTGGGACACGAGGGGCGCGTCACCACCACCACGGACCTGGACGCGGCGGTCGCCGACGCCGACGCCGTCCTGCTCCAGCTCCGCGTGGGCGGGCAGGCGGCCCGCGAGCAGGACGAGACATGGCCGCTGGAGTGCGGCTGCGTCGGGCAGGAGACCACGGGCGCCGGCGGGCTCGCCAAGGCGCTGCGGACCGTGCCGGTGGTGCTGGACATCGCCGAGCGGGTGCGGCGCGCCAACCCCGACGCGTGGATCATCGACTTCACCAACCCGGTGGGCATCGTCACCAGGGCCCTGCTCCAGGCCGGGCACAAGGCCGTCGGCCTGTGCAATGTGGCCATCGGCTTCCAGCGGAAGTTCGCGAAGCTGCTGGAGGTGACGCCGGGCGAGATCCATCTGAACCACGTCGGGCTCAACCATCTGACCTGGGAGACGGGGGTGCGCCTCGGCGGTCCCGACGGCGAGAACGTCCTGCCGAAGCTCCTCGCCGAACACGGCGACGCCATCGCCGACGACCTGCGGATGCCACGGGCGCTCGTCGACCGGCTCGGTGTCGTCCCCTCGTACTACCTGCGCTACTTCTACGCGCACGACGAGGTCGTGCGGGAGCTGCGCACCAAGCCGTCGCGGGCCGCCGAGGTCGCCGCGATGGAGAGGCAACTCCTGGAGATGTACGGAGATCCGGCGCTCGACGAGAAGCCGGCGCTGCTCGGGAAGCGCGGCGGCGCCTTCTACTCGGAGGCGGCGGTGGACCTCGCGGCCGCGCTGCTGGGCGGGGGCGGATCACCCTGCCAGGTCGTGAACACGTACAACAACGGCACGCTGCCCTTCCTGCCGGACGACGCGGTCATCGAGGTGCAGGCGAGGGTCGACGGCCGTGGCGCGGCGCCGCTGGCCGTGCCCGAGCTGGACCCGCTGTACGCCGGGCTGATCGCGAACGTCACCACGTACGAGGACCTCGCTCTGGAGGCGGCGCTGCGCGGCGGCCGGGACCGGGTGTTCCGGGCGCTGCTCTCACACCCGCTGATCGGCCAGTACGAGTACGCCGACGCGCTCACCGACCGGCTGATCGCGCACAACCGGGAGCACCTGGCGTGGGCGTGACGACACCGGGGCCGGACGGCGGCGTCCTCCGGGGAACGCCGCCCGCCCGGCCCGAGGGGCCGCTGGTCCTCGCGGTCGACGCGGGGAACAGCAAGACCGACGTGGCCGTGATCGGGACGGACGGATCCGTCATCGGGACGGCCCGAGGGGGCGGTTTCCAGCCGCAGGTGGTCGGGATCCAGGCGGCGCTCGACGCGCTCCAGGAGACCGTCGTCGCGGCGTCGGCGGCCGCCGGGCTCACCGGCCCTCCGTACGCGCGGCACGTCTCGGCCTGCCTCGCCAACGCCGACCTGCCGGTGGAGGAGCGGGAGTTGGCCGACGCCGTACGGGCGCGTGGCTGGGGGGCGACGACGGAGGTACGCAACGACACCTTCGCGATCCTGCGGGCCGGGATCGACGAGCCGCGGGGGGTCGCGGTGGTGTGCGGCGCGGGCATCAACTGCGTGGGCATGACGCCGGACGGGCGCACCGCGCGATTCCCGGCGCTCGGCCGGATCTCCGGCGACTGGGGCGGGGGCAGCGGGCTCGCGGAGGAGGCGATGTGGTTCGCGGCGCGGGCCGAGGACGGGCGGGGCGAGCCGACGGAGCTGGCGCACACCCTCCCCGACCACTTCGGTCTGCCGTCGGTGTACGCGCTGATCGAGGCGTTGCACCTGGGGCGGATCCCCCTCGAGCGCCGGCACGAGATGACGCCGGTCCTCTTCGCCACCTCGGCCGCCGGTGACCGGATCGCCCGCTCGCTGGTGCACCGGCTGGCGGAGGAGGTCGTCGCCCTGGCGACGGTCGCGCTCGGCAGGTTGGGGCTGCTCGGCGAGGAGGTGCCCGTGCTCCTCGGGGGCAGTGTGCTGGCGGCCCGTCATCCTGACCTGGACGGCCGGATCGCCGAACTGCTCGCCGCGCGGGCCCCGAAGGCGGACGTCCGGGTGGTGACCGCCCCGCCGGTCCTCGGCGCGGCCCTGCTCGGCCTGGACGTGGTCGCGGCGCCGGCGAGAACCCGGGCGGCGCTGCGGGCGCACTACGCCGGAGGGTGAGGCCGGGGGCCGAGCCCGGGCGCGGGGTCGCCCGGGCGGCTCCGCGCCGCCTGACACGCGCGATCGGGAGGCCCAAAAAGGGAACCGATCGGGGTCGAGGGGCGTATTGAGAGGGGGGGTCGTGACGGGGGGTCATGGGCGTCAAGGCACGATAGGAACAAGATCGCGCCATTCCTGATGTGCGGGGCGGCCCCTGCGGCCATACTGCTGGCCGGGTAGTCGTCTTCCGAACAGCCGGGGGGCGGGCCGACGTCAGCGACCGAGGGGGAGGTCAAGTGACATACCCGCCGAATGCGCACACCGCGTCGGCGCCGCCGCAGGCACACGTGCCCGCGCAGCCCGGCCGGCCGCCCGCGTCCGTGCCACCGTCCGTGCCGCCGGCCCCGCCCGCGGCGCCGCCCACGCTGCGCGGCGCCTGGTCCGTGGGCCGGGACCGGGTGCTCGCCGCGGCGACGACGGAACCGGGCCGGCTGCAGATCCTCGGCGCCGTCCTGGCCGCGCTCGTCGTGGTCTTCGGCGCCGTCACCGCCTTCGAGGTCTCCGACCGGGCCGCCGCCGCCGACGACGTGGTGAGCCGCAGCCAGCCGCTGAGCGCCGACGCCGCGAGCATCTACCGCTCGCTCGCCGACGCCGACACGGCCGCCGCCAGCGGCTTCCTCGCGGGCACGCAGGAGCCCGCCGATGTGCACAAGCGGTATGTGGACGACATTTCGACGGCGTCCCGGCTGCTGGTCAAGGCGGCGACGAACACGGACGGTTCGACCGAGTCCGGCCGTCAGATCGCCACGCTCAACGAGCTGCTGCCCCGCTACACCGGCCTGATCGAGCGGGCCCGGGCCGCCAACCGGCAGGGGCTTCCGCTCGGCGGCGCCTATCTGCGCTACGCCAACCAGCAGATGACCACCCAGCTGCTGCCCGCCGCCGAGCGGCTCTACGACGCCGAGACCGCCCGGCTCTACGAGGACGACGAGTCCGCGCGCACTTGGCCGTTCGTCTCGCTCGGGGCCGGGGTGGTCGCGCTCGCCGTACTGGTCTGGGCGCAGCGCCGCACCTATCGGCGGACGAACCGGGTGTTCAACCACGGGCTGCTCGCGGCGACCGCCGCGTCCACCGTCGTCCTGCTGTGGCTGGCGGTGGGGCACACGGTCGCCCGGGCCGACCTGAACGACGCCAGGGAGCACGGACAGAGCTCCCTCCAGGTGCTCAACACCGCCCGGATCAACTCCCTGAAGGCACGGGCGAACGAGAACCTGACCCTGGTGGCCCGAGGCGCGGTGCTCACCGACGACGGCAAGAACGACAAGTACGAGACCGACTTCACCGGGGGCATGGGCAAGCTGGACGCCGCCCTCGCCCGGGCCCGGGAGCTCGCCGACGACGACGCCGGGCGCGACCCGCTGGCGGACGCGGCGGACCGGGTCGCCGAGTGGAAGAAGCGGCACGCGGGCGCACGTTCCACGGACAACGCCGGTGACTACGACGGCGCGCTGGTCCAGGTGATCGGCGCGAAGGGGTCCACCGGTCAGTCCTTCGACCAGGTCGACGCGGCGCTGGGGAAGGCACTCGACCACGAGCAGGCCGAGTTCACCCGATCCGCCGAGGACGGCCTCGGCGCGCTGACCGGACTCCCGCTCGGAGCGGCCGTGTTGGCCGTGCTGGGCGCGGCAGGGGCCATCATGGGCATCAATCGCAGGCTGTCGGAGTACCGGTGAGAGGGGGAGAGATGACCACCGACGACATGGACGTCCACGACGGGACCGGCGACGGTACGCGCCGCCCGGCCGAGGGCGGGGCACGGGGCCGGCGGCCGTGGCGCGCCCGTCCGCTGCCGGGACGACTGCGCGGCTGGGGCGGCGTCGCCGCGATGGCCGCCGCGTGCGGGGTGACCGCCGCGCTCACCCTGTTGCCGCTCACGCACTCCGCCCCGGGCTCCCCCACGTACTCCGGCGCCGGGCTCGGCACCGGCGTGCCCGCCCGCGCCGACACCTGCACCGATCCGGAGGCGTCGCTGACCCCATCCACCGCGGACGGGCCGGCCATCGCCGCGATCAAGGCGCGCGGCAAGCTGATCGTCGGCGTCGACCAGAACAGCTACCGCTGGGGCTACCGCAATCCGACCACGCGGACGCTGGAGGGCTTCGACATCGATCTGGCCCGGGCCATCGCCACGGACATCCTCGGCAGCCCAGACAAGATCATCTTCCGTGCCATCCCCACCAACCAGCGGATCGCCGCCCTGGAGGGCGAGAAGGTCGATCTGATCGTGCGCACCATGACGATCAACTGCAAGCGGATCAAGCAGGTCGCCTTCTCCACCGCGTACTTCCAGGTGGGCCAGCAGGTGCTCGCCCCCATGAACTCGACCATCACGGGGTACGACTCCTCGCTGTCGGGCAAGCGGATCTGCTCGGCGGAGGGCTCGACCGCGTACGAGGCGCTGGAGAAGAACTCGTTCGGGGCCACCTTCAAGGACGAGGGCGACGGCACGAAGGCCGACCTGGACCTGTTCACCGTCCCGAACCAACTTGACTGCCTGGTCCGGCTCCAGGAGGGCCTGGTGGACGCGGTCGTCACGGACAACGCCCTGGCTGCCGGGCAGGCCGCGCAGGACCCCGCCGTGCAGCTGAAGGGGACCCCGTTCACCACCGAGTACTACGGCGTCGCCGCCAAGCTCGGCAAGGACGACCTGGTCCGCCGGGTCAACCAGGTCCTCGTGAAGTACCGGCAGGGAGCCTGGACGGCGGCGTACGACAAGTGGCTGAAGGCGGACCTGCCCGGGATAGCCGGGCCGCCCGCACCGAAGTACAGGACCGGCTGACGGACGTTTCGACCCAGGCAGCATGACGGTGACGGCAAGAGCGGAGAGGTGATCGATGGGCGTCACGGGACCCCCCGGGCCGGTGATGGACCGGGACGAGGTGGACCGTGCGCTGGCGCGGCTCGACGCGGAGCACAAGGCGATCGAGGACTCGCTCCTCGCGCTGCAGGACCACGCCGGACGCAGGCTCCTCGAGGGGGCCGAGCTGACCGGTGTCACCAAGGACCGCTGGACCACCACAGAGCAGACCATCACCCTGCTCTGGTCGTACTTCGACGCGTACACCGCCGCGCTGACCGGGACCCGTGAGCTGCGGGCGCGGCGGCGCTGGCCGAACCGTGAGGACCTGGTCGAGCTGACCGAGCGACTGCGCGGCGAGTCCGTCGTGGTCTCCGGCACCGCCGCCCATCCGGCGCCCTCGATCACCGGGCCCGCACGGCTCTCCGAGCGGTTCACGCTGGAGCGGCTGGTGAGCCGCATGAACGAGCTGTACGCGTCCTCGCTGGACATGGTGGTGACCGCCGACGCGGTCTGGTCCGCGCTGCCGGCCCGGATAGACCTGCTCGCCGCCGAGCTCGGGCGCACCCGCTCGCTCGCGCACTCCGTCGGCGTCCGGCCCGGGGAGCACCCGGCCGGCGACGACCTGGAGTCGATCACCCATGAACTGACCACCCTGCGCGCGCAGGTGGTGACCGACCCGCTCGCGTTCTGGCGGCCCGCGATGGGCAGTTCGGCGCCCGGCGGCGGACGTCCGGACACCGACCGCTACGACCGCGCGGCCCGTGCCCTGGAGGACGTCCGGCGGGAGATCGAGGCGGTCCTCGCCGTGCGGCAGGACTCCGAGGACCGGCTGCTGCGCCTGCGGGACGTGCTGTCGCGGGCCGACCGGACCCTCGCCGAGGCCCGCTCGGCGCGCGGCGAGGTGCTGGCGAAGATCGCCGCGTCCGAGGTGCCCGCCGTGAGCGGCCCGTCGACGGCCCTGCAGGAGCGGCTCGCCACGGCGGCCGAGTACCGCAGACACGCCCAGTGGCACCGGCTCTCCCCGCTCCTGGACTCCCTGGAGCGCGAGGCCGAGGAGGAACTGCTGCGCGCCCGTGAGTCCTTGACGGCGGTCACGGCGCCGCTGGCGGTCCGCGCCGAGCTGCGCGGCCGCCTCGACGCGTACAAGGCGAAGGTGGCCCGGCACGGCATGGCGGAGGACCCGCTGTTGATCGAGCGGTACGACGCGGCGCGCCGGATGCTGTGGAGCGCGCCGTGCGATCTGCGCGTCGCCGAACAGGCGGTGCTGCGTTTCCAGCAGGCGGCCGCGGAGGTCCTTTCGGGACCGAGGGACACCCGGACCCGCGACGGCAGGTCCGGTGACGGTTGGGGGAGTCAGTGAGCACATGTCAGCGCCCCGCGTGCGAGGGCTCGTACGAGGACATGGGCGGCGGCGAGATGTACTGCGACACCTGCGGCCTCGCCCCGGTCGTCGCGCCGGGCGGCATGATCAGCTCGCCGCCCACCGGGATGACCGCCGGCGGCAAGGGCAGCAACAGCAGCTCGGCGCGCAGCGGTTCGCACGCGTCCTCGGGCGCCTCGTCGCGCTCGTCGACGTCTCGGTCGTCGCGCTCGTCCACGTCGCGGCGCTCGGTGTCCGGGCGGCTCTCGCGCTCGCTCTCGGGCTCCGTGTCCTCCCGGTCCGTCTCGGTGCGCAGCACCGGCTCCGCCACCGGCCAGTCCGGCCGCGGCAGGCTGGGGGCCGGGCTCGTCTCCGTACCGGAGGTGCCGCGTCCCGACCCGCACTCGGCGGTGATGGCCAACCCGGAGGTCCCCGAGCGGAAGCGTTTCTGCTCGCGTTCGGACTGCGGGGCCCCGGTGGGACGCGCGCGCGGGGACCGGCCCGGCCGTACGGAGGGGTTCTGCACCAAGTGCGGCCACCCGTACTCCTTCGTGCCGAAGCTGCGGTCCGGCGACATCGTCCACGGGCAGTACGAGGTCGCGGGCTGTCTGGCGCACGGCGGCCTCGGCTGGATCTACCTCGCGATCGACCGGGCCGTCGCCGACCGGTGGGTGGTCCTCAAGGGCCTTCTCGACACGGGCGACCAGGACGCCATGGCCGCGGCGATCTCCGAGCGTCGCTTCCTCGCCGAGATCGAGCACTCCAACATCGTCCGCATCTACAACTTCGTGGAACACCTCGACCAGCGCACCGGCTCGCTCGACGGCTACATCGTCATGGAGTACGTGGGCGGGAAGTCGCTCAAGGAGATCGCCAACGAGCGCCGCGACCCGTCCGGCAAGCGGGACCCGCTGCCGGTCGAGCAGGCCTGCGCGTACGGGATCGAGGCGCTGGAGGCGCTCGGCCACCTGCACAGCCGGAACCTGCTCTACTGCGACTTCAAGGTCGACAACGCGATCCAGAGCCAGGACGAGCTCAAGCTCATCGACATGGGCGCGGTGCGCAGGGTCGACGACGACGAGTCCGCCATCTACGGCACGGTCGGCTACCAGGCCCCCGAGGTGGCGGAGGTCGGCCCGTCGGTCGCCTCCGACCTGTACACGGTGGCGCGGACGCTGGCGGTCCTGACCTTCGACTTCCAGGGCTACACGAACGTGTTCGTGGACTCCCTGCCGGATCCCGAGCACATCGAGGTCTTCCGGACCTACGAGTCCTTCTACCGCCTCCTGGTGCGCGCCACGGACCCGGATCCGGCACGCCGGTTCGCCTCCGCGCAGGAGATGGCCGAGCAGCTGACGGGTGTGCTGCGGGAGGTCGTCGCGCTCCAGACGGGCCGGCCGAGGCCGGCGCTTTCGACGCTGTTCGGCGCGGAGCTGCGGGTGACGGACACGGAGCTGTTCGCGGAACTGACGGGCGAGGTCTCCGCGCTCGGCGCGAGAACGGCGCCGCCGGGCCGCGGGCTGTTCGGCCGGACGCGGGGCGTGGGCGCGGGAGCCGCGCAGGGGCCCATGGGCGGTTCAGCCGCGGCTGTGCCGCCGGGCACGGCGGGTGCGGGCGCACCCGGGCTCCCCGGGACAGCGGGCACGGCGAGCCCGGCCGGAGGGGCCGGTTACGGCGTGCCGGCACCGGCTCCTTCCGGTACCGGCACGCCCGGCCCGCGCGGCGTCGCCGTGTCACCCGGCTCGGGCGGTCACGGCCCCGCCGGTGCTCCCGGGTTGCCGGGGGCTGCCGGGCCGGGAGTCCCCGGGCTTCCCGGCACGACCGGGTCCACGACCGGTCCCGCGGCCGGGACGTACGGCGCGCCGCCGGCCGGACCGCTGCTCGCCCCGATCGACGCGCGGGCGACCTCGCTCGCGCTGCCCGTTCCGCACGTCGACCCGAACGACCCCAACGCGGGCTTCCTCGCCGGTCTCATGGCCGCCGCGCCCTCCGAGCTGATCACCGCCCTGCACTCGGCGCCCGCCGACTCCCTCGAGCGCCGGCTCCGGGAACTGCGCGCCCGGCTCGAGATGGACGAACTGGCCACCGCGGCCGAGGCCCTGGCCGCTCTGGAGGCCAGGCATCCCGACGACTGGCGGGTCGTCTGGTACCGCGGCGTCGCCTCCCTCGCTACCGGCGACAACGAGAGCGCCGCGCTCTCCTTCGACGCGGTCTACGACGCCTTCCCCGGTGAGCCGGCTCCCAAGCTGGCCCTGGGCGTGTGCGCGGAGGTCCTCGGCCAGCTGGACAACGCGGCCGAGTACTACCGCCTCGTCTGGGCGACCGACCCGAGCTATGTGAGCGCCGCGTTCGGTCTTGCCCGGGTGCAGTTGGCCGCCGGTGACCGGATCGGAGCCGTACGCACCCTGGAGTCCGTGCCGGAGGCGTCCATCCACTACACGGCGGCGCGGGTCGCCGCCGTCCGTGCCCGGCTGCGCCGGCGCGCGCCGCACGAGCCGCTGATCGACGATCTGACGGCCGCCGCCGCACAGGTGACCGCCCTGCGGGCGTTCGGCCTGGACGCGGTACGCCGGGAGCAGTTGTCGACGGAGGTACTGGGGACGGCGCTGGACTGGGTACTCTCCGGTAGTCCCGGAGCGCGGCCCGCACGGACTCCGCTGCTCGGCAGTGAACTGGACGAGCGCGGCCTGCGCTTCGGCCTTGAACGCTCGTACCGGGTGCTCGCCCGGCTCGCTCAGCGCGGCGAGGAGAGGATCGAACTGGTGGAGCGGGCCAACCGTTTCCGCCCCCGGACGTGGGTGTGAGTGATGTCCCAGATGGACCAGCTGTCTGCCCGGTCGACCTGCCCCAACTGCGAGGAGCCGTTGGAGTCGGGTGATCTCTTCTGCGGGGCGTGCGGATTCGACCTGTCGGCCGCGCCCGTGTCGGGGCAGGACCGCCCGACCGTCGCGATGGGGACCCCGCCGCCCACGCCCCCGGCGGCCCCGCCGGTGCCGCCCGTGTCCCCGGGTTCGCCGGTGGAGTGGCCCGAGGCGGCCGAGCGGGGCAGTTCGGAAACCTCGGCGCCCACCCAGTCGCCGGGCGATCTGCCGGGTACGGACTCGGGCGGCCGTGACCTCCAGTCCGCGGTCCGGCACGACGACCCCGCCGCACCGGCGCCCGGGGGAGACCACGGCGACTTTCCCCTCGCCGCCCCGGCGCCGGCCGCCGACCCCCGGAGCGCCGAGCACACCGCCGCCCCGACCGCGCCCGCGCCCGCCGGCGGCAAGCTCTGCGTCGCCTGCCGGGCCGGCCGGGTCGACACCGACGGCTACTGCGAGAACTGCGGCCACGCCCAGCCGCGCGAGCGCGACCACATGGAGCGGGAGCTCGACTCCGTCGCCGCCGTCAGCGACCGCGGGCTGCGCCACCACCGCAACGAGGACGCGTTCGCGGTGTCCTCCACCGCCCTGCCGGACGGTTCGCCGGCCGTCGTCGCGGTCGTCTGCGACGGCGTGTCCTCGGCGACCCGGCCGGACGAGGCGTCGGCCGCCGCCGCGAGCGCCGCCAACGAGGCCCTCCTGGCCGCGCTGCCCCGCGGCACCCACCCCCAGCAGGCGATGCACGAGGCGATCCTCGCCGCCGCCGAGGCGGTCAACACGCTGGCCGAGGACCCGGCCGAGGCCATGGAGCACGACCCGCACCGGCACCAGAACGCACCGGCGTGCACGATCGTGGCCTCGGTCGTCGCCGGCGGGCTGCTGATCGTCGGCTGGGTCGGCGACAGCCGCGCCTACTGGGTCCCCGACGACCGCTCCGCGCCGCCCGCCCGGCTCACCGAGGACGACTCCTGGGCCGCGCAGATGGTCGCGACGGGCCTGATGAACGAGGCGGAGGCGTACGCGGACGAGCGGGCCCACGCCATCACGGGCTGGCTGGGAGCGGACGCGTACGAACTCGATCCGCACACCGCGGCCTTCAAGCCGGACCGGTCCGGTGTCGTCGTCGTCTGCACGGACGGTCTGTGGAACTACGCCGAGGCCGCCGAGGAGATGGCCCGGGTGCTGCCGCCCGACGCCGCCGGCCGGCCCCTGGGCGCCGCGCAGGTGCTGGTGGGCCATGCGCTCGACGGGGGTGGCCACGACAACGTAACAGTGGCGCTGCTGCCGTTCGCCATGGAGCCGCAAGGGGCAGGATCGGCCTGAGCCGCCTGCAACGTCCTTGTCTTTTCTTTCTGTTGTACGGAGTACCAGGTACCGAGGAGCCGATCAGATGGCGAACTTCTCCAAGTCGAACGTGCCGCGATTTTCGGTGGACGTGTACCAGAACGAGTACCTGCCGGAGGGCGGGCGCGAGGTCAACGCGATCGTCACGGTCACCTCGACCGGCGGCGGCACGGCCGGCGGGCCGGCGCCCGTCGACTCCGGCGCCGCCGTAGTGATCATGGTGGACTGTTCCGGCTCGATGGAATATCCCCCGACCAAGATGCGCAACGCCCGGGACGCCACCGCCGCCGCGATCGACACCCTGCGCGACGGCGTCGCGTTCGCGGTGGTCGGGGGCACCCATCTGGCGAAGGAGGTCTATCCGGGCAACGGCCGGCTCGCCACCGCCGATCCGCAGACGCGGGCGCAGGCCAAGGAGGCGCTGCGCAAGCTGACCGGGGGCGGCGGAACGGCGATCGGTACCTGGCTGCGCCTCGCGGACCGATTGCTGTCCTCTTCGGACGCCGCCGCCATCCGCCACGGCATCCTGCTCACCGACGGCCGCAACGAGCACGAGTCGCCTGAGGACCTGCGGGCCGCCCTGGACGCCTGCGCCGGTCGCTTCACCTGTGACGCGCGGGGCGTGGGGACCGACTGGGAGGTCAAGGAGGTCACCGGCATCGCGTCGGCCCTGCTCGGCACGGCCGACATCGTCGCCGACCCGTCCGGCCTCGCGGCGGACTTCACGCAGATGATGGAGAACGCGATGGGCAAGGAGGTCGCGGACGTGTCGCTGCGGCTCTGGACGCCCGTCGGCGTGGAGATCACGTTCGTGAAGCAGGTGGCGCCGACGGTCGAGGACCTGACCGGCCGGCGTACGGAGGCGGGCCCGCGGGCCGGCGACTATCCGACCGGTTCGTGGGGCGACGAGTCCCGCGACTACCACGTGTGCGTGCAGGTGCCCGAGGCGGGGATCGGGCAGGAAATGCTGGCGGCCAGGGTCTCGCTGATCCTTCCCGACCCGTCGGGGGCAGGCACCCCGCAGACGCTGTCGCAGGGGCTGGTGCGGGCGGTGTGGACGGAGGACATGGCCGCGTCCACTTCCATCAATCCGCAGGTGGCGCACTACACGGGCCAGGCGGAACTGGCGCAAGCCATCCAACAGGGCCTGGATGCCCGTAAGTCGGGCGACTTCCCCGACGCCACGGCGAAGCTCGGGCGCGCGGTGCAGCTCGCGGCCGCCTCGGGGAACGCGGACACCGCGAAATTGCTTTCGAAGGTGGTGGATGTCGTCGATGCGGCGACCGGTACTGTGCGACTGAAGGCGAAAGTCGCGGAAGCGGACGAGATGACTCTCGAAACGCGCTCCACCAAGACGGTGCGCGTCAAGAAGCAGTAGCGCGGCACACGCCTCACCAGCGGTAGAAGCAAGAAGAGCAGTACGCGGTACACAGCGACAGCATGAGCAGCGACGGTCCGGCCGCCGGCCGGACAGCGAGAGGGGGATGCACCGACATGCCGACCTGCCCGAACGGACACCAGTCGGTTTCCGACGACTGGTGCGAGGTCTGCGGCCATCGCATGGCCGGGGCGGGTGCGCCTGCGGGTGCGGTTCCGCCGCCTCCCCCGCCTCCGCCCGCCTACGGCTACCCCGGACCGGGCGGCAACTTCGCCGCTCCTGGGGACCCCGACGCGACCGCGCAGGCGGAGCTCTGCCCGCAGTGCCGCACCCCGCGCGAGACCGGGGCGCCCTTCTGCGAGGAGTGCCGCTGGAACTTCCTCACCAACACGGCGACGTCCTACAGCCCGCTGCCGTCGCACGGTCAGGGCCAGGGGCCGGGGGGCCCGGGGGGCCCGATGCCCGGACTGAATCTGCCGCCGGGCTTCCAGCCCCAGCAGCAGGAGCCGCCGCGCCGGCCGGACCCGTTCGAGTACCAGAGCTCCCGGCCCTCGCAGATGAACCGGCCGGCCGAGCCGCTGTCGAACGACCCGTCGGGCCGCCCTGCGGAGCACGGGCACCCGGGGCAACAGGGTCAGCCCGGGCACCAGAGCCAGCAGGGGCACCAGGGGCAGCCGCAGCAGGCGTTCCAGCAGGGACCGCCGCCGGCACCGTTCCTTCAGCAGCCGGGGCCGCCCGCACCGCCGCAGGCCCCGGCGCCGTACCCCCAGCAGCCCCAGCAGCCCCAGCCGACGGGCGGTGGGGATGACTGGATGCTGCCGCCTCCATCACACCAGCAGCACCAGCAGCACCAGCAGCCGCCACACCAGCAGCAGTCGCACCAGCAGAGCTCGCAGCACCAACAGGGGCCGCAGCAGCCGCAGTACCAGAACGCGCCCGCGGGCTGGACGGCTGTCGTGGGGCCCGACCGCGACTACTTCATGGCGATGATGCAGCGCAGCGGCCCCGAGGCCGCCGGGCTGAACCTCCCCGCGTACTCCCCGGAGCAGCATCTGCCGCTCGACGGGAGCCAGATCACCATCGGCCGCCGCCGGCACTCCACCGGCGAGTCCCCCGACATCGATCTGTCCGTGCCGCCGGAGGACCCGGGCGTCTCGCACCAGCACGCGGTCCTGATGCAGCAGCCCGACGGGTCGTGGGCGGTGGTGGACCAGAACTCCACCAACGGCACGACGATCAACGGCGGCGAGGACCCGATCCAGCCGTACGTGCCCCATCCGCTCCAGGAGGGCGACCGGGTCCACGTCGGCGCCTGGACGACGATCACGATCCGCCGCGGCTGACCCCGCCCGGCAACGGCGCCGGGCGTCGGTGCCGCGATCAGCACGCGGCGCTCGACGCCCAGTGGTCTGCGCTCAGCGGTCTGCGCTCAGCGGTCGTAGTCGAAAGGGCGCTGGTCGGGCGGCGTCACCCCGAGGGGCCAGACATACGGCCCTTCGGGATCGTCCAGCCACGCCCACTGCCGTCCACCGCTGACCGTGACGCCGAACCGGTCCCGCCGCGGCCGCCCCTCGCCCTGCCAGAGCGAGAGCGCCTCGTGCGGGTCGAGGCTCCCGGCCGTGAGGGTGAGCAGGAAGTGGAACAGCTCGTTCTCCGCCGCGCGCCGGGGCATCCCCGCGAGCCGGCTCCTCGGGGCGGGCGGGGTCGCCCCGCGCAGCGGGACGAAGTACGCCGGACCGGGCAGGAAGCGCCCCTCGGCGTGCTCGGCGTCCCGTACCCGCAGCCGGATCAGACCGGTGGACAGCGGGGCGAGGATCCCCGCGCCGGGCCGGCACTGCCGTAGCCAGTCGGGCGGCACGGACGGCAGCGTGCAGGTCGCGATGATCCTGTCGAAGGGCGCCTGCGCGGGGCAGCCGCGCGCGCCGTCCCCGGTGATCACATGGGGCCGGTATCCGGCCGCCGCCAGGTGCGAGCGGGCCGAGTCGGTGATCTCGGGTTCGAGGTCGACCGTCGTCACCCGCTCCTCGCCGAGCCGGTGGCACAGCAGGGCGGCGTTGTACCCGGTCCCGGCGCCGATCTCCAGGACGGTGTGCCCGTCCCGTACCTCCAGCGCGTCCAGCATCTCGGCCATGAGGGACGGCTGGCTGCTGGAGGAGAGCAGTTCCCCGTCACGCACCCGCGTGGCCAGCGGCTCGTCCCGGTAGGCGCCGCGCAGCCAGCGCTCCCGCCGCTGGGGCACCGGGTCCTCGCACCACAGCCGCTCGAAGCCGCCCATGGTGCCGATGCCGCTGACGAAGTAGTACGGGACGAAGAGGTGCCTCGGCACCTCCTCGAACGCGGCCCGCCAGGCGGGGTCCGGCAAGGCCCCGGCCTCCGCGATCTCCCGTACGAGTGCCCGCCGGGCCCGCTCCCCGGCCTCGGCGAACACGTCCACCTGTGCGCCCATGCCTCCACTCTCCTGCGTGGGGGCGGGCATGGCGAGTACGCCTCGACCTGACGGTCCCCGGCGGCGGTGGTCCTAGTCCCCCGGTCCTCGGCCGGTGCGTCTGAGACGATGGACGGGTGAACAAGATTCCGCGCGGGACGCTTCAGGAGCAGACCTTCTACGAGCAGGTCGGCGGCGAGGAGACCTTCCGTCGTCTCGTCCGCCGCTTCTACCAGGGCGTCGCGGAGGACCCGCTGCTGCGGCCCATGTACCCCGAGGAGGACCTGGGCCCGGCCGAGGAGCGGCTCGTCCTGTTCCTGATCCAGTACTGGGGCGGGCCCCGCACCTACAGCGACCACCGCGGTCACCCCCGGCTGCGGATGCGCCACGCGCCGTTCACCGTGGACCGGGCGGCCCATGACGCGTGGCTGACGCACATGCGGGAGGCCGTGGACGAGCTGGGGCTGTCTCCGGAGCACGAGGAGCAGCTCTGGAACTACCTCACCTACGCGGCCGCGTCGATGGTCAACACCGACGGCTGAGCCCGTCTCGCGGGGGTCCGGTGTGCGGAATGCGGTCCTCCGGCGCCGGATAACGGTCACGATCGAGTCAAGGTCCCGGTGCAAGCGGTTTCCAGGGGCCGACGCCCTCTGAAAGCATCGAGCGAAAGTTCGATGCTTCAGGGGGACGGGTGACGGGGTTCGTACTTCTACGGGTCAGAGCGCACCGGCTGCTGCTGGCCGCCGCCCTCCTCGCCGTCCTGCTCACCACCTCCGTGCTCGCCGCCCTCGCCGGCTTCTCCGGCTCCGTGGGGGACGCGGCGCTCCGCGGCACCCTGGAGGGGAGAGCCGCGCCCTCGGCCGCGCTCGTGGTGAGCGGCCAAGTCCCGGACGACCGGCGCGAGTCGGCGGACCGGGCCGCCCAGGAGGGCGCCCGCGCGACCTTCGAGGGCCTGCCGGTGACCATGCGGAAGCTGGAGCGTTCGGGTCCCTATGCCCTGCCGCGCTCCCTCCAGCCGCCCGGCGCGCGCGGGGGCGAGCCTGATCTGACCCACTTCGCTGCCCTGGACCGCTCCCGGGTCCGGCTGGTGCGCGGCGCGTGGCCGGCTGCCGGGGCGGCCGGTTCCGTGCAGGTCGCGCTGCCCGAGGAGGCCGCGCGGCGACTCGGGCTCGCGCCGGGCCGGCGGCTCGAACTGACCGACCGGCTCGGCGGCCTGCCGGTGGGGGTGGACATCACCGGGGTCTACCGCCCGGCCGATCTCACCGACCCGTACTGGCAGTTGGACGTGGTCGGGGGACGCGGTGTGCGGACGGTCGTCTTCACGACGTACGGCCCGCTGCTCACCGACCCGGCGGCCCTCGGCTCCGGCCAGATCAGCTCCGGCGAGACCTCCTGGCTGGCCGTCGCCGACTTCACCGCCGTCACGACCGACCGGATGGACGCCCTGCGGGCCGCGTCGACGGACGCACCGAAGGCGCTCGCCGCCGACACCGCGTTCGGTACTCGGGTCACCGCCCGGACGTCGCTGCCGACCGTGCTCGACCAGACGCGGCGGGCGCTGCTCGTCGCCCGCTCCACGCTGATGATCGTGGCCGTGCAGCTGGTGATGCTCGCCGCGTACGCGCTGCTGCTGGTGGCCAGACTGCTCGGTTCGGAGCGGTCCGGCGAGACGGAACTGCTGCGCGCGAGGGGCGGTTCGCGCCGCCGGATCGCCTCGCTCGCCGCCGTCGAGGCGCTCCTCCTCGCCCTGCCGGCCGCCCTGGCCGCGCCGCTGCTCGCGGGGCCGCTGACCCGCCTCCTCGCCGGGCGTTCCTCGCTCGGCCGGACAGGTCTGCGGCTCGAAGACGCCCCGGCGGGGCAGGTGTGGCTGGTGGCCGTCGCGGTCGCCGTCTGCTGTGCGGCCGCCGTCGTCGCACCCGCGCTCGGTTCGGGGGGCGGGACCCGCGCCCGGGCCGCCGCGCTGCCCGCCCCCGTACGGGCCGGGGCGGACGTCGGCCTGCTCGTGGTCGCCGCCGTCGCGTACTGGCAGTTGGACCGGCAGACCGGCGCGTCCGGCGGCGGGGCGCTCAGCGGTGACCGGGACGGCGGCCTCGGCATCGACCCCGTGCTGGTGGCCGCCCCGGCGCTGGCGCTGCTGGCCGGAACCGTACTGACCCTGCGGCTCCTGCCTCCCGCCGCCCGCCTCGCCGAGCGGTGGGCTGCGGGCGGACGGGGGCTGCCGACGGCGCTCGCGGGCTGGCAGTTCAGCCGCCGCCCACTGCGCGGCGCGGGGCCCGTGCTGCTGCTCGTCCTGGCGGTGGCGATGGGGATGCTGGCGATCGGCCAGAGCGCCTCGTGGGACCGGTCCCAGGACGACCAGGCGGACTTCAGGACAGGTGCCTCGGTCCGGGTGCTCGGTAGCCGGGGGACGGACCCCGGCGAGGCCGGGCGGTACGCGACGCTCCCCGGCGTACGGGGGGCCGCTCCGGCTCACCGCGGCACGATGGAGCTGTCCGGGAACCGCACCGCGACCGTACTCGCCCTGGACACCGAGCACGCCGACGAGCGGATGCTGCTCCGCCGGGATCTCACGGACCGGGCGCCCGCCGACGTGCTCGGCGCTCTCACCCCTCCGAAGCAGCCCCCGAGCGGCCTGCGGCTGCCCGAGGGGACGAGGGGGCTGACGCTGGATCTGCGGCTCGCCGCGCCGTCCGGGACCTCTCCGCCGGTGGTGACGGCCGTACTGGAGGACCGTTACGGCATTCCGTACCGGCAGGTGGCGGGGCGACTGCCGGCGGACGACCGGGTGCACCGGCTCGCCGTGCCCCTGGTCACCGAGGCCGGCGGCCGGGCGGCGGGGCCGCTGGTCCTGACCGGCCTCGAGCTGGACGGGCAGGCGCCGCCCGGCGGCGGTGAGCACCGGTTCACCGTGCGGCGGGTCGGAGCCGCCCTGGCGAAGGAAGCCGACCGGCGGGTGCCCATCGAGGGGACCTTCAGTGCCTGGCAGGCGCGCCTGACGGTGAGCGAGTTCGGCCAGAAGCGACCGCCGACGCCGCTGGTCCCCGGTCCACCGGGAGCGCCGCTGACCGTCTCCTTCGTCACCGCCGCCCCGGACTTCGGCGTACGGATCACCGCGCCCCGGCCGGCGGCGCCCCCGCGGTTGAGCGCGGTCGCGACCGACGCGTTCATGGCCGCGTCCGGGGCGAGGAAGGGCGAGAGCGTCGATGTCACCCTCGGGGGGAACGCGTTACGGCTGGAGGTCGTGGACACGGTCCGCCGGCTGCCGACCACCGGACCCGGCTCGCGGAGCGGGTCCGTGACCGCCACACCTGACGACGGCGGCGCGATCCTCTTCGACCTGCGCGCCGCGAACCGGCTGCTCGCCCGCGACCCGACGGCCACCCTGCCGCCCAACGAGTGGTGGCTGAGCGCCGCGCCGGGCCGCGCGGCCGAGGTCGCCCGGGCGTTGCGGGCGCTGCCCGACATGGATCCCGCGCACGTGCTGGTCCGCGACGAGACCGCGACCGAACTGCTCGGCGATCCGCTGGGCGCGGGCCCGCGCTCGGCCCTGATGGCGGTCGCCGCGGCAGCCGCGGCGCTGGCCGCGGTCGGCTTCGCGGTGAGCGCGGCGGGCTCGACGCGGGAGAGGTCGGCGGAGTTCGGCGTCCTGCGGGCGCTGGGTGCCCCCCGGCGCCAGCTGGCCAGGCTGATCGCGGCCGAACAGGGCCTGCTGGTGGGGGTGGCCCTGCTGGTGGGCGTCGCCCTGGGCGCCGTACTGACCAGGGCGGTGGTCCCGCTGGTGCTCCTCACCTCCCAGGCCACCCAGCCGGTCCCCCGCGCTCTGGTCGAACTGCCCCCGGCCCAGGTGGCCCTGCTCCTCTCGGGCGTCGCCGCGTTGCCCCTCCTGATCGTCACCTCCATCGCCCTGCGCCGCACGGACCCCGTGGCGAGCCTGCGGCAGGGGGCGGCACGGTGAGGGGCGGACGGCCGTGGCGTCGCCGTCGGCCCACCCCGCTCCGCACCTCCGGCCTCAGGAAGGCAACCGACATGCCCCGCAAGCCCGTTGCCGTCGTGGCCCCCTGGGTGCGGACCCGGTTGCGGACCGCTCCCGGGGCCGCCTGCGCGTTCGCGTTGCTCGTGCTGTTCACGGCGTTCCTCGCGGCCGCCCTGCCGCGCGCCGTCGACGTGTACGAGACCGAGGGCTTGCGGCACGACATCCGCACCGCCGCCCCGCACACCAGCGTCCTCGAAGTGACCAGCCCACCCCTCGGACTCGAGCATCCACAGGCCGCCCGTGAGGCCGCGCTGCGCGCCGCGCCGCTGGCACGGGACTACCGGGCGATCACCGGGCTGCTGCCCGCGCCGGTCAGAACGGACCCCGTCGAATCGGCGTACGGGGTGCGGACGTCACAGCGACTGGAGGGCATCGACGGCTGGCTGCCCAAGCCGTACGGTCTGCCACCCCAGTTCGTCCTGTCGACCCAGTCGGCGCTCGATCGGCACGCCACACTGCGCTCCGGACGGCTGCCCCTCGCGCGGCCCGGCACGTCCGCGGGCACCACCGAGGTGGAGGCCGCGGTCACCGCCCGTACGGCCGAGTCCCTGCATCTGAAGGCCGGTTCCGTGGTGCATGTGCCGGCGAGCGGTGCCACGCCGCTCGCCGTGCGGATCACCGGCATTGTGGAACCCCTCCATCCAGGAGGCGGCTACTGGTCCGTCGAACCGCTGCTGCGCACCCCCACGTACGCCGCGCTCCCGGCGAGCGACGCCCCGCGCTTCTACTGGCAGGCCGCGTTGCTGCTGCCCCCCGACGCGGCCCCCGCCCTCCTCGCCACCACCGGCGAACCGGAGCTCTACTGGCGGCTCGCGCCCGACGCCGGGCAGCTGACCGCGCAGGACGCGCCCCGGCTGTCCGCCGCGATCGCCTCCTTGTCCGCGGGTCCCGAACTGCTGCGGATCCGTGAAGTGGTCGGCGCCACCGGCGCGCTCACCACCGGCCTGGGCACGATCCTCGACGGCTACAGCGGGACGCGGACGTCGATCGCCCCGGTGGTCGCGGTGGCCGCGTTCGGAATCGGGGCGGTCGCCGCCGTCGTCCTCGCCATGTCCGGGGGGCTGCTCGCCGCGCGCCGCGCCGACGAGCTGGCGCTGTTGCGCTCCCGGGGCGGGTCGCTGGCCGGCATCGGCGGACGGCTGCTCGCCGAGACCGCGGTCGTCGCGGTCCCCGCCGCCGCCCTGGGTCTGCTGCTGGCCGTGGCCGCCGTGGGAGAGGCCCGTCTCCTGCCCGCGCTCATGGGCGCGGCCGGCGTCACTCTCGTCGCGTGCGCCGCGCTGCCGCTGCGCGCGGTCCATCTGCACCGCAGGCCGCGGACGCACGGCGGCCGCGACGACCTGGTCGCCGTCCGGCCGTCCCGGCGCCGGACCGTCGTCGAACTGACCTTCCTTGCCCTGGCCGTCGGCGCGGTCGCCGCGCTGCGCCGCCGGGGCACGGGTGACGCGGGGGACCACCTGGTGAGCGCGGCCCCGGTTCTCGTGGGGCTGATCGCCGCGCTCGTTCTCGTACGGCTGTATCCGCTGCCCCTGCGCTGGGCCGCCCGGCCGGCCCGACGGCTGCGCGGCGCGGTCGGATATCTGTCGCTGGCGCGGGCCGGGCGTTCGTCGGCGACGGGCGCGCTGCCGCTGCTGGCGCTGCTCGTGGCGCTGACGACGGCCGCGTTCGGCGGTTCGGTGCTCGCCGGCGTGTCGGACGCGCGGGACCGCGCGGCGGTCCTGGCGACCGGCGCGGACGCGCGGGTGACGGGCCCCGGTGAGGGGGTGGCGCTGCCGGCGGGTCTGGCGGAAGCGGTCCGCGGGTCGGCGGGCGTACGGGATCTGGCGGTCGTCCAGATCGAGTACGGGGTGGCGTTGCCGGCCCGGGAGGGCGGTGCGCAGGAGGGCAGGAACGTGACGCTGGTCGGCGTCGAGCCGGAGTCGTACGCGCGGCTGGCCCGGCAGACCGGGCTCGGCGCCTTCCCGCCGGCCGTGCTCAGGTCCACGGGGACGGGCGGCGTGGGTCCACCGGGCAGTGGCCGCGGGGCGAAGGACCGGATACTGCCCGCCCTCGCGTCCCCGGCGGTCGCCGAGCGGCTCGGCGGGGACGCCGGGGCCATCGAGTCGCTGTCCGGGGACTTCTCGGTGAAGATCGCTGCCGTACGTCCACGGACCCCCGCGGTGCCGGGGTCCGACTTCCTGCTCGTGAACGCCGCCGATCTGACCCATCGCGCCCCGACAGCGGTACTGGCCACCGGGCCCGCGCTGGACGGGACGGCACTGCGGGCGGCGGTACGGGCCGAGGACGCGTCGTTCACCGTGCTGCTGCGCACCGAGCAGCGCGAGGCGTTCGTGGACTCGCCGATGCAGTCGGGCGCCGAGCGGATCTATGCGGCGGGGATCGGGGCCGGGGCTGGGTACGCCCTCCTGGCCGTCCTGCTGTCGCTTCTCCAGACCTCGCCGGAGCGGGCCACGCTGCTGGCGCGGCTGCGCACAATGGGCCTGACGGCCCGGCAGGGGCGGCGGCTCCTGGGTCTGGAAGCGGTGCCGCAGGCGCTGCTGGCGGCGGTCGGCGGCACGCTCGTCGGCTGGGCGACCATCGCACTGCTCGCCCCGGGCATCGACCTGAGCCGCCTCGCGCTCGCGACGGCGGCGGGAACCGGCGGCCCGGACGGAGTGCCGCTGCGCGCCGATCCGTGGTCGCTGGCCCTGCCGGCGGCCGGGGTGGTGGTCCTGGCGGGCGTGGCGGCGATGGCGCAGGCGTGGTGGGCGGCGCGACGGGGATCGATCAGGGAACTCAGGGCGGGAGACATGCGATGACCGGCACGGGAGCAGGGGCGGGCGGGGGCGCGGGCACGACCTTGGCGGAGCTGGAGCGACGGGCGACGGCGCGCCGCGACCGGCCCTCGTACGGACACGACGCGCTGATCGCCTGCGACCGCCTCGTAAGGATCTTCACGACCGACGGGGTGGAGGTGCAGGCGCTGCAGGGGCTCGACCTGCTGGTGCGGAAGGGCGAACTGATGGCGCTGGTCGGCGCGTCCGGCAGCGGCAAGTCGACGCTGATGAACATCCTGGCCGGGCTGGACGTGCCGACGGCGGGGGCGGCGAAGGTCGCGGGCTGCGACCTGCTGGCCATGGACGCGAAGGCGCGGCTGCGCTACCGGCGGGAGGTGGTCGGTTTCGTCTGGCAGCAGACCGCGCGCAATCTTCTGCCGTACCTGACGGCCGCCCAGAACGTGGCGCTGCCGATGCAGTTGCGGGGTCGCACGAAGAAGAAGGCCGAGCGGGTGGAGTCGCTGCTCGCGATGCTGGAGGTCGCGGACTGCCGCGACCGGCGGCCGCACCAGATGTCCGGCGGCCAGCAGCAGCGCGTCGCGATCGCGGTGGCGCTGGCGAACGCGCCGTCCGTCCTGCTGGCCGACGAGCCGACCGGGGAGCTGGACTCGGCGACCGGGGAGCGGGTGTTCGCGGCGTTCCGACGGGCCAACGAGGAGCTGGGCACGACGATCGTGATCGTCACCCACGACCAGACGGTCGCCTCCGAGGTCCGCCGCACGGTCGCCATCCGCGACGGCCGCACCTCCTCCGAGGTCCTGCGCCGCACGGAGGTCGACGAGGAGGGCCAGGAGTCGGTGGTGGCCCGCGAGTACGCGATGCTCGACCGTGCGGGCCGGCTCCAGCTGCCGGCGGAGTACACGGAGACGCTGGGCATGGAACACCGGGTGATGCTGGACCTGGAACCGGACCACATCGGCGTCTGGCCGGACACACCGGGGAGCTAGCCGACGGGCGGTCCACCCCCGGGCCCGCGCCGCACGGCCCGAGGCCACGCGTGACCGGCGGGAGCGCGACGCGGGGGCCGGGCCCGGCGGGCGGGCGCGGGGCGGTGTCAGCCCCTGGGGGTGACGGTCAAACCCAGGCCCGACGTCGTGCGCAGGGCGATGGAGCCGTAGGGGGTGCGCAGGCGGAGCCACGCGGATGTGGTGAGGAGGGCCGTGGGGGCTTCCTGGGGTGGGAGGAAGCCCAGGGACTGGGCCGCGTGGACCGCCCGGAGGGGGAGGCCCGTGCTGCCGAGGGTCCGGGACCAGATGTCGCGGCCGATGCGGTCCCGCTCCGCCCGTGTGCGCCGCTCCTCGGGGAGCGCCTCGTCGCGGGCGCGGAACTCGGCGACGGCCGCGGCGACCGCCGCCCGCATCGCGGTGACCCCGGGCAGGCCCGGGACCTCCCGCCAGCCGCCGCGCGGCGGCAGCACCCCGGCCCAGGGCGGGCCGGTGACCGTGTCCGGTACCACGGCCTTGCCCGCGCCCTCCTCGATGCCTTCGAGGAGTTCACCGGCGGAGACCGTGCGGTCGAGGTCGACCGGGTCGGCCAGCCTGGCCGTACGGATGGCCAGGACCTCGAAGGACGGCGGGCGGCCGAACACGGCCAGGGCCCCGCCGCCCCCTTGGAGGCGGACCGCGGCGGCCCTGTCGTAGTGGATCAGCCGGGCCAGGAACGCGGCGAGGTCCGCCGCCTCCCTGGCGTCGGCGAAGTGCAGCGGCGCCGTCATGCGGCGGCGGCCTCCTTCGGCCTGTTCTTCGCCGTGCCGTCGTCCAGGTACTCCAGGAGGAACGACTTCTCCTCGGCCGTGATGCGGCGCGGCCGCTGCGCGGCGAGGTCGAACGGCACCACGACGGTCGAGGCGCGGACGTACACCTGCTCCGGGTCCTTGACCTCGTACGCGATCGTCAGCGACGCCGCGCCGATCTTCGTCACCCAGGACTCGACGGTCACCGGCTCGTGCCGGTGCACCAGCGGGCGTACGTAGTCGATCTCGTGACGGGCCACGACGGACCCGCCGGAGAACGACGGAGAGCCGTCCCCCGGCGCCAGCCGGAACATGAAGTCGATCCGCGCCTCTTCCAGGTACCGCAGGAAGACGACGTTGTTGACGTGCCCGAAGGCGTCCATGTCCGACCAGCGCAGAGGGCAGCTGTAGAAGTGGCGGGCCACGATCAGCCTCGCGTCAGCTTCTTGTAGGTGGCGCGGTGCGGGCGGGTCGCGTCGGCGCCCAGGCGCTCGATCTTGTTCTTCTCGTACGACTCGAAGTTGCCCTCGAACCAGAACCACTTCGACTCGCCCTCGTACGCCAGGATGTGCGTGGCGACGCGGTCCAGGAACCAGCGGTCGTGGGAGACGACCACGGCCGCACCGGGGAACTCGAGCAGCGCGTTCTCCAGCGAGGAGAGCGTCTCGACGTCGAGGTCGTTGGTGGGCTCGTCGAGGAGCAGCAGGTTGCCGCCCTGCTTGAGGGTGAGCGCCAGGTTGAGGCGGTTGCGCTCACCACCGGAGAGCACACCGGCCGGCTTCTGCTGGTCCGGGCCCTTGAAGCCGAAGGCGCTGACGTAGGCGCGGGACGGCATCTCGACCTGGCCGACGTTGATGTAGTCCAGCTCGTCGGAGACGACGGCCCACAGCGTCTTCTTGGGGTCGATGTTGGAGCGGCTCTGGTCGACGTACGAGATCTTGACGGTCTCGCCGACCTTGATGTCGCCGGAGTCCGGGGTCTCGAGGCCCTGGATCATCTTGAAGAGCGTGGTCTTGCCGGCGCCGTTCGGGCCGATGACGCCGACGATGCCGTTGCGGGGCAGGGTGAAGGACAGGTCGTCGATGAGGACCTTGTCGCCGAACGCCTTGGAGAGGTTGTTGACCTCGACCACGATCGAACCCAGACGCGGGCCCGGCGGGATCTGGATCTCCTCGAAGTCCAGCTTCCGCATCTTGTCGGCCTCGGCGGCCATCTCCTCGTAGCGAGCGAGACGGGCCTTGGACTTGGCCTGGCGGCCCTTGGCGTTGGAGCGGACCCACTCCAGCTCTTCCTTGAGCCGCTTCTGACGCTTGGCGTCCTTGGCGCCCTCGACCTTGAGGCGGGTCGCCTTGGTGTCGAGGTAGGTGGAGTAGTTGCCCTCGTACGGGTGGGCGCGGCCGCGGTCCAGCTCCAGGATCCACTCGGCGACGTTGTCGAGGAAGTACCGGTCGTGGGTGACGGCGACGACGGTGCCGGGGTACTTGGCGAGGTGCTGCTCGAGCCACTGCACGGACTCGGCGTCCAGGTGGTTGGTGGGCTCGTCGAGCAGCAGCAGGTCCGGGGCCTCGAGGAGCAGCTTGCACAGGGCCACGCGGCGCCGCTCACCACCGGAGAGGTTGGTGACGGGCCAGTCGCCGGGCGGGCAGCCGAGCGCGTCCATGGCCTGCTCCAGCTGACCGTCGAGGTCCCACGCGTTGGCGTGGTCGAGGTCCTCCTGGAGCTTGCCCATCTCCTCCATCAGCGCGTCGGAGTAGTCGGTCGCCATGAGCTCGGCGACCTCGTTGAAGCGGTGGAGCTTGCCCATGATCTCGGCGGCGCCGTCCTGGACGTTCTGCAGGACCGTCTTGGACTCGTCCAGCGGCGGCTCCTGGAGGAGCATGCCGACGGTGTAGCCGGGCGACAGGAACGCGTCACCGTTGGAGGGCTGCTCGAGGCCCGCCATGATCTTGAGGACGGTGGACTTACCGGCACCGTTCGGGCCGACCACACCGATCTTCGCGCCGGGCAGGAAGCTCAGCGTCACGTCATCGAGGATGACCTTGTCGCCGTGCGCCTTGCGCGTCTTGCGCATCGTGTAGATGTACTCAGCCAAGAGAAACCGTCCGGCAATCAGTAGGGGTCGACATACGCTCCGCCGCCTCGGCGTCAGCGTCAGGGCAGATACACCCCATCTTGCCGTACGTCCATCCCACGACGGAAATGAGTACCGGGCACAGGGCACCTGCGAAGGTCGGAACGACAGGGCCCCGGTGCTTATTCCCGCACCGGGGCCCTCGTCCTCGGACGGTAGTCACGCGACTACCGACCGTCTTCGGCTTCTCGCCGTCCTCTACTCGCCGGCGGGCTTCCGCCTGCGGAGGAAGAAGACCGCGCCGCCGCCGACCAGCACCAGGGCCACGGCGACCCCGGCGATCATCGGGGTGGCGTTGGAGCTGCCCGTCTCGGCGAGGTCACCACCGCCGGTGCCGCCACCGGTGGAGGCGCCGCCCGCCGAAGCGGGGCTGGGCTGCGAGGACGGCGGCTCGGAGGGGGTCGGCGTGGCCGTCTTGCAGTCGAGAACGCCCTTGAAGGTCTTCTTGAAGCCGTTCGGGCCGGTGATGGTGAAGTCGTACGCCTGGTCCTCGGCGACCGGGATGGTGACGGTCTTGGACCGGCCGGCGGCGATCGTGTACTTCAGGCCCTTGAGCTCGAAGGTGAACGGCTCGTCGCCCTTGTTGGCGGCGGTGATGTCCACGCCGCCCTTGGCGCAGTTCTTCTCCGCGGACAGGGCCGGGATCGGGCCCTTCTTCGCCCAGGTCGCAGCGGCGGTCGCGGACACCGTGGAGGTGCTCGTGCCGGCCAGGATCAGCGTCTGGCTCTTCGTCTCGCTGACGAACGCGCGGCCGATCGGGACGGTGGTGTCGGCCTGGACGCTCAGCGACGTCGATGCGTCGGCGATGCCGGCGGGCACGTCGAAGAAGACCTTGGCGCCGTTGGCGACGTCGGTGACGACCTTGCCGTCCTTGTCGACGATCTTCACACCGGCGGGGGCGCCCGGGGCGAGGCTGACCGTCGCCCTGGCGGCGTTGGTCTGCACGGTCACCGGGCCGAGGCGCTCACCGGGATGACCGGCGACCGACGGCGGGTCCAGCTTCAGCGAAGCACCCGGTTCGTTGAGGTTCTTCGCCTCCTTCTCCAGGTACGCGGTGAGCTTCCGGGCGTTCTCGTCGACCGGCTCCGCCTCGACCTTGTCGGAGAAGTGCCAGATCGCGGCCTGGGTGCCGGCCGCCGCGGTGCCCTCGGTGAGCTTGTCGGCGCCGACCTTGTCCGCCAGCGCCGCGAGGTCGTTCACCTGCGGGAAGGAGTTCTGCAGGATCCACCGGATCTTGCCGGCGTCGGCGTTGTTGTGGAGCGAGGACTGCTCCCAGCCGACCTCCTTGTACACCGTGTTCTTGATGGCGCCGGTGCGCAGGTCGATGCAGTAGGTCTGGATCGCGCCGCCGGGCTGGACGGCCATCTCGAAGAGACCCGCCTCGGCCTGCCACGGCTTGCCGCCGCCCGGCTCATGGATGGTGACGGTGTCGTGGAGCGTGAGTCTGCCGAGCTTGGCCGTGGCGCCACCGGAGCTTTGCACGCCCTCGTCGGCCGCCGCCGGTCCCGCGACGGCTATCGCACCCGCAGCGACGAGGCCGGTGGCCAGGGTCGCGACGGCAAGGCGGGCAGTGCCGCGCCTCCGTACAGAAAACATGGAATTCCCCTCTGGGCGAGGCGACCCGCGTCTCGTTACGCGTGGGGGGAGCGCTTCGCCTGCAGACTCAAGTGCCGCGTGAGTACGCGGAAATCCTAGGGATGCGGATCACCTCTGGCCTCGACCATGTCATCCGATAACCATTCCGACTCGGAATCGTTATCAGCGGAACGGATTAGACCGCGGGGCCCTGGTCGCACGAGCGACAAATCCTTCCAACTCCCGTTCACAGCACGGGCTCCGGGGTCTCCTGCCCCCGGGCCGCCGGCACCGGATCCAGAGGCTCCGAGTCGTCCCGCGACCCCTCCCCCGGGCTGTCGACGGGACGCGGCCCGGCCCTCACCACTCTCCTGAACGCCGAGGTCCCACGCGTCAGATCGTGTCCGACCGCCATGGCGTCGATGTCCACGAAGGTCTTGCGCCGCCCGTCCCTCTCCTCCTCGCGCACCTTCAACCGGCCGTGCACGACCAGAGGTTCACCGACCGTCACGGACGCGGCCAGGTTCGCGCCGAGTGTCCGCCAGGCCCAGACGGTGTAGAAGCTGGTGCTCCCGTCGGCCCAGCCGCTTCTCTCGCGGTCCCAGCGGCGCGCGGTCACCGCGAAGCGGAACCTCGCCACCCCGCCCGTCACCGTCTCCCGATAGTCCACACCGGTCGCGACGTTGCCGACCAGCGTCACCAGCGTGTCGTTCATGACGCCCTCCCGCCCTCACTGCTGCTGCCATGTCCCCATGCTGGACGGGCCGGGACGATTCCGCCGGGGCCTGTGGACGAGCGAGACGTTGGGGAAAACCCCGTCACCCGTCCGAGGGATTCGCGGGACGTCAAGGCGGGGGGCGCTCCTGCGGGCGGCGTTACGCGCGGCTCCCCGACACCGCCACGTACTGCTCCCGCACCTCGCGGTAGCGCATCAGTTCCCCCGCGACCGGATCCAGTACCCGGGCCCGCCCGCAGGCCGCCGCCGCCTCCTTCAGGCGCCGCTCGGTCTCCTGGCCGTACCGTCGCGCGGGCCCGTTCGCCGCCGCCGCGCACGCCCACTCCACCAGCGGCCCGCCCACGATCCCCGCGAGCATCACCAGGACGGGAGGCAGCAGCTCCGGGTCGAGTACGCCGACGATCTGGCCCACCAGCCACAGGGCGCCGAAGATCTGAAGCAGCGTCATGGTGGCCTGGGTGAGCACCGCGGCCGGCCACCACGCGGGCCGCGGCGGCTTGACGGCCGGTTCCGCCGCCGTCACCGCCAGCTCGTCGAGGGCCTCGGGCAACCCCTCCGCGCCACGGACCGCCGCCTCCCGTACCGCCTGCGCCCAGGGCGCGGGCAGCCCGTGCGCGGCCTCGTCGGCCACCACCCGTACCGCCTGCTCCACGCGCTGGCGCGCCGTCAGCTCGTCCTCGACGGGCACCCCGGCGCGCGTACCCATCCCGCCCGGGATCCGTACCCGCTCGTACCAGCGCCACAGCCGCAGCCAGGGCGTGCCACAGGCCCGGTTCGCGTTGCGCCGCCAGGCGCGCTCCGCCGACTCGCCCGCCGCCGTGGCGCCGACGGCCACCGCGAGACGGGCCGCGAAGTCCTCCCGCGACCGCTCGTCCAGCCCCGGACGGCCCTCGGCGACGTAGACGGGGCGCAGCCGGACGGCGGCCGCGTCCACATCGGCGGAGAGCCGCCGCGCCGCCGCGTTCCGCTCCTGAACGAACTTCCCCAGGACCTCGCGCAGTTCTCCGACGCCCTCGCCGGTGAGCGCCGAGAGGGCGAGCACGGTGGCGCCGGGCTCGCCGTGCTCGCCGAGGGCGATGCCGTCCTCGTCCAGGAGGCGGCGCAGGTCGTCCAGGACCAGGTCGGCGGCCTCGCCGGGCAGCCGGTCGATCTGGTTGAGCACCAAGAACGTGACCTCGGCGTGTCCGGCGAGCGGCCTCAGATACCGCTCGTGCAGTGCCGCGTCCGCGTACTTCTCCGGGTCGACGACCCAGATCACCGCGTCGACCAGGGCCAGGATCCGGTCCACCGTGTCCCGGTGCTGGGTGAGCGCCGAGTCGTGGTCGGGCAGGTCCACGAGGACGAGTCCCTGGAGCGCCTCGTCGCCCGCGCCGCCCGCGAGGGGCCTGCGGCGCAGCCGGCCGGGGATGGCGAGCCGGTCGAGGAGCCCGGCGGACCCCTCCGACCAGCTCAGCGCGATCGGCGCCGAGGTGGTGGGGCGGCGGAGCCCGGTCTCGGAGACCGGGACCCCGGCGAGGGCGTTGAAGAGCATCGACTTGCCGCTGCCGGTGGCACCCGCGATGGCCACGACGGTGTGGCGCGAGGAGAGCCGCTGCCGGGCGGCGGCCTCGTCCAGGACCCGTCCGGCCTCGGCGAGGGTCGCGCCGTCCAGCCGGGTGTGGGAGAGCCCGATCAATTGCCGCAGGGCGTCCAGACGAGCCCACAGCGGCCCGCCGTACGCGCCGCCGATCGGCACATAGGGCTCCCCCTCGGCGTCCGTCGGTCCCGCCTCCTCCGCCCCTTCGGCCTGCTCGTTCGCACGCCGGGCGATCAGCCCGTCGTCCCAGCGGTCGTCCACCGCACTCACCACTGTCACCTCTGCTTCTGAAGTACGGACAACGCGGCGATCAGCTCGGCCTGTGGCTCGGGGGTCACATCGAGCGCCCGCAGCGGTGCCAGGCGCTGGTCCCGTTCGGTGTGCAGGACGCGGTCGAGGTAGGACGTCATGAGCGCGCTGCCCCGGTCGCGCAGACGCAGTGCGCTCTGGGCGCCGAGCAGTTCGGCGAGCCGGTCGCCGGCGCCCCGGGTGCGCCGGCCGCCGAGCAGGGCGCAGGCGAGGAGGGCGGCGACGGTGTCCGACTCGGGGGGCGTGCCACGTTCCTGCCCCCGCAGCTCCTCCTCGGCCAGCTCCTCCAGCTCCCGCCGCCAGCGCCGTACGGCCATCCCGATCCGCTCGGTCGCCTCCCGGTCGCCGCCGATCCGGCGGGTGGCGAGGGCCCCGGCGGCGGGCTCCCGCCGCCATGCCTCGCGTACCTGCTCGTCGGCGGCGGCGACCGCGCACTGGAGCAGCGCGATCAGTGACTCGACGAGCGCGTCGAGGAGCTCGTCGGCGGTGCTGTCGCGGGGGAAGCCGCGCCACCGGGTGCGGGCGTCGCCGGCGAGCACCGCGCCGCGCTGGAGCCGGCTGCGGACCCGCTCGCCCTCTTGCTCGTACGCCCCCTCCACCGCGGAGCTGAGGCGTACGGCGGCGGCGTACTGGGCGGCGACGGCGCCCGCGAGTTCCGGCATCCGGGCGTTGAGGGAGTCGATGACGCCGACGGCGGTCCTGACGACGGCCTGCTGGCGGGCGGCCGGGTCCAGCGCCAGGTGGGCCAGCCAGCCGCGCAGCGGGGCGACGGCGGTGTCGGGCAGCAGTCCGCTGCCGCCGCCGGCCGACTCGGGCAGCTCGGGGATGGTGAACCGGGGCACCTCGCCGAGCCCGGCCTTGCGGAGCAGCGCCTCGTACTGGCGGGACACCTCGCCGATCACCTGGTGCGGGACGCGGTCGAGGACGGTGATGAGGGTGGCGTCGTACTCCTTGGCCGTGCGCAGCAGGTGCCAGGGCACGGCGTCGGCGTACCGGGACGCGGTGGTGACCATCACCCACACATCGGCGGCGCAGATCAACTCGGCGGCGAGTACGCGGTTCTCGACGACGAGGGAATCGATGTCGGGCGCGTCGAGGAGTGCCAGCCCGCGCGGGAGCGAGGACGCGGTCTCGACGCGCAGGGTGTCGGCCGCCGAGGACTGCCCGGCGCCGTCGGTCTCGTCCTGCTGCGGCAGCCAGACACGGGTGAGTTGCGGCAGGACCCGCATTCCGGCGAACCAGTGGTGGTCCTCGGGGTGGCAGACGAGCACGGGGGTGCGGGTGGTGGGCCGGAGTACCCCCGCCTCGCTGACCCGGCGTCCCACCAGCGAGTTGACGAGCGTGGACTTTCCGGCACCGGTGGAACCGCCGATGACGGCCAGGAGTGGGGCTTCGGGGTCTTTGAGCCGGGGAACCAGATAGTCGTCGAGCTGAGCGAGCAGCTCGGCCCGGGTCTGCCGGGCCCGGGGCGCACCGGGAAGAGGAAGTGGGAGACGCACGGCGGCGACACGGTCGCGCAGGGCGGAAAGTGCGTCGATGAGCTGAGGCCGTACGTCCATGGTCACCACATGTGAAGAATGCCCAACTTTGGCGCCTTTTTGAAGCGTATAGCATTCTCTGCGCGCCGATCGGACACTTGGGACAGAGGGGACGAGTGGGTCTCAGGCATAACGAGTGCACAACACCCGGGCCGTGAGACGCGAAAAGCGCTGCGGGAATCGCACCTGCCTGCGATTATCGTTCCGCTTCACCGAACCTCCACATCGTGCCACGGAGGTGAAGCAACCAGGCCAAGGCGACCGGAGCCCTATCCTTGTCCCGGCAAGGTCACGGACCACCCAACGGGGCTCCAGGCCACCACGGCCGCGATCCGGCCCCCGTAGCTCAGTGGATAGAGCAGGCGCCTTCTAAGCGCTTGGCCGCAGGTTCGAGTCCTGCCGGGGGCGCACACGCCGGGCACATGCCGCCTGACCGAATAGGCCCTCCCTCCGGGAGGGCCTTTCCCGTGGGGCCGGGAACCCCCTGCCGGCACCCCTGCTCCCCGGGCGACACAGGGGCCATTCGGGTTGACCCGACCTGAAACAGCACGGGCGGATCGCCCGAACCCGGACCATTGGACGCACCGCGCAGACCGCCCGCAGGGGGGTCCGGGCCGGAATTCGACCCTCCGATAAACCCCCCAGGGGGCACATATGTCCGAATTGGCTGGCTTCTTCGCTCTGCATCTTCCTGCTTGCATCAAGGTGACCGGCACCACCGGTTGAAAGCGCCCGGCGCTCCGAGCAGGATCATCTCGTGGCCAGAAAACGCCACGACGAAAACTAAATGGGGGCGGGAAAAGAATGAGGTCGATACGTAAAGCTGTCCTGGGGGGGATGGTTGCGGCGATGCTGCTTCTTGGAGCGAACATCGTGGACCGTGCGCCGACCGACATCGAGGCGGCCGCGCTTTTCACCGGCGTGACGAAGACTGCGGAAACGATTATCCGGGTGAACCCGGACGACAGCGGCTGGGGAACGGCCCCGGGAAAGCGCGATGACAGCGGCTGGGGCGTCGCCCCCGCCAAGGCGGACGACAGCGGCTGGGGCATCGCTCCGGCCAAGGCGGACGACAGCGGCTGGGGGGTCTCCCCCGCGCACGTGGACGACAGCGGCTGGGGCGTCGCCCCGGCCCGCCCGGACGACAGCGGCTGGGGAACTGTCCCGGTGAACCCGAACGACAGCGGCTGGGGATAGACCCCAGAAATTCACTCAGAAGATCCGGACCGGCGCGCGATCCGCCCGACCGGTGACCTCACCATGCCTGGAGGCTGTCTTGAGTAGGAGAGAAGTAGAGATACTCGCCATTGGGGCGGGCCCCTCCAACCTCGCGCTGGCGGTGGCGTTGGAAGAATTGGCACCGGAGGACGTTGCCAGAAATACACTGCTGATCGAGCAGAACGACTCGGTGGTCTGGCAGCCCGGAATGCTGCTGCCGTGGACGCAGAGCCAGGTGTCCTTCCTCAAGGACCTGGTGACCGTCCGGAATCCGGTGAGCCGGTTCTCCTTCATCAACTTCCTGCACAGCAACAACAAGCTCAACGAGTTCATCAATCTCGGCACTTTCACGCCTTACCGCCGCGAGATCTCCGACTATCTCAACTGGGTGGCCCGCTCGCTGAGCCTGGTCAACATCGAATACGGCCGGCAGGTCACGTCCACGCAGGCCGTCCTGGACGAGAACGGCACCCCCCAGCGCTGGCTCGTGGAGCTCTCCGACGGCTCCTCGATCAGCTGCCGCTACCTCGTCGTCGGGGCCGGGCGCGACGCCCACATCCCCGAGGTCCTCTCCACCGTGGACCGCCGGCGCCTGATCCACAGCACCGAGTTCCTCCAGGGCCTCGAAGCGCTGAAGGACGCGCCGCGCAAGGTCCTGGTGATCGGTGGTGCGCAGAGCGCGGCGGAGATGCTGTGGACCGCCTACAACCGCTTCCCCGAAGCGGACTGCACCATGGTGATGCGCTCCATCGGTCTGTCCGTCTACGACGGCAGCAAGTTCACGAACGAGCTCTTCTACCCCACGTTCACCAGCGACTTCCACTCCGCGCTGCCCGAGGCGCGCGAGCAGATGCTCACGGAGATGCACCGCTCCAACTACGCGGGCCTGGCACCGTCGTTGCTGGACTCGCTCTACCGCCGCATGTACGAGGAGAAGCTCGCCGGCACGCAGCGGCTGCGGATGCTCACGATGCACGACATCACCGAGGCCCGCGACGAGGGCGACGGTGTGGTGCTGACCGTCCGCGACCGCAAGACCGGCCGGAGCACCGAACTCGAGGGCGACGTGGTGCTGCTCGGCACCGGATTCGACCGGTCGATGCCGAAGCTCGTGCGCGGACTCGCCGCCACGCTGGGCGCCGAGGAGATCTCGGTCACCCGCAACTACCAGCTGGAGACGCCCGTTTCGGGTGGCGCCGCCTGCTACCTGCAGGGCGTCAACGAGGCCACGCACGGCATCTCCGACTCCCTGCTCAGCGTCCTCGCGTCGCGGGCCGGGGAGATCGTCCAGGACATCCTCGGCCACCTGGCCGACGATGCGCAGCTCGTACCCGACTCCACGGAGGAGAACCGCTCATGGAACTACGCAGCCTAGACCGCGACGCACTGGTGCACGAGAACGGTCTGGACGCCCAGCGACTGGTTCCGTGGCCCGCGCTCAACGCCCCCTTCGAGGGCTCCTGGTGCGTGATCGCGCCGGGCACCGCCTCGACCCCGCACTCCCACCACGAGTACGAGATCTTCATCGCCCTGTCCGGCTCCGCGTTCCTGGAGTCCGAGGGTGAGCGCAGGCCCTTCGTGGAGGGCGACATCGTGCACTTCCCCCCGGGGATCGCGCACCGGGTGGTCAATGAGTCCGACGCCGACTTCCAGATGTACAGCGTCTGGTGGGACCTGGACATGACCGAGCGTTTCGCCAAGCGTCACGCGGAGAGCGCGCCGGGAGGGGAGAGCGCATGACCGAGGCTTCCGCGGCCCCGCGCCGCACGGTCATCATCGCTCCGCCGCCCACGCCCAACGGAGACCTCCACGTGGGGCACCTCGCGGGTCCGTACCTCGCGAGTGACGTCTACGCGCGCTACCTCCGTGCCTCCGGCCGGCCCGTGATCTTCGCGACCGGCACCGACGACAGCCAGACCTATGTGGTGGGCAGCGCCCACCGCTCGGGCACCACTCCCGAGGAACTGGCGGCCCGTTGCTGGGAGCAGATACGCACCACGCTGGAGGCGGCCGGGATCGCCGTGGACGGCTTCGCGCCCTTCGACAACGGCTACCGGCAGACCGTCCTCGACTTCGTGACCGACCTGCACTCGGCGGGGAAGTTCCAGGAGCGCGTCGTACGCCTGCCGTACGTGGAGGCGACCGGCGAGTACCTGATGGAGGGCCTGGTCGCCGGGGACTGCCCGGTCTGCCTCCTGGAGAGCCGCGGCGCCCTGTGCGAGTCGTGCGGGCACCCCATCGAGCCCGACGGGCTGCTGCGTCCCTACTCCACCGTGGACCCGTCCGCCGAGGTCACCTATCGCGAGGCGACGATCCTGGTGCTCCCGATGGAGGAGTACCGCGAGCGTCTGACCGCGTACTACGAGGAGCACCAGGACACGCTCCGCCCGCACATGGCCCAGCTGGTCCGCGAGGCGCTCAGCCGTCCGCTGCCGGACTTCCCGGTCACCTACCCCACCGGCTGGGGCATCCCCGCCCCGTTCGCCGAGACCCCGGGCCAGGTCATCAACGCCTGGGTCGAGGGAATGGCCGCGTCGATGTACTGCACCTGGTACGCGGCGAGCCAACTGGGCGAGCGTGCCGACCGGTTCGACGAGCAGTGGCAGGCCGAGCACGGCATCGAGCTGGTCTACTTCCTCGGCTTCGACAACACCTATTTCTGGGGCATGACCCACCTGGCGCTGCTGATGGCGCACGGTGACCGTTACGTCCAGCCGCACGCCATCGTCTCCAACGAGTTCTACGAGCTGGAGAACGAGAAGTTCTCCACCAGCCGCGGCCATGTCGTGTGGGCGGCGGACCTGGTGGCGGAGGTTCCCCGGGACCTGGTCCGCTTCTATCTGGCGCTGAGCGCGCCCGAGCACTCGCGGACGAACTTCAGCCGCGGCGCGCTCGACTCCATCGCCGCCTCCCGGCTGGTGGAGCCGTGGAACCGGCTCGCGGACCAGCTCGACACGCTGCTCGACGACGCGCCCGAGGGGCCGCTGCCCGTCTCCGCCACCGGCGCCCGCCAGGCCGCGATCATCACCGAGCGGTTCAAGGCCGGCTACGAGCTGCCGGCGTACAGCCTGCACCGCTCGGCGGACGCCGTGGTGACCTATCTCGACCGGCTGGTCCTTCAGTCGGAGCGCGTCGACGGCGGCGACCCGCGGCAGACCGGCGACCTGGTGCTCGCCGTCCGCACGCTGCTGGCGTGCGCGGCCCCGCTGCTCGTCGACGTCGCCGCCCGCGCGGAGCGCGCCGGAATCGACCTGACCATCACGGACAGGTCCGACGCCACCGAGGTCGAGCCGCTGTCCCTGCCGCGGCTGAGCACCAAGCCCGGCGTGGACGAGCCGGCCGACGGCCTGGTGGAGAGCCGCGCCTGACCGTCGGCCCGCGACGCGTCCCGTCCCCACCGCCTCCCCGCACCCCCGTCCCCCCGCATCCCCTCCGTACGTATCAGTCCCGAGGAGCATCGTGTCCACTGCATCCGCAGCGACGGGCAATCCCGTCACGCCTGGAGTCAACCGCGCCGAGCGGTTGCTTCTCCCGGCGACCTTCATCACCAACCTCGGCAACGGCATCCAGCTGACCGCCGCCACGTATCTCGTCTTCACCGACCAGAACACCATGCTCTCGGTCAGCTGGCTGGTCATCGCCGTCATGGCGCCGCAGGTCGCCCTGTCGCTGTTCTTCGGCAAGCTCGCCGACCGCTTCGACCGCCGCATGCTGGCCGTCATCTCGGACGTCGTCAGCGCCGTCGCCGCACTGGCCCTGCCGGTCGCGCTCTTCATGGGCGGTTCGCCGGACGTCGTGTCGTACGTGGCGAGCGCCGTGCTCGCGGTGTCGGCCGCGCTGTTCATGCCGGCCAGCAACGCGCTCATCAAGGAGCGCATCCCCGAGGCCCGGCTCGGCCGGTTCAACGGCAACTTCGAAGTGGCGCTCCAGGCGGGCACGCTGCTCTCGGCGGCCGTCGGTGGTTTCTTCATCGCCGCCTTCGGTGTGCAGCCGGTCTTCTACTTCAACGCCGTCACCTTCGCGCTCTCCGCGGCGCTGCTGTTCTTCATCGGCCGCCGTCCGGCGGTCAGCGCCGAGGCGGCCGCGTCGGCCGCCGCGAAGGCCGCCGCCTCCGACGTCGCCCACGCCAACGGCTCCAACCGTCCGCCGCTGAAGCGTCTGGCCCTGCTCTACGCGCTGGGCAACATCGTCATCATCGTCGGCAACAGCATCCTGCTGATCCTGGTCGTGGACACCTTCAACAGCACGGTCGGTGTCCTCGGCATCGTCGACGCCCTGTTCGGCATCGGCGCGCTGATGGCGGGCTTCGTGTTCAAGAAGGCCAGTGCCCGGGCCACGACCCTGAAGGTCGCGCTCGCCGGATACATCTCCTTCTCCGTGGTGCTGGCCCTGGAGACCACGCACCTGTGGATCATGATGGCCGTCATCCCGCTGGCCGGCATCACCTTCTGCGTCGCCCGCATCGCGGCCCGTACGGCCCTGATGACCGCGGCGCCCGAGCACCGGGCCGGCTTCATCTTCGGTGCCACCAACGCCTTCGGGCTCGGCGCCGGAACGGTCGCCACCGTGCTGATCTCGCTCCTGGTCGACAAGGTCGACGACGCCCGCCCCGGCTACTGGATCCTGGCCGGTCTCATCTCGGTCCTGGCGGTCGTCCTGGTCACCAGCCTGTCCATCAAGAAGGCCTCCGCCCCCGTCGCCGGTCCGGCCACCGCCGAGACCCCGGTGGCCGAGACCACCGCCTGAGGGGACGTCATGACCGTCAGACTGCTCGCGCTGGAAGCCAGCCAGAACGCCACCTACTACCTCTCCCGCTACCAGCAGATCGAGGGGCTCGGAGCGGAGCTGTACGTCCTGAACGGCGAGGGCACGGAGGGCTTCTGGCCCGCCGACCGCTATCGGATCGCCGGCTCCAAGAAGATCGACGACATCATCGAGGTGGCCCGCGGCTGGCACGCCGAGGTCGGGTTCGAGGGGGTGCTCACCTTCTCCGAGTCCGGTGTGGTCGCGGTGGCCGCCGTGGCCGACGCCCTGGGCCTGCCGAGCGTGGGCACCGAAGCCGCCCGCACCAGCCGCAACAAGCTCCTGATGCGCCAGGCCCACGCCGAGGGCGGGGTGCCGCACCCGGCCTTCCGGTTCGTGGGTGACGTGGAGGCGGCGCTCGCCGCGGCGGAGGAGGTCGGCTACCCGCTGATCCTGAAGCCCACCCTGGGCGCCGCGAGCAACTTCGTCTTCCGCGTCGACAGCGCGGACGAGCTGCGCGAGCGCTACCAGGACGCGGTCCGCGGCATCCGGACCATGTCCTGGGCGCTGATGGAGGCCGACGGACTCGACCTCGGTCCGCACGGACTGCTGATCGAGTCCTTCCTGGACGGCCACGAGCATCTGATCGAGGCCGTGGCCTGGGACGACGAGGTGTACCTCGGTTCGATCGTGGACCGGGTCACCGTCGAGGGCGGCACCTTCGACGACGACGTGCACCATGCCCCGACCGCCCTCACCGGCGATCAGGTGGCGGCCGTGCACCGGGCCGTACGGGCCGCCGTGCACGCCCAGGGGCTGCGCCGCGCGGTCCTGCACGCGGAGGTCCGGTTCCACCAGGGGGAGCCGTTCATCCTGGAGATCGCGGTCCGCCCCGGCGGCGGCGGTCTCGACCACATGGCGCGCATCAGCGCCGGTCACGACCCGATCCGGGCCGTCCTCGACGTGGCCAGGGGGGTGCGGCCGGATGTGTCGCACTACTCCCCGACCGAGCGGCACACCGCCGCCATGTGCCTCGTCAGCGGCGCGGGTGTCATCGAGTCCGTCGAGGTGCCCGACGAGGTCGCGCAGGCCGACGGACTCATGTTCCTCAAGATCACTGCCAAGCCCGGCGACCTCATCAGGCGCCCGCCGGACGGCAACAACATCCTCGGATTCCTGGGTGCCACCGGCACCTCGTTCGACGATGCGATGCGGCTGGCCACGGACCTGGCCACCCGGATCAGAACCACTCTCACCGATCCCAGCACGACCTGACTGGAGCAGATCACATGCGCGCGAAGAAGACCCACCGTTACCTGATGTGCCGTCCGACCCACTTCGAGGTCACCTATTCGATCAACCCGTGGATGGAGCCGGAGAAGCCCGTCGACACGGGCCTGGCGCTCGCCCAGTGGGAGCGGATGCGGGACCTGTACCTGCAGTTCGGCCACGAGGTCGAGTTCATCGACCCGGTCGAGGGCCTGCCGGACATGGTGTTCTCGGCCAACGGGGCAACGGTGATCGACGGGAAGGTCCTCCTCGCCCGTTTCCGCCACAAGGAGCGTGCGGCCGAGGCGCCGGCGTACCAGAAGTGGTTCGGCGAGAACGGCTTCGACGAGGTGCTCGACCCCGAGCACGTCAACGAGGGCGAGGGCGACTTCCTGCTGGTGGGCGAGCGGATCCTGGCCGGTACCGGCTTCCGCAGCGACCCGGTCGCCCATGACGAACTTCGCGCCTTCTTCGGCCGGGAGGTCGTCGGGCTGACCCTGGTCGACCCGCGCTTCTACCACCTGGACACCGCCCTCGGCGTCCTGGCCGAGGACCAGGTCATGTACTACCCGGGGGCGTTCTCCGAGGAGAGCCGGAAGGTCCTGGAGACGCTCTACCCCGACGCGATCATCGCCACCGAGGCGGACGCCGAGGTGTTCGGGCTCAACGCGGTCAGCGACGGTTTCCATGTCGTCCTGCCGCAAGCGGCCACCCACCTCATCGAGGAGCTGCGGGCCCACGGCTTCGAGCCGCACGGCGTGGAGGTCTCCGAACTCCTCAAGGCCGGCGGCGCCGTGAAGTGCTGCACCTTGGAAATCCGCCAGTAGCGGCTGAGCCGCACCACTCATCCATCGACGAGACCAGGAAGGTCATCCCGTGGTCGACTACGACGGCCGACTGTTCCGCAACACGGCCTATGCACCCGGATCCGCCCCCACCGCCCGCTACCACCAGGCAGGGGAGCTGCTGTGGGGCGACTTCGCCGGCGGCAATGTCCGCCGGGGTGCGCTGAGCGGCCGCGCGGATGCGGACGGACGCCTTGAATTCACGTACACCATGGTCCTCGTCGATGGCGAGGTGGTCGCCGGGCGGTGCTGGAGCACTCCCGAGGTCCTCGCGGACGGACGCATCCGTCTGCGGGAGACCTGGGAGCGCTACGGCGACCGTCCCGACCGCGGCGAATCGGAACTGGAGGAGATCCAGTGACGGGCGCCGCACCCGCGGCGCGGCCGCTCAGCGGCGGCAGCGTGACGTGGGCCTGCACCAACGGCTTCTCGCCGGTGTTCATCTTCCCGTTCACCCCGGGTGACTACTACGGCATCGCCAATCTGCACGAGTTCCAGACGCTCATGTACCGGCCGCTGTACTGGTACGGCTCGCACGGCAGCCCCACGGTGGACTACGAGCGCAGCCTCGCGGGGCCGCCGGAGTGGGACGACGACGGGCGGACCGCCACGCTGACCATCAAGCCCTACAAGTGGTCCAACGGCGAGACGGTCGACGCCGACAGCGTGATGTTCTGGATGCATCTGCTGGAGGCGGAGAAGGAGAAGTTCGGCGGCTACTCGCCGGGCTTCTTCCCCGACAACCTCACCGGATACCGCAAGGTCGCCGACGACAAGGTCTCCTTCACCTTCGACCGGGTCTACTCGCAGAACTGGGTGCTCATGAACCAGTTCAGCACCATCACCCCGCTGCCGAAGGCCTGGGACCGGACGGAGGACGGGCCGGCCGACGCCACGCACGACCCGGCGCAGGCGTCCGCGGTCCACGCCTATCTCCGCGCCCGCAACGACGAGCGGACGACCTGGGACAGCAGCCCGATCTGGGGGGTGGTCAACGGCCCCTGGAAACTGGCTCGTTACACCATCGACGGGGTCTCCGGGGAAGCCGTCCTGGTCCGCAACGATAACTACTCGGGCAGTGACAAGCCGCACCTGGACGAGTTCCGTCTCCTTCCCACCGGGTCGGACGCCGATCAGTACGAGGCGCTGCGGCGGGGCCCGCGGGGCGAGGGCGCGGTCCAGATCGGCTTCCTGCCGTTCGACGAGGTGACCGAGGACGGCGACCCGACCACGGGCGGCCCCAACCCGCTCGAGGACGACTACACCCTGGTCCCCCAACTCACTTACAAGATCCATTACTTCCCGATCAACTTCAACAACCCGACGGTCGCCGGGCGGATCTTCAAGGAGCTCTACTTCCGCCAGGCGCTCCAGTCCACACTCGACTCGCGCGGCGCCATCCGTGACGTCTACAAGGGGTACGGCTACCCGACGACGGGCCCCATCCCGGTGCTCCCGGACAGCGAGCTCCTCTCGCCGGCGCGCAAGGACGACCCGTACCCCTTCGACGTCGAGCGGGCACGCCGGTACCTGACGGACAACGGCTGGGACGTGTCCTCCGTCCCCGGCGTCTGCGTCCGGCCCGGCACCGGGCCGGGCGAGGCGGGGGAGGGCGTCCCGGCCGGCACCGAACTCCGCTTCTCCATGCGGTACGCCGCGGGGCACCCCACGCTCACCGAGGTGATGCGGAAGTTCGCGGCCGACGCCGCCGAGGCCGGCATCCTGCTGGAACTCTCCGAGGTCGAGGCGAGCGTCCTGGTCCTCGAGGACACCACCTGTGTGCCGGGTCCCGACTCGCCCTGTCTGTGGCAGTTCAGCGACTGGAACGGCGGCTGGGGTTACGGCCCCGGCTTCTACCCCACCGGCGAGGCGCTGTACGCGAGCGGCTCCCCGGTCAACTTCGGCAGCTACAGCGACGCGCACGCCGACGAGCTGATCGCCAGGACCGTCGCCGGGGACCGGCTGGAGGACCTGTACGCGTACCAGGACTACATCGCCGAACAGGTCCCGGTGATCTGGATGCCCAACTTCCCCTTCCGGTTGCTGGAAGTCGCCAAAAACCTCCGGGGTGTGACGCCGATCAACCCGTTCGGCCTGATCAACCCCGAGGACTGGTACTACGTCGAGGAGCCCCATGTATCACCGGTTGATAGCACTCCTTGACGCCCGCCGTGCGGCCTACCGGCTGATCGACCACCCGGCCGAGGGCCGCACGGACCTCGCGAGCATCCTGCGGGGCCACCCGCTGTCGCAGGCGGCCAAGTGCATCGTCGTGCGGGTGAGTGTGACCAAGCGCCAGCGGCGCTATGTGCTCGCGGTGGTCCCCGGCGACCGTCAGGTGGACCTGGACGCCGTGAGCCGCCTGGCGGGCGGCACCAAGGCCGCCTTCGCCACCCGTGAGGTGGCCGAGCGGATGGCGGGAAGCGTCAGCGGCTCGATCATGCCCTTCTCCTTCGACCCCGACCTCGACCTCGTCGTCGACCGCAGTCTGCTGGTCCACGACGAGATCTTCTTCAACGCGGCACGTCTCGACCGGTCCGTGGCCGTCGCCACCACCGACTATCTCGCGCTGGCAGGGCCGCGCGTGGCCGAGATCGCCGCCGACCGACGACCGATGACTTTGGTGACCACTGGAGGTAGCGATGAGCGATGAAGGTGTGGTGTTGCTGGTCGGCAGCGGCGGCCGCGCGTACCGGGAGTACCTCCTGGCAGGGGCGGCCCGCCGGGCCCCCGTCTGGCTCCTGGACGCCGCCGGGCCGACCTGGCAGAAGGAGTACGTGGCCGGGAGCACGGTGGTCCCGCTGCGCGACCGGGCCCGGCTCATCCCGGACCAGGAGGGCCTGATCGCGGCCGCCGAGGCGGTGGCCAGGACCCGCGAGGTGAAGGGGGTCTTCTCCTACGACGAGACCCAGGTGGTCGCCACCGCGCACATCGCGGAGCGGCTCGGCCTTCCCGGGCTGACGGTCCGCGGTGTGGAGAACTGCCGCAACAAGCATCTGAGCCGGCAGGTACTGACCGACGCCGGGCTGGTGCAGCCCCGGTTCGCCTATGTGACGGACCTGGAGGACGCCCGCGCGGCGGCCCGGTCCTTCGGCTACCCCGTCGTGCTCAAGCCGCGCGGCATGGGCGCCAGCATCGGCGTCGTACGGATCGACGACGAGTCCGGCCTGGCGGCCGGCTTCGAGGTGGCGGACGCGGCCGGCCACGGCGGCTCGCCCTCGTACGAAGGCGGCGTCCTGGTCGAGGAGTTCCTCGACGGGCCCGAGATCAGTGTGGACGGCGCGGTCTTCGACGGTGACTACACCCCGCTGTTCCTCGCCCGCAAGGAGACCGGTCTGGCTCCCTACTTCGAGGAGACCGGGCACGTGGTGAGCGCCACCGACCCGCTGCTGACCGACCAGGAACTGATCGGCATGCTCGCCACCGCGCACCGGGCGCTCGGCGTCGGCTACGGGATCACGCACACCGAGGTGAAGCTCACCCGGCGCGGTCCGGCCATCGTGGAGGTCAACGCGCGTCTGGGCGGCGACCTCATCCCGTACCTCGGCCGACTGGCCACCGGGATCGACCCGGGTTCCCTCGCCGTGGACGTGGCGACCGGTACCCGTCCGGTGCCCGTGCCCGAGCGGGCGACGACCGTCGGGATCCGCTTCCTCTACCCGGCGGCGAACGGCACGCTCCGCTCGGTCTCCCTGCCCGCGCCGGCGGACGCCGAAGGCCTCGTCGAGGCGAAGACGCTGGCCGAGCCCGGGGCCCGGCTGCTGCTGCCGCCGGACGGCTATCTCACCCGGTACGCGTACGTCGTCGCCGAAGGCGCCGACAAGGACGCCGTCGACACCGCTCTCGGCAAGTCCGCGGCCCTGACCACGGCGGTGCTGGACGATGACTGACGCACGCGACCCCGGCCGCCGCCGTATCGCGGTGGTCGGTGCCGGACTCGCCGGCACCCTGCTGACCTGGCGCCTGTCCCGGGCGCCGTACCGCTCCAAGGTGGACCTGTTCACCGGCGGATTCACCGACCAGTACCCGGGCGGGCACCCGGGCAAGGCCGCCGCCCCCGGCCGCACCGCGGCCACGGCCCCCGACGCCACCGGCGCGTCCGGCGGCCTGGTCCGGGGATTCGAGAGGCACCCCCACTCGGCGACGCTGGCCGCCGCCAGCCTGGCCGAACTCCTCGGCGACGCCCGGCTCAACCGCTGGGCGGAGTACCGCGAGACCGGCTCGGTCTACGTCCTGCCCTCCGAGAGCGAGGTCCCCGACCTCGCCGGTCTGGTCGACTCCGTCGAGCAGTGGATGCCCGGCGGGATCCGGGTCGAGACGCTGGAGGAACTGCGCCGCCACTACCCCTTCCGGGGCCTTCCCGACACGGCCGTCGGCATCGTCGAGCCCCGGGGCGGATACATCTCGCCCGCCTCGTTCCGGGACGCCGTCCTCGCCTGCCTCGCGGGCTCCGCCGACCTGGCGGACCTGGTGCGCACCCCGGTCAGCACGGTCACACCGGAGCTCACGGTGCGGCTCGCCGACGGGACGGTCCGGGAGTACGACACCGTCGTCGTCGCCGTCGGCGCCTGGACGCCCCGGCTGCTCACCGCCAGCGGCCTCACCGATCCGGGACTGCGGACCAAACACATCCAGTACACCCTCTTCCCGGGAGCCGCCCCCGAACTGGGCTGCTTCACCGACGACATCAGCGGCCTGTACGGCAGGACCGCGGGAAACAACGGACTGCTGCTCGGGCTGCCCAGCGACCGCTGGGGCGTGGACCCCGACCGGCTGCGGATCGATTGCGAACTCGCGGCCAGGGTCCGGCTCGTGGCCAACATCCGGCTCGGTCTCGACCTGCCGTCGACGGGCAGCGCCCTGGTGCACACCGTCGCCGCCGCCGACTGCTACCACGACCCGGCGGGGCTCGCCCTGCGGCCGGTGTCCGAGGTGGCCGGGCTGTTCAGCTTCACCGGCGGCAGTGGCGGCGCGGCCAAGACGGCCCTGGCCGCCAGCCGGATCGCGGCCACCGCGCTCACCGGCTCGCGGGTTCCGGCGCTCACCGCCTGACCCGTCCGCCGACGAGTCTCCCCCCGACTCGTCCTTCCCCCGTAACGCCGAAGGAGCCTCCCCCGTGACCGGCACCAATCTGACCCATGAGGAAGCGAGCGTCCGCGGCGCGCTGCTCGACGTGACGTCGTACGAGGTGGAACTCGACCTCACGCGCGGCGCGGACACCTTCCGCTCCACCACCACGCTCACCTTCACGGCCCGCCAGGACGACGCCGCCGACGCGCCGTCGACCTTCGCGGACCTGCTGGCGACCCATGTCCACGAGATCACCCTCAATGGGCGGTCGCTCGACCCCGCGGCCGTCCTCCGCGACGAGCGGATCGCACTGGACGGGCTGGCCGCCGAGAACGTGCTGCGGGTCGTGGCGGACTGCGCGTACACCAACTCGGGTGCCGGACTGCACCGCTCCGTCGACCCGGTGGACGGCCGGGTCTATCTCTTCACCCACTTCGAGGTGCAGGAGGCCCGCCGGGTCTTCACCACCTTCGAACAGCCCGATCTGAAGGCCCCGTTCACCTTCACCGTGACCGCACCCGCCGGCTGGACGGTCTTCTCCGCCTCCCCCACACCCGAGCCGCAGCCGGTGTCGGCCGACGCCGCCGTCTGGCGGTTCGCGCCGACGCCGCCGCTGCCCACCTATCTGACCTCGCTCGCGGCGGGCGACTACCACGTGGTGGGCGACAACTACACCGCCAAGTCCGGGCAGGAGATCCCGCTGCGGGTGGCCGCCCGTGCCTCGGTGGCCGACCATCTGGACGCCGACGAGATCTTCGACATCACCAAGCGCGGCCTCGACTACTACCTCGAGGTCTTCGACACCGCCTTCCCCTTCGCCAAGTACGACCAGATCTTCGTGCCCGAGTACAACCTCAGCGCCATGGAGAACGCGGCGACGGTGATCCTGCGGGAGACGTTCGTCTTCCGGTCCAAGGTGACCGACGCGGTGCGCCACCGGCGCGCCGCGACGATGCTGCACGAGATGGCCCACATGTGGTTCGGCGATCTCGTGACGATGCGCTGGTGGGACGACATCTGGCTGAAGGAGACGTTCGCCACCTACATGTCGGTGCGCGCCCAGGTGGCGACGACCCCCTGGACCGACTCCTGGACCGGATTCGCCAACGCCGACAAGGCCAATGCCTACCGCCAGGACCAGCTGCCGTCCACCCATCCCATCGCGAGCCCCGCGGGCGACATCGAGCAGGCGCTGGAGAACTTCGACCACATCACCTACTACAAGGGCGCCTCGGCCATCAAGCAGCTGGTGACCTGGGTGGGCGACGAGGCGTTCTTCGCCGGAATGCGGAAGTACTTCGCCGCGCACGAGTGGGGCAACAGCACCCTCGCCGATCTGCTCGGCGCGCTGGAGGAGGCCTCGGGCCGTGACCTGGGCGCATGGTCGCGCGAATGGCTGGGGCAGGCGGGCGTGAACACGCTGCGGCCCGAGTACACCCTCGACGCCGACGGCGCTTTCGCCTCGTTCACCGTCCTCCAGGAGGCGCCCGCCGAGCACCCCGCGCTGCGCTCGCACCGGCTGGCCGTGGGCCTCTATTCCCGCCGGGACTCCGGCCTGGAGCGCGTCGGCCGGGTCGAGGTGGATGTGACCGGGGCCCGCACCGAGGTCCCGGCGCTCATCGGCACCGCCAGGCCCGACGTGGTGCTGCTCAACGACGACGACCTCACCTACGCCCTGCTCCGGCTCGACCCGCACTCACTGGCCACGCTCCTCGATTCCCCGCGCGGCATCGGTGAGTTCGCCGACGGGCTGCCGCGCGCCCTGAGCTGGGCCGCCGCCTGGGACATGGTCCGGGCCGGCGAACTGGCCGCCCGCGACTACATCCGCCTGGTCCTGGCCGGCGCGGACAGCGAGACCGACACCGAGGTCGTCCAGACCCTGCACAGCTCCCTGCTGACCGGCCTCGACCAGTACGTCGCCCCCGAGGCACGGCAGCACATGAGCGACACCGTGGCCGACGCGGCGCGGCAGCGGCTGTCCTCCTCGGTGCCCGGCAGTGACATCCAGCTCTCCTGGGCACTGCTGCTGGCGCGGGTGGCGAACCGCCCCGCCGACCTGCGGCTGCTCGCGGACCTGCGCGAGGGCACCGTCGCGGTCGACGGCCTCGTCGTCGACGCCGAACTGCGCTGGGCCCTGCTGGCCGCGCTGGTACGGGCGGGAGAGGCGGGAAAGGCCGAGATCGAGGCCGAGCGGGAGCGGGACGGCACCACGACGGGCGCGGAGAACGCGGCCGGGGCGCTGGCCGCGCGGCCGGACCCGCTCGCCAGGGCCGAGGCGTGGGAGGCCGCGGTGCGCGGTGAGGTCAGCAACGGCACCCAGCGTGCCCTGATCGGCGGCCCGTTCAGCTCCATCGGCCTCGGGGTCGTCCAGGGCGGCCGGCCCGAGTTGCTGCGCGACCACGCCGAGCGGTACTTCGCCGAGATCGGCCGGATCTGGTCCGAACGCTCGCCGGAGGTGGCCCGCAATGTCGTGATCGGTCTCTATCCCCGGCTGCTGGTCGAGCAGGAGACCGTCGACCGTACCGACGCCCATCTCGCCCAGGAGACGCCCGCCGCCCTGCGCCGGCTGCTGATCGAGGGACGCGACGAGGTCATCCGCTCGCTGCGTGCGCGGCGGGTCGACGCGGCACGCGGCTGAGTCCCCATCCGGGCAGATCGCGGCCAGGCGGGCCGCGACGCCGGCGAGCAGGAAGGGAGGGGTGACCCGTTGATGAACACCCATGACGTACCGGACCCCAGATCGTCCGTGCTGGCCCACTTCTCCTCGGAGCTGCTCCAGTTGCGGACCAGGGAGCGGCTGTCCCAGCCGGAGCTGGCGAGGATGGTGGGTGTGGTGCAGGCGGTGCTGGGTGAGATCGAGACCGCGAAGCGGATCCCCGATCTCCCCTTCGCCGTGCGCCTCGACGAACTCTTCGCCACCCATGGGCACTTCCAGAGGCTGTGGCCACGGGTGGTGAAGTACGCCTACCCGGCGTGGTTCAGGCCGTTCGTCGAGAAGGAGGCGTCGGCCGGGCTGATCCGCACGTTCCAGGCGCAGTTCGTTCCCGGTCTGCTGCAGACCGAGGACTACGCGCGGTCCGTCCTCTCCTCGGGTCCGCTCGGCGCCGTGGAGGACCTGGTGACCGCGCGCCTGGCGCGCCAGAGGGTCCTGGCCCGGAAGAACCCGCCGGTGCTGCTGTCGGTGCTCGACGAGAGCGTGCTGCGCCGGGAGATCGGGGGCCGTGCGGTGATGCGGTCCCAGCTGGGCCGGCTGCTCGACGCGTCCGCCACGCCGGGCACCGTGATCCAGGTGATCCCCTACGCGTCCGGGGCGCACGCGGGGTACGGCTCGTTCACCGTGCTCTCCTCGGTGCACGGGGACGACACGGGATACGAGGACGGCTGCTTCCGCGGCCGGATCCTCGTCGAGCCGGACGAGCTCCAGGCCGCCGTCGAGACGCACGAACTACTGCGCAGGACCGCTCTCGCGCCCGAGGCCTCACGGGAGCTGATCACGACCGTCATGAAGGAGCTGTAACCGATGTCCGACGCACCGCGCCTGTGGGGCGTGACGTGGCGCACCAGCAGTTACAGCAGCGGAAACGGAGGGGACTGCGTCATGGTCGGCGACGGCCTGCGCGACGCGGTCCCCGTACGGGACAGCAAGGTGCCCTCGGGCCGGGTGATCGTCTTCCACGGCCGGGCGTGGTCGGCGTTCGTCGCCGGCCTCGCGGGCGGTCCGGGAGGTGCGCTCAGTTCAGGTGCAGACCGCGTCCGCTGATGTAGCCGGCCTGGAACCGGCTCTCGGCGCCCAGCTGTTCGAAGATCTCCGCGATGTACTTGCGGCACGTCCGCAGGGACACGCCGAGCCGCCGGGCGATCGTCTCGTCCCGCAGGCCCTCGCTGAGTAACCGCAGGATCACCTGATGGGTGTCGTTGAGCTGCGCGGACTCCTCGGATTCGGTGATGGCCTGGCCGAACGGTGTGGCCTGGTCCCAGGAGGAGTTGAACACGCTGTAGAGGAACGCGATCATCGACGGGTCCCGGATGATGGCCGCGGCCCCGGTGACCGAGTGGTGCGGGATGAAGGCGATGGTGCGGTCGAACGAGATGAGCCGGCCGAAGAGTTCGGCACTGGTGCGCACCTCCGCGCCGAGGGCGGTGACCTGGTCGACATAGGTGCGGGTCGGTGCGTGATGGCGGGCCGAGTGCTGATAGAGCGTCCGCATCCGCACTCCCCGCTTGATCAATTCCATGTCGCGGGTGAGGGCCTGCTCCAGCTGCTCCGGCGGACGCCCGCCGCCGGGCTGGCAGGAGATCATCTCCACCTTCGCGCGGGCGCTGGCCTCGTCGACGAGGGAGACCACGTCGGAAGCGGCGCCGAGGACTTCGACGGATGCCGCGGTGGTATTGACGTCCCCGTGAATCGAGTAGAGGTCGGACAACTCGTCGAAATTCTGGCGAGAAATCCTCAGATCGACCATCAGACTGCGGAGCCGTGACTCCGTCGCCGCCAGACGGGCCGCCGCGATCTGCGGGTTGAGTACCCGCCAGAGGGAACTGGAGGAACCCGTTCCCCTTACGTTCTCAACGGGGAATTCCTCCATCAACTGGACAGATGCAAGCCTTTCGAGGGCCTCTTGCGCCGACTCGCGGGAAAGACTCAGGACATCCGCTATTTGATCGACAGCCACCAAGTCGCGTCCGATGGCCCACTTGTAGACCCGCATATGGGTGTCATCAAGCCGCTGACCGGACGCGGGATCACCTATGAAATCCCGTTTGTCCACTATTGCCCCCCGTAACTCGCCCCTCCTGGAGCATAATGGCGCCGCCCCTGCCTCGAGGCAAGCTTTCGGCCACGAGACTCCCAACTCGCTTGCCCGGCACCATTACCGGAGACCGCCGACCGGGCTGAATATTAATACTCTGCTAAACATTTCTACGTTCATCCAGCCGCGTGACCACCCGCAGGGCGCGGCGGCGAGGCCTTTTCCATTTCTCTTCAACTTCTCTTCAATGAGGTGACCCCGTGGACGGACCGACACTCGCCGAACTGCGCCGGGCGGTGACCGCCTTCACCCGCTACACCGCCGCCGAGCGGTCCTGGCGCACGTTCACCGGGGAAACCGCGCCGCACGCCGACCCCGCCCTCGCCGGACACCGCGACGCTCTGCTGCGCTGGCTGAACGCGGCCGGCTGCCGCATCCGCTACCCGCGGGAGGGAGAGCCCGACCTGTTCCACACCGGCATCGCCGGATGGTGGCAGCGCTGGGACACCCGTCTCCCGCTTCCCGGCGTCGCGTTGACGGACCTCACCGATCAGCAGATCGAGTGGACGGGGTCCTGCTTCGAGGAACTGAGCGCGACTCCGGCGGCGCTGGCCCGCCGCCCGCGCCCGCTCGGCCCGACCGCGGCGTCGAAACTCCTGCACGCGCTGCGCCCGCAGGCGCTGATGCCGTGGGACGCGGCCATCGCCCAGGCGCTCCACGGCAGCCGGGACGGCGCCGCCTTCGCCCGGCACCAGACGATCGGCCGCGCGTGGGGCCGGGCGGTACTCAAAGAAGCGGGCGCCGACGAGGCGTCCCTCGCCGGCGCCCTGGGTGTGGCCGGGCGGCCACTGGCCAAGATGCTGGACGACTACTGCTACCTGGTGTTCACCGCGGGCGAGTGAGACGCCAGGACACGCTGGGCCAGTACGCCGAACACGACGCCGAAGACGGCCCAGAGCACGGCCTGAATGGCCAGCGACGCCACCCTGAACTCCCACAGCAGCGCGGCCGGGAACCCGGCCTGGACCGCGTCACCGTTCGACGGCAGGAAGACGAAGGCGACGACCACCGCGGTGACGAAGCCCGCCGCCGCGACGAGGGTCGCGTTCCAGTTGCCGAGGCGGGGCGCCAGCTTGCGGCCGGCGATCACCGCGGCGATGCCCAGCAGCACACTGAGCAGGATCATCAGAAAGAACAGCGTGGTGCGCTTGCCGATGGTGTCCGGATTGCCCACCGCCGGCGGTGTCGCCGGGTACTTCAGGAACGGCACCAGATAGACGGTGGTGAAGGCGGCCGCCGCGGTGAGCGCGGCCGTCGCCCGGGGGCTGAACCGGCCGAGCCGTCCCATGGCGAAGCAGAAGACCAGGGCCGCGATGCCGCCGAGGGCGACGCCGTAGACGAGGACACCGGTCGCCAGCCCCGCGGTCGACTGCACCGCACGGCTGACCAGTTCCTCTTCCTCCTCGGCTTCCTCCCCGGCGGGAGCGGCGCCCGCGCCGTGTCCGGCGTGGGCGTGCTGGGCCGCGGCCTGGGTCTCCTCCACCGCGATGGAGCCGTCCACCGGGGGCTCACCGACCGCGTAGGCGACGGCGAAGGCGAACAGTCCGGCGATCAGGCCCGCGAGCATGCCGCGGACCAGGAGGCCTCTGACAGTTGAGGCGTACATGTGCTCGGCGCCTCTCAGTGGCAGGGGAAGCCGAGCAGGTGACGCCCGTCGTGGACCCATTCGTGCACGTCCGCCCCGGCGAAGACGGACGTGGCTCCCTGCTCGGCGCCCACGAAGTACAGCGCGATCAGCGCCAGAAGACCGACGAACACGGCCCAGGGGAGCACGGCGCGTACGGGCAGCGCCGGCACGGGCAGGGAAGGGGTGGATGCGGAAGCGGAGACGATCGCCTCGGCCATGGGGAACCTCCTCGGGGAACACGCGTCCCATATGGTGGTGCAGGACGACGGTCCACGGGTCTGACTTGCCCCGGCGCCGCCCCTGTCGGGACACCGCCGTGGTTCACAGTGGCGCGACCGTGCCGGATTCTCACCGGACTTCCGTCTCGCCGTCGTCACGATGTTCAGATGTCGCCCGTGACCGTACCGCGCGGAGGGCACCCCGCCAAGAGCGTGAGTCCGGTATCACTCCTGATCACGCCGATCACGCCGCCGCCCCCGGCCCTCTGAAGGAACGATGACCGTACGCATCACGCTCGTGTCCCCGGCCGCCAACCAGGGCCTGCGGGACGTCCGGTTCGACGACGACGGCCCCCTCGACCCGGCGGGCCTCGCGCGTGCCGGGGCGGCGGCGGGCTCCCTCGCCGGGGCCGGGCGGGTGCACGCCTCGCCGTCCGCCCGCTGCCTGCGCACCGCCGAGGCGCTCGGCCTGCGGGCCGCGCCCGCGGACGCCCTCGCCGGCTGCGCGATGGGCAGGTGGAGGGGACGGACCCTGGAGGAGGTCATGGCCGCCGAACCGGACGCCGTCGCCGCGTGGCTGTCCGACCCCGCCGCCGCGCCGCACGGCGGCGAGCCGCTGCGGGACCTGCGCGCCCGGGTCGGCGCCTGGCTCGACGCGCTGCCCGAGGACGCCGGACGTGTCGTCGCCGTCGTCGAACCGGACGTGGTGCGGGCCGCCGTCGTCCACGCCCTGGCCCTCCCCGACGCGACCTTCTGGCGCCTGGACGTCCGCCCGCTCACCGCCACCGACCTCAGCGGCCGGTCCGGACGCTGGAACCTCCGGACGGGCCGGCCGCTGGACGTCTGACGGCCCGGCGCCCCGCCCGTCGGGGCGACGGCGCGGGGCGCCGATGGCACACTGGTCCGCCGGTCGTTTCGAGGAGCCTGCCGTGCCGATGATCCGCAACCTCCGGCGCGTGGTGCGCCGCGCCTACCACCGGACCGTGGACCTTAGCCACCCCGCGCGATCCCCGCTGGGCAGCTCGGTGGTCAACTGCGTGCTGTACGAGGGCGGGGCGCGGCAGACCGGCTCGTGCCCGGCCGAGGAGGCGGTGCGGCGGGCCCGCAAGTCCGGAGCGGGGTTCGTCTGGATCGGGCTGCACGAGCCGTCCGCGGAGGAGTTCGCCGGACTCGCCGAGCTCTTCGGGCTCCATCCGCTGGCCGTGGAGGACGCCGTCCAGGCACATCAGCGGCCGAAGCTGGAGCGGTACGACGACACGCTGTTCGCCGTCTTCAAGACGGTCCGGTACGTGGAGCACGAGGAGCTCACCGCGACCAGCGAGGTGGTCGACACCGGTGAACTGATGGTCTTCACCGGTCCCGACTTCGTGATCACCGTCCGGCACGGCATGCATGGTTCGCTCGGCCCGCTGCGGGAAGAGCTGGAGGCCTCGCCCGAGCAGTTGGCGAAGGGTCCCGCCGCCGTGCTCCACGCGATAGCGGACCATGTCGTGGACGACTACCTGGCCGTCACCGACGCCGTGCGCAACGACCTGGACGCCGTCGAGAGCGCCGTCTTCAGCGAGCAGGCGAGCCGGGGCGACGCGGGCCGGGTCTACCAGCTGAAGCGGGAGCTGCTGGAGCTGAAGCGGGCGGTGGCGCCCCTGGACCGCCCCCTGCAGGCCCTGGCGACCCGGATCCTGCCGCCGGTGGGCCCGGACATGCACCCGTACTTCCGCGACGTGGCCGACCATCTCTCCCGTATCTCCGAGCAGATCGCCTCCTACGACGGCCTCCTGGACTCGATTCTGCAGGCCCACCTGGCGCAGGTGACCGTGGCGCAGAACGAGGACATGCGGAAGATCACGGCGTGGGCGGCGATCGTCGCCGTGCCGACCATGGTCTGTGGGGTGTACGGCATGAACTTCGAGCACATGCCCGAGCTGCGCTGGGCCTACGGCTACTACCTCGTCATGGGTGTGATGGCCGTGGCCTGCTTCCTGCTGCACAGGAGCTTCCGCCGCAACGGCTGGCTGTGACGCCCGTGTCCGGGCGGCGCGTCAGTGGCTTCCCGGACAGCCGGCGGGGCTGTCCTCCTGGCCGCCGACGGAACGGAATCCGGCCATCCCCTCACCCCTAGGCGTCCCCCACCAGCCGGGAGGATGCCCGATTACTGGGGGGTTGCATCTCAGGGCCGGTGTGATTACCGGCCATGCCTAGGCTCGCTCATGTGTTCTCGAACCCAATTCCGTGCGGTGCGCGGAGCAAGGCGAGCGAGGGGGAAATGGTGGGACTCGTTGAGCGGAACGGGCATACGGAATTGCTCGACCGTCTGCTGGCCGAATGCGCGACGCACAAAGGCAGCGCGGTGGCATTGGACGGACCCGGACCGAACGGGAAGACCGAGCTGTTGCACTATGCGATCGCACAGGCGGAGAACGCCGGTGTGCGCGTGCTGCGGGCGGTGGGGGCGCGAGCGGAACGGACCCTGCGGTTCGGCGTCCTGGCGCAGCTCTTCCACGGGGCCGCGCTTCCCGAGGAGGTCGTACGTGAGGTGACCGCGTGGCTGGAGCGGGGCGCCGAGGCCGCCGGGGAGGGCGAGGCCACGGAGGTCCCGGGGGCCGGACTGGTGCAGGTCTTCGACCGGGTCTGCCGGGTCCTGCTCGAACTGGCCGCGCGGGAGCCGCTGTTGATCGCCGTGGACGATGTCCACCACGCCGACGCGGCGACGCTGCACTGCCTGCTGCATCTGGCGCGGCGGGTCGGCCCGGTGCCGATTCTGCTGGTGCTCGCGGACGACACCAGTACCCGACCGGAACTGCCGCTCTTCCGTGCCGAGTTGCAGCGGCGTCCGTACTGCCACCGACTGCGGGTCGATCCGCTCACCCCGGAGGGCGTACGGGAGCTCCTCACCGAGCGGCTCGGGGCGGAGGACGCGCGCACGCTCGCACCGGAGTTCCACGCCGTGTCCGGCGGCAACGCGCTGCTGCTCGCCGCGCTGGTCGAGGACCATCTCGTCTCCGGCGGCATCCGGCCCCAGGGGTACGGTCTGGCGTTCGCCGGCCATCTGGAGCGCGGGGACGCGACCGCGCTCGCCGTGGTCCGGGCGCTCGCGGTCCTGGGGCACGAGGAGCACGACGGGACGGCCGAGGGTGAACTGGCCGAGCTGGCCGGAGTGTCGGCGGCGGAGGTGACCGCCGTCCGGGCGGCACTCAACGACGCGGGACTGCTCGAAGGCGGCTGGTTCCGCTCCGAGGTCGCCCGGCTCGCGGTACTGGAGTCCCTGTCGCGCACCGACCGCGACGCCCTCCAGCTCGCCGCCGCCCGGCTGCTGCACCAGCGGGGAGCGATGGTGCAGCGGGTCGCCGCGCATCTCGTCGAGGCACAGTCGGCGCCCGGCGCGTGGGCCGTGGACGCGCTGCGCGAGGCGGCCGAGCGCGCCCTGCTGGCCGACCGGCGGCCCACCGCGATCGCCTGCCTCGAACTGGCGCATCGTTTCTGCGAAGACGAGGCCGGGCGTACGGCCATCCTGGCCCGGCTCCTCCATGTCGAGTGGCTCGGCAATCCCTCCGCCGCCGGCCGTCATCTCTCCACCCTCACCACCGCGGCGGGCGCGGGCCGCCTGGGGCAGCCGGAGCGGATCGCGCTGATACGCCGGCTGCTGTGGCACGGCCGCACCGAGGAGGCGGGCCGGACGCTCCAGCGGCTGCGCGCCACGAGCCGGGTCCCGCTGCCCGGTCAGTCCACCGAACTCCCGGACTTCGAGCACTGGATCGCCTGGACGCACCCCTCGCTCGCGCTGGAGAGCCGCCCACAGGCGGCGCCCCAGAACGAACCGGCCGGCGGCGCCCTGCCCGGCGCCGGGTTCCCGGCCCGCACGGGACCGCTGCTGCACTCCACGGGGCTGCTCGCCGACGCCCTGACCCGCGGCCGGCCCCAGGAGGCCGCCGAGCGGGCGGAGTGGCTGCTCGGCGACCTGGAGCGCGTCCGTACCGACGAGTGGGCCGAAGAGGCCGCGCTCACCGCGCTCAGCGTCCTCACGGCCGCCGGACGGCCTGCGGACACGCTGGCCTGGTGCGACCGGCTCAGCGCCCGGGACGCCCACCGGCTGCCCGCCACGCTGCGCGCCTTCCTGGCCGCCGCGAAGGCGGAGGCGGCGCTGCGCACCGGCGAGTTGACGACCGCCCTGACCGAGTCCCGGCTCGCGCTCGCCGTCCTGCCGCCGAAGGCGTGGGGCACGCTGGTCGGGCTCCCGCTGGGCACCCTGATCCTGGCGGCGACCCGGACCGGCGACCACGCGGAGGTCGCGCGGCGGCTGACGCAGTCCGTGCCCGAGCAGATGTTCGAGACCCGGCACGGGCTGACCTACCTCCACGCCCGCGGCCACTACCAGCTGGCCACCAACCACTGCCACGCCGCGCTGGCCGACTTCCTGTCCTGCGGCGAGCGGATGCGGGCATGGGGTCTGGACGTCCCGGGGCTGCCGCAGTGGCGGATCGGCGCGGCCGAGGCCTGGTTGCGGCTCGGCAACACCGACCAGGCCAAGAAGCTCGCGTACGACCAGCTGGGCCGGCCCGACGCGGCCGCGCCGTACTCCCGGGGGCTCGCGCTGCGGCTGATGGCGGCGTCGGGGCCGGCGAAGCGCAGACCGCAGCTCCTCGCGGAGGCGCTGGACCTCTTCGAGGAGTGCGGCGACCGGTACGAACAGGCGCGGGTGCTGGCCGATCTGAGCCATGCCCACTACGCGGTGCGCGACAGCCGCAGGGCCCGGATGCTGTTCCGCCGGGCGCGTCACATGGCGCGGCTGTGCGACGCCGGGCCGCTCTCCGAGGAGTTGCTGTCCGCCCCTGAGGAGCTCGGCGGCGACTCTGTGGCCAAGGGGACCGACTCCGACGCGGCCGGCGCCGCGCTCACCGAGTCGGAGCGGCGCGTCGCGGCGCTCGCCGTGCGCGGCTACACCAACCGGGAGATCGCGACGAAGCTGTACGTCACTCCCAGCACGGTGGAGCAGCACCTGACCCGTACGTACCGGAAGCTCGGCATCAAGCACCGCAGGGAGCTGCCGGCCGGTCTCGGCACGGAGGCGGGCAGTGGACGCGCCGCGTGAGGACGGGTGCGACGCGACCGAGGTGACGGTTTTCGCGGCAGATACGAAACCGTGCAGTTGGTACGTTTCCTGGGTCGGACGGGAGGGGGTACGCCAGGTACGCACCCTCCCGTCCGGGATCACCAGGCCGACCACAACACCGCCTCCACCTGCGGATTCTCCTCCCGCCTAGCGCGCCGGCCAGGGCACCGAGGCGCCCGCCAGCCCACTGCCACGCGAGCACGACGGCCGCCATGCGACCGCAGATTTAACCGATTCCACATTGACAAAAGGACCGGGCGGTTGGTTTCTTAAGGGGGTGCAGTCGTCAGTTGTCCCCCAGCCCTGCCAGAGACGGTGGTCACGGTGAAGTTCGGAGTCCTCGGTCCGGTCGAAGTCCTCAGCGGCGGTACGCCCCTGGCCCTGGGCGGCATGGTCCAGCGCGCGGCGCTCGGGTACCTGCTGCTCCACAGCAACAAGGTCGTCGCCACCAGCGCGCTCGTCCGGGCGGTCTGGGGCCACGACGCCCCGCCCACGGCCCGCAAGATGGTGCAGAACGCGGTCTCGCGCCTGCGCCGCACCCTCGCCGAGGGTGATCTCGACGCCGGCGCCGTCGAACTCACCACCTGCTCGCCCGGCTACCTGCTGCGCATCGACCCCGACACGGTCGACGTCCACCGGTTCCGGACGCTGGCCGAGCGGGGGCGCGCCGAGCTGTCCCACGGCCGGCAGGAGCGGGCCGCGGCGACCCTCGCCGAGGCGCTCGCCCAGTGGCGGGGCCCCGCGCTCGCCGACCTGACCGAGGTCGGGATCGAGTGGCCGCAGACCACGCTGCTGGAGAACGAGCGGCTGGCCGCCTTCGAGGACGGCGCCGAGGCGAGCCTGGCGCTGGGGCGTCACTTCGAGATCGTCCGCGAACTGGAGGCCATGACGGAGGCGGAGCCGACGCGGGAGCGGCTGTGCGGCCAGCTCATGGTGGCGCTCTACCGCTGCCACCGGCAGCGCGAGGCGCTCGCCGTCTACCAGCGGACCCGGATGGCGCTCGTGGAGACCTTCGGCCTCGACCCGGGCCGCGAACTCCAGTCCCTGGAAATGAAGATCCTCCAGCACGACGAGTCCCTGGCCACGCCGGGCCGGCTCCCCTCCCCCGCTCCGGCCCCGGCGCCGCAGCGGACGCCCCCGGCGGCCCCGGTGTCCCGGCAGTTCACGGCGGCCATGGGAGCCGTCACGCCCCACACCCGCCCGGCCCGGGACCGCAGCGAGGAACTGGTCATGGCCCACCGCTGGCGGGGCGCGGACCCGCTGTGGGCGTCCTTGTGGTGAGCCCCGGCGCGGGCGAGCAGGCGCCGTTGTGGCCCAGGGCGCGCGCGCCCCTCACCCGTTCGACGACCAGCCCGCGCGGAAGGCACGTGTCGCTGGTCGACTGGGTGGGACAGTGTGCCGACCACGGACGGAGTTGTTGTGGCAATCATCGTCGAGCTGAACATGACCGGAGCCACTCAGGCGCAGTACGAGCAGGTCGCGAACCAGGTGAGCAGCGGGCGCGGAATCGTCAAGAAGCTTTCGGACTGGCCGGCGCCCGGCGTTGTCGCACACATTGCCGGACAGGGCGAGAACGGCTGGTTCGTCGTGGATGTGTGGGAGTCCGAGGAGGCATGGCAGCGCTTCGCGGAGATCCTGATGCCGTACGCGCGCGAAGCGGGCATTCCGGAGTTCACGCCCAGGGTGTACCCGGCCTTCAACATCGTGACCGAGTAGCAGGCGAAGGCCCCGCCGAGCCGGTCCAAGGGGCCTTCATGGAAGGCCCCTTGCCGGGGAGGCGGCGGCCTGCCGGGCGTTCAGGGCCTGCGGGCCAGCAGAACCGCTCCGCGCAGGGAGGACAGACCTCCCAGTACGGCCGCGTGAACCGGTGGCGGCGTCCAGCCGGGACGGGTCAGGCGTGACACCTGGGCCGCGATCCCGTCGACGAAGCCCGGAATGCCCGCCGCGAAGCCGCCGCCGACCACGATCCGCGCGGGGTGGACCAGTTCGCTGAGGCTCACCGCCGCCGCGGCCAGCGCGGCGCAGCCCTCCTCGATGGCCTCGACGGCCCAGGGCAGACCCGCCGCGTACCCGTCCCGCAGCACGGTGAACTCGACCGGAACGCCCCTTAGTTCCGCCGCCCGGCGCAGCGTCGCTGGGCCCGAGGCGACGGCCTGGACGCATCCCCGGCGGCCGCAGTCGCAGAGCTCGCCCGCGAGCCGGTCCACGATCGTGTGGCCCACCTCGCAGGAGCCCGACCCCGGTACCGGACGGCCGTCGAGGACGATGCCGCCGCCGATCCCCGTACCCACGCCCAGATAGACCAGGTCCCGGCAGTCGGCCGCGTCCGCCTCGGCGAGCGCCGCCAGGTCGCCGTCGTCGGCGCAGCGCACCCGCGCGCCCGGCAGCAGCCGCCCCAACTCGGCCGTCAGGTCGACCCCCTGCCAGAACGGCCGGCCCGGCCAGGTCCGCACCCGCCCGTCCGGGGCGAGCGTCGCGGGCATCGCCACACCGACCGCCTCGACGGGCCGCGGAAGACGCGCCCGCAGCGCGGCCGTGTGCTCGGCCAGCGCGGCGAGGTCATCGCGAACGCAACGGGTCGCGGGCCAGCGGAACGACGACTCCGTCTCCTCCCCCGCATCCCCGGAATTCTCCGTACGGAAGGCGACCTTCGTGCCTCCGACATCTATTCCCAGATAACTCACGGCTTCTCCTTGGAGGATGACCCATCAGGGTGCAGGGCGGCGTTGGGGGGTCCATAGGGGACCGGTCGGACATGTCTCGAACTAGCTTCTTCTCAGGCACTCGGAAGCGGGAGGGAACATGTTCACCGAAGAATGGCGTACGGCGGATACCGGTAATTCCTGCGAAACAGCTCTGCGTATTTTCACGGGAGATCCGGGAGGTGCGGGCGGCCTCGGGGCCGCTCCGGCGCCCCCGGCTCCGCTGGAGGCACTGCGGGTGGTGGTCCTCCAGTCCGTCGAGGCGGTGATCGCCGCCGCGACCGGGCGTCCGCTGCCGAGCGCGGCGGAGGGCGGGAGCGGTACGCCGTGATCGAAGGGCTGCTGCCGCGGGTCGCCGTCTGGGCCGAAGCCTTCGGTGACGATCCCGGGCCCGCCACCGGGTCCGGGCCGCGGCCGGACGGCCTGTACGAGGAGGAGTGGGCGGTCGTCGCCGGCGCCGTGCCCTCCCGGCAGCGGGAGTTCACCGTCGTACGGCGGTGTGCGCGGCGCGCGCTCGCCGACCTCGGGCTGCCTCCCGTACCCCTGCTGCACGGCCGTCGCAACGCCGTCGTCTGGCCCGACGGCGTCATCGGCAGCATGACCCACACGACCGGCTACCGCGCGGCCGCGCTCGCCCGGCGTGACGATCTGGCCGGCCTCGGGATCGACGCCGAGCCGGATCTGCCGCTCCCCGACGGGGTGTTGGTGAGCGTGGCCCGGCCCACCGAGCTGCGGCACGTGGCGGCGCTGGCCGCCGCGCGGCCCGCGGTGTCCTGGGACCGGCTGCTGTTCAGCGCCAAGGAGGCGGTGTACAAGACGTGGTTCCCGCTGTCGGGGCGGGAGCTGGACTTCCCGGACGCCGAGATCGCCTTCGACCCGGCCGGCGGGAGCGCCGGAACGTTCTCCGCCAGGCTGCTGGTGCCCGGTCTGCCACTCGCCGGCGAGAAGGTCACCCGCTTCGACGGACGATGGGCGGCGGACCGCGGTCTGCTGCTGTCGGCGGTGGCCCTCAGCGCCCCGGGGCGAGCGCATCGCGGACCAGCGCGGTGATGGCCTCCAGGTGGTCGGCGAGGTAGAAGTGCCCTCCTGGGAACACGTGGAAGCCGATTTCTCCGGGCACGTGCTGTTCCCAGGCGGCCGCGTCGTCGACGGAGACGCGCGGGTCGCTGTCCCCCACCAGTACGGTCACGGGGCAGTCGATCGTCGCGCCGGGCGCGCAGCGGTAGGTCTCCACGGCGCGGTAGTCGCCGCGGATCACCGGCAGCATCAGCCGCAGCAGTTCCTCGTCCTGGAACACCCGGGGGTCCGTCCCGCTGAGCGCCTCCAGCTCCTTCAGCAGGCCGGCGTCGTCGAGGCGGTGGATCAGGTGCTCGCGGTCGAGGCCCGGAGCAGGGCGGCCGGAGGCGAAGAACGCCACCGGCGGGGTGCCCCGGCGCTCCAGCCGCTGCACGACCTCGAAGCCGACGGTGGCGCCCATGCTGTGCCCGAAGAGGGCCAGCGGCGCGTCGGTCCACGGTTCGAGCGCCTCGGTGATCAGGTCGGCGAGGGCGCCGATGTCGGTGACGGGCTCCTCGCGGAACCGGTCCTGGCGGCCCGGGTACTGCACCGACAGCACCTCGACGTCAGGCGAGAGCGCCGCCGAGAAGGGGCGGAACCAGGGCGCGGAGCCGCCCGCGTGCGGCAGCGTCACCAGCCGCACGGCGGCGTCCGGCGCCGGGTGGTAGCGCCGGATCCACGCGTCGCGGTCGAACGCGGCGCCGGTCGGACCACCGGTCGGTGTGGTCGATTCAACGGTCAGGGGTGTCACGGGAGTTCACCTCACGATGGCGGTCCGGCCGTCCTGGCCGGACCGAGGGGGTGCCTGGGTCCGGGGGCCGGGGCCGGTGGACGGGGCCGGCCCCCGGGGAGCGTCGCCGCTCGTCACATGCCGGGCGAGGTCATGCCGAGCAGCGCACGCGCGGCGAGGGGGTAGCCGAGCGCTCCCATGCCGACGATCACGCCGTGCGCCAGCGGGGCGAGTACCGACTCGTGCCGGAACTGCTCGCGCGCCCAGACGTTCGACAGATGCACTTCGATCCAGGGACGCGGGTAGCTCGCGAGAGCGTCCCGCAGACCCCAGCCATTGATCATGAGAGCACCGGGATTCACGATGGCACCCACCGTGTAGTAGTGCTCCTGGATCGCCTTGATCAGCTCGCCCTCCGATTCGCGCTGTACGGACACGAGGTCGTATCCACGCTCGGCGAGCTCCTTCTCGATGGCCTGCTCGATGTCGAACAGTGTGGCCGTTCCGTAGACCTCGGGTTCACGGCGGCCGAGTATGCCCAGGTTCGGGCCGTTGACCAGGAGTATTGCGCTCACGGTCCCACCTCTCTGCATTCGGGGAGAATGCAGAATTTCTAGCACCAATTTCCATCGACGGGAAACCGCAGGGGGTGGAGCGAGAAATTCAAGGGGCCATAAAGGGGGGTTCCTAGGGGATGGGAAGCGTCCTTATCCGTGGGGTAGCGTGATAACCGCGGCGTGGAAAGGCCCCCGCCAGACCGGTTGAATTCTAGGCCGAATTCATTGTCCGGCACAGGTTCCCCTCGAAAAGAAGGATTGGTTGAGCATGTCTGGTAACCGACAGCCTCTCGAACTTCCCCAGTGGCCCCAGTACGGCGACGAGGAGCGGGCCGGCCTGATCCGCGCGCTGGAGCAGGGGCAGTGGTGGCGGATGGGAGGCAGCGAAGTCGACTCGTTCGAGCGGGAGTTCGCCGAGTTCCACGGCGCGCAGTACGCCCTCGCCGTCACCAACGGCACGCACGCGCTGGAACTGGCCCTCCAGGTGCTCGGCGTCGGCCCCGGCACCGAGGTCATCGTGCCCGCCTTCACCTTCATCTCCTCGTCACAGGCCGCCCAGCGCCTGGGCGCCGTCGCCGTCCCGGTCGACGTCGACCCCGAGACGTACTGCCTGGACGTCGCCGCCACCGAGGCGGCCATCACCCCGCGCACCAAGGCGATCATGCCGGTGCACATGGCCGGTCACTTCCCCGACATGGACGCGCTGGAGAAGCTCTCCGCCGACAAGGGCATCCCGATCATCCAGGACGCCTGCCACGGCCAGGGCGGCGAATGGCAGGGCCGCAACTACGGCGAGCTCGGCTCGGTCGCCGCGTTCAGCTTCCAGAACGGCAAGCTGATGACGGCCGGCGAGGGCGGTCTGGTGCTGTTCCCCACGCGCGAGCTGTACGAGGAGGCCTTCCTGCGCCACTCCTGCGGCCGGCCCCGTACGGACCGCAAGTACTACCACCAGACGTCCGGTTCCAACTTCCGGATGAACGAGTTCTCCGCCTCCGTGCTCCGCGCCCAGCTGGCCCGCTACCCCTCCCAGCTCGCCACCCGCCAGGCACGCTCCGAGCTGCTCGACTCGCTGCTCGCCGAAATCCCCGGCGTCGTCCCGCAGAAGCACGACCCGCGCGTCACCTCGCACCCCCACTACATGGCGATGTTCCGCATCCCGGGCCTGGCCGAGGAGAAGCGCAACGAGCTCGTCGACAAGCTCATCGAGCGCGGCCTGCCCGCCTTCATCGCCTTCCGCGCCATCTACCGCTCGGACGGCTTCTGGGAGTCCGGCGCCCCGGACGAGACGGTCGAGCAGGTGGCGGCCCGCTGCCCCAACACCGAGGCCATCAACAACGACGCCATCTGGCTGCACCACCGCACGCTGCTCGGCACGCCGCAGCAGATGCACCAGGTGGCCGAGATCATCGCGGACACACTGGCGGAGGCATGAGCGCCGCGCCGTCCGGCGGGGGCCGCGTCGTCCGCGTCGCCGTCGTGGGCCTCGGCTGGGCCGCCAAGTCCATCTGGCTGCCCCGGCTGCGCGAACACCCCTCCTTCGCCGTCACCGCGGTCGTCGACCCGGACCGGGCCGCCCTGGCCGCGGCCGTACACGACCGCACCGGCACCCAGCTGCTCACCAGCGTCGACGAACTGACGCCGGAGATCGCCGACCTGGCCGTCGTCGCCGTACCGAACCATCTGCACGCGACGATCGCCTGCCGGCTCCTGGTCAACGGCATCCCCGTCTTCCTGGAGAAGCCGGTCTGCCTCAACTCCGATGAGGCCGAACAGCTCGCGGCGGCAGAGACCGGCGGGGGGTCCCTGCTGCTCGCCGGAAGCGCCGCGCGCTACCGCGCCGATGTTCTCGCGCTGCGGGAACTCGTCGCCAATCTCGGGCACATCCGGCACGTGGACCTCTCCTGGGTCCGGGCGCGGGGCATCCCCGACGCGGGCGGCTGGTTCACCCAGCGCCAGTACTCCGGCGGCGGGGCCCTCGTCGACCTCGGCTGGCATCTCCTGGACACGGTGGCGCCGCTGCTCGGCGACGTCAGCTTCGACCAGGCGCTCGGCACGGTCTCCGACGACTTCGTCCGCAGCGCCGCGGCCCGCGCCGCCTGGCGCGAGGACCGCCCCGAGGACGCCCCCGAGGCCGAGGGCGACGTCGAGGACACCGCACGCGGCTTCCTCGTCACCGACAGCGGCGTCTCCGTGGGACTCCGGGCGAGCTGGGCCTCGCACGAGCCGCACGACGTCACCGTGATCCGGGTCGACGGCAGCGAGGGCACCGCGACACTGCGCTGCACCTTCGGGTTCAGCCCCAACCGCGTCGAGTCCGCGGAGCTGACGCTCACGAAGGACGGCACGGTCACGGAGATCCCCTTCCCCGTGGAGCCCATCGGCGCGGAGTACATGCGGCAGCTCGACGAACTGCCGGCGCTGCTCGCCGACCCGGAGAGCCACGGGCGGGCGGTGCGCGAGACACGGCGGACGATCACCGTGATCGAGCGGATCTACGCGACGGCGCGGGAGGCCCGCGAGGCGCGGGCGGCCGTGGCGGCGGCAGCAGCCGCGGAGGCGGCGGAGGCCGCCCAGCAGGACAAGGCAGTGACCGCACATCCGGCGCCCGTCGTACGTATCGCATCTCCGGTACGTCCCGGCAGCGCCGACGTCCCCACGAACGGGCGGGCGACCCCCGCCCCGACTCACCGGTGAGGAAAGCCCCATGACCCAGAACATCGACTGGCACAACCGCGGCACCCGGGCGATCGTGTTCGACCTGGACGGTGTCCTCGTGGACAGCTTCGAGGTGATGCGCCAGGCCTTCACGGTGGCGTACGCGGAGGCCGTCGGCGACGGTCCCGCGCCCTTCGAGGAGTACAACCGGCACCAGGGCCGATATTTCCCCGACATCATGCGGATCATGGGGCTTCCCAAGGAGATGGAGGAGCCCTTCGTCCGGGAGAGCTATCGCCTGGAACACCAGGTGCCGGTCTTCGACGGCGTGGTCGACCTCCTGCGGGAACTGCACGCCAGGGGCATACGGATGGCCGTCGCGACCGGGAAGAGCGGCCCGCGGGCCCGCTCGCTCCTGGCCTCGCTGGGCATCGCCGACGTCTTCGAGCACATCATCGGCTCGGACGAGGTCGACCGCCCCAAGCCGGCACCGGACATCGTGCGCCTCGCCCTGCGGCTGATGGACATCGCCCCGGAGAAGGCCCTGATGGTCGGCGACGCGGTCACGGACCTGACGAGCGCGCGGGGCGCGGGGGTCGCGGCGGTCGCGGCGATGTGGGCGGACGTGGACGAGGCGGACCTGGTGGCCGCGGCCCCGGACGCGATCCTCCACACCCCGTCGGATCTGCTGGCCCTGCTCCCGATCCTGGACACGGTCTAGCCCCTCCCCCTCCCGGACCCCGGGCCCCGACCCCCCACGAACGGGGGCCGGGGCCCGGGTGCGTGCCAAAGAGCCGCCTCGCGCACCTCGTTGGTAGCTTGGCTCGTCCTGCCTTCTACGCCCAACCGGGGACCCATGAGCCAGCACCAGCCCCAGCCGCCGCACTTCAACCCGTATCACCAGCCACCCGGGCAACCGCCCATGCAGTCCTGGCAGCCGCCGATACCTCCCGGGCAGCCGTTCGCGGCGCCCCTGGGGCAGCAGCCGAGGCGCGGCCACCCCGTCGGCGCCTTCTTCCTCGGGCTCCTCGCCTCGGTCGTGGTCTCGGCGATCTACACCGGCGTCACCGTGGCCACGTACAAGCAACAGTCCGCGAACACCGCGCAGACCCTCTACGTGGTGCACGGCCTGCTCAACGGAGCGGCTGTCGGCGCGTTGGTCGGCCTGGTCGGCCGGCGCAGCACCGGCGTCCAGATCAGCGGTGCGTTCATGGCCGTGCTCGGCGTCTTCTTCGGCTACACCAACGCGATCCCGCTCATCATCGCCGCGGACGGCGGTGTCCCGGCCTTCGGGGACATGATGGAGGCGGACCCCTTCATCCCCGCCAAGGCCTGGTGGGGCAGCCAGAGTGACACCGAGTGGCTCTCCCTGCTGGGACTTGCCGTCGCCGCGGTGACGGCCTGGGGTCTCGCGCGTCTCATCGGCAAGCGCCGCTGACCCGCCCGCATTCGTGGGGAGTTCACCGGTTGCTATAGCGTGCTCGCGTCAAAAGGACGGACACACGCATCTCGGGGGACTCCCACATGACCTTTCCGCCGCAACAAGGCCCTGGCCCGTACGGTCAACCCGGCCCGTACGCCCAGCAGCCGCCCCAGGGCTACCCGCCCCAGCCGGGCTACGGGTACCCGCAGCAGCCTCAACCCCAGCAACAGCAGCCCTACCCGCCCCAGCAGCAGCAGTGGTCCGCTCCCCCGCCGCCGGCGCCGGCGCCGCCGTCTCGGAGCGGGGGCATAGGCGTCATGAAAATCCTCAAGGGCATCGGCGCCGTGGCCGTCCTCATCATGATCGTGGTGGGCTACTTCGCGAGCCAGGACGACGCCGACCATGCCGAGGCCGGGGACTGCCTCAAGAACAACGGGTCCACGATCTCGCCCGATCTGCAGGTCGTGGAGTGCGGTGGCACCGAGGCCACGTACAAGGTGGTCGAGGTGATCCCCGACACCCTGGACACCGCCAAGTGCGACGGCAAGTCGGACATCGGCTACCGCGAGCAGACGCGCGGCGGCCGCCGCAGCTCGGGCAAGCAGTTCGTGCTCTGCATCAACGAGATCAAGAAGTAGACGGGAAGGCGAAGCCCCGGGCCACACGGTCCGGGGCTTCGCTCCGCGCCTTCCGGTCCGGTCGACCGTCCCCAGTGACCTGGTCCACCAGGTCATCGCGGTTCGCGCGGCTCCCCTCGTGACGCGCGGTTCCGACCGCTCGGCGTGAACAGGTCGAGCACGTCCGGGGGCTTCGGGTAGTACGGCGCGCACGCCCCGCAGGCGTAGACGTTGAACCCGGGCCCCGAGCCGGCGTGTACCTCGGAGACGACCACGGGGCTCGCGGTGAACCTCTCGCACCGCACACACATCCGCGTCGGACGGCGTTCGGGGACGCCCATCAGGCCACCCCCCGCCGGCCGACGTCCGCGGCGAGCCGCCGGTGCCGCTGCTCGTGGGCCCTCAGGTACGGACGGACCAGCACGGTCGCAGCGCCGTCCAGCGGTGTGTCGAGCCCGTACGGCGAGCGCGGCACCGGAAGCGGTGGCCCCACCCGCCGGGGTACGGGCCGCGTCGCCCGGACGGGTGGGCAGGCGGCGATGGGGCGGCGACCACGCGCCGCCAACACCGCCCTCGCCCACCGGACGAGGGCGCGGATAAGGTCGGTCATGTCGGTCTGCTCCATTCGGATCGGCCATGCCCCGGGACGGGTGCCTCCGTCGCCGGGGTGTTCCTGTTCCCGGAGACGCTTCGGCGCCGAGTGCGTCTGGCCGACTACTCCGGGTGGCTGGTACTCATTCAACGGGGGTACACCGCTCGTGAGAACGGGCCATGCTGGTAGGTCCGTTGAATGCGTTGAACGCCAGGGGAGCTGGAATGGGACGCACGCCGAACACGGCACTCGCCGACTTGATGGCCCAGGCCGACTGGGGGAACGGGCAGCTCGCGCGGGCCGTGAACCGTACTGCGGCGGAGGCGGGCACGGCGCTGAACTACGGTGCGAGCACCGTGACGTACTGGCTCAAGGGCTCACTTCCGAAGGAGTCGGCCCGCCCCGCCATCGTCGAGGCGCTCTCGCGACGGATCGGCCGCCCGGTGACGTGTGCCGAGGCGGGTTTCCCCGGCGACAACCCGGACGGGGTCCGGGATCTCGCCGACCTCGCGCGGGGCGACATGGACCCGTCTCGCCGCGGTGTGCTCTCCGCGGGGCTCTATTCGGCAGCGTTGATGGTGCCCCAGTACACGGACTTGGGCGACCGCCTCGAAGCGTCCGACGAGAAGGCCAAGGCGGGCCGTACGGTCCGCATCGGCGCCGGCGAGGTCACCACGGTCCGCACGATGACGGACCACGTCGCGAACATCCTGGACGACCTGGGCGGCGGCCACGCCCGGCCGATGGCCGCGGCGTTCCTCGCCAACACCGTTCTCTCGTGGCTGGAAGCCGAAGCCACGCCGAAGGTGCAGGACGAGATGCGCGCCGCCGCTGCCGACTTCGTGTACCTCACCGGTTGGATGGCGATGTACGAGCGGGCTCACGGCCTCGGGCAGAAGTACTTCGTGCAGGCCCTCGGCCTGGCCAAGGACGCGCAGGACCATCTCACCTACTGCCGCACCCTACGAGGAATGGCGCTTCAGGCGTCGAACCTCGGCTACGGTCCAAAGGCACTGGAGTACGCGGATTCCGCGGCGGAGGCGGCGCCCGTCGCCGGTCCGCGTCTGATCGCCTTTCTGCGGGGCCAGCAGGCCCATGGCGCGGCCATGGTGAAGGACCGGCGGCAGGCGTTCACCCGCCTGCGCGAAGCCGAGTCCGCCCTCGCCAAGGCCGACGGCCGCAACGACGCCGTCGGCGGATACGACCAGGCCGCCTACCACTTCCACGTCTCCCACGTCCTCTACGAGCTCGGCGACCTCCCCGGATCGATCAAGGCCATGCGGCAGTCCAACCGTGCCCGGCCCGCCAACGAGCGCCAGGGCCGCCTTCACGCCCACGGTGTTCTCGCCGCCCGCCAGTGGGAACTCGGACACGTCGAGGCCGCTTGCGCCACGTGGGACCGGTTCCTGGACGACTACACGACGCTGTCCACAGCACGGGGTGACGAACACTTCGACACTCTCCGCGACAAGGTGAAGACGCACGGGACGAGCCGCGCCGTGGGAACGCTCGGCGAACGCGTGCGGGTGGTGGCGGAACAGAAGGCAGCGGCGTGACGCGGAGAGGGGTCGGCCCTGGGACCCAGTCCCCGTCGCGGAGGACGGTGCTGGGAGCAGGGTTGCGTACGGACACAGACCGGAGGGCACCACATGGCGGATGAGACCGACCAGGCCAAGGGAACTGCCGGGTTCCTGCTGGAGATGGGGATGCTCAAGCGGGCCAAGCGGTCCGGCTGGTGGATCGCCGGCGTCAAGGATCCCGAGACCATTGCGGAGCACTCGTTCCGCGTCGGCATCGTGGGTGCTGTGCTGGCGATGATGGAGGGCGCCGATCCGGCGAAGGTGGCGCTGATGTGCCTGTTCCACGACACCCAGGAGACCCGGGTCGGCGACATTCCGCACGTGGGCCGGAGGTATCTGGACGCAGCCAGCAACGAGAAGGTCACCGCCGATCAGGTCTCCGCCGCTCATACGGCCGTAGCAGCCGGGATCCAGCGGGTCGTCGAGGAGTACGAGAACGGCAGCAGCCTGGAAGTGATCGTTGCTCACGACGCCGACAAGCTGGAATGCCTCGTCCAGGCAGTCGAGTATCGCGAGCAGGGATACACGAACGTCCAGAACTGGATCGACACCAGCCGGAACAGTCTGAAGACCTCGTCGGCACAGGCTCTCGCTGAGGCTGCCCTGAGTATGTCCTCCGTCGAGTGGCAACAGACGTATCTCCGCTGAGCCGCCGACGTACGGGAGGGGGTCGGGGTCGCACGTGGGGGTGGTCGGACGTAAAGCACCGACGCTCGCGCGGAGCGCGGTGAGGCTGCAGTCCGGACACCCCGCACCGGAGGCCCCGACCCCCGCCGCCACCACCACCACCGCTGTACCCGCCTTCAGTGGGGCGCGGTGGCGACCGGCGCGGCCTCGGCGGCGGGGCCGTCGAGGCCGCGGGGAGTCTCGGTGCGGTAGGAGTGGCCGAGCTCCTGGCCGAGGCCGAAGTAGTGGCGGAAGTTGTAGATGAGAGGGCTCCAGGCGGCCGGGTCGATGTGATCTGTGCCGGGGACGGCGACGCGGGAGTCGGCGTGGACCTTGCGCACGACGGCCTCGACGATGACGCATTCTCCGGAGACGTCCGGCCGCACCCGTACCGCGCGGGCCTCCAGCTGGATCGGGCATTCGGCGACGCGAGGCGGCCTCACCACGAGGGAAGGCACGCCGCTCAGCCCGGCGGCGGTGAACTTGTCCGGTTCGAAGCGGCAGCCCAGGGGCTTGGTGGGGGGCACGGGATTCCGGCCGGTCAGTGGCGCGAGCCGCTCCACCGCCGGCCACTGGTCCGGGGCCGGCAGGCTGATGACCAGATCGGGACGGCCGCGGAGGTTGTGCGCGGTCTGACCGTCGCGGCCAAGCCCGAGCACGACGGTCCGGCCCAGTGCCCAGGCGGAGGACATGGGGGCGAGATTGAAGGACCCGTCCTGGTTCTCCGTCGACAGGAGCACCACTGGCGTCCCGAAGTACAGGACGCTCGGCTCGATCACCCGGTGGGAAGTGTTCATGACGGGCAGCCTAGGAACCGGACGTTTCGGCCCGGGCCGAAGTGTCACGCGCGACGAGGGAGCCGGGCGGGGGACGGGACGACCTGTGAGGCCCGGCCCCCGGACGGTGTCCGGGGGCGGACCTCAGTCGCGGCGCCGCCGTCGTCAGAAGCGGCGGCGCGGCATCGACTCCAGGGTCGCGCGGACCACCTCCTCCCCCACGTCCTGGACCAGTTCCGCTCCCCGCGGCCCGTCCAGCACGAACGCCAACCCCTGTTCCGCCTTCTTGTCCAGCCGCATCAGGGCCATCAGTTCCGACGCCGTCGGCCCCTCCGGGAGCTCCGTCGGCAGGCCGTAGCCCGAGACGATCTCCAGGTGCGTGGCGACCCGGCCCTCGTCGATGCGGCCCAGGGCGCCGGCCAGGCGGCCCGCGAAGACGGTGCCGATGGCGACCGCCTCGCCGTGCTTGAGGGCGAAGTCCGTCGCGATCTCGAGGGCGTGGCCCAGAGTGTGGCCGTAGTTGAGGAGGTGGCGTGGGCCCGCGTCCCGCTCGTCGGTCATCACGACGGACGCCTTGAGCGCGACGCTCGCCGCGATCTGCTGGTGCAGCGGCAGGTGCCTGAGGTCGCCGGCGCCGATGAAGGCGGCCCGCGCCAGCTCCCCGTAGCCGTTGATCATTTCCCGTTCGGGGAGCGTGCTCAGGTAGTCCGTGTCGCACAGGACCGCCTTGGGCTGCCAGTACGTTCCGACGAGGTTCTTCCCCTCGGGCAGGTTCACCGCCGTCTTTCCGCCGATGCTCGCGTCGACCTGGGCGAGCAGGGACGTCGGCAGGTGGATGACCGGGACCCCGCGGTGGAAGAGGGCCGCGGCGAGGCCGACGGTGTCCGTGGTGGTCCCCCCGCCGCAGCTGATCACCACGTCCTGCCGGGTGAGCCCGAACCCGGCGAAGGCGCGGCAGAGTTCGTCGACGGTGACGAGGTTCTTGTCCACCTCGCCGTCGCGGGCCCGGATCAGCAGGGACGGTACGCCGGGGTCGGGCACCCAGTCGTCGGGGCGGGCGGAGACGACCACGACGCGGTGGGCGCCGGTCTCCGCGACGATCCCGGGGAGCAGGTGCCGTACTCCGGGGCCGATGTGGACGGTGTACGAGCGGTCGCCGAGGTCGACGTCGACGCTCCTTCGTTCGCCCGGGTCCGTGGACGAGGCGCCGGTCTCCGGCGCGGTCATCAAGGCCATGGAAGTCCTCCCGTGGTGGGTTGTCGTTCCGGTCACGCCGTCTGGAAGACCGGTAGCGGGGAAGCGAGGGCGGACTCGGGGGCGGTCCGCAGGATCAGCGCGGCGAGCGCTTCGGACTCCTGGGACACCCCGAGGCGCTGGTGGGTCAGGTGCGCGTGCTCGAACAGCAGGTAGTTGCCGGGCAGTTCGCCGGAGACCTCCTGGTCGCCGACGGCCGTGTCGAGGGTGCGCAGGTAGGCGCGCCAGGCCTCGGACGTGCGCTCGTCGGCGACGGACACCGGCAGGGCGGTCGGGGCGGCGAGCCGGCCGCGGCCCTCGACGGTGGCTCTGCGGCCGAGTTCGAGGCGTAGATCGGGACTGATTCCGGAGGCCCAGTGCTGCCAGCAGAGGAAGAGGAAGGCGGACCGGTCGGCGGCCGGGACGAGGGCGGCGACGTGCCGCAGGTGCAGGACGGCGAAATCGAGCCGGTCCTCGGCGCAGAGTCCGCCCGACTCGCCGACGGCCAGGGCGAGTTCGCTGGATCTCATGGACAGTTCATCGGTGAACGCGGGCCTGCGCTCCTCGTAGCGGTGGAACATGCGGGTGCCCGTGCGGTCCGCTTCGGTGAGGAGCGTCCCGAGGACGTACCGGGTGGTCCGGTCGTCGGCGCTCAGCCACAGTTCGGTGCCGGATGTGCCGGAGGCGTCCCGCAGCGGGTGGAAGAACCAGTGCCCGGCCCGGCCGTCGCGGAGCGGGGCGAGCGCCCCGGCGATGTCGGCGGGCAGCCGCGGGGCCAGGGCGGCGCCCTGGTCGGCCCAGGCCTGGCCGGACAGCCGGCAGTACAACCAGTTGCGCGTCACTGCGGATCACCTCGGTGTGAGTCGAATGAATCGGATGAGTCGTCTGAGTCGAGCCGAACGAGCCGAACGAGCCGAATCCTGTGGAGAGATCGAATTTCTCTGACGGACACCTTGCGTTTTGCGGGCGACCCGGTAATCTCCAGCCGGGACAGGGCCCCTGAGGTGAGATTAGGGTCCGGGGTTATCGCCTTCCATTCTCTGGGGGGACAAGCTTCGAGCCACTCCGAATGAGGGCGGTCCTAGGGGGGCTGTCTGGGGTCTCCACTCCTCCGTACGGAACAAGACTGAGCCGCACAGCGCGACTTCTGTCTTTTCCGAACAAGGGGTGGATCGGTAATGCTGCGTACCGAACTGATACGACCGTTGCCCGAACTACTGAAGGCGCATGCGCATTCCTTCGGGAACAAGACGGCTTTCAGTGACGGCCGGCGAAGCGTCGGATACGCCGAATTGGAGGCCCGTACCGGCCGGCTGGCCGGGCATTTCGCGGAACTCCGTCTCCAGCCCGGCGACCGGGCGGCGATCCTGCTCGGCAACCGGGTGGAGACCGTGGAGAGTTATCTCGCGATCACCCGGGCCGGCGCGATCGGCGTACCGCTCAACCCCCGTTCGACCGAGGCCGAGCTTGCCTATCTGCTCGCGGACAGCGGCGCGCGGCTCCTCATCACCGACGCCGCGCACCTGGACCAGGTGCGCCCGGTCCTGGAGAGCGGACAGTCGCTGCGGATCGTCGTGGTCGGCGACGAGGGCGTTCCGTCCGGGGCGCCCTCCGACTGCGTGCCGTACGAGCGGCTCGCCACCACCGAGCCCGGCGCGCCCGCCCGCGACGATCTGGGTCTGGACGACGTGGCCTGGCTGCTCTACACCTCCGGCACCACCGGCAGGCCGAAGGGTGTCCTCTCCACCCAGCGCAACTGCCTCTGGTCGGTGGCCGCCTGCTACGCACCCGTGCCGAACCTGACGCCCGAGGACCGGGTCCTGTGGCCGCTGCCCCTCTTCCACAGCCTGTCGCACATCTTCTGCGTGCTCGCCGTCACCGCGGTCGGCGCGTCGGCCCGGATCGTCGACGGTTTCTCGGCCGAGGAGGTCCTGCAGGGCCTGGCCGAGGACAATTCGACGTTCCTGGGCGGCGTGCCGACGATGTACCACTACCTCGTCTCGGCCGCACGTGAGCGCGGCTTCCGCGCGCCGGCGCTGCGGATGTGCCTGGTCGGCGGCGCGATCACCACCGCGTCGCTGCGGCAGTCCTTCGAGGAGTCCTTCGGCGCGCCGCTGCTCGACGCGTACGGCTCGACCGAGACCTGCGGCTCGATCACCATCAACTGGCCGACGGGCGCCCGGGTCGAGGGCTCCTGCGGACTTCCCGTTCCCGGCCTCAACGTGCGTCTCGTCGACCCGGAGACGGGTGCGGAGGTCGGCACCGACGAGGAGGGCGAGGTCTGGGTCAGCGGCCCGAACGTCATGGCCGGCTACCACAACAAGCCCGAGGAGACGGCGGTCGCGCTGCGCGACGGCTGGTACCGCACCGGGGACCTGGCCCGTCGCGACGAGGCCGGGTACTTCACCGTCACCGGCCGCATCAAGGAAATGATCATCCGGGGCGGGGAGAACATCCACCCGGGCGAGGTCGAGGACGTCCTGCGCCAGGTGCCGGGCGTCGCGGACTGCGCCGTCGTGGGCAAGCCGCACGACATCCTCGGCGAGGTGCCGGTGGCGTTCATCGTGCCGTCGGCGGAGGGCTTCGATCCCGAGGCGCTGTTCACGGCCTGCCGGGAGCAGCTCGCGTACTACAAGGTGCCCGAGGAGCTGTACGAGATCGAGGAGGTGCCCCGCACCCAGTCCGGGAAGGTCACCCGTCTCGCGCTGCTCGACCGCCCGGGCCGTCTGCGGGCGGCCGGCAGCAGCCACTTCGAGGCGCTGCTGCGCCTGGACTGGATCCCGCTGCCGTCGGTCCCGACCGCCACGGCGGTCACCGGCGACTGGGCCGTCGTCGGCGCGGACGCGGCGCCCTTCACCGCGTCGGGCATCCACACCGACGCCTTCGACGACCTGGCTTCCCTGCGCGCCTCTTTCGCCCAGGGCCGCCAGGTGCCCGAGGTGACCGTGCTGAACCTGGCGGGCATCACTCCCGCCCCGGCCGAGCGCACCGGACGCGTCTCCCCCGAGGTCGCCGTCGCCGACGCCGCCGACAGCGTGGTCACGGCGCTCGCCGAGGCCGTCGAGCCGTGGCTCGCGGACGAGCGGACCGCCGGGTCCCGTCTGGTGGTCGTCGTGCGCCGAGCGGTGTCGACCGGCGCCGGCACCGACACACCCGACCTGGCGCAGGCCGCCGCCTGGGGCTACGCGAGCGCTCTGCAGGCCGCGCACCCCGGCCGGATCGTCCTCGCCGACCTGGACGAACCGCTCGGCTCCGACGAGCGCGCGGGCGGCCCCGTAGCCGCCGCGCTGCTCGCCGCCGTCGGCTCGGGCGAGGACCGCCTCGCCGTACGGGACGGCCTCGTCCTGCAGCCCCGGCTCGCCCGGGTCTCCGCCGCCGTCGAGGACGCCCCGCGCCCGCTCGTCGACCCGCAGGGCACGACGCTCGTCACCGGGGCCGACGGCGCCCGGGGCATCGCCGTTGCCCGGCACCTCGTCACCGCGCACCAGGCCCGGCATCTGCTGCTGATCAGCGCCCAGGGCGACGCCGACCCGGCCGCCGCCGCGCTCCGCGACGAGCTCACCGGCCTCGGCGCCACTGTCGCCCTGCACGCCTGCGACCTCACCGACCGGGACGCGCTGACCGGCGTGCTGGCCCAGTCCGCCCGCCCGGTCACCACCGTCGTGCACGCGCCCGACCCGGAGGACTTCTGGCCGGGGGCGCCGCTGCGCGCCACCGTCGAGGGCACGCTCCACCTCCATGAGCTGACCCGCGCCGCACAGCCCTCCGCGTTCGTGCTGTTCTCGTCGGCCGACAGCCTGATCGGCATCCCCGGCGACCCGGGACAGGCGGCCGCCGACGCGTTCGTGCAGGCGCTCGCCCAGCACCGTGTCTCGCGCGGTCTGCCGGCGCAGGCGCTGGCGTTCGGGCCGTGGGAGCTGCCGGACACGACGACGGGCGGCACCCGCGCGGGCATCGGCGCCCTGCCCACCCGTACCGGCCTCGCCATGTTCGACGCGGCCCGACTGGCCGGCCCCGCCTGCCTGTTCCCGGTCAAGCTGGACACCGCCACGCTGCACCGCGACGCCGTGCCGTCCCTCTTCGACGATCTGATCGACGCCGCCCCGCGCGCCTCCGAGGCCGACGACAGCCGCGCCGCCGCGCTCCGCGAGCGCCTGGACGCGCTGCCCGAGGACGGCGGCGTACGGATGCTCCTGGAGCTGGTCCGCACCGAGGCGGCCCGCACCGCGGAGCTCGACGGACCGGGTGCCGTCGGCGCCGAACGCGCCTTCAAGGCCCTCGGCTTCACCTCCGTGCACGCGGTGGAGCTGCGCAACCGGCTCACCGAGGCGACGGGTCTGCGGCTGCCCGCCACCCTCGCCTTCGACCACCCGACCCCCGCGGCCGTGGCCCGGTACCTGCGCGCCCAGTTGGTGAAGGACAACGGCCCGGACACCGGTCTCGTCCCCGTCGGCACCGGATACGACGACGAGCCGATCGCCATCGTTGCCATGGGCTGCCGGCTGCCCGGCGGGGTCACCTCGCCCGAGGAGCTGTGGCAGCTCGTCTCCGACGGGGTCGACGCGGTCTCCGCGTTCCCCGACGACCGCGGCTGGGACCTGGAGAAGCTGTACGACCCCGACCCGGCCCACACCGGCACCTCGTACGTCCGCGAGGGCGGGTTCCTCTACAACGCGGGCGAGTTCGACGCCGGGTTCTTCGGCATCTCACCCCGCGAGGCCCTCGCCACCGACCCGCAGCAGCGGCTCCTCCTGGAGACGGCGTGGGAGACCTTCGAGCGCGCCAAGATCGACCCGGCGGGCCTGCGGGGCGCCGCCGTCGGTGTCTTCGCCGGAGTGATGTACCACGACTACGGCTCCCAGTCGGGCCAGGCGCCCGAGGGCACCGAGGGGTACATCGGCATCGGTACGGCGGGCAGCGTCGTCTCCGGCCGCATCTCGTACACCCTGGGTCTCGAGGGCCCGGCCGTCACCGTCGACACCGCGTGCTCCTCCTCGCTGGTCGCCCTGCACCTGGCCGCGCAGGCCGTCCGCAGCGGCGAGTGCGCGATGGCCCTGGCGGGCGGTGTCGCGGTGATGGCGACCCCGTCGTCGTTCGTGGAGTTCTCCCGCCAGCAGGGCCTGGCCACCGACGGGCGCTGCAAGGCGTTCGCGTCTGCCGCCGACGGCACCGGCTGGGCCGAGGGCGCCGGACTGATCCTCCTGGAGCGCCTCTCCGACGCCCGGCGCAACGGTCACCCGGTTCTCGCGGTGATCCGCGGCAGCGCCATCAACCAGGACGGCGCCTCCAACGGCCTGACCGCGCCCAGCGGCCCGGCCCAGCAGCGCGTCATCAAGCAGGCCCTCGCCAACGCCGGTCTCGGCACCCTCGACGTCGACGCCGTCGAGGCGCACGGCACCGGCACGACGCTGGGCGACCCGATCGAGGCGCAGGCCCTGCTCGCCACCTACGGTCAGGGCAGGCCGGCCGACCAGCCCCTGTGGCTGGGCTCGCTGAAGTCGAACATCGGCCACGCGCAGTCCGCCGCCGGTGTCTCCGGTGTCATCAAGATGGTCGAGGCCATCCGCAACGGCGTCCTGCCCCGGACGCTTCACATCGACGAGCCGAGCGCGCACGTCGACTGGTCGGCGGGCGCGGTGGAGCTGCTGTCCGAGGCGCGCCCGTGGCCTGAGACCGGCCGCCCGCGCCGCGCCGGCATCTCGTCCTTCGGCGTGAGCGGCACCAACGCGCACGTCATCATCGAGCAGCCGCCGGCCGTGGAGACACCCGAGCCGGAGGGCGAGACTCGTGAACTCGCCGCCGTGCCCTGGGTGTTGTCGGCCGGTGCTGCCGAGGCACTGCCCGCGCAGGCCGCCCGGCTCTCCGCCTACCTGGAGGACCGGCCGGAGCTCGGCCATCAGGACGTCGCCCTGGCGCTGGCCACGACCCGCGCCGCCCTCGAGCACCGGGCCGTGGTCACGGCCACCGACCGTGAGTCGGTCCTCGCCGAACTGCGGGCTCTCGCCCAGGGCCGCACCGGCGCGGCGACGACGCTCGACAAGCCGTCGGACGGAGCCCTGGCGTTCCTGTTCACGGGGCAGGGTGCGCAGCGGGCCGGGATGGGACGCGAGCTCTACACGGCCTTCCCCGCCTTCGCCGAAGCCCTCGACTCCGTCTGCGCCGAGCTCGACCCCCACCTCGACGGATCCCTCGCCGACGTCATCACCACCGGCGAAGGCCTCAACGACACCGGCTGGACCCAACCCGCCCTCTTCGCCATCGAAGTCGCCCTCTACCGCCTCTACGAGTCCTGGGGCATCCGCCCCGACTACCTCGCCGGACACTCCGTCGGCGAAATCGCCGCAGCCCACGTCGCCGGCATCCTCACCCTCACCGACGCCGCCACACTCATCACCGCCCGCGGCACCCTCATGCAAGCCCTCCCCCAAGGCGGCACCATGGCCGCCCTCAACCTCACCGAAGAACAAGCCCTCGACCACATCAAGGGCCTCGAAGACACCGTCTCCATCGCCGCCATCAACGGACCCACCTCCACCGTCATCTCCGGCGAACAGACAGCAGTCCTCAACATCGTCAAGAAAGTCAAGGAAGCAGGCGGCCGCGCCAAACAGCTCACCGTCTCCCACGCCTTCCACTCCCCCCTCATGGACCCGATGCTCGACGACTTCCGCGCCGTCGTCACCGGACTCACCTTCAACCCACCCCACACCCCCCTCATCTCCAACCTCACCGGCACCCTCTCCGACGACACCATCCTCACCCCCGACTACTGGATCAACCACGTCCGCGAAGCCGTCCGCTTCTCCACAGGCATCCACACCCTCGCCCAACAAGGCGTCACCACCTACCTCGAACTCGGCCCCGACGCCGTCCTCACCGCCATGGCCACCGAAACCCTCGACGAGATCGACGGCAGCCCCGTCCTCGTACCGTCGCTGCGGCGTGCACAGGACGAGCCCGCCACCCTCGTCTCCGCCCTCGGCCGGCTGCACGGGCGTGGTGTGTCCGTCGACTGGTCCGCGTTCTTCGCGGGCACCGGTGCCCGTCCGGTCGATCTCCCGACCTACGCCTTCCAGCGCGAGCGCTACTGGCTGGACGCCCCCGCCGCCGTGGCCCCGGCCGACGGCCAGGGCGGCGCGGCGCACTCGGAGTCCCGGTTCTGGGAGGTCGTCGAGAGCGGTGACCTGGACGCGCTGAGCGAGACGCTCGGTGGCGGGGACAGCGCCTCGCTGGGCGCGGCCCTGCCGATCCTCGCCGACTGGCGGCGCGGCGAGCGGCTGCGGACGACCCTCGATTCCTGGACGTACCGGGTCTCCTGGAAGCGGCTGCCCAAGGACAACGGCCCGGTTCTGTCCGGGGTGTGGCTGGCGGTCGTCCCGGCCGGTTTCGCCGACGGTCCCACCGCCGCCGTACTGGACGGACTGCGGGCCCAGGGCACCGAGTTCACGGTGTACGAGGCCGGCACGGACCCGGAGGCGTACGGAGAAGGACTGCGCGCGGCGCTGGAAGACGCCACTGCCCGGGGCGCGTTGGGCGGTGTCCTGTCGCTGCTCGCGCTGGACACCCGGCCGCACCCGGAGCACCCGGCGCTGACCCGTGGTCTCGCCGCGCTCGCCCGGCTGCTGCCCGCGCTCGACGAGGCCGGTGCGACCGCGCCGGTCTGGTCGCTGACCCGGGGCGCCGTGAGCGCGGGTCCCGACGGACGGGTCGAGGACCCGGCGCAGGCGCTCGTCTGGGGCTTCGGTGTGGCCGCGGCGCTGGAGTACCCGCGTCTGTGGGGCGGCATCGTCGACCTGCCGGGCACGGACGGCCTCGACCGCAGGACCGTTCAGCGGCTCGCGCTCGCGCTCGGCGGGGCGGAGGGCGAGGACCAGCTCGCGGTCCGCGCGTCGGGGGTCTTCGTGCGCCGTCTGGTGCGCGCCCCGCAGCGGGGTGCGGCCACCGAGTGGTCGCCGCGCGGCACGGTCCTGGTGACCGGTGGTACGGGCGGGGTCGCCGCGCAGATCGCGCGGAGGCTGGCCCGCGGCGGCGCCGAGCATCTGGTCCTGACCAGCCGGCGCGGCTCCGCCGCCGAAGGTGTCGCCGAACTGACCGCGGAGCTGGAGGAGTTCGGGGCCCAGGTCACCGTCGCCGCGTGCGATGTGACCGACCGGTCGTCCCTGGCCGCCGTCCTGGACTCCGTACCCGTCGGGCTGCCGCTGACCGCCGTCGTGCACGCGGCGGGTGTCGGGCAGACCGGTTCGGTCGCCGACACCGGCCCCGAGGAGATGAACCGCGTCCTCGCGGGGAAGGTCCTGGGCGCCGCGCACCTCGACGAGCTGCTCGCCGACCAGCCGCTGGACGCGTTCGTCCTGATCTCGTCGAGCGCCGGTGTGTGGGGCGGTGGCGGGCAGAGCTCGTACGCGGCCTCCAACGCCTATCTCGACGCGCTCGCCGAGCGGCGCCGGGCACAGGGCCGTCCTGCGACGTCGATCGCCTGGGGTTCGTGGGGCGGGGCCGGCATGGGCGCCGCCGACGGGTCGGCCGAGCGGATGCGCCGCCTGGGTGTGCCGCCGATGGACCCGGACCTGGCCGCGACCGCGCTGATGCGTGCGGTCGGGCGGGGCGAGACGACGGTCGCGATCGCGGACGTCGAGTGGTCGCGGTTCGCACCCGGCTTCACCGCGGCCCGGCCGAGCGCCTTCATCGGCGAACTGCCCGAGGTGCTGGACGCGCTGCGCGAGGACGAGGTCCCGGCGGCCGGCGGGAGCGGCGGCGGCGGTTCCTTCGCGGACCGTATCGCCGCGCTGCCCGAGAACCGGCGCGCGGACGCGGTCCTGGAGGTGGTGCGCGAGGCGGCGGGAGCCGTACTCGGCTACAACAACGGCTCGGCCGTGGCGCCGGAGAAGACCTTCAAGGAGCTCGGCTTCGACTCCATGACAGCGGTCGAGCTCCGCAACCGTCTGGGCGCCTCGACCGGTGTGCGCCTCTCGCCCACCCTGGTCTTCGACCACCCGACGCCGCAGCGGCTCGCCGCGCATCTGCTCACCGAGTCCGGCGCCGGCGCCGCGTCCCCGGCCGCCGCACCCGCCGTGGCCTCCCGGGCGGCGCTGGACGACGACCCGATCGCGATCGTGTCGATGGCCGGCCGCTTCCCCGAGGGGCTCGACTCGCCGGAGGAGCTGTGGCAGCTCCTGGCCGAGGGTCGGAACGCGCTGGGCGACTTCCCGGACAACCGCGGCTGGGACGTCGACGGGCTGTACGACCCCGAGCCGGGTACCCCGGGCAAGACGTACTCCGTGAAGGGCTCGTTCCTGCGGGACGCCGACGAGTTCGACGCCGCGTTCTTCGGGATCTCCCCGCGTGAGGCGCTCGCCATGGACCCGCAGCAGCGGGTGATCCTCGAGACGGCGTGGGAGGCCTTCGAGCGCGGCGGCATCGACATCACCGCGCTGCGCGGCAGCCGGACCGGTGTCTTCGTCGGCGCCTTCCACACCGGCTACGCGGTCGGTACGGACAACGAGGAGGTCGACGGCTACACCGCGACCGGCAACCAGCCGAGCGTGCTGTCGGGCCGCCTCTCCTACACCTTCGGGTTCGAGGGCCCGGCCGTCACCGTCGACACGGCGTGCTCGTCGTCGCTGGTCGCCCTGCACCTGGCCGCGCAGGCCGTGCGCAACGGCGAGGTCGACCTGGCGCTGGCCGGCGGTGTCACGATCCTCGCCTCGCCGGACGGGTTCGTGGAGTTCTCGCGGCAGCGGGGGCTCGCCACCGACGGGCGGTGCAAGGCGTTCGCCTCGGACGCCGACGGCACCGGCTGGTCGGAGGCGGCGGGTCTGCTGCTGATCGAGCGTCTGTCGGACGCCCGGCGCAACGGCCATGAGGTCCTCGCGGTCCTGCGCGGCAGCGCGATCAACCAGGACGGCGCGTCCAACGGGCTCACCGCCCCCAACGGCCCCTCGCAGCAGCGGGTCATCCTCCAGGCGCTGGCGGACGCGGGTCTGTCGCCCGCCGATGTCGACATGGTCGAGGCGCACGGTACGGGCACCAAGCTGGGCGACCCGATCGAGGCGCAGGCACTGCTCGCCACCTACGGCCAGGGCCGCCCCGAGGACCAGCCGCTGTGGCTCGGCTCCTCCAAGTCCAACATGGGGCACTCGCAGGCCGCGGCCGGCGTCACAGGAATCATCAAGGTGATCCTGGCGATGCGGCACGGCATCCTGCCGAAGACCCTCCACATCACCGAGCCGACGCCACATGTCGACTGGTCCGCGGGCGCGGTGGAACTCCTCACCGAGGCGCGCGCATGGCCCGAGACGGATCGTCCGCGCCGGGCCGGTGTCTCCTCCTTCGGCGTGAGCGGCACCAACGCGCACGTCATCATCGAGCAGGCCCCGGCCGAGGAGCCCGCGGAGGCCGAAGAGGTTCAGGAACTACCGGTGTTCGACTGGCAGGTGGCCGGGTCGACTCCCGCCGCGCTGCGGGCGCAGGCCGCGCGTCTGCTCGACTTCGCCCGTGAGCGGGACGCCCGGGCGGTGGGCCGCGCGCTCACCCGGCGCCCCGCGCTCGACCACCGCGCGGTGGTCGTCGGCGGCGACCGCGAGGAGCTGCTCTCGGGCCTGGAGGCACTGGCCGCCGGGACGGGCTCGGCGCACACGGTCACCGGGTCTCCGGTGACGGGCAAGCTCGCCTTCCTGTTCACGGGGCAGGGTGCGCAGCGGGCCGGGATGGGACGCGAGCTCTACACGGCCTTCCCCGCCTTCGCCGAAGCCCTCGACACCGTCTGCGCCGAGCTCGACCCCCACCTCGACGGATCCCTCGCCGACGTCATCACCACCGGCGAAGGACTCAACGACACCGGCTGGACCCAACCCGCCCTCTTCGCCATCGAAGTCGCCCTCTACCGCCTCTACGAGTCCTGGGGCATCCGCCCCGACTACCTCGCCGGACACTCCGTCGGCGAAATCGCCGCAGCCCACGTCGCCGGCATCCTCACCCTCACCGACGCCGCCACACTCATCACCGCCCGCGGCACACTCATGCAAGCCCTCCCCCAAGGCGGCACCATGGCCGCCCTCAACCTCACCGAAAACCAAGCCCTCGACCACATCAAGGGCCTCGAAGACACCGTCTCCATCGCCGCCATCAACGGACCCACCTCCACCGTCATCTCCGGCGAACAGACAGCAGTCCTCAACATCGTCAAGAAAGTCAAGGAAGCAGGCGGCCGCGCCAAACAGCTCACCGTCTCCCACGCCTTCCACTCCCCCCTCATGGACCCGATGCTCGACGACTTCCGCGCCGTCGTCACCGGACTCACCTTCAACCCACCCCACACCCCCCTCATCTCCAACCTCACCGGCACCCTCGCCGACGACACCATCCTCACCCCCGACTACTGGATCAACCACGTCCGCGAAGCCGTCCGCTTCTCAACAGGCATCCACACCCTCGCCCAACAAGGCGTCACCACCTACCTCGAACTCGGCCCCGACGCCGTCCTCACCGCCATGGCCACCGAAACCCTCGACGAGATCGACGGCGAGACGGCTCTCACGGTCCCTGCCCTGCGCCGGAACCAGGACGAGGGACGGGCGGCCGCCCTGGCGCTCGGCACGCTCCACACCCGGGGTGTCCCGACCGACCGGACCGCCCTGCACACCACGGACGCGGAACGGCCGGGCGAGCGGCTCCAGCTGCCGACGTACGCCTTCCAGCGCGAGCGCTACTGGCTCGACCCGGTCGCTCCCTCCGGGGACGTCGGTTCCGTCGGGCTCGGCGAGCCGGACCACCCGCTGCTGGGCGCGGTGACCGTGCTTCCCGACTCCGGAGGCGTGCTGGCCTCGGGCCGGCTGTCACTCGCCACACACCCGTGGCTGGCCGACCACACGATCGCGGGCACCGTGCTCCTGCCCGGCACCGCGCTCGTGGAGCTGGCCGTGCGCACCGGTGACGAGGTGGGCAGCCCGCACCTGGAGGAGATGATCGTCGAGGCGCCGCTGGTCGTCCCCGCCAAGGGCGGGGTCCAGGTCCAGGTGGTCGCGTCCGGCGAGGACGCGAACGGACGCCGTACGGTCGGCGTCTACTCCCGTACGGACGGCTCGGCGCCCGACGTGCCGTGGACGCGGCACGCGAGCGGATCGCTGGCCGGCGCCTCCGTCCCGCCCGGCCGGGACCTGACGGTCTGGCCGCCCGCCGGGGCCGAGGCGGTCTCCACGGACGGTTTCTACGAGCGGCTGGGCGAGGGCGGATTCGCCTTCGGCCCGCTGTTCCAGGGGCTGCGCAAGGTGTGGACCCGCGGCGAGGAGGTCTTCGCCGAGGTCACCGTGGACGACGCGGCGGCCGGGCGCTTCGGGCTTCACCCGGGGCTCCTCGACTCGGCGCTGCACGCCGCCGCCTTCGCCCCGTCACGGGCCGGCGACGACCGGACCCGGCTGCCGTTCGCCTGGAACGCAGTGGCCCTGCACGCCTCGGGAGCCACCGCGCTGCGGGTGCTGATCGCACCGGCCGGCGCGGACGGGTTCTCGGTGACGGCGGCGGACGCGACCGGCGCGCCGGTCGCCTCGGTCGGGTCGCTCGTCTACCGCGAGGTGTCCGCCGATCAGCTGGGCGGCGCGGGCGACGCGGTACGGGACGCGCTGTTCCGCACGGAGTGGAACCCGGTCGCGCTCTCCACGGCTCCCGCCGAGGGACCATGGACCCGGTTCGACGCCTCGGCGGACGCCGAGCTGCCGGTGCCGGCCCGTGTCCGTGCCCTGACCGGTCAGGTCCTGGCCGCGGTACAGGAGTTCGTGGAGGACCCGACGCAGGACGGCACGACCCTGGTCGTGACCGTGGACCGGAACGACCCGGCGTCGACATCGGTCCGAGGTCTGCTGCGCACCGCGCAGCTGGAGTACCCCGACCGGGTCGTGCTGGCCGAGCTGGACGCCTCGGACGCCTCCCGGCAGGCGCTGGAAGCGGTCGCGGCTTCGGGCGAGCCGCATCTGGCTCTCACCGAGGGTGCGGCGACGGCTCCGCGACTGGCGAGGACGGCCCCCGCCGATGGGGAGGCCGACGGGGTCTTGGGCCCGGACAGCGTGGTGCTGATCACGGGCGGCACCGGTTCGCTGGGCGCGCTGTTCGCCCGGCATCTGGTCAGCTCGTACGGCGTGCGGCGGCTGGTGCTCACCAGCAGGCGCGGCCGGGCTGCCGACGGCACGGACGAGCTGATCGCCGAACTGACCGGCCTGGGGGCCGAGTCGGTGGCGGTGGAGGCGTGCGATGTCTCCGACCGGGACGCCGTGCGACGGCTGCTCGACGCGCACCCGGTCACCGCCGTGGTGCACACCGCCGGTGTGCTGGACGACGGCACGCTCGCCTCGCTCAGCCCCGAGCGGTTCGACACGGTCCTCACCCCCAAGGCCGACGGCGCGTGGAACCTGCACGAGCTCACGGCCGGCCGGGACCTGGACGCCTTCGTCCTCTTCTCGTCGGTGTCGGGCACGCTCGGCAACCGCGGGCAGGCCAACTACGCCTCCGCCAACGCCTTCCTGGACGGACTCGCCGCGCTGCGACGGGCCCAGGGGCTCCCGGCCACCTCGCTGGCGTGGGGTCTGTGGGAACAGGTCGGCGGTATGGCGTCGACCCTGGAGGCCGGTGACCAGCGCCGCGCATCCCGGGACGGGATGCGGGCCCTCACCGCCGAGGAGGGCCTCGGCCTCTTCGACGCGGCCCTGCGGTCCCCGGAGGCCGCTCTCGTACCCGCCAAGCTCGATCTGGCCGCCTACGCCCGCCAGCAGCCCGTTCCGGCGCTGCTCCACGGTCTCGTGCGGCCCGCCCGCAAGCAGGCGGCGGCCGCGGCGGCCGAGCAGGGAGCGGAGTCGTTCGCCGACCGGCTGGCGAAGCTGGCCGAGAGCGAGCGGGAGGCCGCCGTCCTCACGCTCGTACGGACCGAGGCCGCGGTCGCGCTCGGGCACTCCGGTGCCGACGCGGTCCAGCCGGAGCAGGCGTTCAAGAACCTCGGCTTCGACTCGCTCGCGGCGGTGGAGCTGCGCAACCGGCTCACCGCCACCACCGGAATCCGGCTCCCCGCGACGCTCGTCTTCGACTACCCGACGCCCCAGGCGCTGGCCCGCCAGCTGCAGGAGCAGCTGGCCCCCGCGCCGCAGGCTCCGGCGTCGGCGACCGCGTCCGAGGTGCTGGCCGAACTGGAGCGCCTGGAGCGCGTGCTGGCGGCGACCGTCCTGGACGACGGCCGGCAGTCCGAACTGGCGCTGCGGCTGCAGACCCTGGCCGCGCAGTGGGGTGGCAAGGCCCCGGTCGCGGCCGACGACAGCGGTATCGATCTCGACTCCGCGAGTGACGACGAGCTCTTCGACCTCATCGACAGCGAACTCGGGCTGTCCTGACCGGCAGACCTCACCTCATACGTAAAGGAACACACTGGTCATGACCAATGATGAGAAGCTTCGCGACTATCTGAAGCGTGTGGTCGCCGAGTTGAAGCAGACTCAGGGGCGGCTGCGCGAGATCGAGTCGGTGAAGTCCGAGCCGATCGCGATCGTCGGGATGGCGTGCCGGCTGCCGGGCGGGGTCACCTCGCCCGAGGAGCTGTGGCGGCTCATCGCGGACGGCACGGACGCCGTCAGCGAGTTCCCGGTGAACCGTGGCTGGAACACCGACGACCTGTACGACCCCGACCCGGAGAAGTCCGGCAAGTCGTATGTCCGCGAGGGCGGATTCCTACACGACGCCGATGAGTTCGACGCCCGGTTCTTCGGGATCTCGCCGCGCGAGGCGCTGTCGATGAACCCGCAGCAGCGGCTGCTCCTGGAGACGGCCTGGGAGACGTTCGAGCGGGCCGGTATCGACCCGACGACGCTCGGCGGCAGCAGCGTCGGTGTCTACGCCGGGGTGATGTACCACGACTACGCGGTCGGGCTCACCGATGTGCCGCGCGAGGTCGAGGGGATGCTGTCCATCGGCAACTCGGGCAGCGCCACCTCGGGCCGGGTCTCGTACACCCTGGGTCTGGAGGGTCCGGCCGTCACGGTCGAGACCGCCTGCTCCTCGTCGCTGGTCGGCATCCACCTGGCGGCCCACGCGCTGCGCAGCGGCGAGTGCTCGATGGCGCTGGCGGGCGGCGTCGCGGTGATGGCGACGCCGGACACGTTCGTGGAGTTCTCGCGCCAGCAGGGCCTGTCGCCGGACGGCCGCTGCAAGGCGTTCGCCGGCGCGGCGGACGGCACCGGCTGGTCCGAGGGCGCGGGTCTGATCCTGATGGAGCGCCTGTCGGACGCCCGCCGCAACGGTCACCCGGTCCTCGCGGTGATCCGCGGTACGGCCGTCAACCAGGACGGCGCGTCCAACGGTCTGACGGCCCCGAACGGGCCGGCGCAGCAGCGGGTCATCAAGCAGGCCCTCGCCAACGCCGGTCTGTCCCCCCAGGACGTGGACGCCGTCGAGGCGCACGGCACGGGCACCAAGCTGGGCGACCCGATCGAGGCGCAGGCACTGCTCGCCACCTACGGCCAGGGCCGCCCCAAGGACCAGCCGCTGTGGCTGGGCTCGCTGAAGTCCAACATCGGGCACTCGCAGTCGGCGGCCGGTGTCGCCGGTGTGATCAAGATGGTGGAGGCGATCCGGCACGGCGTGCTGCCGAAGACCCTGCACATCGACGAGCCGTCCCCGCACGTGGACTGGTCGGCGGGTGCGGTCGAACTCCTCACCGAGGCGCGCGAGTGGCCCGAGACGGGCCGTCCGCGCCGGGCCGGTGTCTCCTCCTTCGGGGTGAGCGGCACCAACAGCCACGTCATCATCGAGCAGGCCCCGGCGGAGGAGCCCGTCGAGGAGGGCGAGCGGACGGCCCCGCCCGTCGTGCCGTGGGTCCTGTCGGCCCGTACGCCGGAGGCGCTGCGCGCCCAGGCCGGGCGGCTGCACGAGCTGGCGACGGCGGAACCGACGTGGGACGTGGACCCGGTCGACATCGGGCACTCGCTCGTCACCACCCGTACGTCCTTCGAGCACCGCGCGGTGGTCGTGGGGTCCGAGCGGCAGGAGCTGCTCGACGCGGTGGCCGCGCTGGCCCGGGGCGAGCGGGCGACCGGCGTCGCCGAGGGCGAGCGCACGCCCGGGAAGCTGGCGGTGCTCTTCACCGGCCAGGGCGCGCAGAGGGCCGGAATGGGCCGTGAACTGTACGAGTCCTTCCCTGTGTTCGCGGAGGCGTTCGACACGGTCTGCGCGGAACTGGACCAGCACCTCGACCGGCCGCTGGCCGAGGTGATCGCTTTCGGCGACGGCCTGGACGAGACGGGCTGGACCCAGCCCGCGCTGTTCGCCCTGGAGGTCGCCCTCTACCGGCTCATCGAATCCTGGGGGGTGCGGCCCGACCATGTGGCGGGACACTCGATCGGCGAAATTGCAGCGGCGCATGTGGCGGACGTACTCACGCTTGCGGACGCGAGTGCGCTCGTCGCGGCTCGTGGCCGGCTGATGCAGGCCCTGCCGCAGGGCGGGGCGATGGTGGCGCTCGGGACGTCCGAGGCGGAGGTGGCGCCGCTCCTCGAGGGGCAGGTGTCCCTCGCGGCCGTCAACGGCCCCGCGTCGGTGGTCGTCTCCGGTGAGGAGGCCGCCGTCCTGGCGGTCGCGGAGAAGGTGAAGGCGGCCGGGCACCGCACCAAGCGGCTGACCGTCTCGCACGCCTTCCACTCGCCGCTGATGGAGCCGATGCTGGACGACTTCCGGGCCGTCGTGTCCGGGCTGACGTTCCACGCGCCGAAGATCCCGGTGGTGTCGACGCTGACCGGCAGGGTGGCCGGGGACGAGCTGCGGACGCCCGAGTACTGGGTGCGGCACGTCCGCGAGGCCGTCCGGTTCTCCGACGGCGTGCGGACCCTCGCCGAGCAGGGCGTCACCACCTTCCTTGAGCTGGGTCCGGACGCGGTGCTCACGGCCATGGCCGCGGAGACGCTCGACGGTGACGCCGTCGTCGTACCGGCGCTGCGGCGCGGCCGTCCGGAGGCGCGGGTCCTCGTCGAGTCGGTGGGTCAGGTGTACGCGGTCGGGCGGATCGTGGACTGGCCGGCCTTCTTCGAGGGCACCGGCGCCCAGCGGGTCGAGCTGCCCACCTACGCCTTCCAGCGCGAGCGTTACTGGCTCGCGGGCGGTGGCGGCGCGGGCGACGTGTCGGCGGCGGGTCTGGCCGGCGCCGGGCATCCGCTGCTCGGCGCGGTCCTCGGGCTGCCGGGCGAGGAGGGGTTGTGGGGGACGAGCAGGCTGTCCCTGGCGACCCATCCGTGGCTGGCCGACCACGCGGTCAACGGAACGGTGGTGGTGCCGGGCGCGGCGCTGGTGGAGCTGGCCGTACGTGCCGGTGACGAGGCGGGCTCGGGCACCCTGGACGAACTGGTCGTCGAGGCGCCGCTGGTGCTGCCCGAGCACGGCGCCGTCCAGCTGCGGATCGGCGTGGCCGGTCCGGACGCGACGGGCCGCCGCCCTCTGACGATCCACTCGCGGCCGGAGGACGCGGCGGCGGACACCCCGTGGACGCGGCACGCCTCCGGGTTCCTGACCGAGAGCGGCGCCGCTCCCGGCGACGCCCTGGCGGTGTGGCCGCCGGCCGGTGCGGAGCCGGCCGGTCTGGACGGGTTCTACGAACGGCAGGAGGCGGCCGGTCTCGGCTACGGCCCGGTGTTCCGGGGCCTGCGGAAGGTGTGGACGCGCGGCGAGGAGGTCTTCGCCGAGGTCGCGCTGGACGAGCAGGAGACCGGGGCCGCCGAGCGGTTCGGGCTGCACCCGGCGCTGCTCGACGCGGCGCTGCAGGCCAGTACGTTCTGCACCCCGCAGGAGAGCGGCGAGGACGGTGTACGGCTGCCGTTCGCATGGAACGGTGTGACGCTGCACGCGGTCGGCGCCTCGGCGCTGCGGGTGCGTGCGGTGCCCTCGGGCTCGGGGGTGTCGCTGGATCTCGCCGACGCGTCCGGCGCGCCGCTGGCCACGGTCACGTCGATGGTGACGCGTCCGGTGACGGCGGAGCAGCTGGCGGGCGGCGGTGACGATCCGCTGCGGGACGCGCTGTTCCGGGTGGAGTGGATACCGGCTCCGCTCAACGCCACGTCGGTGGGCGGCGGCTGGACGCGGCTGGATGTGACCGCCGAGGACGGCGGCACTGTGCCCCAGCGGCTGCGCAGGCTCACCAACCAGGTGCTCGCCACGGTCCAGGAGTTCGTGGAGGAGGCCGACCCGGCGCGGGGTCCGCTGGTGGTGACGGTCCGCTCGGGCGACCCGGCGGCCGCCGCCGTGCGCGGTCTGCTGCGCTCGGCGCAGCTGGAGTATCCCGGCCGGCTGGTGCTGGCCGAGATGGACGGCACGGTCGAGTCGCAGCAGGCCCTGGAGGCGGCCGTGGCCTCGGGCGAGTCCCAGTTCGCGCTCACCGGGGGTGTGCTGAGCGTGCCCCGGCTCGTGCGGAACAAGGCGGTCACGGACGCGCCGAAGGAGGGGGTGCTGCGCGGTCCGGTACTGATCACGGGTGGCACCGGCTCGCTCGGCGCGCTGCTCGCCCGGCACCTGGTCAGCTCGTACGGAGTGACGTCGCTGGTCCTCACCAGCCGGCGCGGGCGCGACGCCGACGGAGTGGGTGAACTGGTCGCCGAGCTCACCTCGCTGGGCGCCGAGAGCGTCGTCGTCGAGGCGTGCGACGTCGCCGACCGGGCCGGCGTGGCACGGCTGCTCGACGCGCACCCCGTCACCGCCGTCATCCACACGGCCGGTGTCCTCGACGACGGCACGCTCACCTCCCTCACCGCCGACCGCTGTGCCAAGGTCCTCTCCCCCAAGGCCGACGGTGCCTGGCACCTGCACGAGCTCACCGCGGACCGGGAGCTGGACGCCTTCGTCCTCTTCTCCTCGGTGACCGGGGTCCTCGGCAACCGTGGCCAGGCCAACTACGGGGCGGCCAACGGCTTCCTCGACGAGCTGGCCCGTCACCGGCACTCCCTGGGCCTGCCCGCGGTGTCCCTGGCGTGGGGGCTGTGGGAGCAGAACGGCGGCATGGCACAGGCCGTGGAGGGGCGCGCGTCGAAGGACGGGATGCGGGCGCTCACGGCCGCCGAGGGGCTCGCGCTGTTCGACGCGGCTCTGGTCTCCGACCAGCCGGCGCTCGTCCCGGCGAAGCTGGATCTGGCCGCGTACGCCAGGACCCAGCCGCTGCCGGTGCTGCTCCAGGGTCTTGTGCGCCCCGCCCGCAAGCAGGCCACCGCCGCCGCCCCGGGCGCGGACACGCTGGCCACCCGGCTCGCGGCGCTCCCGCCCGCCGAGCGGCAGCGCGAACTGCTGACGCTCGTGCGGACGGAGGCGGCGGCGTCGCTGGGTCACTCCGGCGGTGACGCGATCAAGGCGGGGCAGGCCTTCAAGGAGGTCGGCTTCGACTCGCTCGCGGCGGTGGAGCTGCGCAACCGGCTCACCGCCGCCACCGGGATCAAGTTGCCGGCGACGCTGGTGTTCGACTATCCGACGCCGGCCGTGCTCGCCGACCATCTGCTGGCCACGCTCGCCCCGGCCGCCGACGCGGCGACGGGCGGCGCGGTGGACGCGGCCGGGCGTGAGGCGGACATCCGCCGGTTCCTCGCCACCGTGCCGCTGGACCGGCTCGCCGCCCTCGGCGTCCTGGACCGGGTCCTGCCGCACCTGGAGAGCGCCACTGCCGCCGCCCCCGTCGAGAGCGGCGCCGACGATGCCGCCGCCTCCGAACTGATCAGCGAAATGAGTGTCGACAGTCTGCTGGAGCTCGCCCTCGGCGGCGAAGCCCACTGAGCGAAGGCCACCGACCGGCTTTCACAACGGAGGAAGCAATGACCGCATCAGAGGACAACGCCGCCAAGCTCGTCGAGGCGCTGCGTGCCTCGCTCATCGAGAACGAGCGGCTCAAGCGGGAACAGGCCGCCGCGGCTGCGGCGGCGAAGGAACCCATCGCGATCGTCGGCATGGCGTGCCGGCTGCCGGGCGGGGTCGCCTCGCCCGAGGAGCTGTGGCGCCTGGTCGCCGACGGCACCGACGCCATCACCGAGTTTCCGGCCGACCGGGGCTGGAACACCGACGAGCTGTATGACGAGGACCCGGAGAAGTCCGGCAGAACCTATGTCCGCGAGGGCGGGTTCCTGCACGACGCCCATGAGTTCGACGCCGGCTTCTTCGGGATCGCGCCGCGCGAGGCGCTGGCCACCGACCCGCAGCAGCGGCTGCTGCTGGAGACGGCGTGGGAGACGTTCGAGCGGGCCGGCATCGCGCCGAGCACCCTGCGCGGCGGCAGTGTCGGTGTGTACGCCGGCGTGATGTACCACGACTACGCGGGCCGGCTCCAGCAGGTGCCGAAGGAGGTCGAGGGCCTGCTCGGCATCGGTAACTCGGGCAGTGTCGCCTCCGGCCGCATCTCGTACACGTTCGGCTTCGAGGGACCCTCGCTGACGCTGGACACGGCCTGCTCGTCGTCCCTGGTCGCGATCCACCTGGCGGCGCAGGCGCTGCGCAGCGGCGAGTGCTCGATGGCGCTGGCCGGCGGGGTGGCCGTGATGGCGACGCCGGGAGTGTTCGTGGAGTTCTCACGGCAGCGCGGGCTCGCCACCGACGGCCGCTGCAAGGCGTTCGCGGCGGCCGCCGACGGCACCGGCTGGTCCGAGGGCGCCGGGCTGATCCTGCTGGAGCGCCTCTCCGACGCCCGGCGCAACGGGCACAAGGTGCTGGCCGTGGTCCGCGGCAGCGCCGTCAACCAGGACGGCGCGTCCAACGGTCTGACCGCCCCCAACGGTCCCTCGCAGCAGCGGGTCATCAAGCAGGCCCTGGACAACGCCGGGCTGACCGCGCGCGATGTCGACGCCGTCGAGGCGCACGGCACCGGCACGACCCTGGGCGACCCGATCGAGGCGCAGGCGCTGCTCGCCACGTACGGGCAGGACCGGCCCGGTGACGAACCGCTGTGGCTGGGTTCGCTGAAGTCCAACATCGGGCACTCGCAGTCGGCGGCGGGCGTCGCCGGAGTGATCAAGATGGTGGAGGCGATACGCAACGGCGTGCTGCCCAAGACCCTTCATGTGGACGCGCCGTCGCCGAAGGTGGAGTGGTCGGGCGGGGTGGAGCTGCTGACCGAGAACCGGCCGTGGCCCGACCTGGGCCGGCCGCGCCGGGCCGCCGTCTCCTCCTTCGGAGTCAGCGGCACCAACAGCCACGTCATCATCGAGCAGGCCCCGGCCGAGGAGCGGGCCGAGGACGAGGTCCGTACGGCTCCGCCCGCCGTGCCGTGGGTGCTGTCGGCGCGCTCGGCGGCGGCGCTGCGTGACCAGGCGCTGCGGCTGCACGACCATGTGACGGCCCGGCCGGAGCTCGAACTCACCGACGTCGGCCACTCGTTGCTCACGACCCGTGAGGGCCTGGAGCGCCGCGCCGTGGTCGTCGCCACCAGCCGCGCCGAGGCGCTGACCGCGCTGACCGACCTGGCGGCCGGGGACACTCCGGCGCAGGTGGTGCGCGGTACGGCCGATGTGGAGGACGGCCGGACGGTCTTCGTCTTTCCCGGGCAGGGCTCGCAGTGGGTCGGCATGGGTGGGCAGCTGCTCGACGAGTCCCCGGTGTTCGCGGCCCGTATCGCGGAGATCGAGAAGGCGTTCGCGCCGTACGTCGACTGGTCGCTGACCGATGTGCTGCGACAGGCCGAGGGCGCCGCCTCGCTGGAGCGGGTGGACGTCGTCCAGCCGGTGTCGTTCGCGATGATGGTGGCGCTGGCGGCGCTGTGGCGCTCGTACGGCATCACTCCCGACGCGGTCGTCGGCCACTCGCAGGGCGAGATCGCGGCGGCCGCGGTCTGCGGGGCGCTGTCCCTGGAGGACGCGGCCCGGGTGGTGACCCTGCGCAGCCAGGCGATCGGCGCCATCACCGGCAAGGGCGCCATGGCAACGGTGTTCCTGCCCGCCGAGGAAACCGCGCGGCGCCTTGAGCCGTGGAGCGCGGATCTGGCCGTCGCGGCGGTCAACGGACCCGGGTTCACGGTCGTCGCGGGCGGTGTCCAGGCGCTGGACGAGTTCACGGCGGGGCTGAACGAGGAGGGCGTCCGGGTGCGCCGGATCGCCGTGGACTACGCCTCGCACTCGCCGCACGTCGAGGACATCCGTACCGAGCTGTTCGACCTGCTGGCGCCGATCACCCCGCGCAAGCCGGATGTGCCGATGCTCTCCACCGTCACCGGCGAGTGGATCGGAGCGGGCGACACCGACGCCAAGTACTGGTACGAGAACCTGCGGCGCACCGTGCGCTTCGCGGACGCCGCCGCCGTCCTGCGGGACCAGGGCTACCAGGTGTGGGTGGAGTCCAGCCCGCACGCGGTGCTGGTCCCGGCGCTCCAGCAGCTGCTGGAGCGGGTGGCCGGTGACGCGGTCGTCACCGGCTCGCTGCGCCGGGGCGAGGGCGGCCTCGCCACCCTGCTCACCTCGCTCGCGAAGCTCCATGTGCGGGGCCTGCCGGTCGACTTCGGCCGGGTCTTCGACGGCACCGGCGCCCGCCGGGCCGACCTTCCCACTTACGCGTTCCAACACCGTCGCTACTGGCTGGAGGCTTCCATCGTGATCGGCAACGGCGAGACCGCCGCGCAGGACCTGGTCGAGGAGACCACCGAGGAGCCCGGTGAGGTGCTCGCCGCCCGGCTGGCGGGTCTCTCCCCGGACGAGCGGATCGATGTGCTCACCGACGTGGTGCGCGCGGAGGCCGCGGCCGTCCTCGGACATGACGATCTCGAGGAGATCGAGGAGAACAGCGGCTTCTTCGACATCGGCTTCACGTCGCTGACGGCGGTGGAGCTGCGCAACCGGATCTCCGAGGCGACCGGGCTGCCGCTGCCCGCGATGCTGCTCTTCGACCAGCCGACCCCGGGCATGGTCGCCGAGTTCCTCGAGCCACTGCTGCCGGCGGGTGTCCCGGCGAACGCCTGACGAGGGGCGGGGGCGGGCGGGACCCGGGACCCGGGCCCGCCCGCCCCCGCCGTGGTCCCGAACGCAGTTCCCAGATCGAGGAGTGGAAGCACTATGTACGACAAGGACACGGCCACGCACCCGGAACCCGGGACCGACAGCGACGTCCTCGTCGTGGGCTACGGCCCGGTCGGACAGACCCTTTCCGTCCTGCTGGCCCAGCGCGGGCACCGGGTCACCGTCGTCGAGCGGTGGCCGCAGGCGTACACGATGCCGCGGGCGGTCAACTTCGACAGCGAGTCGGCGCGCATCCTGGCCGCCGCCGGGCTCGCCGACGCGATCCCGTCGTTCTCCGAGCCGTCGGGGGCGTACGAGTGGCTGACGGCCGACGGCCGGACCCTGCTGCGCATCGAGGCGACGGACGAGGGCCGGTGCGGATGGCCCGACTCGACGGCCATGTACCAGCCGGGGCTCGAGGCGGCGCTGGAGGCACGGGGCACGCGACTATCGGAGCTGACCGTGCTGCGCGGCCACGAGGGTGTGGCGCTCGCCGTCGACGAGGACGGTGTACGGCTGACCGTACGGCCCACGGATGGCGGTGACGAGCGCGTCCTGTCCGCCCGCTGGATCGTCGGCTGCGACGGCGCGAACAGCTTCGTCCGCGCCGAGATGGGGGTGGGCGTCACCGACCTGGGCTTCTCCCACGACTGGCTGATCTGTGACGTGGCGCCGTACGAGCGCCGCGTCTACGAGCCGAACAACCTGCAGGTCTGCGACCCGGCTCGGCCCCGCACGCATGTGTCGGCCGGTCCGGGCCACCGCCGCTGGGAGTTCATGCGCGTGCCCGGCGAGACGGTCGAGGAGCTGAACACCGCGGAGACCGCCTGGGCGTTGCTGGCCGAGCAGGGCATCACCCCGGACGACGCCACCCTGGAGCGGCACGCCGTGTACACGTTCAACGCCCGCTGCACCGACCAGTGGCGTACGGGCCGGCTGCTGCTCGCCGGCGACTCCGCGCATCTGATGCCGCCGTTCGCGGCGCAGGGCATGTGCTCGGGGTTCCGTGACGCGGCGAACCTCGCCTGGAAGCTGGACCTGGTGCTGTCGGGCCGTGCCTCCGAGACGGTTCTGGACAGCTACACCGTGGAGCGCCGCCAGCATGTGCAGCACGCCATCGGCATGTCCGTGAACCTCGGAAAGGTCATCTGCCAGGACGATCCCGCGGCCGCCGCCGAGCGGGATGCGGTGATGCTGGCCGCCCGGGAGCGCGGTGTCGGCGCGGCCCAGCCCAAGGGCGCGGTGCAGCCGCTCAAGGACGGGTTGCTCCACCGGCGGTCGGCCGGCCGGGCGCCGCGCCGCCCGGCGGGCGATCTGATGCCGCAGGGCCGGGTGGAGCGGGCGGGCCGGACCGGCCTGTTCGACGGCGTGGTGGGCCTGGGCTTCGCCCTGGTGACCGCGGACGACCCGGACACGCTGCTCGGCGACGCGGACCGGGCGTTCCTCGACGGGCTCGGCGCCCGGGTGGTGCGCGTGGTGCCGGCCGGGTCGGAGGCGGGTCCGGGGCAGGTCGTGGACACCGACGGGGTGTATCTCGCGTACCTGGCGGAGTGCCGGACCCGCACGGTGCTGGTGCGGCCGGACTTCTATGTGTACGGAGCGGCCAACGACGCCGCCGAACTCGCTTCGGTTCTGGAGCAGTTGCGGGAGGGGCTGGGCGTGCTGGCAGCGGTGTGACCGCGTGATGACGAAGGGGCCGTCCGGCGTGTCGCCGGACGGCCCCTTCGTGTCGCGCGGGTTCGTGTCGCGCGGGTACGGGAGCTCAGGGGGCGCTGCCCACGATGTCCTTGACGATGTCCGCGTACTCGTTCTTGTCGATGATCGCCCGGAACGTCTCGGTGCCGTTCTCGGAGACGACGTACCGCCGTCCGATCAGGATCTTCTGCCCGTGCTCGAAGGCGCGGCCGCGGATGATGGTGGTGGCGCTGAGCTGCTGGCCCTCCCACTCCCATTCGTCGCGGCTGGTCAGCGACTCGGCGTAGCCGACCCAGGCGGTGAGTTCGCGCGGCTCGGTACGGAAGCGGAAGACCGCGATCCAGTCGGTGGCGCCGGCACCCTGGCGCTGGACCACCTGGTAGCCGTCCTCCTCGACGACCCGGAAGCGGAAGCCGTTCTGCTCCTGGACCTCCGGGGAGACGAGCAGCGGCTCGGTGAACGACGGGCCGACATAGCCGACGTCGGCCAGATACAGCGCGCCGTCGATCCGGACGCCACCCAGCATATGGTCGAGGTCCGGGCCGAACTGCTGGTCCGCGCCACGAATTCCGGCGGAGAGGATGACGACGTCGAAACCGAGCTGTCGCAGCAGCGTACGGAAAAGACCGTTGAGTTCGTGGCAGACGCCGCCGTTGGCGCCCGCTATCAGGTGCTGGAACAGTGCCTGCGGGTCGGCGTCGGCCGCCTCGTCCCAGACCGCGGCACCCTTGTGGACATGGCGGGAATTGTCGAAGGGCACCGTCATGAGGTGCCTCTTGTGCAGGGCCCGCAGCGTCTCCAGAGTCGGCTCAAGGGGGCCGGACAACCCCAGGTGGGCGGCGTACGCCTCGGTGTCGAGCATGACGGGTCTCCTCTTTCGGCAGCTTCCGGGAATCGGCACACGGACAGCCGCACCATAACGCTCGTGACAGCTGCCTGTCTGCGCCCAGAGGATCCCCCTATTACCCCCCTCAATTCATGGAGTGCCGTTTACCGAACACCTGGGGAATGGGGGTCGAATAGGGGTGTTCGCGCCTATGTTCCCACACATAGATTTCCTTCGACCTCAATTCATGAACCCCGTCCGCCGGATGGGGAAATCCGGAGGAGAAGTACATGTTGAATCGCCGGAACCTTCTGCGCGCGGGTGGTGGCCTCGCCGCCGCCGGCGCGCTGGCCGGTGTCGCCCCGTCCGTCTCGTTCGGTGCCACCAGCGAGTACGAGAAGCTCCGGGGCGCCCTTCAGGGGGACTTGCTGCTGCCCACCGACAACGGCTACGACCTGGCGAAACAGCTCCAGATAGCCCAGTACGACGGGGTCAGTCCGCAGGCCATCGCCTACTGCGAGACCCCGCAGGACGTGTCGGCCGCCATCCGCTTCGCGCGCAGCCAGGGCATCGACGTCCGCACCCGCAGCGGCGGCCACAACTACTCGGGCTGGTCGACCGGCAACGGCCTGGTCGTCGACGTGTCGCGCATCCGGCACGCCTCGGTCAACGGCTCCACCGTGAGGATGGGGCCCGGTGCCCAGTCGATCCTCGGCATCAACGCCCTTCAGCCCTACAACAAGCAGATCGCCACCGGCACCTGCCCGACGGTCTGCCCCGGCGGCTTCTTCTCCGGCGGCGGCATCGGCTACCAGACGCGGAAGTTCGGCACCGGCAGTGACCGGGTCTCGGCCGCGACGGTCGTCCTCGCCGACGGCAGCATCGTCCGCGCCTCCTCCACCTACGACTCCAGCCTGCTGTGGGGTCTGCGCGGCGGTGGCGGCGGCAACTTCGGTGTCGTCGTCGACTGGGAGGTGCGCCCGGTCGACCAGCCGCGGATGGTCTACTACGAGCAGTGGTGGGACTTCGACCAGGCGCCGCAGATCTTCGCCGCCTGGCAGGCCTGGATGGCGAACGGCTCGGACAATCTGGCCGGCCAGTTCGTCCTGGTCACCCCGGACGCGGCGCCCGGCACCAAGCCGATGGTCCTGACCACCGGCGCGTACCTCGGCCCGCAGGCCGAGCTGGAGACGGCGCTCGCCCAGCTGAACTCGCTCGCCAAGACGGCGCCGCAGAGCAAGGTCGTCGCCGACCTCACCTACGCGGACGCCATGAAGCGGACCTACCACTGCGACCAGATCTCCATCAGCCAGTGCCAGCGCGAGGGCACCAACCCGGACGCCACCCTGCACCGCACGGGCTTCCAGCGCGAGAGCTACCGCATCTTCAACCGCCAGATGACCTCCTCGGAGATCGAGTCGGTCATCACCGCCTACAACGGCAACCGCGCGGCCGGTCACACCCGGGTGCTGCACGTGATGGCCCTGGGTGGCGCCGCCAACCGCATCAGCCGCAGCGCCTCGGCCTTCTGGCACCGCGACGCGCAGTTCGTCTGCGGCTTCGTCGACCAGCAGGCCGCCGACCCCACCGCCGAGAACGTGTCGCTCGCGACGGCCTGGGCCGGCAACGGCGGCAAGGTCCTCGACCCGATGTCCAGCGGCGCGTACGTGAACTTCACCAGCACCGAGCTGAGCAACTGGCAGACCAAGTACTACGGCGGCAACTACGGCAAGCTCGTCACCGTGAAGAACGCCTACGACCCGAGCAACTTCTTCCGCCACCCGCGCAGCATCGGCAGCTGACGCGGAGGGACCCGGAAGGGATCGGGGAGGGGGTTGGTGCGCACCGCGCACCAACCCCCTCTTCGCGTCCCCGCGAACATCGACGGGCCCCGGGGCGTCCGACTCCGGGCCGTCGCGTCCTGGGGCCCCCGTCTCCCGGGCCCCCTCGGTCCGGTGGCGCCGGGCGCGGGTCCGGACAGCCCGAAGGGGGTGGTGCGCGATGCGCGCACCACCCCCTCCCTCGAGGGCCCGCTTACAGGGCCGTGGGCACCGCGGCGTCCGACGGAGCGTCGGCCGCCTGGTCCCCGCCCTGGGCCGCCGGAGCGGCCTTGAGCATGACGATGGCCAGGACCAGACCGGCGGCGATGAAGCCGGCGGCGATGGTGAAGGCCAGGTTGTAGCCCGAGGTGAGCGCGGCGGGCGTCGGGTCGGCGCCGGCCTCCGCGGTCGCGAAGGTGTTGAGCAGCGCGAGGCCGACGGCGCCACCGATCTGCTGCGAGGTGTTGAACAGACCGGAGATGACACCGGAGTCCTCCGGCGTGGCGCCGGACAGACCGAGCATCATCAGCGCGGGCATGGCCGCACCGAAACCGACACCGAGCAGCAGGTTGGCCGGCAGGAAGTTGGCCAGGTAGGTGCCGTCGACCGGGAGCTGCGCGAAGAGCACGAAGCCGAGGCCGATCAGGACGAGACCGCTGATGAGCATCGTGCGCGCGCCGAACTTGGTGATGAGCTTGGCGGACAGGCCCAGCGAGACACCGGCGATGGCCACGGCGACCGGGATGAAGCCCAGACCGGTCTGCAGCGGGTCGTAGCCGAGAACGCGCTGGAGGTACAGCGTCCCGAAGTACAGGAAGCCGAACATCGCGCCGATCATGAGCAGCTGGATGAGGTTGGCGCCCGAGACGTTGCGGGAGCGGAACAGCCGCAGCGGGAGCAGCGGCGACGCGGCCTTGGACTCACGGACCAGGAAGCCGATGAGCAGGACCACCGCGAGCGCGGCGAAGCCGAGGGTGTGACCGGAGGCCCAGCCCTGCTCCTCGATGCCGACGATGGTGTAGACGAGCAGCATCAGGCCGGCGGTCACGAGAACGGCGCCGAGGAAGTCGGCCTGGGAGCCGATGCCGGGGCCGCGCTCCTTCTGCAGGGTGCGCATCGCGAGGGTGACGACGACGACACCGATCGGGATGTTGATGAAGAAGATCCAGCTCCAGTCGACCGAGTCGGTGAGGATGCCGCCGACCAGGGGGCCGATGGCGCCGCCACCGGCGGAGGCGAAGCTGAAGGCGCCGATGGCCTTGGCGGTCTCGGCACCGGTGAAGAGGGTGACGATCATGCCGAGGATGCCGGCGGAGGTGATGGCACCGCCGACGCCCTGCACGAAGCGGGCGACGATCAGCATCTCCTGGCCGCTGGCCAGACCGCAGAAGAGCGAGGCCACGGTGAAGAGCGTGAGGCCGGTGATGAAGACCTGCTTACGGCCGAGCAGGTCGCCGAGGCGGCCGGCGAGGAGCAGCAGACCACCGAAGGGGATCACATACGCGTTGACGATCCAGACCAGGTTGGTGGCGCTGATGCCGAGGTCCGTCTGGACTGCCGGGAGGGCGACGTTGACGATGTTCTGATCAAGAATGATCATGAGCTGGCCGGCGCAGAGTACTGCGAGGGCCAGCCAGCGCGACGCTGTCGCCGCAGGCGTGGTGCCCATGGAAAATCTTCCTCCAGAAGAGCGGGTGGGTGGGGTGGACGGTCTGTCTCGGTGGTCAGCCGCGCAGCATCTCGGCCACGAGGAACGCGAGTTCCATCGACTGCTGGGGGTTGAGACGGGGGTCGCAGTACGTGTCGTACCGTTCCGCGAGGCCGGAGTCGTCGATCGCCTGGGCGCCGCCCACGCATTCCGTGACGTCGTCTCCGGTCAGTTCGATGTGCAGGCCGCCGGGGTGGGTGCCGAGGCCGCGGTGGACTTCGAAGAAGCCCTCGACCTCGTCGATGATCCGGTCGAAGTCCCGGGTCTTGTAACCGCTGGTGGCCTCATGGGTGTTGCCGTGCATCGGGTCGCACTGCCAGACGACCTGGTGGCCGCCGGCGGTGACCCGCTCCACGATCGCGGGGAGCACGTCGCGGATCTTGCCGCTGCCCATCCGGCTGATGAGGGTCAGCCGGCCGGGCACGTTGTGGGGGTCGAGGCGCTCGACGTACTCCGCGGCCTGCTCCGGAGTGGTGCCGGGGCCGATCTTGAGGCCGATGGGGTTGGCGAGCAGGGAGGCGAGGGCGATGTGGGCGCCGTCGAGCTGCCGGGTGCGCTCGCCGATCCACAGGAAGTGGGAGGAGAGGCCGTACAGCTTCTCGGTGCCGTCGGCGTCCGACTCGCGGCGCAGCAGGCCGCGTTCGTACTCCAGGAGCAGCGCCTCGTGGCTCGCCCACAGTTCGGTGGAGTGCAGCGCGCCGTGGTCGACCCGGCACGCCGACATGAAGTCGAGCCCGCGGTCGATCTCGGCGGCCAACGCCTCGTAACGCTCACCGACGGGTGACGTGCGCAGGAAGTCGCGGTTCCATTCGTGCACCCGGTGCAGGTCGGCGAAGCCCGAACCGGCGTAGGCACGCGTCAGGTTGAGGGACGCGCTGGAGTGGGCGTACGCCTGGAGCATCCGGTTCGGGTCGGCGATGCGCGCCTCGGGCACCGGCTCGTAGCCGTTGACGATGTCGCCCCGGTAGACCGGCAGGCCCAGCTGGTCGGTGCTGTTGGAGCGGGGCTTGGCGTACTGGCCGGCGATCCGGCCGACCTTGACCACCGGCATGCTGGCGGCGTACGTCAGCACCACGGCCATCTGGACCAGGGTCCGCAGGTTCGCCCGGACATGGGACTCGGTGTTCCCGGCGAAGGTCTCGGCGCAGTCGCCGCCCTGCAGCAGGAAGGCGCGGCCCCGGGCGACCTCCGCCAGCCGGGACTGGAGACGGTCGACCTCCTGCGGCACGACGAGCGGAGGCATGGTCTCCAGCGTGCCGACGGCCGCGAGGGCCGAAACGGGGTCGGGCCACTGCGGCTGCTGCGCCGCGGGCCGGGCCAGCGCCTCGGCTATCCGGGCGTCGAGCGAGGTGCCGGCGGTCGGGGACGGCTGAGGAGGCGCAGAGGTGACGGACGTCCGCGCTGCGATGGTCGGCTGCATGCCGTCAGGCTAGGTTTCGTGTGCCAACTGCCCGCCCATTTACCGGTAATCGGCAGGCAGGGAGGCCCTTGAAGCTTGGATTCATACCCCTTGGCTCCCGTCCAGGCCGAAGTACGCGCGATAGAGGGCGAGCTGGGACTCCAGCATCGGAGCTCCTGGGTGAACCGGCAGCCCCAGGGCCGCGGCGGTCTTCAGCAGCCGGGTCTCGCGAGGCTTCATGATGATGTCCGCGACGAGGGTCCCCGGCGCCAGTGCCGCAGGGTCGAAGGGGAGCGGATCACTCGCGCGCAGCCCCAGCGGGGTGGCGTTGACCACCAGGTCGGCGCCCTCCGTGTCCGGCCGGGTCGCATGGGTGGTCCTGCCCGGCCAGCGGGCGTCCAGGCGGTCGGCGAGCGCGGCGGTCCTCGCCGGGTCGAGGTCGCAGAGCACCAGGTGGTCGACTCCTGCCGCGAGCAGCGCGGGGGCGATGGCGCAGCCGGCGCCGCCGGTGCCGACCAGTGTGACCCGCGCCCCGGCTGCCTTGTGACCCGCTCCTTCGAGCCCGGCGACGAAGCCCGCCCCGTCGAAGTTGTCGGCGTGCCAGCAGCCGTCGGGCTCACGGCGCAGGGCGTTGGCACTGCCGGACAGCTGGACTGCGGGGCTCTCCAGGTCCGCGAAGCGGCGTACGGCCGACTTGTGCGGGACGGTGACGAGGAGGCCGTCGAGGTTCTCGACGGCCTGGAGGCCGGTGACGATCTCGGCGAGCCGCTCGGGCCGGGCGTGCACGGGCACGAGGACGGCGTCCCGGGCGAGCCGGGCGAACAGCGGGTTGACCATGGTCGGCGCCTGGACCTGGGCGACCGGGTCGCCGAGGACGGCGTAGAGCCGGGTGGTCCCGGTGATTCTCGGCAGTTGGAGGGCGGGCGCTTCGGAGGGCACGGAGCTGTCCATGGGGTTCCTCGGTTCGACGACACGAAAAGGACGGGGTTGTGCGGGCAGTGCGGTGGGGGCGCGGAGTCGCGGGGTGCACGGACGCCGGCCGGGAGGGCGGCCGGGCGGCGAGCGGGAGGGGCACGTCAGGGGACGAGGGTGACCTTGCCGGTGGTACGGCGGGCCAGCAGGTCCTCGTGGGCGCGCCGGGCGTCGGCGAGCGGGTAACAGGGGCCGGCCAGGGGCCGGAGCCGGCCGGCGGCGGTGAGCGCGAGCAGCTCGCGCAGAGGGCCCGTCATGGCGTCCGGCCGGTTCAGTACGGGCCGCAGCCAGAAGCCGACGACGGAGGCGCCGAGCCGGGAGAGGCGCTGGGGGTCGACGGGCGTGGCCGGGGTGCGCGCGGCGCTGCCGTAGGTGACGAGCCGGCCGAGGCAGCCGAGGGAGCCGAGAGCGGCGTCGAACAGGGCGCCCCCGGTGCCGTCGAGTATCACGTCGGCGGGGGTGTCCAGGGGGTAGTCGACGGGGGCGTCCGCGCCGAGACCGAGGGCGAGTTCACGCTTGGCAGGGGTGGAGGCCTGGGCCAGTATCCGGCCGGCGCCCATGTGGCGGGCCAGCTGAACGGCGAGGCTGCCGACGCCTCCGGCGGCGGCGTGCACCACGACCGTCTCGCCGGGCGTCAGGCGCGCCGCGGTCGCCAGCAGGTGCCAGGCGGTGAGGCCTTGCATGAGCAGGGCCAGTGCCTGCGCGGCGGGCAGGTCCTCCGGTATCGGGACGACGGCGGAGGCGTCCGCGACGACCCGCTCGGCGTAGCCGCCGCGGACCCGGGCGAGGACCCGGGTGCCGTCCTCGGTGCGGCCGACGACCTCGCTGCCGGGGACGTGCGGCAGCTGGTCGGCGGCCAGATACGAGCCGTCGGTCTGGTGGGTGTCGGCGTAGTTCACACCGACCGCCTCGACCGTGATGCTCAACTGGCCCGGCCCGGGGAAGGGTTCGGGCACGTCGACGCACTCCAGTACGTCGGGTCCGCCGAAGCGGTCGAACCGTACGGCTCTCATGCCGCGCCCCTCCCCCGAAGGCCGTATCTCTCTCGTGCGTACACACGCACACGTACGCCCATGGACCGAGGCCCCCCTCTTCGTCATGTCTCAGGCTTGTCGTGTCTGGGCTCTGCCGCGTCCCGGGCCGGTCGCGCCCGGGGCCGGTCCTGCCTCAGGCCGTGAGCGGGACGTCCTCGTCGTCCTCCTCCTGCGTCAGCTCCGCCTCCTGCTGGGCGAAGAGCGCGGCGCCGCGCGACGGGGAGGTGTCGATCTGGCCCAGGATCGCCGGGGCCGCGATGGCCGGCAGGGTCAGGTCGTACATCCGGGAGATCCGCACCTCCAGGTCCGCCATCTGACACACCGCGTGCGACAGCATCTGGATGCCGTTGAAGGAGCCGACCAGCATCTCTGCCGTGGCCGTGGCGTCGACGTACGGCAGTACCTCTCCGCGCTCCTTGGCCTCGGTGAGCTGTGTGGTCATCACGCGCACCCATTCGTTCCAGGGCTCGCCGAAGAAGTGCCGTGCGTTCTGGTCCGCGGCGAGGCGGGCCGACGCGCGCAGCAGCGGCTCCCGGGGGAGCCGGTAGGCGAGCAGCAGACCCATGTCCACGGCGGTCTGCAGCTTGAGCGGCTGCTCGGGCGGTGGGGCGGTCACCGCGTGCTCGAGTACGCCCAGGGCCAGCTCTTCCTTGGAGGCGAAGTGGAAGTAGAGGGCTCCCTTCTTCACCCCCGCGCGGTCGAGGATCATCGTGATGGTCGCCGCTTCGTAACCGAACTCGGCGAAGACCTCCGCCGCGGCCTCCAGGACCGCCCTACGTGTGCGGATGGCCCGCTCTTGCCGTGCCAATTGCCCAACCTCCCGGTCTGTCCGTGCACTCGTTCTTTGCCCCGCCCTCAAAAAACCAAACGGTCCGTATCTTATCCGCCTGGTCACCCCGCTGCCACCCCGGGTCCAGCCAAGCGAGGGCGGGCATTTTGCGGCGAGGGCTTGAAAAAGAAACCGTGCGGTCCGTATCTTATGTGCCGCGGGGGTCATCCTCGTTCCATCGAAGAGTCGTCGCGCATTTCCCATGGGGGGAACAGATATGCACTCCACGACCGTCCTGGACCAGATCAGCACCGGCACCGGCGTCACGGCGGCGCAGCAGGGGAAGCCGTCAGCGCCGAACGCCCTCGCGGCCCGGTTCGCCCACCGTGATCTGAGCCGCGATGTACTGATAACCGGCTGGACCCGGCACGACGAGATGACCTTCTCCGTGGAGGTGAACTGGGCAGGCGACCACTGCTTCTTCGCCCCCGCGCCCGGCAGCGCCCACCACCACATGCTCATCGCTCAGACGATCCGGCAGGTCGCCCTCTCACTCGCCCACGCCGCCTTCGAGGTCCCGACCTCGGACAAGTTCCTGATGAACGAGCTGACGTACACGGCCGACCCGCACCACTCCACCACCCTCACCGACCCGGTGCGGGTCGAGGCCGTCTACTCCTGGCAGGGCAGACGCTGCCTGCGGGTGCAGACGGTGATGCGCCAGCGCGGCGCGACCTTCGCGACCAGCGATTCCACCTTCACCTGGGTGCCGCCGCGGGTGTACGGCCGGATGCGCGGCGAGTATCTGACCGCCCTTCCCGGCGAGTCGGCCGCGCCGGTCGCCGCTCCCCTGGTCGGCCGGATCGCGGACAGCGAGGTCGTCCTCACCGCCGGCGAGCGGCCGAACCGCTGGCAGTTGCGCTGGGGCACCGGCCACATGGCGCTGATCGACCACGCCGTCGACCACGTGCCCGGCCTGGTCCTGATGGAGGCGGCGCAGCAGGCCGCGTACTCCTTCGCCGGCGCCCCGCACTTCAACCCGACGGGGCTCGCCATGTACGCCAGCCGGTACGTCGAGTTCGACGCGCCCTGCTGGATCGAGGCCCACGCGCTTCCCGCCCGCTCCGGTGCCCCGGCCGCGGTGGAGATCATCGGTCTCCAGCGCGACAGCATGGCCTTCCGCTGCGTCGTCGAGGGCTTCGCCATCCGGGACTGACCCCGGCGACCGAGCGGTCCGCGTTTCCTCCCCGGAGGGGAGGAAGGTCCAGATCCCCAGCCAGAAACCGCTGTGCCGGTTTCCGGCCGGGGATCTTTGTCGTCACGCGGCCCCGGTCTCCACGTCCCGCACGATTGCGGGACCGCCGCTCCCCTCGGGACGGAGCGCCGCCACGGCCTCGGGGGTGGCCAGCATCCGCAGCCCGGCGCGCCAGAACTCGGTGAGCATGGCGTGGGAGAGCCACTTCTCGTCAGAGCGGCCCAGTACTTCTAAGCCCGCGGTCGAGGCGGCCACGAAGGCGACCGCCGAGGCGTGGGGCAGGCCGACGGCGAGTTCCCCCGCCGCGGCGGCCCGGCCGAGCAGCAGACCGACGCGGTTGTGCCACTCGTCGCGCAGCTGGAGGGAGACGGCGACGTCGCCGTCGCTGTTGAGGCGGAAGCCCGCCCGTACCACCACGTCCGTACGGAACAGCTCGGCGAAGCTGTGGGTGAGGTCGGTCAGGGTCTGCAGAGGGGTGACCCGACGGCTGTACACCTGGACGACGGCGCGGCGTAGCTCGGCCGCGGCCTCCTTCACGACGGCGCCCGCGAGGGTGTGCTTGTTGTCGAAGTGGAAGTGGAGCGCTCCGGCGCTGACGCCGGCGCCGGCGGCGATCTCGGCGACCTTGGCCTCGCCGTACCCGCCGTCCTGGAATGCCTCCGCCGCGGCGGTGATCAGGGCGCGGCGGGTCCGCACGGCCCGTTCCTGCTTCGTCATGGCGGTTCCTGGGTGTAGAAACATCGAGGGTCAACCCATGAAACCAACCTCCTGGTTTTTTCTCTAGGGTGGGGTGGTAACTCCGTGGTAATCGTCGATGGCCGACGGGCGGGTCCCCCCGGGGGCCCGCCCGTAGCGCGCCGCGCGCGGCCGGAGCGTGGTCCGCGCCCCGCCCCGCGTGGCGATCCGGCGGTGTATCAGCTGGTCAGCGAGGTGAGGAGCGCCTCCGCCCAGGTGTCGTCGTAGCGGTCCAGTCGCGGGAAGCCGCCCGTCTCCGGCGAGCCGTTGTACGTGTAGTGGGCCCCCGGATTGTGTACAGCGTGGCCGCCCGCCGCGAAGAGGTGCGGGCTCCCCTGGATCTCGGGCCTCTGGGCCTGGTGCCACTGCTCGTACACCTCGCGGCGGCCGGCGCCCCGGGCCAGCGCCGACTCCAGCGCCTTGACGTCCACGTCGGCGCAGCCCTCCGCGACGTCGAGGATCACCGAGTGGATGCTGATGCAGCGGTGCTCGGTGTAGAAGGCGCGGCGCAGCGCGGTGTCCAGCTGGTCCGAACCGCGCAGCCCGCCCACCTCCGGGTCCTTGGCGGCCTGCACCGCCTCGATGGCCGGGAGGATGCTCGAGGGGTACTCCCACTCGTGGCCGGACCACAGCCGCCACCCCAGCTCGGGACGGTGGGCGCCGAGCATCACTATCTCGGCGTCCACGATCAGCTTGGGTGTGGGCTGGCGGTTGAACAGCTCCAGCGGGAAGGCGCGGTGGTCGATGAGGATCTCCTGGCCGCGCCGGTCGGCGGCGGCGTGCAGGGTGTGCAGGGCGAGCGTCGCCCAGGGGCAGCCGATGTCCGACCAGAAGGTGATGGTGGGCGTTTCGGCTTCGCGTGCCGGTGTCATGAGTGCTCCCTCCGGGCCCGGCCGGGCGGCCGTCCGGCGAGTGAGGGTGGTGCACGCGGGGCGTCCCGTCAAAGGGCGGGGAGCGACTTCGTCACCATGCGCCGCCCGGCTTTTCCCGCTACCGTGAGCCGTACCGGATTAGTTTCCGTTTCTGCTCTCCATCGGCTCCTCCCGGAGCGCGGGGCGCGGTCGCGGCCGGTGAGAAGACAATTCCTGGGGCGGGATGGAGTGCGTTGTGCAGTTCGGAATCTTCACCGTAGGAGACAGGACCACCGACCCCACGAAGGGGACGACGCCGACCGAGCACGAGCGGATCAAGTCGATGGTGGCGATCGCCCTCAAGGCGGAGGAGGTCGGTCTCGACGTCTTCGCGACGGGTGAGCACCACAACCCGCCGTTCGTGCCCTCGTCACCGACGACCCTGCT